>CAJUFQ010000022.1:29370-64714 GCA_910585625.1 uncultured Lachnospiraceae bacterium
CATGAGCAGATAAAATATGAATAAGAAAAAAGTAGTAGTAGGAATGTCAGGCGGCGTGGATTCCTCCGTAGCGGCGTGGCTCTTAAAAGAGCAGGGTTATGAGGTGATTGGGGTCACAATGCAGATTTGGCAGGATGAGGAAGAAGCTGCCTTGGAAGAAAACGGCGGATGCTGCGGCCTGTCAGCGGTGGATGACGCCAGGCGGGTGGCGGCAATGCTTGGCATTCCATATTATGTGATGAATTTTAAAACTGAATTTAAGGAGCATGTCATAGATTATTTTGTTGCGGAATATTTGCGCGGCCATACGCCCAATCCTTGCATTGCCTGCAACCGTTACGTGAAATGGGAATCACTGTTAAAACGGAGCATGGACATCGGCGCGGATTATATCGCCACCGGTCATTATGCCCGGATTGCGAAGCTTGCGAACGGCAGATATGCGTTGCGGAAATCGGCTACCGCGGCAAAAGACCAGACATATGCCTTGTATAACCTGACACAGCATCAGCTTGCCCATACGCTGATGCCGGTAGGAGATTATACAAAAGAAGAAATCCGTGCCATGGCAGAAAAAATCGGCCTCCGCACAGCTGATAAACCGGACAGCCAGGAAATCTGCTTTATCCCTGATCACGATTATGCGGCTTTTATTGAGAGGGAGGCAGAAGGAAAGATTCCGCCGGAAGGGAACTTTGTGACGGCAGGAGGACAGGTTTTAGGGCGGCATAAGGGGATTACCCATTATACGATTGGACAGCGTAAGGGACTGGGCATTGCTTTGGGAACTCCTGTTTTTGTTACTGAAATACGCCCTCAGACGAATGAGGTAGTGCTGGGCAGCAATGAGGAAGTGTTTGGCGATGTGGTTCATGCGGGACAGTTAAATTTTATGTCAGTTACCGATCTGGAAGGGGAGATGGAAGTCGTGGCCAAGATTCGTTATAGCCATAAGGGCGCGCCCTGCACAATCTGCAAGGCAGGCAGTGATACGGTAATCTGCCGTTTCCATGAGCCGGTGCGCGCCATCACGCCGGGGCAGGCCGTAGTATTTTATGATGGGGATACGGTGGTTGGCGGAGGGGTTATTATTTAGAAATCAGAGACTGATTGCTTCACAGCCAGCCATACATCAGAGCCGTTTGTTTTACAAGTGGCTCTTTCATTTTCGTATACATAGGTTGGCAAATGAAATATAAAGGAGCAGATATAAGATGATTGATCATTGGAGAAACAGATAAGGAGGTCACCGGATGCTGAAAGCAATCTTAGGACAGGTGAAGGAGTTTAAGCGGGATTCGCTCCTGACGCCTGTTTTTATGATTCTGGAAGTCATCATGGAGATGGTAATTCCGCTCCTGATGGCAGCGATTATAGACAACGGCGTCAACAAAGGGGATATGGGGTATATTTATAAGGTTGGGCTGGTGATGCTGGCCGCAGCGTTGCTGGGTCTGGCGGCAGGAATGCTGGGCGCGAAATATGCCGCCAATGCTTCTGCCGGATTGGCGAGGAATTTAAGGGAAGCCATGTTTGAAAACATTCAAGGCTTCTCCTTTGCCAATATCGACAAATTTTCCACGGCAGGGCTTGTGACGAGGCTCACTACGGACGTGACGAATATCCAGAATGCCTATCAGATGATTTTGCGGATGTGCGTCCGCGCGCCTTTTTCCATGATTATAGCTATGGTCATGGCGTTTACCATTAATGGGAAGCTGGCGAGTATCTATCTGATCGCCGTCATCGGTTTGGGAGCCTGCCTTTTGCTCATCATGAGCAAAGCCACCCGCTATTTCCAGCAGATTTTCCCTAAATATGATGATATGAATGCCAGCGTGCAGGAAAATGTGTCGGCAATCCGCGTAGTGAAAGCATATGTCCGTGAAGACTATGAAAACGAACGCTTCACGAAAGCCAGCGGGAATATTTTCCGTATGTTCAGCAAGGCGGAAAATATCCTGACATGGAATGCGCCTCTGATGCAGATTACAGTCTATGGCTGCATCCTTGCCATCAGCTGGATGGGAGCCAAAATGATTGTGTTGGATGCCCTCACCACCGGGGAGCTGATGAGCCTGCTGGCATACTGCATGAACATCCTCATGAGCCTGATGATGCTGTCCATGATATTCGTGATGGTGACCATGAGCATGGCGAGTGCGGAGCGTATCTCAGAAGTGCTTGGGGAAGCGAGCAGCCTTGCCAACCCGGAAAACCCCGTGATGGAAGTCAGGGACGGAAGCATTGCTTTTGAGCATGTGGATTTTGCTTATGCAGGAGGCAGCGAGGAGCTGGTATTAAAAGACATCAACCTGGAAATCCATGCCGGGGAGACGGTTGGCATAATCGGCGGGACGGGGAGCGCCAAATCCAGCCTGGTAAGCCTTGTCAGCCGCCTCTATGATGTGTCAGCCGGGGCGGTTTCCGTGGGCGGAATAGACGTGCGTGAATACGATATGGAGACTTTGCGTAACCAGGTTTCTGTGGTATTGCAGAAAAATATGCTGTTTTCCGGTACCATCCTGGAAAACCTCAGGTGGGGAGACAAAGAGGCTTCTTATGAGGAATGTGTCCGCGCCTGCAGGATGGCATGTGCGGATGAATTTATCGAACAGTTTCCAGAAAAATACAATACCTATATTGAGCAGGGCGGCAGCAATGTGTCCGGCGGGCAGAAACAACGCCTCTGCATTGCCCGGGCGTTGTTAAAGAAACCGAAAATACTGATTCTTGATGATTCCACAAGCGCCGTGGATACTGCGACAGACAGCCGCATCCGTAAGGCGTTTGCTACGGAAATCCCAGACACGACGAAACTGATTATCGCGCAGCGCATTTCCAGCGTCCAGGACGCAGACCGCATCATCGTCATGGACAATGGCAGGGTGGCGGATTTTGGGACGCATGAGGAACTGCTGGCGCGCAGTGGGATATACCGCGACGTGTATGAATCCCAGACCGGCGGTGGGGATTTTGATGAAGAGAAGGGAGGCGGGGAATAATGCCAAAACCAAATAAAATGCCAGACACTTCTAAGAAAAGTATGGACTGGAAAATATTTACCCGTCTGATGAAATACATCCTTGCCCGCTATAAATATCACGTGTTTCTGGTGGCGGCAGGTATTTTTGTGGGAGTGCTTGCCAATGTGCAGGGGACTTTGTTCATGCAGACCTTGATTGATGTATACATCCTGCCCATGATTGGCGCAGAACATCCTGATTTTGGCCCTTTGGCGGGAGCAATCCTGCGCGTGGGCGTCTTCTACGGGATAGGGGCGGCCTGTGCCTGGATGTACAGCCGGGTCATGGTGCGTGTGACCCAGGGTACGCTGCGTGACCTCAGGGATGATTTGTTTACCCATATGGAAAGCCTGCCAATCCGCTATTTTGATACGCATTCCCATGGGGATATCATGTCTGTATACACCAATGATATTGATACGCTGCGCCAGATGATCAGCCAGAGTATGCCGCAGATATTTGCCAGCGTGATTACGATTGCCAGCGTGCTTGTGAGCATGCTGATCCTCAATGTACCTCTGACCGTCCTTACCCTGCTGATGGTAGGGGGTATGATGTTCGCGACCAAGACGTTTGCCGGAAGGAGCGGAAGATACTTTATTGCCCAGCAGAAGGAAATCGGCAAGGTGAACGGATATATTGAGGAGATGATGGAGGGACAGAAAGTGGTGAAGGTGTTCTGCCATGAAAAGGAGAGCATGGAACAGTTTCGTAAACTGAATCAGGAACTTTATGTCAGTGCGAACGAGGCGAACAAATCAGCCAATATGCTTGGGCCAATCAATGCGCAGCTTGGAAATGTGAGTTATGTACTCTGCGCGATTGCAGGAGGCGTCCTTGCCCTTGGGGGCGTGGGCGGGTTCACGCTTGGCGGCCTGGCAAGTTTCCTTACGTTTAACCGCAGCTTCAACATGCCCGTCAGCCAGGTAAGCCAGCAGCTTAACAGCGTGGTCATGGCGATGGCGGGAGCGAAGCGCGTCTTCGCCATGATGGATGAGCAGCCGGAAGCGGACGAAGGCTATGTGACGCTTGTCAATGCCCGCAGGGAGAACGGCGGGCTCAAAGAGTCCGAGGGTCGTACCGGGCTTTGGGCATGGAAGCATCATCATCAGGCGGAAGGCACGACAGATTATGTGGAACTGGCCGGGGACGTGGTGCTTGACGGCGTGGATTTTGGCTATCAGCCAGAAAAGATTGTGCTTCACGACGTGAAGATGTATGCCAATGCCGGGCAGAAGATTGCCTTTGTCGGTTCGACCGGAGCAGGCAAGACGACGATTACAAATCTTATAAACCGGTTTTACGATATTCAGGATGGGAAAATACGCTACGATGGAATCAATGTGAATAAGATAAAAAAAGCAGACCTCAGGCGTTCCTTGGGTATCGTGCTGCAGGATACGCACCTGTTTACAGACACGGTGATGGAAAACATTCGTTATGGCAAGCTGGACGCTTCGGATGAAGAAGTCCTTGCGGCGGCGAAGCTTGCCAATGCGGACGGGTTCATCCGCAGGCTGCCGGAAGGCTACCAGACGATGCTTACCGGGGACGGCGCGAACTTGAGCCAGGGGCAGCGGCAGCTTTTGGCGATTGCCCGGGCGGCGATTGCCGACCCGCCAGTGCTGATCCTTGACGAAGCAACCAGCTCTATAGACACCAGGACGGAGCGGCTTGTGCAGGATGGCATGGATAAACTGATGAAGGGACGGACTACCTTTGTAATTGCACACCGCCTTTCCACGGTACGCAACAGCGACTGCATCATGGTGCTGGAGCAGGGGCGGGTGATTGAACGGGGAACCCACGAGGAACTCTTACGGCAGCAGGGCAAGTATTACCAGCTGTGTATGGGGAAAGCCCCGGGGTTGGGAAGCGCCGGCTGAAATAATAGTGGCAATGTCAGAGGAAGTGCCGTATAATGTCCTTAGATGAGAGCGTTAAGGGGGAAGATGATATGAAAGGCAAGCGAAAGAGCAGGCGGATGCTGTTTCTGGCATTGATTGTGCTGGCTGTTCCGCTGGCTCTGACCGGGATTATATCCTTTGTGGTCCTGCAGTTGGTTGCGGGCGGGAAAATGTCAGTGTCTGCCGGGGCTATGTGCCTTGTATTTTCGCTGATGATTGTTCTGATTGTCGTATTTTTCATGGTAAGGCAGCTGCTGAGACGTATCCAGAATCTGCTGGGCAGCCTGGATGAGATTGCGGATGGAACGCTTTCCATGAAAGACGATAAGCTGTCACAGCGCAATGACGAGATAGGACAGGTGATGCGTTCCGTCAATGGCATGTTTGTCTCCTTTGCAGAGATGGTTACCAGCATGAAAGTGGCTACGGAATCCCTGGTCAAAGTACCGGATGATGTCAGCTATTCTCTCCGGGATATGGAGTCGTCCATACGCCAGGTGGGGAAGGAGGCCAATTCCATTAGTATTAATGCGGTTTCCCAGTCAGAGAAAGTGTATGAAGCCGGGACTCAGATTATAGACATGGGGCAGGCTGTCGATGCCATTGCGCAGGACGTGGAGATGCTTGTCCGGGGTTCAGATAAAATGAAGGCCTGCAGTGAAATGGCGCAGGGCGTCATGGAGGAGCTGGTGTCTGCCAATGAGTCCGGCAGCAGGGCAGTTGCGGATGTGCGGAGGCAGGCTGACGTGACAAGTCGTTCTGCTGCGCAAATCCGGGATTTCTCGGAAATCATCGCAGATTTTTCCGGCCGGGCCAATCTGCTTGCCCTAAATGCCAGCATTGAGGCGGCAAGGGCAGGAGAGTTGGGCAAAGGATTTGCGGATGTGGCAGAGCAGATTAGGAGCCTTGCAGATCAGTCGCGGGAATCGTCAAAGCAGATGGATGCCATTGTCAGTGAATTGCTAGGGAGTTCTGAGGCCGGCGTGGTTTTTGCACGGAAGGCCAAGGAAGCATCTGAGCGGCAGGCAGAGAAGACTAGCCAGGCCGAAGGGATTATCCTGTCTCTCAAACGGGATATTGAGCAGATGGGCGGCGTCATCGGAGGCATTGGCCGGGAAGTGAAGGAGCTAGAGGATATAAAGGAATTCAGCATCAGCAGTCTGCACGAATAGACGCTTGCAGTGATTTCCCACAAAAAACCCGACAGCGTAATCAACTTATTGAAACATAAGGCTTATGGAACGGTTGCAGGCAAATAAAAAGGCGGCAGGAAGATCATTTGGTTTCCTGCCGTTCTGCTGTGTTGGATAGGAGATATATGGTATGGTTGATACGGTTGGCTGCGGTTGGGGAATGCCCGCGCAGAATTTTTAGGACATAGATGCAACATTTTGCAGGGAAAATGGCTCTGATATAGTGAAATGCATTTCAAAAGGGAGGTTGAGGATGATATGGATGAGTTCATGCAATGTTATGAGAAAGTATATCCGCAGTTATACCGGACGGCGTTGTATTATATGAGGAACCGGCAGGAGGCGGAAGATGCCGTCCAGGATGCGGTGCTGGCTGCTTATGAGAAGTTTTACCAGCTCAGGGAAAAAGAGAAATTTTCCTCCTGGATCATGCAGATTCTGGTGAACCGCTGCAGGCGGAGGATGCGGGAGTGGTTTCGCAAAGATGACGACATCGAGGAACTCCCCATATCCCAGGAGCCGGATTTTGCCACGTCGTCTGCGGTGAAGCAGGTGTTTTGGGAACTGAAAGAAGAGGAACGGCTGATTGTGGGTTTGTCTGTGTTCTGCGGCTACACCAGTGAGGAGATAGCCGCAATCTTAAACAAGAATCACAGTACCGTCCGTTCCAGGTATCGGAGGGCGCTTCAAAAAATGAGAAAGAAATTGGAGGTGTGATGATGCGTAAGGGAGAAATGAGACATAGATGGGACGATGAAGATATCAGGCAGATTCTGCTGGACGAGGCCGGGAAAGAGCCTGTCCCGGAGAGCCTGCGGCCGGAGAACATGGAGGCATGGCTGCGCCAAAGATGCGGCGGACAGCAAGGGACGCCGGCAGGATATGCGGAGGATGAGGACCAGAAGGGTAATGGACGTAAGCCGGGGAGGCATACCCGCCGATGGTATGGCGCTTTGGCAGCGGCAGCGTGCCTGGCTTTGATGTTATTTGCGGCAGGAAGGCATATGGATTGGAACCTTACTTCCGAGGATAAGACAGCGGAAATCCCGGCAGATGATGCGGCGGCGGATGTTGGGGAATCTGCGGAAGAAAGCGTATTTGAGGAAGGGACGACATACGCCGAGCTGTACCAGGCGTTTGACAAATATTGGAGCAAAGAGGAAAAATCATACCTTTTTTCGGAATCCTATGCCGTGGATGACACGGCGACAGATGCGGCGGGTGACGCGGACATGGAAACGGCGGATATGGATGTCGGAGCCTCTTCTTCCGGCGGCATGGAATATGAGAAAAGCGTCGCAGAAGATGGGATGATTCCGGATAAGGACAGTGAGGCAGCGGACACGGCAGAGGATGCGGACATGGCAGAAGGCGGGGAAGCGGCTGGTGAAGAAGATTACGGTAAGACGAACCAGCAGGAAGAGGCAGTGGAGGAAGCCGATATCCTCAAGAATGACGGCAGATACCTTTACTGGGTGTCCGAGTGGAAAGGCGGGGCAGAGCGTACCGTAAGGATTATAGATACCAAGGGAGGCCTGAAAGAAGCAGCCCGGGTCGGGAAATTTGAAGGCGTGGAGGATATCTATGTATGGAAAGATAAGCTGGCAGTGATAGAGCCAAGCTGGGCTGTGGGCGGAGTTTGCGGAGATTACAGCGAACCATTGGAACCGGCCTATTCCTACAGCAGGGTTTATATCTATGATATCTCCGACCGTACCAACCCTCAGGAATATCATACGTTTACGATGAAAGGGGACTGCATGGACTCCAGGATTTCTGACGGATATCTGTACCTTTTTGTCTCCTGTGATACCAGTAAGCCCAAGAGCGAAGAAGATCTCAGGGCGTATGTCCCCATGCTGGACGGAAAGCCTATCCAGGAAGACAGGATAACTTTCCCGGAAGAGAGCGAGGCAGACTCCTATCTGGTGATGGCTTCCGTCGACATGGAGCATCCGGATAAATTTACGGACACACGCGCCTTGGTCACTTCGGCAGACAGGTTTTATGTGAGCCAAAGCAGCATCTATGTGGCGGATACGCAGTACATTTCCTATCAGGAAGCAGGCAGGCAGTCTGACAGCACCGTCTTGTACCGTTATTCCTATAAAGATGGGAAAATGCGCAAAGAGGCGAGGGGTACAGTCAAAGGGACGCTGCGCGACGATATGGCGATGAATGAGTACCAAGGGCATCTGCGCCTGGTCACAACGGTACAGTCTGAGGACGTCATAAAAATCGTGGACGACATCACTGGGGAATTCCTTGGGTATGACGATGCGGAGCCTAAGACGACCAACAGCCTTTATGTGCTGGATGCCGGGCTGGAGACCGTAGGCAAAATCGAGGGGCTTGCAGAGGACGAACGAGTGTATTCCGCGAGGTTTATGGGGAACACAGGTTACTTTGTCACCTTCCGGGAGACGGATCCGCTGTTTTCTGTAGATTTGTCCGACCCCAGGAACCCAAAAATCCTGGGCGAGCTGAAAATCAGCGGGTTCTCTGAGTATCTCCACTTTTATGCGGACAATCTGCTGCTTGGGATTGGCATGGAGGCGGATGAGGAGACCGGGGCGACAGGATACCTGAAGCTGTCCATGTTCGATATTTCCACCCCCGAGGATGTAAAGGAGCAGTTTAAGATGGAGCTTTCGGGGTTTGAGTATTCGGACGCGCTTTATGATTACAAGGCTGTGCTGATTGACACAAAGAAAAATCTCTTTGGGTTTTCTGCCGAAGATTTTGAAGAGGAAAAGACAATGTATCTGCTGTTCACGTTTGAAAATGGCGAGTTCCGTAAGGTTATGGAAATAGACTGCAGCGATTATGACAGATATGGCTATGGCTTCCGGGGAACTTATATCGGCGAGCGGTTCTTCCTTCTGGCAGACAATGGCCTGGTGGAAGAGTACAGCCTGGCGGATGGAAGCAAGACGGGGGCGTTGGAACCGTAAACGGGCGTCATATCTGCGTCGCCAGGCAGTGTTACAGAAGAATTTGGCCGCCAACCATCAGTCAGACTGGTGGTTGGCGGTTTGTGTAAACCATCAGATTTTTTCAAGACGGATAGATATCGGAGATATAACATTGCGTTGCGGTATTCCCGGCGCGCCTGGAGAAAAAGAGCCAGATACAACAGCAGCATGATGAACCCAAATCGTTTGAAGAAAAGCGAAAAAGAAAACCGCCTGGAATCAGGCGGTTTAAAACAAGCAGATAACGGGAGTCGAACCCGCCTTTCCAGCTTGGGAAGCTAGCGTTCTACCGATGAACCATATCTGCGTGAACGACTTTATTATAACACATTCCATGAAAAATGCAAGGAGAAATTATAAAAATGTTTCTGCCGTTCCATGGATCCTGCTGTCACAGGGCATGGAACACAGGTTTACGCTCTAAGAAAACGGCATAATACTTAAAACCAGCAGCTTTTAAAATACCCGGCACCTTTGCGAAATCGTATGCTACATGCTGCGGTTTGTGGGCGTCGGCTCCCACGGTGATGATTTCGCCTCCCAGCTCACGGTAGCGTCTCAGGATGTCTTCCGTCGGATTGGGATGCCCGAGGCCGTATTTGAACCCTCCGGTATTGATTTCAATGCCTTTGCCTTTGTGGATTAGGATTCGCAGGATTTCATCTATGATGTCCGCAAACTTCTCGTATGAGTAAAATCGGTTGGTATTTGGGCCGTAGCGCACGATATAGTCCAGATGCCCATAGACGTCAAAACAGTCAAAGACGGCCAGATTTTCCAGGATGGATTCAAAATATTCCCGATAAGCCTCATCTTCGACCTTGCCATAAAAGTATTCTGGATAATAGGGGTCTTCGCCATTGACCCAGTGCGAGGAACCGATGACGAAGTCAAATGGATATTCCTGAATAATCTTTGGCAATAAGTCCTCCAGGTAATCCTGCAGACCGATTTCTACGCCGATACGTATGGGAAATTTTCCGTCGTACTGCGCTTGCAGGCCTTTCATCTCTTTAAAATATGCCGGCAAATCGAGCGGGAAAAGTTCCGGCGTGGCTTGCGACTCCTCAAGATCCAGGTGGTCGGTAAAGCAGATGCCGCCAAGGCCCGCATGGATGGCAGCTGCTGTCATTTCTAAGGTATCCGCTTCGCTGTCAACGGAAAAATGTGTATGCATATGTGTGTCCCAGAGCATAGTTTCGCCTCCTGAGTATATAGATGCTATGTGATGACTTCAAATAACCATATAATCATAAGCCAAATGGAGCTTCTTGTCAAAAGGAAAGTATCGTAATATAACGATTGTCTTGTCTCATTGATAGCCAAATACATTTGCTATTATGTCTTTGAAAAAAAGCACATATAAGTTTATAATTAAGTGGGTAAACATTTATCTGGAAGCGAAAGAGCATGTTACCGACTATGCTTTGAACCACAACTTTGGGATGCAATCAACCTACGATGCCACTACCTATCAATACAAAAACAAGGCGCATTTGCCGCAACTTGCACATGCGTATGCGATCAGTGAAACTGTCAGAAAATATGTAGAATCCGCCAATCCGATTGGAACGGGGAGTGCGAAGCTGTTTAATGTTACCGGCGTCAGAGGGAGCGGTTCTGATGTGAAAGCGAACGTGAGCGGAAAGCTGACGGACAGCCAGATTTTTGGCATTAAGGCGTCTGTGAGCAGGATTTGGGATTCCAAAATTGCCAAGGGAAACACGGCAAAGTTCCCGCTGTATGTCCAGGATGTACGCACCAAGCATAGATTTTATGCAATTGCTACGGCAACAAAAGGGAAAAACGTGCTTTCCATTAAGGTGCAGAATCTTAAGCTGAAAAAGAAAGGAAGCTATAGGCTGGTGGGAATTTCGCATGATGAAATATACAGAGACTGGGCGAACCAGGGAAAGACTTCCTTTCAGGCAAAATAAATCATGGGAACGAAGAAAAGAAACAAGCGGGAGCATATGAACGACTTGTTGTTTCCCATACTCTGCATACTCTGCCTGATGCCGTTTGTCGTGCATCTGGCAGAGTACGACTATGGGTACGGCAGTTACCCTTGGCATTCGGATAACAGCGTGGCGCAGGACTTATATGCATATTATAGGAGTTATTTCTTTGAACTAGTGGCAGTGGTAAGCCTGTTTATCTTGTCATTGCGCATGGCAATTTATAGGGACAAACATAAGCCAAGCAGGATTTATCTGCCATTGGCGGTGTATGGCGTCTTTGTAACATTGTCTGCAGCTTTTCCCATCAATCCCAGGGCTTCCCTTACCGGGAACTTCTATCAGTTCCAGAGCATATTAGTGCTGTCAGGCTATTGCCTCATGTCATTTTATACTTATCAGGTGATGGAAAGCGAGCAGGATTACCAGACGGTCACAAAGGGCATTGCCGTTTCGTTCCTGCTGCTCAGTGTCAGCGGGTGGTTCCAGGCCTTCGGGCATGACATTCTCAATTTGGGATGGGCACAGCGTCTGATTATGTCCGAGCATCAGTTCGCAGAGTATGGCGGAAGCCTTACGGATGTATTCAGCGGGAATAATGTGTTCCTTACTTTGTATAACCCTAATTATGCAGCGGTCTTTCTAGTCATGGTGGCCGCAGTTTTTGCCGTCCTGGCATTTGGGGAGCAGCAGAAAAAGAAGAGGGCCTGCTTCCTTTTGTTGCTTATTGCCTCCCTCATGCTCTTGTGGTTTACTTATACCAGGGCAGCTTTCGTGGCATTGGCGGCGGGCGCTGCAGTGTTTGCTCTTTGCAGGGGGAAACAGCTGCTAAGGTATTGGAAATACATCCTTCCCGGGCTGTTTCTTCTTGCCGCTGTATTTATCGGTGCGGACGCCGTCAATGGATTCCGTTTTCTGTCGCGGGTTGCAGACGACAGGAAAGACAGCGAGATAGAAGAAATCCGTACCACACGGGACGGCATTGCGATTGTTTATGGCGGCAGGGGCCTTGTGCTGTCCATGGAAGAAAAAAATCTTTTGGCAGAAGATCAGAAAGGGAATCCTATAGTGTTGGAACAAAATGGGGCCGGGGAGTGGCTGCTTCCTTTCCATGAGGAAGTTGCGGCAATAATCCTGGATGAAGACGGGGAAACTTCTTGTATGCTCCAGATAGAAGGATATACGCTGGAATTTGTCAGGACGCAGGATGGATATTTTTATCGGAATGAAGATGGGAAGCTGGACGAGATGCGGGAAATCCCTCATATTGATATGCATGGCATGGAATATTTAGGTTCCGGGAGGCTCTATATCTGGTCGCGGGTAATTCCCTTGTTGAAGGATTATATGCTGGCAGGCAGCGGCCCGGATACCTTTGCGGAAGCATTTCCGCAGGACGACTATGTGGGGAAGATGGTATATGCAGGCAGCGTCAGGCGGGTGATGGAAGGCGCGCATAATGATTACCTTACCAGCTGGGTGCAGACCGGGCTGGCGTCTCTGTTGTCGTTGCTGGTATTTTATGCGTTGTTCCTGAAACGTTGTTTCACTTACTATAGGAGCTGTCCGCTGGGCTCAGCAAGAGAAAAACTTGGATTTGGCTGTTTCCTTGCTTGCGTCTGCTATCTGGTCTGCTGCCTGTTTTGTGATTCTTCCCTGTTTACTACGCCGGTGTTTTATGTGTTCGCTGGGGTTGCTCTGGCGGCTGCCAGACAGGAGTGACCAGGCACAGTGCAGGAGCGGTTTTGGGAGATTTGGGCAGGCAGCCGTGACAGGTGATAAAAATTTAACAAAGTTGAAAATGCCCCTTGAATTTTTGGCGGAAATTAGGTAAAATAAAAGACAAGTTGGGTAATATATCCAAAGTAATACCAAATTCATTCAAAATTAGGAGGAATTATCATGTCAGTAAGAGTAGCAATTAATGGTTTCGGTCGTATCGGACGTTTGGCATTCAGACAGATGTTTGGTGCAGAAGGATACGAAGTAGTAGCAATCAACGATTTAACAAGCCCTAAAATGTTAGCACACCTGTTGAAGTATGATTCATCCCAGGGTAAGTATGAATTAGCGGACAAGGTTAGCGCAGGGGAAGATTCCATTACAGTTGATGGAAAAGAAATCAAAATCTACGCTTTCCCAGATGCAAATAACTGCCCATGGGGAGACTTGAAGGTTGACGTAGTTCTGGAATGCTCCGGATTCTACACCTCCAAGGACAAAGCACAGGCTCATGTGAATGCTGGTGCGCGTAAAGTTGTTATCTCTGCTCCGGCAGGCAACGACCTTCCTACTATTGTTTTCAATACAAACCACAATACATTGAAGGCTGAGGATACCATCATTTCTGCAGCTTCTTGTACAACAAACTGCCTGGCGCCGATGGCTGACGCTCTTAACAAGTATGCAGCAATCCAGTCCGGTATCATGTGTACTATCCATGCATACACAGGCGACCAGATGACTCTTGACGGACCTCAGAGAAAAGGCGATTTGAGAAGGTCTCGTGCAGCAGCAGTAAATATCGTTCCGAACAGCACTGGCGCTGCAAAGGCTATCGGATTAGTTATCCCTGAGCTGAACGGCAAGTTAATCGGTTCTGCACAGCGTGTTCCGACCCCGACAGGTTCTACCACTATCTTAACAGCAGTTGTTAAGGGCAATGACGTAACGGTTGACGGAATCAACGCAGCTATGAAGGCAGCAGCAAACGAGTCCTTCGGATACAATGAGGATGAAATCGTTTCTTCTGATATCGTAGGAATGAGATTTGGTTCCCTGTTCGATGCAACTCAGACCATGGTTTCCAAGGTTTCTGACGACTTATATGAAGTACAGGTTGTTTCCTGGTATGACAACGAGAACAGCTACACCAGCCAGATGGTTCGTACAATCAAGTATTTCAGTGAGTTAGCATAGGTGTTGCCGGTATAATTGAAATATAACTGCACGGCAGACTGCCTTGTAAGGCGACAGGCTGCCAGAGTGCAGATAAGACTCAGAAGGGGTCCGGTCTTTTTATGGACCGGACTCCTTTTTAAAAAGAAAACAGGAGGAAATTGAAATGGCTTTAAATAAAGTTTCAGTAGATGATATCAATGTTAGCGGAAAGCGTGTGCTTTGCAGATGTGATTTCAACGTACCTTTGAAAGAGGGCAAGATTACAGATGAGAACCGTCTGGTTGCAGCCCTGCCGACAATCAAAAAACTGATTGCAGATGGCGGGAAGGTTATCCTCTGCTCCCATCTTGGCAAGCCTAAGGGAGAGCCGAAGCCGGAATTGTCCCTGGCTCCCGTGGCAGCAAGGCTGACAGAGCTTCTGGGACAGGAAGTGAAATTTGCAGCAGATCCGGAAGTTGTTGGGCCGAACGCTAAGGCAGCAGTTGAGGCTATGAAGGACGGAGAGGTCATCCTGCTTGAGAACACACGTTATAGGGCAGAAGAGACGAAGAACGGAGAGGCTTTCTCTAAGGACTTGGCGTCCCTCTGCGATATTTTTGTGAATGACGCATTCGGAACAGCTCATAGGGCGCATTGCTCTAATGTTGGAGTTTCCGAGCTGGTTGACACGGCGGCAGTAGGTTACCTGATGCAGAAAGAGATTGACTTCCTTGGAAATGCAGTAGAGAACCCGGTAAGGCCTTTCGTTGCAATTTTAGGCGGGGCGAAGGTTGCCGACAAGCTGAACGTTATTTCCAACTTGCTGGAGAAATGCGATACACTGATTATCGGCGGCGGTATGGCATATACATTCCTGAAAGCACAGGGCAATGAGATTGGCAAGTCTCTGGTTGACGACAGCAAGCTTGATTATTGCAAGGAAATGCTGGAGAAAGCAGAGAAGCTTGGCAAGAAATTATTGCTGCCAGTTGATTCTGCAACCATCACAGATTTCCCGAATCCGATTGACGCTCCGGTAGAAGTCGTTGTCTGCGATTCTGATAAGATGCCGGCTGACCGTGAGGGATGTGATATCGGGCCGAAGACGGCAAAACTTTTCGCAGATGCCGTGAAATCCGCAAAGACAGTCGTATGGAATGGGCCAATGGGCGTATTTGAGAACCCGACTCTTGCAGAAGGAACAATCGCAGTTGCAAAAGCGCTGGCAGAGACAGACGCTACGACAATCATCGGCGGCGGCGATTCTGCAGCGGCAGTAAACCAGTTAGGTTTTGGCGATAAGATGAGCCATATTTCCACTGGCGGCGGAGCTTCCCTGGAATTTTTAGAGGGCAAGGAGCTTCCCGGCGTTGCGGCAGCAACAAATAAAGACAACTAGTGATTGGCAAGAAAAAAGAGGAGAATAAGGTTATGGCAAGAAAGAAAATTATTGCAGGAAACTGGAAAATGAATAAAACCCCGAGCGAGGCAGTGGCTTTGGTGAATGAGTTAAAGCCTTTAGTTGGAAATGATGAAGTTGACGTGGTGTTCTGCGTACCGGCCATCGACATCATTCCGGCTATGGAAGCTGCAAAAGGCTCCAACATCAACATTGGCGCTGAGAATATGTATTACGAGGAGAGCGGCGCGTATACAGGGGAAATTGCTCCGAATATGCTGACGGACGCCGGCGTAAAATACGTGATTATCGGACATTCCGAGAGAAGGGAATATTTTGCGGAGACAGATGAGACCGTAAATAAGAAAGTGCTGAAAGCATTTGAGCATGGCATTACTCCGATTATCTGCTGCGGCGAGTCCCTGACCCAGAGGAAACAGGGGATTTACATTGACTGGATTCGTATGCAGATTAAGATTGCATTCCAGAATGTGACGGCTGACCAGGCAAAGACAGCAGTGATTGCTTATGAGCCGATTTGGGCTATCGGGACTGGCGAGACAGCAACTTCCGATCAGGCGGAGGAAGTATGCGCGGCAATCCGTGCCTGCATCAAGGAAGTATATGATGAGGCTACTGCAGAAGCTATCCGCATCCAGTACGGCGGATCTGTGAACGCAGGGAATGCAGCAGAGCTGTTCTCCAAACCGGACATTGACGGCGGCCTTGTAGGAGGCGCGTCCCTTAAGGCTGACTTCGGGAAGATTGTTTGCTATAAATAGTAATCGCAAAGTATGGGTTAAAGAGCATTTTAGAAAACATAAAGCAGAATAATAATAAAATCCACTTCATGTTATGGGACTGCCATAATTGGAGTGGATTTTAAATTGGACATATTAGGAATGTCCTTGCATCTGTAAAGTGCCGTATGAAAAGGTAATCAAAAAAAGATATTAGAGAAAAAAGCTCGTATTATAGTCAATACTATTGAGATTGTAATGAAAAAATGTTGACAGGAGAGAATTATTCACCATATAATGGGTACATTAGATGAAAAAGAAAGAGAGCATAATACGATGTTTATTGGATTTTCGGTAAGTAATTTTTTGTCGTTTAAAACTACGCAGACCATGACCATGGTGGCGTCGAAGATAGCCAGGCACAAAGAACATATCTTGAGCGGCAATGGGAAAAAGATTTTAAAAACAGGGCTGATTTATGGCGCTAATGCTGGAGGGAAGAGCAATCTGATCAGAGCGGTTGACTTTTCGAGAGATATGATACTGGGCGGTCTGGATGCAGTCGATCTGAACAAAAAATATTTCAGGATTAGCAATGATGGTTATAAAACGCCGGGAGTATTTGAGTATCGGTTCATTACGCAGTCAGGGAAAGAATATTCTTATGGGCTTGCCATATCATATGCAGAAAAAGAAATAATTTCAGAATGGTTGATTCGTATAGAAAAGAGCGGCGCAGAAACCTATATATTTAATAGGAATATAGACGAAGAGGGCGTACAGCACACGGAAAGTGAAGTGAAGATAAAAAACGCTGATGAGAGGACGAGATGGAAATTTTATCTGGAAGATTTTGGCGCAGACATCTCAGAAGCAATGAAGAAGAAAAGTATCTTGAGCGATGTTGCTGAAAGGAGCAATGGAAAGCACGAGGTTTTCTCTGAAATTTTAGATGTGTTCCTTTGGTTCCAAAGCATAATAATTATATTTCCGACGAGTCAATATAACAGTTTGAACCAGGTGGTTGAAGACGAAGTAATCAGGGAAATGTTTTCCCGTTTATTGAAATATTTTGACACTGGGATTGAATCTATAGAATCTAAATTAGGATATGTGGAATTTGATAAAATATTTGACGGCATACCGGAAGAAGAGGCAGAAAAACTGAAAACCAGAATAACAAATGATATGCGAGACGAACCTATGTTGTTCAGGGTGAATAACCAAATGTACACATTGCGTAAAGATAAGAATGGGAACGTTATCACGACGAAGATGATGCAGAATCATGGAAATAGCCAGGATCTTTTTGATTATCTGGAGGAATCTGATGGAACGCAAAGATTGTTTGGCCTTATACCGCTATTCTATGAACATAATGGCAATAGCGTAATCTTTATTGATGAGATTGACAGGAGCCTTCACACGAATCTTACCAGAAAATTTTTGGAAAGGTTTTACGAATTAACGGATGGGGATACAAGCCAAATAATCGCGACAACGCATGATTCCAATTTGCTGGACCTAGAATTGGTCAGGCAGGATGAAATCTGGTTCATAAAAAGGATGGAGGATCATAGTTCTGAGATATACTCTTTGAATCGTTTCAAAGAGCGTTATGATAAAGTGATTGATAAGGAGTATCTGTTAGGGCGTTACGATGCTATACCGGTGTTTGATGATGAGGTTTTGGAGGATATGAATGCAGAATCAATTTAGATTAAGTTCGGCGGCATATGGCAGAGAGGAAGACGATAAGAAAGCCTACGTAGAAAAACGAATTTTCCTTTCGGTAGAAGGGAATTCGACGGAGAAAGAGTTTTTTAACGGCTTATCTAATAATAGAAGTGAAATAGGGATAAATGCAAAAGTTGATGTTGAAGTTTTGGGCAGAGGGAGAAAAGATAACAACAGCGCGCCCCGGCAAGTAATCGAACTCCTGGAGGAATATATAAGGCTCAGGGAGCAGAACGAGGATGACATATTAATAGAAATTTCTGACCAATTTAAGGAAACATATTCGCCAGAATTTATAAAGCAATATTTGGCGAATCCGCAGGAAATACCAAAGAAGCAAAGGAATAATTTTGAAACAGAGTTAAGAAAAATAGGATATAATATCAATTATCGGAAATATCTGAAAAAATATGACAGTGAACTGGATGAATTTGCCGTTTTGATTGATAGGGACAGGCATACGCATTCAGAAACGAATATGTCTGAGTGTATCAGGCATTGCAACGATAAGGGATATAAATGTTACATCGCGAACCCATGTTTTGAGTTTTGGCTGTTAATGCATTTGGCAGATATAGAGAAAGAGTATGGCGAACGGCTGGAAGAAATCAAAGAAAATAAAACGGTGTCAAATAAGCATACATTTGTAAGCAAAGAAGTTTCTGACAGAGCGCATCATGGAAAAAACAATATAAGTTTTGCCACAAAATATTTACCTTACATAGACAGGGCGGTTGAGCAGGCAAAAAAATTTCCAGAAGATGAAAGTGAACTCATTGATAACATAGGATGCAATTTATGGAAAATGGTGGAAGAACTGAAAGCGTATGGAAAGTAAAATAGCTTATACGCTTTTTACCATTTTGTTAGAGAGTAAAATTATTTTTCAGTCCTACCGCTTTCGGAACTCCGTCGGTGTACACTGGTATTTTCTCTTAAAGACCCGGTTAAAATAAGAGAGGTTCTCAAACCCGGTCTCAGAGGCAATATTGACGACGGTATCGGAAGAAGAGGTCAGCAGCCGGGAGGCCATGGTGATACGGTAATCATTTAGGTAGTCGGTAAAAGGCATACCCATGCTGGACTTGAAGAATTTCATGAAATGAGACTGGCTGAAGTTGCAGATCCTTGCGGCGTCTGCAATGGAAATCTTCTCCTGGTAATTGGTCTCCACGTATTTCAGCAAGCCCTTTAAACGATCCAGCGATTTGTTGTTCGGGCGGGGCATTTCTTTGCGGAAAGACTTTGACAGCTCATAGAAGAAGGAAAAGAGCTGTCCCTTGATGGCGAGCTGGAAGCCGGGAAGGAAGTCCCTGCAGATAGTGTCTATGTTGTCCAGGCAGGCCGAAAGCGCCAAGTACGCCGGGCTGTTTTCCGAATAAAGCGTGTTTGGGAGAAGCTTCCCATGTTTCAGCGGCTGGAAAATTTCCTCCGTACAGACGTCTCCCTGGGGAGCCATCAGCATGGAAAGCTTGAAAATGATATTTTCGTACTCCATGGAATGCCCAGGGATCTGCTCGATGGAATGAAGCTGCCCGGGAGGTACGACGATGATGTCGCCTTTTTCCGCCTTGAAAGGCAAAAGGTCTACAGTCACGGACCCACGCCCTTTTTTGACATAGATAATTTCCATGTCATTGTGCCAGTGGGTAGGCACTACGGCAAAATCAAGGGGGATGCTGCAAAGGTATATGTTGAATGGGAAACCGTCGTGACCATGGCTTTTTGTTTCTTGGGAACGTTCATACTCGAGGATGTTCATACGGGGGCGTCCTTTCAAAATTCTGATGAAAACCTTTTGGTACTATGAATATAAATAATGGAGAAATTCAAAGATATGATAGTATTGTACTATCTTTTGCTAACATATTGCAAGAAAATTTTGGAAATACATTCTATACTATGATAATAAGGATAATAAAGCAATGAGATGGGAAGCCTATCCATGATGGCGGAAAATGCCTGCGGTCGGGTGGAACAAGGGAGATTGGAGGAAAATATGAGCTTGAATGTAAGAGAATTACTGGAAAAGAAATGCTGCAACAACATTGCGGCCTGTACGGATGAGCAGCTTTATTATGGGCTGCTGGGAATTGTTAAGGATCTTGCGAAAGACAAAGAGAGCAGCAAGGGCAAGAAGAAAATCTATTATATTTCTGCGGAATTCCTGATAGGGAAGCTGCTGTCCAACAATCTGATAAATTTAGGCATTTACGATGAGGTTGCAAAGATGCTGGCGCAGTATGGAAAGGATATTAACCTGATTGAGCAAGTGGAGCCGGAACCATCCTTGGGGAATGGCGGACTGGGACGCCTCGCAGCATGTTTCTTGGATTCTATGGCTACCCTGGGACTGAATGGGGACGGAATCGGGCTGAACTACCATTTCGGATTGTTCCTACAGACATTTGAGAATCATCTGCAGAAGGAGCAAAAGAATCCCTGGATAGAGAAAGAGAGCTGGCTGACAAAGACGGACGTGACATATCCCATACAGTTCGGCGGATTTACCGCACAGTCAAGGATGTATGACTTGGATGTGACAGGTTTTGATAACCGCACGAACAAGCTGCATCTGTTCGACATTGAGACGGTGGATGAGAACCTGGTCAAAGACGGGATTGATTTTAACAAGGAAGATATCTGCAAAAACCTCACCCTTTTCTTGTACCCGGACGATTCTGATGACGCCGGCCGCCTGTTGCGCGTGTACCAGCAGTACTTTATGGTTAGCAACGCGGCGCGCCTGATTTTGGAAGAATGTGAGGCGAAGGGCTGCAAATTGTACGATTTGCCGGAATATGCGGCAATCCAGATTAATGATACCCACCCGAGCATGGTAATCCCGGAGCTGATTCGCTTGCTGATGGAAAAGGGAATCCGTATGGAGAAGGCAATCGACATTGTGTCCAGGACCTGTGCCTACACAAACCACACGATTCTTGCCGAAGCCTTAGAAAAATGGCCCATGGCTTACCTGAATAAGGCCGTCCCCCAGCTGATGCCGATTATCCGTGAGCTGGATACGATTGTAAAGGAAAAATATGACGATAAGTCAGTGGCGATAATTGACGAGGATGAGCGCGTACACATGGCGCACATGGATATCCACTATGGATACAGCGTCAACGGCGTCGCCTATCTCCACACGGAAATTTTAAAGAAAAATGAGCTGAATAATTTTTATAAAATTTACCCGGAAAAATTCAACAACAAGACCAATGGAATTACCTTCCGCCGCTGGCTGATGCACTGCAATAAAGGTCTGAGCCATTATCTGGATGAGGTAATCGGCGCTGGCTGGCACAAGGATGCAGACGAGCTGGAGAAGCTGCTGAAATTTGCGGACGATACGAAAGTGCTGGAGAAGCTGCTGGAGATTAAGAAGGAGAATAAGCATGCCCTTGCCGCGTACTTGAAAGCGACGCAGGGCGTGGAGATTGATGAGAACTCCATTTTCGACATTCAGATTAAACGCCTCCATGAGTACAAACGCCAACAGATGAACGCCCTCTATGTCATCCACAAATACCTGGAGATTAAGAAGGGCAAGAAAGTTTCCACGCCGATAACTGTGATTTTTGGCGCGAAGGCGGCCCCGGCATATGTGATTGCCAAAGATATCATCCATCTGATTCTCTGCCTGCAGGAGATTATCAATAAAGATCCCGAGGTAAGCCCATACCTGAAAGTAGTTATGGTGGAGAATTATAACGTGACGAAAGCAGAGAAGCTGATTCCGGCTTGTGACATTTCCGAACAGATTTCCCTGGCTAGTAAGGAAGCGTCTGGAACCGGCAATATGAAGTTCATGTTAAACGGAGCAGTGACGCTGGGTACTATGGACGGAGCCAATGTGGAGATTGCAGATCTCGTAGGGAAAGAAAATATTTATATTTTCGGCGAGAGTTCTGATACGGTCATTGAGCATTATGAGAAAGCAGATTATGTCTCCAAAGACTATTATGAAAAAGATGAAGACATCAAGGAAGCAGTGGATTTCATCATCAGCGATGAGATGATGAAAGTGGGGCAGAAAGAAAACCTCGAACGCCTTTATAAAGAGCTGCTGAACAAGGACTGGTTCATGACCTTGTTGGATTACAAGGATTATGCCGCTAAGAAGGAGGAAATCTACAAAGATTACGAAGACCGCATGGCGTGGGCCGGAAAGATGCTGGTAAATACGGCAAAAGCAGGCTTCTTCTCCTCTGACCGCACGATAGCGGAATATGACAAAGATATCTGGAAATTATAGGGAAGGGCTAATAAGCTCCGGCGAGGGGGTCAAAGACCCGAATCTTAAGAATAGAAAAAGCTGCCGCCATGCGGGTACTATCCTGCAGGCGGCAGTTTTTTTCCTAAGTAAAATCAGGGCGCAAAACGTTGTAGATAAATTTGTTGCCTCCATTCGATACAAATATACGCAACGGCGGGCGGCCCTTAATCATCCTCTTCGCCGCTGTCTTCCGGCAGCCGAAGGTAAAGTTTGTTGATGCGGTTCTTGTCAGTATCTTCCACGCGCAGGAAGACATTTTCCGGCGTGACGATCGTTTCCCCGGCTTCGGGGAGATGGTCGAGCAGCTCAATCATGTAACCGCCGATTGTGTCGTAATCCTCGGAAGAAAGCGTCAGATTCAGCATATCGCAGAGGTCTTCCAGGTTCATGGTGCCTTGCACCAGGTATTCCCTCTCCCCAAGCTTTTGGATGGGGTCTTCCTCGTCCATGTCGTACTCGTCGCGGATTTCTCCTACGATTTCTTCCAGTATATCTTCCAATGTAATCAGTCCGGCGGTCACGCCGTACTCATCCAGCACGATGGCGATGTTGAAAGATGATTTTTTCATCTCAATCAGGAGGTCGACCGTCTTCTTATGTTCATAAGTGAAGAACGGCTTGCGCAGGATGTCGCGCACCGAGAAACTGTCCCGGCTTGCCTCGTAGAGAAGCAGATCTTTCATATTGACCGTGCCGATGACATTATCTGTTGAATCCTCATAAATCGGCAGGCGGGTAAATTTATCCGTGCGGAATATTTCTATCAGCTCGTCATAACTGCTGTTGATATCGGCAAATGTCATGTCTATGCGGGGAACCATGATTTCCTTTGCCTGGGAATCCCCGAAATCAAACACATTGCTGATCATTTCATGCTCTTCCGGCTCTATCACGCCTTCTTTATGCCCAACATCCATGATAGTCCGCAGCTCGGCCTCTGTAAGCGCATGCTGTCCATCCGTTACATTGACGCGCAGCAGTATGAGGAAGCCCATCGATAATTTGTTGATGACAAAAATCAGGGGAGTGAGGATTTTCATAAGCAGCAGAATGGGGCGGGAGTAGGAAAGCGCAATCTTGTCTGCATGGATGGTCGCTAAAGTCTTGGGGGAAATCTCGCCGAAAATCAGGACGAGGACGGTGAGGGTACCGGTGGCAATCCCTGCGCCGGCATTTCCGAAAATCTGTATGGCAAGCGTGGTTGCCATGGAAGATGCAGACAGATTCACAATGTTATTGCCTATGAGGATGGCGCTGAGCATTTTGCCGGAATCGCGGGCAATTTCCAGCACCCGCCTGGCGCGCTTGTCGCCATCATCGGCAAGGCTTTTTATCCTGATTTTGTTGCATGTGGTCAGGGCCGTCTCGGCCGAAGAGAAAAATGCAGATAAAAACAATAAGAATATGATAACCAATAGTTGTATGGCTTCACCTGAGTCCAAGAACATCGCTCCTTTCGGTGTCTGTTTAATTAACACAACGGAACAGCCGGCCAATCCCATTTCCCGGAATTTCCAGCCGTCATTATAAATATAAAGGAAGAAGAGGATTTTTGCAAGGAATAGTTTTCAGATAGGAAGAATAGAATGATTTTAGGATTATTGGACATTCTGCCATTTATTATCAAAGGGAGGAAGCGAACATGGAAAAGATTCATCCGAGAAAGAAAAATATTCAGGCACAGGGGGAGAAGAAAATCAGGGTGTCTGCGCTTACCATTTTAAAAATCCTGCTTGCCATGTACTTAGTGACCGGCGTGCTGCTGTTGGCGCTGTCTGCCATGCTCTACAAGATGCAGCTGAGCGAGGCCGTGGTCTCCGTGGGGATTGTGGTGATTTATGTGGTGTCAGGATTTGTAGGAGGGTTCCTGAGCGGAAAGGTCATGAAGACTAGGAGGTTCTTCTGGGGGATGCTGATGGGAGGCATCTATTTCCTGATTTTGGTTCTGGGCTCCATCCTCTTCCAAAAGGGGATTAATATGGAATTGTCCCGGTTTTTCACTACCCTGATACTCTGTACGGCAAGCGGCATGATAGGCGGCATGGTGAGCTGAAATGGACTGTCCTGCCCGCCATGCCTGCAACGCTCAGTAAGAGCCGCCTGTCCCGCCTACCGCTGCACACGCCCGGAGGCGTCTCCGCCTGCCAGCTTTAAGACCTCATCCAGGGAGGCAAGGTTGAAATCTCCCTCAATGGAGTGCTTGAGGCAAGACGCCGCTACGGCGAAATCGATGCTTTTCTGCGCGTCATAGCCCATCAGGGACGCCGCGATCAGGCCGCCGCCGAAGCTGTCGCCGCCGCCCACCCGGTCTACGATATGCATGTGGTATTTGCGGCTGAAATAATAGTCTGCGCCGTCATAAAGCATGGCGGACCAGTCATTGTCATTGGCGGAAATGGATTCCCGGAGAGTGATAGCGACTCTGGAGAAGCCGAAACGTTCCTTCAGCTGCTTTGCCACGTCTTTGTAACCTTCATGATTGACAGTCCCGGCAGTGACGTCAGTACCCAGGGAGCGGATGCCGAAGACATCTGCAGCGTCCTCCTCGTTGGCGATGCACACATCTACATATTGGCACAGCTTTCCCATCACCTGCCCGGCCTTTTCCTTGCTCCACAATTTATTTCGGTAGTTCAGGTCGCAGGAGATGGTAACGCCCGCCTCTTTTGCCGCCTGGCATGATGCCAGGCATAAGTCGGCCAATGTATCGTTCAAAGCCGGGGTGATGCCTGTGAAATGGAACCAGTCTGCGCCGGCAAAAATATCTTTCCAGCAGAAATCTTCGGCGGAGGCAGTACAGAGCGCGGAGCCTTCACGGTCATAAATGACCTTGGAAGGCCTTTGGGAGGCTCCTTTCTCCAGGTAGTAGACGCCCACACGGCTGCCGCCCCGGGCGATATGGGAGGTGTCGACGCCATATTTCCGAAGGGCGTTGACACCAGCCTGCCCGATTTCATGGGAAGGGAGGCGTGACACGAATGACGCGTGGAAACCGTAATTCGCCAGCGATACGCAGACATTTGCCTCTCCGCCGCCGAAGGTAGCCCCCAGGCTGTCTGCCTGTGTAAAACGTTTGTATCCTTCGGGGGCAAGGCGAAGCATCAGTTCCCCGAAGGTGATTACCTTTTTTGCAGTCATAACGATTCTCCTTTTCTTTTCTCTGCGGTCAGCTGCGTACCGTCCGCAGCGCGTCTTCGGTCAGCTTTTTGATCTCATCGAAATTCTGCAGCTTGAGCAGCTCGTCCCGGACCATCCAGGTTCCGCCGCAGGCCGCAACCTTGTCAAAAGCGAGGTAAGTGTGCAGGTTATCCGGCGTAATCCCTCCGGTGGGCATGAAGCGGATCTGCGGGTAAGGGGCGGACAATGCCTTAATCATGTCCAGCCCGCCGGACGCTTCTGCCGGGAAAAATTTTAAGAACGTAAGCCCGAAGGAGAGCGCGGCTTCGATGTCGCTGGGATTGTTGACGCCTGGGATTACGGGATATTTTTTCTTTATGCAGTGTTTTACCATAGTCGGGTTGAATCCGGGGCTTACGATAAATTTCGCTCCTGCTTTCATCGCCTGGTCAGCTTGTGCCGGGGTGAGGACTGTTCCTGCGCCCACCAGCATATCCGGGAATTCCTCGGACATGATTTTGATGCAGTCCGCGGCAGTCTCTGTGCGGAAGGTGATTTCAGCGCAAGGCAGGCCGCCGTCGCAGAGAGCATGTGCCAGCGGCTTGGCGTCGGCGATGTTGCGCAGGACTACTACGGGCACAATCCGTTTGTTAGCAATTTCTTCTAATATTTTTTCCATGGGACCTCCTTATATTCCGCCTGCGGCGTTTGGCGCAAGCCCTTCTGATTCTGACAGCAGCACAGGGGGCGTCACCCATACCAGGTTGCTTTCACCTGAAGAGTCCGGGTTGCCGTTGCCGGAGGGGTCTGTATTGCTGTTGCCCGGGTCTCCGATGGGCAGGTCGCCGTAACGGTTCCTGCCGGAAGGCGTATCTGCGCGCCCAGGCAAATCGATTTCCGGGATATTGCCGTCATCATAGGTATTCTTTTCAATTTCTTTATCAGTCATAGAAAATGCTCCTTTCTGAAAACATTTTCCGATAGTATGCTCAGAAACAAAAGAAAAATTCTTAAGGATTCTTTTATTGTTTTCACAAATAGAAAGTATTATAATTGTTCCGAAGGTTAAAATAATTGTTAATGATTGAAAGGAGCAGCAGAATGAGGGACGAAAATAAATATGCCCTGCTGATTGATGCAGAGAATGTGTCGTCAAAGTATATCGGGATTGTGACCAAGGAGGCGCAATCGCTGGGAAATATCACAATCCGCAGGATTTATGGGGATTGGACGGCAACTGCCAAGAATTCCTGGAAGGATTCCCTTTTGGAGAATTCTTTGTCTCCGATTCAGCAGTATAGTTATACTGTGAGGAAGAATTCTTCCGATTCCGCCATGATTATCGATGCCATGGACATCCTCTACACGAATAATGTGGATGGGTTCATCATCGTGTCTTCGGACAGTGACTTCACAAAGCTTGCCATGCGTCTGCGCGAGTCAGGAAAACGTGTGATTGGGATGGGGGAGAGCAAGACGCCGACGCCTTTTGTGAGGGCCTGCGAGCAATTCAAGACGCTGGACGTATTATACAAGAATCACCAGCCGGTGCAGAAAAATAATACGAATGAGCGGACGAGAAGGCAGGAAATCAAGTGCGTCCCGGCGGAAAAAGCTCTTTCCGGGATACTCCAGGCAAAGGATGCGCAGTCGAAGGACGCACAGCCGATTACAGACCTCCGCGCGATAAAAGACACCGTCATCTCCCTTCTGGATGAGAATTCGGATGAGGACGGCTGGATGTATCTGTCAGAACTGGGGAATATGATTCAGAGGATATACTCAGATTTTGACTGCAGGAATTATGGATTCGCGAAGTTTGGGAAGCTGATAGAATCCTTCCCGGAATTGCAGACAAGAAAAGATGATTCCAGCAATGGAATCACTAAGATAGTGCTGGTACGCAAGCGGGAGGACTGAATATTAATTCTCCGGCCGCTGCGTGCGTACCAGCCGCCAGATAGTGTCATGCATCCAGTCGATGGTTTCCGATAATTTACGGTTCTCCTCAAGCAGGAGAACATTCTCCATGCGCAGCCTTTCCAGGGAATCCATTGTGCTGTCTAATGATGTGTTGTTGCCCTCCATATACTCACCTCAGTCAATTAAGATATACTGTTTTTGTGCGTTTTTACGCATAAAATATCTAAGAATATTATACCAAACTCCCTAAAAAATGGGTGCTAAGATACTGGAAAGAATCTTGGAGGAATGCTGGAATATCGTGTAGAATGCCGATGCCTGCTGTCGAAGGGGAAGGGAAATGATTCTTTTCGAAAAACAGCTTGTATAACAAAATAGGTTATACTATACTGTTACTGTAATCACTCAAAAACAGGATAAGGAGCCGGAAATGAAAACATATGATTATTTAATTGTCGGAGCTGGATTGTTTGGGGCGGTCTTTGCCCACGAAGCAAAAAAGGCGGGCAAGCATTGCCTCGTCATAGACAAGCGGAGCCATATTGCCGGGAATATTTACACCAGTGAGACAGAGGGGATCCAGGTGCATGAATATGGGGCGCATATTTTCCATACTTCCAATAAGAAAGTCTGGGAATATGTCAATCAGTTTGCGGAATTTAACCGTTATACGAACTCCCCGGTGGCAAATTATAAAGGGGAAATCTACAATATGCCCTTTAATATGAATACGTTCCACAAATTGTGGGGCGTCGTGACGCCGAAAGAGGCATGGGAGAAAATTGAACAGCAGAAGCAGGAATATTCCGTTGAGAACCCGAAGAACCTGGAGGAGCAGGCTATCAGCCTCGTAGGGCCTGACGTGTATACGAAGCTGGTGAAGGGCTATACGGAGAAGCAGTGGGGAAAACGGGCGACTGAGCTTCCGGCATTTATCATCAAGCGTCTTCCGGTGCGGTTCACTTATGACAATAATTATTTTAACGACGACTACCAGGGCATCCCGATTGGCGGCTACACGAAGATGGCAGAGAAGATGCTGGAAGGAACCGAGGTGCGGCTCAACGAGAATTTCCTGGCAAAGCCGGAAGAATATAAGGCGTCTGCGGATAAAGTCGTTTATACGGGGATGATTGACGAGTATTACGGTTACTGCTATGGAGAGCTGGAATACCGTTCGCTGCGTTTTGAGACGGAAATCCTCAACGAAGAGAATTACCAAGGGAATGCAGTCGTGAATTATACGGAGTATGAGGTTCCATACACGCGCATTATTGAGCATAAGCATTTTGAGTATGGGACGCAGGAGAAGACCGTGATTACACGCGAGTACCCTAAGGCTTGGACAAAGGGTGACGAACCGTATTACCCGATGAACGATGAGAAAAACGCGGCCTTATATGCGAAATACAGGAAGCTTGCCGAGCAGGAGGGGAATGTAAGCTTCGGCGGCAGGCTGGGGCAGTATAAGTATTACGATATGGACGACACGATAGAGGCGGCCCTGCAGTATGCGGATATGGAATTGCGGTAGATAAAAGAAATCAGGAGGATAAGCAAATGAAGAAATTGGAAGAATATGTAAGGAGCATCCCGGATTTTCCAGAGCCGGGGATAATTTTCAGGGACGTGACCAGCATCCTGCAGGATGCGGACGGCCTGCACATGGCGATTGACGGATTGTTGGAGAGCTTAAAAGATGTGGAGCATGACGTTGTGGTAGGGCCGGAATCCAGAGGGTTCATTTTCGGCGTCCCTGTGGCATATGAGGAGCATAAGGGATTCATCCCGGTGCGTAAGCAAGGGAAACTGCCCTGCGAGGTGATTTCTGAAAAATACGATTTGGAGTATGGAAGCGCCGTGGTCGAGATGCATAAAGACGCCATCAGGCCAGGGCAGAAGGTAGCGATTGTAGACGACCTGATTGCGACCGGCGGCACTACGGAGGCGATAATTAAGCTCGTGGAGCAGCTCGGGGGCGAGGTGGTCAAGATTTGTTTTGTGATGGAGCTTGCCGGGTTAAAAGGCAGGGAGAAGCTTGCCGGCTATGACGTGGACAGCCTCATTACATATGAAGGAAAATAGAGATGAGAGTTGGAATTGGATACGACGTACACAGGCTTGCCAGGGAACGCAAGCTGATACTTGGCGGCGTGGAGATAGCGCATACGGCAGGGCTTGACGGGCATTCCGATGCGGACGTGTTGGTACACGCGGTCATGGATGCGCTGCTGGGAGCAGCGGCGCTTGGGGATATCGGCAAACATTTCCCGGATACCGACGCGGCTTACAAAGGAATTTCCAGCATAAAGCTGCTGGAGCATGTGAAAGGGCTGCTGCAGCAGGAGGGTTATGTGGTTGGAAACATCGATGCGACCATCATTGCGCAGGAACCAAAGCTGCGCCCCTATATTGCACAGATGGAGCAGAACATCGCCCGGGCATTGGAGATCACAGGGAGCCAGGTCAATGTCAAAGCCACAACAGAGGAAAGGCTTGGCTTTACCGGAAGGCAGGAAGGGATTTCCGCACAGGCAATCTGTTCTCTGGAGGGGCTGTATGAGTCCAGCGCGTCTGCTTACGACAGCGGCAGGGATTGTGCAGGCTGCGGCGGATGCGCCAGGCAGGACGGATGAGCAAGGGGAAAAGGAAGAGAGATGGAAGGCAGCAGGATACGCTATCTGAGGCAGTGGGAGAGACAGGCGACCAGGCCAATGTATGAGTCAGCCTTTCCCGAAGATTCGGAACGTTTTGTGGATTATTACTATCAGTGGAAAACAAAAGACAATGAAGTGATTGCCATGGAAGGGGCTGGGGAAGACAGCTCCTTCCATGTTGTGGTTCACCTGAACCCATATACCCTGGACATCAATGGAAACAGCAGAGAGGTTCCCTATATTGTGGCTGTGGCGACAGATCCGCGTTTCCGCAGGCAGGGGAAAATGGCGCAAGTGATGGGGCAGGCCCTGCAGGACATGGAGCGCAGGGGGGTTCCCTTTACGTTCCTGCTCCCGGCAGACCCGGCATATTACCGGGGGCAGGGATTTGTGTTTTTTCCCTGCCAGGAATATCTGGACACAGGAGGCGTGTGCATTGCGCATGAGACGAGGACGCACGACTTGCAGGCGGCGTCTCTGGTTCCGGCCCGGTGGCGGGCAGCGCGCCCTGAGGATGCGGCGGCGATGGCGGAGTTTGCCAATCATGTGCTGGCGCAGCGGTGTGGGATTTTTATTCAGAGGGACGCCTGGTATTACCGCCGCCTGTCAGCCGAGCTGGGGGCGGAACATGGCGGCGTCATGCTGCAAAGGACGCGGGGAAGCATTTCCGGCATCCTCCTCTACAGTTTCAGCGGCACGCAAGGGCGTACGGCAGAAGTACGGGAGTTGCTGCTTGCAGGGGATGTGCCGCGGGAGGAGGCGGTGCAAATCTGCCAGGACGCACTCAAGGAAGCAGGCGTCGCGGCAGAGGCCGTGAAATTTACGTGCTCACGGATGATGGTGCGGCTCACAAGCCTTGCGTCCCTCGTGCCGCTGCTTTCTAGCAGCGAGCCTATGCGGCTGGAAGCGGAAGTGTCAGATCCGCTGGTCGCTGCAAATAATGGGCGGTTCCGCATGGAGATTGGCCGTGACGGAGGCAAGATCCGGCGGGTGGGACAGTCAGGCGTCTGCCCCCAAATGGATATTGCAGAGCTTGCCTGCAGATTGTTTGCAGGAACTTCCGTTTATCTGAATGAATGGGTGTGAGGGGAAAATCCTTGAAGGAGAAGCCCGGACGAAGAAAGTATTGACAAAATCTGTATTTCTGCATAAACTAACACGAATAGGAATGATATTTTATCAATCCGCACCGTTTAGAAGGGAAGCGTTAATATATGGGATTGTTCCAGCAGATAAGAGAAGAGTATGAGGTGATCAGAGAACGGGATCCGGCAATCAAGTCTCCCATGGAAGTATTACTCTACCCCAGTTTCCGCGTGATGCTCAGTTACCGCAAAGCGCATAAGAAATATCTGAAAGGGCAGTATTTCCGGGCGCGTAAGATTTCGCAGAAGGCCGCGCGTAAGACGGGCATCGAGATTCATCCGGGGGCTGTCATCGGCAAAGGCTTTTTCATCGATCATGGGAGCGGCGTGATTATCGGCGAGACCACGATTATCGGCGATAATGTTACCCTTTACCAGGGCGTTACGCTGGGAGGGACGGGCAAGGAGAGCGGCAAACGTCATCCCACCCTGTGCGATAATGTGATGGTGAGCGCGGGAGCGAAGGTTATCGGCTCTTTTACTATCGGGGAGAACAGCAAGATTGGGGCGGGGAGCGTAGTCCTGGAGGAGGTTCCGCCGAACTGCACCGTAGTCGGGGTGCCGGGGCGGATTGTCAAACGGGACAACGTCAAAGTACCGAGGAGCGACATGGATCAGGTGCATCTGCCCGACCCGGTCATGGAAGATATCACGGTTCTCCAGCATGAGAATTCCGCGCTGTGCAACAGGGTAATCGATTTGGAGAAGGAAATCAGGGAACTGCGTTGTAAGGATTGTGCGAAGGAATCGTAAGAGACAGGAGGATTATCATGAAAGTATACAACACATTGAGCAGGAAAAAGGAAGAATTTGTGCCCCTGGAGGCTGGGAAGGTGAAGATGTATGTCTGCGGGCCGACCGTGTACAATCTCATCCATATCGGAAACGCCCGCCCCATGATTGTGTTTGACACAGTGCGCCGTTATATGGAGTATAAAGGCTATGAGGTGAATTACGTGTCCAATTTTACGGATGTGGACGATAAGATTATCAAAAAGGCGGTCGAAGAGGGCGTATCCGCACAGGAAATCTCCCAACGGTATATTGAAGAATGTAAGAAGGACATGGAAGCCATGAATGTAAAGCCGGCGACGTGCCATCCGCTGGCGACACAGGAGATTGGCGGTATGCTGGAGATGATTTCCACGCTGATTGAGAAAGGATTTGCCTATGCGGCAGAGGATGGGACTGTGTATTTCCGCACCAGGAAGTTCCAGGAATATGGCAAGCTTTCGCATAAGAACCTGGACGATCTGCAGGCCGGGCACCGGGATATTAAGGTGACCGGGGAGAACAAGGAGGATTCGCTTGATTTTGTCCTTTGGAAGCCGAAAAAGGACGGGGAGCCTTACTGGGAGTCCCCTTGGTGCAACGGCAGGCCGGGCTGGCATATCGAATGTTCCGTGATGGCGAAGAAATACCTGGGCGAAGAAATTGACATCCATGCGGGCGGGGAAGACCTGATATTCCCCCATCACGAGAATGAGATTGCCCAGAGCGAGGCGTGCAACGGCAAGATTTTTGCGAAATACTGGATTCACAACGGCTTTCTGAATATAGACAATAAGAAGATGTCCAAATCAGAGGGGAATTTCTTTACAGTGCGGGAAATCGGGGAGAAATATAATCTGCAAGCGCTGCGCTTCTTCATGCTGAGCGCGCATTACAGAAGCCCCCTGAATTTCAGCGCGGATCTGATGGAAGCGGCGAAAAATGGCTTGGAACGCATCTTAAATGCAGCGGAGAATTTAAGGCATCTTGAAGGGAACGCGGCAGCGCAGGCCATGACGGAAGCAGAAACAGGGCTTTTCAAAGACAGCGATGTGTTTGTGCAGAAGTTCGAAAAGTCAATGGAGGACGACTTCAACACGGCAGATGCGATTTCGGCGGTGTTTGAGCTGGTAAAATTCAGCAATACGAATGCCGGGGAAACAAGCTCAAAGGAATTTGCGGGAAAGCTATATCAACGGATGGGACAGCTTTGCGACGTGTTAGGGATAATCCTTGAGCGTGAGGAGGAGATTCTGGAAGAAGAGATTGAGAACCTGATTGCAGAACGCCAGGCGGCAAGGAAAGAGAAAAATTTTGCCCGTGCGGATGAGATTCGTGCCATACTGTCAGAAAAAGGAATTATCCTGGAAGATACGAGAGAAGGGGTCAAATGGAAAAGGGAATAAATTCATATATATTAGGGAGATTCGGCATAGAGCGGCGCGACATCCGCAGTTATTCGCCCTTGACCCTTGCCTATATCGGGGACGGGATTTTTGATCTTGTCATCCGTTCGATGATTGTGGGGGCGGGCAACACACATGTGAATGATTTGCATCAGCGCACCAGCCAAATCGTGAAGGCGCATACGCAGTCAGAGATGATAGGCGAGCTTTTGCCGGAGCTTACCGACGAAGAGATGGCAATTTACAAGCGTGGCAGGAATGCCAAGTCAGCGACCGTGGCAAAAAATGCCACTGTGGGGGACTACCGCAGGGCGACGGGCTTTGAGGCGCTGATGGGCTATTTGTACTTGGAAGATAAGACGGAGCGGTTGATGGAACTGATTTTAACCGGCCTGAGTAAGACCGGGAAAGGAGTATGAGATTGAGATACGAAGAACTGACGATAGAGGGGAGGAATGCCGTTTTGGAGGCATTCCGTTCCGGGAAGACGATAGATAAGCTGTTTGTGTTAAAAGGCTGCCAGGATGGGCCGGTGAGGACGATTGTCCGCGAGGCAAAGAAACATGACACGATTGTGGATTTTGTGCCAAAGGAACGATTAGACCAGATTTCTGAGACCAGGAAGCACCAGGGCGTCATTGCTTATGCGGCAGCTTATGAGTATGCGCAGGTGGAGGACATGCTGGAGGCGGCAAGGCAGAAGCAGGAGGATCCGTTTTTGATTTTGCTGGACAACATCGAAGACCCGCACAACCTGGGGGCCATCATCCGCACGGCAAATCTTGCCGGCGCGCATGGCGTAATTATCCCCAAACGCAGGGCGGCCGGCCTGACGGCTACAGTGGCAAAGGCTTCCGCAGGAGCCTTGAATTATACGCCGGTGGCTAAGGTGACAAACCTCTCCCAGACCATCAAGGAACTGAAAGAGCAGGGGATTTGGTTTGTCTGCGGCGATATGAGCGGCACGCCTATGTACCAGCTGGATTTAAAGGACCCTATCGGCCTGGTGATCGGCAGTGAGGGCGAAGGCGTAGGAAAACTGGTGAAAGAGAACTGTGATTTCACGGCAGCCATTCCTATGATGGGAGATATTGATTCCTTAAACGCCTCTGTATCGGCAGGGGTGCTTGCTTATGAGATTGTAAGGCAGAGGATGCAGTGAGGGCAAAGAATTGCAGAGAGAGAAAGAATTTGGCAATCAGACGGATGAGGTATTGATTGGGCAGTTGCGCGGCGGGCAGGAAGAAATCACAGATTATATCATGGAAAAGTATAAGAACCTGGTGCGCAAGCGGGCAAATGCGATGTTTTTGATTGGCGGGGATACGGACGACTTGATTCAGGAGGGGATGATTGGGCTGTTTAAAGCAATTCGAGATTTCCGGGAAGAGAAGGATGTATCGTTTTACCATTTTGCGGATTTATGTATCACGAGGCAGATTTACAATGCCGTGGAAGCGTCACAGAGGAAAAAGCACCAGCCTTTGAACACCTATGTTTCGCTGAATGCCCAGATGGGGCAGGAAGGGGAAGAGACCTTCCTGGATGTGCTTGAGTCTTTTGAGAGTTCCGACCCGGAACAGCTGCTTATTGAGCGGGAGGACGCCCGGGCAATCCAAGAGCGTTTAAAGGATGGCTTAAGCCGGTTTGAGCGGCACGTCTTGCAGTTCTATTTACAAGGCATGAGCTACCGCCAGATTGCGGAGCATCTTGGCAAGGAGCCGAAGGCGATTGACAATGCCCTGCAGCGTATCCGCGGGAAGATAAAAATGTCATAAGAAGTAGTTGACAAACTGGATTTTGCCGGGTATAATATATCAAGTGTGGATAGGAGACTGTGATGAAGATAGATTTATCAGATATCATTACCAGCGAAGACAAAGAGGTGTCGAAGCAGGCAACAACTGAATTAAAGTTTTTCAAATCTAAGCTGGGCCGGTTTCCGATTATAAAAAGCACGCCTTTTGAGCTGACGTTTACCAATGAAGGCAATAAGCGGCTGCTTATCCATGGGAAGACGGAAGTTACAATCGCGATTCCGTGCGGACGTTGCCTGGAGGAAGTGGACAGGGTCTTTCGTATCCGGATTGATAAGGAATTTGACCTTACCGGAGAAGACAGAGAGCGGAGCATGGAAGAATCAGAGTTTATGGCAGGAACCAATCTGGATGTAGATCAACTTATTTTTGGAGAAATTTTGGTGAGTTGGCCAATGAAAGTTCTGTGCAGGG
>CAJUFQ010000023.1 GCA_910585625.1 uncultured Lachnospiraceae bacterium
CGACAATAAGGCGTTTCGGAAGCTGTGTTTTGCCCGCTGTCTGAAAAAAACGGCAGTGTTTTTGGCTTCACTGTCTAATACGGAACATTTGGAAATTTGCCAAAAATGGGCGCAAAAAAAGCAGCAAATCTTTTTCGGATTTACTGCTTCATGTACCGCTGTGGGGTAATGACTATTCAGTTGTAAAATAAAAGAGGGCGGTAGCACTTTGGGCTATCGTCCTCTTGGCTGCTTATCAGCAAAGCTGGGCGGGGCTGTCAACGGTGGGCGAAGCCCATTTACTTGCCGTTGACTGGCTCGGCTGGATTTGCTATTTTCCAATCATTAAAACTCAAAAATGACTTTTCCTGCTTTTTTCAAGGAATAACGATAAAGCACATATTGATAAATACATACTGCCAAACAGGTTAGCACATTGACCGCTATCATCGGATATTCATTTAGAGTAATTGTTCCGTCATTTTGCCATAAAGTTAATGTATAATAGACAAACATCAATACAACGGCTACGATTGTTGGAAGCACATATACTTTCTTCACTTGTTCTTTTAATACTCGATTTAAATATGTTCTATCGGCTCCAAGCTTTTTAACATCCATTAAGACGCTCTTGCTTTTTATAGCTACGGTAATACTTCTTGTATAACCAATGACTCCGGCTGAAACAAGACAAACAATCGCCACAAAAATAAAAATCAAAAGCAATGTTGCATAGGATTGCACAAAACTCTTTTCTTGGATTGGAACAAAGACAGGTGCATATTTCCAGTCTATCTCCATTCCCAAACGCTCCGGTTCAATTTCCACCGGTTCTGAATAGCTGTATTCGCTGTCAGTTGCTTCTCTATATTCATCATAAGCCGACATCTTTTTCATGCTGTCTGAAACAGAATTACAATACCTTGCATACAAGTCTTTTGAAAAACCGTAAGTATCTCCAGTATCACTTAAATCAAACAGAATGTGCGTCATGTGCATTTCATCAGATAGCTCTTTTTCCAGCTCGGCATAGTCCTCGTCATTCAAGATATAATTTGCATTTCCGTCCTGTCCATAGTGGTAAAAAAAGCTGCTATATTCTACGGTTCCAGCATAAGATAATGGCTTTTGCAAACCGCTGTCCGGGTTTTGTACTAAATCCAAATCGTCCGGCAAAAACCAATAGTTTTCATTATTTCCCTCACGACTGATATATTGATACATTCCCGGTTGTACATTGACTGCAATGCCTGTCACTCTTTCAAATTCGTCTGCACTGATAAAGTTTTTGATATAGTCCTGTTTTCTATATTCCTCAATCAGTTTTCCGCTCTTGTCATAATTTTCTCGACTAACTCCACTTCCTAAAAGACGCAAAAATTCTGCTTCACGATAATTGTCAATTTCTACTTGATAATCCTCTGCCAATTTCTCCACTTGCTCTTGCGTCAATTTCTCTGCATCGCCCAGATAACGGTAAGAAATATCGTTTGCTTCACTGGCAGCACTTCCTAAGCCCTGGATTAGATTTGTAGCAGAGAAAAATATCGCAAATAATGAACCTGCTATTAGCAATGTGACAATCAACATATTTCTTACAACAGAAATTCCTTGAAATTTCATCATGCCAAAAGAAATCAGATTCTTATAGTATTTTTGTGGGTGTCGTCCTTTTTTATGAACAGCGATTGAATATACCATAACACGATACAATCCGATAAACACAAGAACATAAAAAATATAAGGAAAACCACTCAATGACCTTTTCAACATTGTGCTTACAATGTAGGGAATAATCAAGCCACCTAAAAGTCCTACGGCAATCAAAATGATACCCCAAACAAGATATTTGGTATCTACATTTTTCTTAATCGGCTCTGTCCTGCGTTCTTCATTTAATATTTCAATTAAATTTGCACGCTTCAAGAAGCGTACAGCCATTCCCATGACAATACAAACCGTTATAGTAACAAACAGAAATGAACCAATGAACCCTGTAAGCGGCAGGGAAAAACTATCTCCTGTTGCACTCTGCACAAAGCCCTCATATACCTTTCCAAATACAAAAGCAATCACACCGCCAATAATAATTCCTGCAATTCCAAGTTTGAGAATGAGCAGAACGATTTCTTTGGTTAATGTTTTTGCAAGTACACGCTTTGGTGTTCCAAGTGCCATGAAAATTCCAACTTCCCGGCTCTTAAAGCGTAAAAAAAGTCCTGTCGCATAAATGATAAACAGTACACATCCAAGAACTGCCACTGCATATACCATATACAACATTTTTCGAGAATCGCCGCCTATGGGTAATCTGCTTTGCACGAAAGGACTTAACATAAACAGTGTAAGAGTTGATACGAGAATCACAGAAAGTGCATAGCAAAAGGAAAACTGTCTATAATTTCCCTTATTGTATTTCTTGAGCTTGGTGAAAAGATTAAGCATTGTCATTGTCATCACCACCGTTCAACTTTTTAAGTACAATAAGAATATCTTCCAAAAATGCTTTTCTATCTCCCTTATTTATCAGTTCACAGTCAACAGCTCCGTCTTTCATCATAATGACACGGTCGCAGTAGCTTGCTGAAAAGGTATCATGGGTTACCATTAAAATAGTTGCTCCCAACTTCTTCTTGGCTTCGATAAAAGCCTGAATTACAGCTTCACTAGAGCGACTGTCCAAATTTCCAGTGGGTTCATCTGCCAAAATAACCAATGGGTCATTCATTAAAGAACGAGCCACCGCTACACGCTGCTTCTGTCCACCGGAAATCTCTGCCGGATATTTGTCTGCAATGTGGTCTATTCCAAACATTTTTAACAATGTAGCCGCTTTCTGTTCCATAGGTTGATAATCCTCATTTCGGATTACCTTTGGCACACACACATTCTCAAATACAGTAAGACCGTCAAGAAGCATAAAATCTTGAAAAACAAATCCCAACTGCTCATTTCTTACCTTAGCAATCTCTGTTTCGTCCAGTTTTGAAAGATTGCAGCCATTCAAAGTAATTTCTCCTTTATCATAGCTATGAAAACAGGAAATGCAGTTCAACATGGTTGTTTTCCCCGAACCGGAAGCACCCATTACTGCAACAAATTCTCCCTTTTCAACTTCAAAACATACATCTTTTAAGACTTCATAAGTAATTTTTCCAGTCTGATAGCTCTTAAACAAATGATTTACTTTTAGCATAACACTTTTTCCTCCGTCATATTTTCTCAAAATATATTTTACAGAGAATTGGAGTGCATTTCAAGATGTACACTTGAAAAATACAATGACATTGGTACAAAATACGATTATATTTGAGGAACGGAATAGTAGGGGCTACTGTCTATCAAACTTTTTTGTGTGTTACTTTACCGCACATGGGCTTTACCACAGGGCAATTAATCCGCCAGACTGCTTTGAGTTTCATGCCCGCCGTCATGCTCTCAACGGCAGCAGGGCTTATAGTAAATTATATGCTTATCAATCCCTTAACGGCGGTATTTTTAAATGGGATTGGCATTGTGAAATGTACGTTTACGGTTCCGGTCGGTTTTATTATGGCGGCGGGAGCAGGGCTCATCGTATTCGCTTTTGCAGTGGTATGCCTGCTGTCTGCCAGGGTGAAGAAAATTGCGCCCAGGGCGTTGCTGGCTGGCGAGTGACGCCAGGCGGGATTTATAGTCAGCGGCAAAGCTTTTTGAGCTTTGTTGCTGGCTGCGCCGATTTTTGCCGCGTTTTATCGCAGAATTTCCTTGCAAAAATCGTGCGCATCCCCCGGAGGGCCTATAGCAAACGACAATTATTTTTGCCGTTTGCTATAGGCCGCGTTTTTTGTAGGCCGCGGTGAACAGTGCGGTAAAAAGCAATAAATTAAGCAGGATGATGGCGATATCCTTCATATCAGCCTGCGGCCTGCCCGGCTGTCCAAGCAGGAGTCCAATCTGCCCGGAGTAGGTGAGCTTGGCGATTTTGGAGGCCGTAGCGTTGAACATGGAAATCATGGGCAGGAAGGAGAAGAACATCATCACAGGCACGGTAATGGAGGTCGCCATCATCTGCGTATTGCTGAAAGTGCCGATAGCCGCCCCCAGCAGCAGGGACGCCAGGATGCCGAAGGATAGGATGCACAGGAAGGAAATCCCTTCCGTCAGGCAGAATCTGCCCGCCATGCAGATGACGGCCGCTCCCGCCATGCAGCCAGACCAGACATAGGCGCCGATTCCCAGCAGATATTCAAAAGGCTTTACGTCTGACATCAGCAGCACGCGCAGCGTGTTCTGTTCTTTCTCCTCAGAAATGATGGCCGCCATGCTTGTCAGCGGAGCCATGCCTATGTACATCGTGGCAAAAAGGTTTACAAAGAAATTGTGCGGCATACCTTCCATCTGTACCGTGCGGTTCATGACCAGCGTCATCAGCGGGAACATGATAAACTGGATGAGGATGGTCTTATTTTTTAGCGTGTCTTTGAGTTGTTTCCTGAAAATTGCCAGCGTATTCGTCATTTTCATTCAGCCCCTTTCCGGTAAGTTCGATAAAAACGGTTTCGAGTGTCGGTTCCGTGGAATGGATGGAGGCGACCATATCAGCATCCAAATATTGGCTAAGCGGCAGGGCGGCAGTCCTGCCGTTTTCCAATTCCACGCATTTCCCGTCTTTCAGGGAGACCTTAAGCCTGTTCAGGTGGTTGTATCTGCGGCAGATTTCTGCCGGGCTGCCTGAATCTATGATTTTACCCTGGCCAAGCAACGCCACATAATCGCAGAGGCTCTGCGCTTCAAACATATTGTGCGTGGTGAGGAAGATGGTGCATCCTTCTTCTTTGGCGGCCGTCAGGAGCCGATGCATCTCTTTGGTGGTCACCGGGTCGAGTCCTGTCGTCGGCTCGTCTAAGAACAGCGCCTTGGGCCTGTTCATCAGGGCCCTGGCCAGGGACAGGCGGTTTTTCATGCCTTTGGAGAGGTTTGAGACAGCCGTTTTCCTGGACTCGTACAAGCCGATTTGCCTCAGGATGTCTGGTATTGCCTTGTGGGGGACACGGTAGATGTCTGCATAAAAGGCCAGGTTGTTGCAGACGGACAGCCGCTCGTACAGACCGAAATTGTCCATCATTGCGCCTATCTGCCTGCGCGCGTGAGGGTTTAGCTTTCTCGTGTCTTGGCCGAGGAGCGCGGCATATCCACTGTCCGGCGTAAGCTGCCCGGTCAGTATTTTGATGAGTGTGGTCTTCCCTGCGCCTGAGGGGCCGAGCAGCCCGAAGATTTCCCCTTTTCCTGCAGAAAGCGTGATGTTGTCCAGTACCTGACGGCCGGAAAATTTATGGGAAATATTTTCTGCTATGATTGTCTTGCTCATGCGGTGTGTTCCTCCTGTTCTTTCAGTTTTTGCAAGGCATTTGCCATTTTACGGTTTTCCATCTTTTCTTTTATCGCCATCACAAAGCAGCTGCTCAGGAATGAAATCCCGAAGCAGAGCAGGAACATTGCCCAGGATTGCCACATATCTGCCGGGAACCAGCGGAATGTAATGGTGAAGGCGACAATGACGACGATTACTGTGGCTAACATACAGATTGTCCTCAGCCAGATAGGCATATTGCGGATTAAAGTATCGGTAAAGAATACGAAACGCGCCGCGACGACCAACACAGAAATGCAGAGGAATTGGAAACAGATGCCTGCTGGGATTCCACGGCTCCCGAGCGCGAACATCGTGGAAATCTCTTGAGCAGAATTGCCGAACATAAGGCAGAAAATATTCAGTACCAGGATGCTAAACCCGAATATGACAAATACTTGCGCCAGATAATCAAACAATGTTTTCTTTTCTTCCATAAATTAATTCACTCCTAGTCTTTTTTTCAATGTGTCCGCATATTGCCTGGAAGCGATAATCTGCTCTCCGTTGGACATGGTGATGCGGATTCTGCGGTTGATGTCAGCCCTTAGGGATTGGATGCTCTTCAGATGGATGAGAAATGATTTGCTTACGCGCAGGAAACCGTAATCCTCAAGCTGCTCTTCCAATTCATAGAGCTTGAAGCCCGTCTCGTACACGTCGTCAGAGGTATAAATAAAACATTTCCGCTCCACGCTCTCGATATAGATGACTTGCGCAATGTCCAGCAGATGGATGTCATGGCCTTTCTTGGCCGTTAACTGGCAGTCCGTCATCCGCAGCGTTGCGAGGAGCTTTTCCACATCGGGCGTAAGCCGCCTGCAGGTGACGGCGATTTCCAAATCTGCCGCGTTCTCATCTACGATAATCTCAATCTTCAAGTTTTCACCGCCTTTCCAGATTTATTATACGCAATATTCCGGGCATATCAACCGGCAGGGACGTATGTTGCCGTTTTTTTGCCATAAGCTGCAATGTATGTTAGAATGGGGCTGTCGCACTAACATAAATTACAGGGTATAGATTGGCCTGAGGGGATATGAGGAGGGACGCCATGAAATTACGCGGCTTGATACTTTCCATGAAAGAACTGAATATTGCGCAGTCAGGAGATTTGGAACGTTTTGTGATGGAGGATGGGCTTACGGAACTTCTGGATGGCTTGTACCGCTATGGGGTTTTGATTATCAACCTGGATATGTTCGGAGCCGACTGCCAGCAGAAGCTCAGAGCAATTTTAGGGCTGCACCGGCTTGCGCCAGAAGACTGCCTGCTGCTGGCCGCGACAGACAGGAGCCTTTCTATAATAGGGGGGATGGGGATAGCCAGCATTGGCTACCTCAACCCGCAGATTCCAGGGCAGAAGCTTTCCGAAGCGGGAATGCTGGCAGAGAGTTTTGAGGAAGTTGATTTCCATTTTCTGGAGCGCGTATACCAGAGGGAGCATGGCATCCCCTGGACGGTGATTGAAACGCGGCGGTGCCTGCTGCGCGAGATTACGGTGGAGGATTTGGATAATTTATATAAGATTTACCAAAGTGAAAACGTCACGCGGTATACGGAAGGGCTGTATGAGGACCGGCAGCAGGAGGAAGAATACACCAGGGCATATATTGAGAATATGTACGGCTTCTACGGTTATGGCATGTGGGTTGCGGTACACAAGGAGACCGGGCAGATTATCGGGCGGGCAGGGCTGAATTGCCTGGAGCTTCATGGAGAGCCGTCCCTGGAAATGGGATATGTGATTGGCGAAGAGTTTCAGAACCAGGGGTATGCGACCGAACTCTGCAGGGAAATCCTGCGTTTTGCAGAGGAGGAGACAGGGTTTGGGCAAATACATTGCCTGATTCACAAAGATAACCGAATCTCTATACGTCTGGCGGAAAATCTGGGCTTTATTTGGCAGGAAGAACTGGAAATCCAAGGGAAATTGCTGCAGAGGTATACAAGAAAGTCCGCCTGCGAGCCGAAATAAAAAAAGAAAAGATTGCATTTTCTCTAAAATTTATCTATAATGTAGGTTATCTACAATTTTACGAGGATAGCATAATTGGCGGGACGGTGAGATGCTTATGGAAGATAAGAAGAATATTCAGTTTGAAAAACAGCAGGAGACAGAGGTGCAGGCAGACCATATTAAGCCGACCAAGGAATTTGTAAGCCCCGAAAGCCTCTATGATGAGCTGATTGCAAGCGTGAGGAGGTATCATCCATCCACAGATATTTCTCTGATTGACAAAGCATACAGGATTGCAGATGAGGCGCATAAGGGACAGGTGCGCAAGTCGGGGGAGGCTTATATCATCCACCCGCTTTGCGTGGCGATTATTTTAGCCGAGCTGGAGCTTGACAAAGAGACTATCGTTGCAGGTATTCTCCATGACGTGGTGGAAGACACCGTGATGACGGAAGAGGAGATTGCCAAAGAATTCAGTGAGGAAGTCGCGCTGTTGGTGGACGGCGTCACCAAACTGGGGCAGCTTCCCTATGAAGCGGATAAGGTTGAGGTGCAGGCGGAGAATATGCGTAAGATGTTCCTTGCCATGGCGAAGGACATCCGCGTCATCCTTATCAAGCTTGCCGACCGCCTCCATAATATGCGTACCTTAAAATATATGAGGCCGGAGAAGCAGAAAGAGAAGGCGAGGGAGACAATGGACATTTATGCACCCATAGCCCAACGCCTTGGCATATCCAAAATCAAGATTGAACTAGACGACCTTTCTTTAAAATATCTCGAGCCGGAAGCCTACTATGACTTAGTGGAAAAGATAGCTCTCAGGAAAAGCGCACGGGAAAAATATGTTGACGAGCTGGTGGAAGAAGTGAAACGCCACATCTCCAAGGCAGGAATCAAGGCAGCGATAGACGGCCGTGCGAAGCATTTTTTCAGCATTTACAAAAAAATGGTGAACCAGGATAAGACGCTGGATCAGATTTTTGACTTGTTTGCCATCCGCATTATCGTAAAATCGGTCAAGGACTGTTATGCGGCCCTTGGCGTAATCCATGAACTGTATAAGCCTATTCCGGGAAGGTTCAAGGACTATATCGCCATGCCCAAACCGAATATGTACCAGTCGCTGCATACGACAGTGATTGGGCCAAACGGTCAGCCGTTTGAGATACAGATCCGCACGTTTGAGATGCATAGGACTTCGGAGTACGGCATTGCTGCCCACTGGAAATATAAAGAAGCCGCCAATGGCAGCAAGACGGAGGAGAAGACTCAGGAAGAAGAGAAGCTGAGCTGGCTCAGGCAGATTCTTGAGTGGCAGAAAGACATGTCTGACAACCGTGAGTTCATGAGCCTCTTAAAGAGCGATTTAGATTTATTTTCCGATAACGTGTTCTGTTTTACGCCTACAGGCGATGTGAAGAACCTTCCCAAAGGATCCACTTCCATAGATTTTGCATACAGCATCCACTCTGCCGTGGGCAATAAGATGATTGGGGCCAAAGTCAACGGCAAGCTGGTCAGCATAGACTATGTCATCCAGAACGGGGACAGGATAGAGGTCCTGACGTCCCAGAATTCCCGGGGGCCCAGCCGGGACTGGCTCAACATTGTCAAGAGTACTCAGGCCAAGAATAAGATTAACCAGTGGTTCCGCAGTGAATTTAAGGAAGAGAATATTTCTAAGGGAAAGGAACTGCTGTCACAGTACTGTAAATCCAAAGGCATCAGCTGGCCGGATGTGAACCAGCTTTCCTATCAGAGCCGCATCATGCGCAAATACAGTTTCCGGGACTGGGAATCTGTCCTGGCCGCTATTGGGCATGGCGGGCTTAAAGAAGGGCAGATCATCAATAAGATGCTGGAATACTACCAGGAGGATCACCCGCTTGCCGTTACGGATGAAGACGTCCTGAAAATCGTGGAAAACGGCGGGATAGGCACATCCTCAGGCACGGGCAGGGAACGGCATGGCAGGATACATTCCAAAAGCGGTATTGTGGTCAAAGGGATTGATGATATGGCGGTGCGTTTTTCGCGCTGCTGCGCTCCGGTGCCCGGCGATGAGATTGTAGGTTTTGTCACCAGAGGCAGAGGGATTTCCATCCACCGCACGGACTGCATCAATGTCGTCAATTTATCTGAGCTGGACAGGGAACGCCTGCTGGACGCAGAGTGGCAGACTGGGGAGAGCGAAGACAGATGTTATATGGCGGAAATCAAGCTCTACGGGAATAACCGCACCGGCCTTCTGGTGGACATTACCAAAGTCCTCACGGAACGGCAGATTGACATTGATTCCGTGCATTCTTCTACGAGCAAGCAGGGGGTAGCGACCATTACCCTTGCTTTCCGCACGAAGGGCAAGGATGAGCTGAACGGTTTGGTGGAGAAGCTCAGGCAGGTGGAGAGCATCATAGACATTGAGAGAACCAGGGGGTAGCGTACCATATCATTCACATTTTGCCAGCTGGAGTTCCATGGGTTTAAGGCTTTACACGTTTCCGCCAATCCGTCATAATAATATTCAAGAAACAAGTGATTAATATTGGCCATCAGAAGAAAAAGTAGCGGTTGCACGGCAGGTAAAGAAATTGTTAACCTCATTCGGAAACTTCGGGAAAAGGGCATGAGCAGTGACGAGATATTAGATATTATTGAATATGTCGAGACTCATGACCCTAAAGAGAAAGAATCATAAAACTGCAGAAATAACCAATAAAAACAAGGTGCAAAGCAATCCGGGATCCGGGCTTTGCACTTTGTTGCCGTCAGATTGCGGAAGCTGGGAAAGAGAAAGCCAGCGATAGGCCGTTTATGGGAAGCAGGCATTGCTATCGCAAATAATATTATATTTCAGTGGCCTGGAGAAATGCCGGGCGTTTTTTTGGGCGTCATGCCTTTGGGCAGTTGCAAAAGAAAATGAAAAAATATGGATTGATAAATGATAATGTAAAATTTTTAACATATTCCGCACTTGGCAAACTGGATGATGAAAAACACACCTATAAAACAAGGCAGAAAAACCTGAAAAAAGTTTTTGGCTTTTCAAGTTTATGCATTTTTCATAGGGAATAAATATCTTCCTGTTCTCCCTTTTTGTACCTTATTATTTCACAGAAAAGGAGATGCGCGCTAATTGCTTAGTGCGACAGCCCCAACTTTGTTTACAGTCTGTGGACTCGGTAATTTTTCTGAGTCCCATTACATAATATGAGATAAAATAATATAATTTGTGGCTTACGATGTAAATACAAGTGTTATCAGCAGACAGTTTAATATGCGGTTATTATAGCGGCTGCTAATAATGCAGGATATTGATTATTGATGATAAGGCAGTGTGCAGTTTTGTACAGTGCCTTATCATATTGGCGAAATATATGCAGTAATCGATAGGGCATAAGGAGATTTTATGTCTAGTGTTTTGTATCATTGATAATTAGTCAAACTCACTTGCCTATTCGCGCATCTGCTTCGTTGAATTTTCCAGCCGTACATCATAAGGTATCCTCCCGCAAGCGGGTCCCTCCTTGTGATAACCGCCACCGCTGCGCCGTCGAAAATTCGCCTTGCAAATGAACAAATATCCTGCGTGATTTTATCAAATATCAACGATACAAGACACTAGTAATTGGATGTGGACAGAAAATATAAATAAAATGCAGAGGTGAATATTTATAGGAAATAACATAGAATTGAATAACTTGCAATATGGACAAGGCAGTGAGAGATTGCGATTCATTATTGATAATGGCATGAAAGACATTGGCGATGTGCAGAATAGCATGGAGACTATGAAAAGAGAAGAATTATTAAAGAAACATCCGTACAAAACCTGGCAGGGGAAGGATGGCAAATGGTATACATATTTGCCTGATGAATTAAAAAAGGATGGTAAATGGTATACATATTTGCCTGATGAATTAAAAAAGGATGGCAGGAGGCTGATAAAAAGAACAACAGAAGAATGTATACATATAATGTTGGTAAAGTACTATGAAAAGCAAGAGAAAGTGCAAAAGGTTACATTTAAGTATGCATATGATGGGTGGCTGGAAGCACATTCTATTTCATTCAGCAGTGACAATACATTGGTAAAGTATGAAACAGATTACAAGCCTTTCTTTAAAGGCAGAGACATAGAATCTATAGATATTAAGCTATTTAATGAAGAAAACGTAAAGAGGTTTATTGTTTCGCTGTGCAAAGAGAAACAATTAGCACCAAAAGCATGTAAAACATTGTGCGGATATATGAGAAATACTTTTAAAAGTGCGAAAATCCATAAAGACATTACAGAAAGTCCGTTTGATAATTTAGAAACAAAACAATTTTATCAGTATTGCACAAGGAAGGTAAAAACGCCGGAGCAAAGAACAATATCTAATAATGAATTTAAAATGCTGTATGCGCAATTTCAATTAGACTATCATAAACATCCAGATTATATTCCTGCATATGCGGTAGAGTTTGCAAGTCTGACAGGGTTCCGAGTTGAAGAGATATCTGCCTTGATGTGGGAAAACATTAAAAATGGAATGACAGTTGTGAACAAGTCTGAGAAGTATAATAGAGTGAAAAAGGAGTATTGGATTGGATCTGCTAAAAACAGAAAAGAACGTTACATGCTGTTGACAGATGAAATCGTGGAATTGCTTATGCGTATAAAAAATGTACAAAGGAAGTATGGTTTTGAATCAGAGTATATTTTTGCTAATAGAAATGGGAGGGCGCATGCCTCGGTAATATCAGTTTGATGGTTGGTATGGTGACTAAAGATATTATAAACAATCAGCTTGTCAAAGAGGAGGCATTGTCTCCGATTGGCGAAAAGATAATCAAAGGTAATCAAAAAGCAAACGTTCCTTGATAGTAGAAAAGCCTATAAAATAAAGGAAAAATCGGGGTAACAGGATTCGAACCTGCGACCTCACGGCCCCCAGCCGTGCGCTCTAGCCAAGCTGAGCCATACCCCGAAACACTGCTATTTTAGCATAGGGGGATTGGTATGTCAACTGTTAAATATTGAAAAAGAGAAATTATTTGACATTATTTGAAATAGATTTATAATAGAAAGGACAACAGAAAAGAAAGGTAGTTATATGGAGAGGATAAAGAAGGCAGAAAATGAATGGCTGGGAGTATGGATTGCGGCTGGGGTTGTTCTGATGCTTCTTCTGATATACTTAGGAATCGCGCTCTTTTTCAGTACCCATTTCCTGCCGGGGACGGTCATCAATGGGGTGGCCGTGTCGGGGGATGATATAAAAGGCGTGGAAGAGAAGATTCTGCAAGAGGTTGAGAAGTACAAGATAACGTTAAAGGCTCGGGAGGGCAAAGAAGAAACCCTGGCGGGGGTAGACATAGGGATTGTGCCGATATTTGATGGAAGCCTGGAGGAAGAGCTGCAAAAGCAAAACTGCCTGGCATGGCCGGCTGCACTGTTTGAGGAGACGGCGATTGAAGTGGCTACCATGGTAGATTATAATGAGGAGATGCTTAAGAATAGGGTAAGCCGGTTAAAATTAATGAATGCGGCTGTCATGAAAAAGCCTAAGAATGCACAGATTTCGGAGTATTCTGAGAAAGATATGTTTACAATCGTTCCGGAGGAGGATGGTACTGTAATCAGAAAGAAAAAATTACTGAAAAGCTTAAATCATGCCATCACAAACCTTCAGGACGATCTTTCCCTTGAAGAGGAAGGATGTTATAAAGAGCCGGAAATTACTGCAGATTCCAAAGAGCTTAAGACGTTGAGGGATGAACTGAACCATTATGTGAAGACAAAAGTCACCTATCAATTCGGAGAAGAAGAGGAGGTTCTGGACGGAGGGGAAATCAGTAAGTGGATTTCTGTGAACGATGAGCGGCATGTCGAGATTTCAAGAGAACAGATTGCCGCTTATGTGGAACGTCTGGCGGATACCTATGACACTGCTGGGAAAACGAAGAAGTTCAAGACGTCTTATGGCAAAAAAGTGGACATTGAAGGCGGCGATTACGGCTGGAGGATTGACCGGGAGAAAGAAACGGAGGCCCTTGCAGCCCTGATTGCAGAAGGCAGGGAGGAAGTAAGGGAGCCGGAATATGAGAAGAGGGCAAATAACCCGGGCAGGAAAGATTACGGAGATACATATGTGGAGGTTAACCTCACGGCACAGCATCTGATTTATTACAAAAATGGGCAGATGGTCCTGGAATCAGACTTTGTGTCAGGAAATGAAGCCAAGGGCTGGAGTACGCCGACAGGCGCGTTTGGCCTCTACTATAAGGAGAGGAACAGGACGTTAAGAGGTCAGGGCTACGCTTCGCCGGTGTCCTTCTGGATGCCGTTTAATGGAGGCGTAGGTTTTCATGATGCGAAATGGAGAGGCAGTTTCGGCAGCGACTATTATAAACAGCGCGGTTCCCATGGATGCATTAACCTTCCTTACAGCGCGGCAAAGTCACTTTATGATAATATTGAAGAAGGATGCGCCATATTGGTCTACACGCTGCCCGGGTCGGAAGGCGCAACGCCGCAGATATAAGAAATGGGGTGTGGTGGATGGAACAGTCAAATGAAAAAAAACTGACAATCTCAGATGTGGCAGAGGCATTGGGTGTTTCCAAGACTACGGTATCCAGGGCGATATCCGGAAAAGGGAGAATCGGGAAGGATACCAGGGCGCGTGTCCTTGCCTATATTGAAGAACATAATTATAAACCGAATGTCCTGGCAAAAGGGCTTGCGCAGCTTAAGACCTACAACATCGGCGTCATGCTGCCTGAAGACTATACAGTGGTCGATCTGCCTTTTTTCCAGTCCTGCCTGATTGGCATTGAGGAGACGGCAATCAGCATGGATTACGATATCCTGCTTACTATGAGCAGAGGGCGCGACTGCGCACAGCTTGCCCGCATGGTTGAGAACCATAAAGTAGACGGAGTGATCCTTATGCGGACATTTTTGGAGGACGCCCATGTGGAATACTTAATGTCCCAGGGCATTCCTTTTGTGACAGTGGGAAGCAGCAATTATGAAGGCGTCATCCAGGTAGACAACGACCACAGAGGCGCATGCAGGGAGCTGGTCTCTATCCTTCTGATGAAGGGCATGAAGCAAATCGGGCTGATTGGGGGGATTGAGACCCATGTCGTGACCCAAAGCAGGCTTCAGGGTTATCTGGACGCACATGCGCAGGCAGGTATCCCGGTAAACGAGGATATTGTCTATGTGAACGTGGAAAAGGAAATCATGATTGAGCGAGCCGTGGAAAAGCTTCTGTCGGAACAGGTGGACTGTATTGCCTGCATGGACGACGCCGTGTGCATCCATGTGCTGAACAAGCTGCGCAGGGAGAAAATCGCGGTACCAGGGCAGATTCGGGTGGCGTCATTTTATGACAGCTCCATCCTCGAAAATAATATGCCTTCGATTACTTCGCTTTCTTTCAATGCCAGGGAGCTTGGGACAATGGCTTGCAAAATCCTTATGGAACTCATAGATGGAAATACCGCAAGACAGAGGACGTTACTCGGATATGAAGTAATCCTGAAAGATTCCACAAAATGATGTTTAGTAAATCTGGATGGTAAAATGCGACATAATTCCTGGTAAATTTACCAATTAATTCAGTAAACCACAGAAAATGCATGGGAAGCCTTGATTTAAGGGGATGATAGCGGCAGGACAGGCAGACGAAGGCAGGGAAAAATGTCGAAATCATAGTATATAATAACGGAATACGTCTCCGTTTAGGAAGCAAAGATAGTAATATTGACGAAAACTTCTTATACAGAATAACCAAAAAACAGGTAAAAAAACTGGAAAGTGTTGACATTGACATCAAATCCTATATTTGGTAAACTAAACTCGTAGAGCAACCGCTTGCGCAATGAATGCGCATCGGAAAAAAACATAAAGTTTTCACGGGAGGGAAACCAATATGAAAAGAAAAATTTTAAGTGCATTGCTCTGTGTAGCGATGACAGCAACCATGTTGGCTGGATGCGGCGGCGAAGCTAAAGATTCCACCGACGACAAGCAGGAAACAACAGATGACACAGCTGGAGACGACGCAGCGACAGATGATGCGGCCGGCGATGATGCGGCTGGAGACGACGCAGCAGATGATTCTGCAGGCGGAGACCAGAAACTGACCGTATGGTGCTGGGACCCGGCATTCAACATCTTCTCCATGGAAGAGGCTGGCAAGGTATATCAGGCAGACCATCCTGAGTTCTCTGTAGAAGTTGTTGAGACTCCTTGGGACGATATCCAGACCAAGCTGACAACGGCAGCAACCAGCGGCGACTTGTCCACAATGCCGGACATTATCCTCATGCAGGATAACGCGTTCCAGAAGAATGTTATCTCTTATCCGGAAGCGTTTGTTGATTTGACAGACAGCGGAGTTGATTTCAGCCAGTTCAGTGAAGCTAAGACAGCTTATTCTGTAGTAGAAGGCAAGAATTATGGTGTTCCGTTCGACAACGGCGCTGTAATCGCAGCTTATAGGACAGATGTTTTAGAGCAGGCTGGTATGAAGGTTGATGATTTTACAGACATCACATGGGATGAGTATCTTGAGAAAGGCAAGACTGTTCTTGAGAAGACAGGCAAGCCGTTACTTTCCTGCCAGGCTGGTGAGTCTGACGTTATCATGATGATGTTACAGTCTTGCGGAGCTTCCCTGTTTGACGATGATGGAAATCCTGCGCTTGTTGGCAACGACGCATTAAAGAAAGTTATGGAAACTTATGCGGCATTAAAAGAAGCAGGCGTTTTAGTAGAGGTTAATGACTGGGATCAGTACATTTCCACTATGACAACTGAGACAGTAGCCGGAACTATCAACGGATGCTGGATTATGGCTTCTATCAAGACTGCAGAAGACCAGAGCGGCAAATGGGCTATTACAAATATGCCTAAGTTTAAAGACTTAGAAAACGCTACGAACTTCTCTAACAATGGTGGTTCTTCTTGGGCAATCACAGCAAACTGCCAGAATGTTGACTTAGCAAAAGATTTCCTGGCAAGCACATTTGCAGGAAGCGTTGAGTTATATGAGAACATTATCAGCTGCGGCGCACTTGCTACTTATCTGCCGGCTGGTGATTCTGATGTATATGCTCAGGGCGATGAGTTCTTCGGCGGAGACGCTGTATCTGCTAAGATTGTAGAGTTCGCAGGCAAGACACCGAGCAACAACACAGGCGTTTACTACTATGAGGCTCGTGACGCTGTTGCAACGGCTATGCAGAACATCGTAGGCGGAGCAAGTGTTGACGATGAGCTTCAGCTTGCACAGGAGACTATAGAGTCACAGATGCAGTAATTAGAAATATTGAGACTTTATATAATGTGAATAGAAACAGTCTGGGGGGACAGCAGACGCTGCCCCCTCTAATTGACTAAAGGGGGATACGGATGTGAGTCAAGTGAAAGAACCCAAAAAAAGGAAAATGTCTCTCGAAAGAAGGCATAATCTTACAGGTTGGGCATTTTTAACACCAGCAACACTTATGATTGCAGTCATGAGTTTTTGGCCCATGATACAGGCTTTCATTTTATCTCTGCAGACAGGTAAAGCGAACAACTTGAGTTTCGGCGACCCGCTTGCCAACTATGTTCGTATGTTCAGAGATAACGTCTTCATGACATCTTTAGGAAATACATTTTTATATCTGATTATTCAGGTACCAATCATGCTTGTTTTAGCATTGATTCTGGCATCAATGCTGAATAATAAAGACCTGCGGTGCAAAGGACTGTTCCGTACAGCGATATTCCTGCCTTGCGCGACTTCGCTGGTTTCTTATGCGATTATCTTCCGTTCCCTGTTCGGTGTGGACGGCTTTATCAATACAATGTTAATTAAGTTCGGAATTTTAAACACAGGTTATAACTTCCTGGGCCATGCGACAAGCGCTAAGATTATCATCATCATTGCGCTGATTTGGAGATGGACGGGATACAATATGGTATTTTATCTGTCTGGATTACAAAATATTGAATATTCTGTGTATGAGGCAGCTAAGATTGACGGTGCAAGCCCGATGCAGACGTTTTTCAAGATTACAGTGCCGCTGTTGAAGCCGACAATCCTCTTGACGGCGATTATGTCAACAAACGGAACATTACAGTTGTTCGACGAGTCTGTCAACCTGACAAAGGGCGGGCCGGCAAACGCTACAATAACGATGTCTCATTATATTTACAATATCTCCTTTAAGTACGTGCCAACCTTTGGGTATGCGGCAGCGATGTCCTTCCTGATATTCATTTTGGTAGCAATCCTGGCATTTGTACAGATGAAAGTAGGTGACAAGCGTGACTAAGACAAAGAGATTGAATGTATTCATGTATATTTTTTTGACGATTGTATCGCTGATTTCTGTATTCCCGTTATACTGGATGCTAATCAGCGCCACCAACAAAAGCGTAGATGTCAGCAGGGGGGCAATGCTTCCGGGAACAGCGCTGATTGACAACTGGAAAGCGCTGATTTCCCAGTCATCGGTAGGGCTTGCAATGGTTAATTCGTTTAAGTACGCTATTATTTTGACAGCATGTGCCCTGGTAATCTGTTCTCTGGCCGGTTATGGATTTGAGATTTACCATGATAAAGGCAAGGATGCGGTTATGTCTGTGCTGCTTCTGGGAATGATGGTTCCGTTTGTGGCAACGATGATTCCGTTGTTCCGTATGTTTTCAGCGGCTAAGTTATTGAATACGACGATAGCAGTTATTTTCCCAACGATTTCTACGCCGTTCCTGATTATGATGTTCCGGCAGAGCGCCCGGAGTTTTCCGCATGATATCATTGAGGCGGCGCGGATTGACGGGCTGAATGAGATTCAGATTTTCTTCCGTATGTTTATCCCAACCATGCGCTCCACGTATGCGGCAGCGATGACAATTACGTTCATGAACGCATGGAACAACTACTTATGGCCAAAGGTAATACTGCAGGATGATGTGAGTATCACGATGCCGATGTTGGTTGCGAACCTGACAGAAGGCTATGTCACTGATTATGGCGTGCTGATGCTTGCCGTACTGTTGTGTAGTTTGCCGACCGTAATCATATTCTTCTTATTGCAGAAGAGCTTTGCAGAAGGTATTACCGGAGCGGTAAAATAAGATTCAGGCTAGATTGTTTGGCAACATTTTATCTTTCACCCCGCAGCTTGCTGCGGGGTGCATTTATATATTGAGAAAACAAAACTCTGGAGGTATGATATGACACAATTTGATTATGAAAAAGTTAAAAATCCGCTTTTTTTTGCAGATAACCGTGAGGAAGCCCATTCTGACCACGTTTATTATGCATCTTTGCAAGAACAAAAGGAACAGAAGTCCAGTTTCCGCCATTCCCTGAATGGGCTTTGGAAATTTTCATATGGTAAGAATTATCAGTCTGCCATCCAGGGGTTTGAGAAAGCAGAATATGACTGCCGGCCCTGGGCAGATATCAGGGTTCCGGCACATATCCAGATGGAAGGATATGACGCGCCTCAGTATGCCAATACCCAGTACCCATGGGACGGCAGGGAGGATATTGAAGCCGGTGAAATCCCGAAATTTTTCAATCCGGTAGCAAGTTATGTCAAATATTTTTCTGTTCCAGACCACATGAAGGGCAAGCCGTTATACATTTCTTTCCAAGGTGTGGAGAGCGGCATGGCATTATGGCTGAATGGGAATTATGTAGGTTACAGTGAGGACAGCTTCACGCCTTCAGAATTTGAACTGACCCCTTATCTTACGGAGGGTGAGAATAAACTGGCTGTGCAGGTGTTCAAGTGGACGTCCTCAAGCTGGTGTGAGGATCAGGATTTCTTTCGGTTTTCCGGTATTTACCGCAGCGTATATTTGTATACGGTGCCGAAGGTGCATGTGCAGGATATCTGCATCAGGACGCTGCTGGATGATAAGTATCAGGATGCGGAGCTGCAAATAGAAGGAAAAGCCCTTGGGAAGGGTAAGGCGTCGTTTAAGCTTTGCCATGGAGAAGAAACCGTGGCTGCAGCGCAGGCTGATATTTCCGGGGAATTCACCTTGAGCCTGCCTGTGCAGGGGCCGGCTTTGTGGAGTGCAGAAGAGCCGAACCTTTATGAACTGCAGGCAGAAGTAATGGATGAAGACGGCGGGCTTATGGAAGTGTTTTCCCAGATGGTGGGCTTCCGTCGTTTTGAAATGATAGACAATATCATGTGCCTGAATGGCAAGCGCATTGTATTCAAGGGGGTGAACCGTCATGAATTCAGTTCCAAACGGGGACGTGTCCCGGACGAGGAGGAGCTTGTCAAGGATATTGTGACGATGAAGCGGAACAATATTAATGCTGTCCGCACTTGCCATTACCCGGACGATTCCAGGATTTATGAACTCTGCGACCGATATGGGCTGTACATGATTGCGGAGAATAACATGGAGAGCCATGGGAGCTGGGAGCCGATACTGCGTGGGGAAGTTTCGGCAGAAGACGTAGTCCCGGGCGATTACAAAGAGTGGGAGCCTATGATGCTTGACCGCGTCAATTCGTGTTACCAGAGGGATAAGAACCATCCGTCCGTTTTAATATGGTCCTGCGGGAATGAATCTTACGGCGGCAGCGTCATTTTTGAAATGTCCCAGATGTTCCGTAAGCTGGACGACACGCGCTTGGTACATTATGAGGGCTTGTTCAATGACAGGCGTTATAATGACAGCAGCGATATGGAGAGCCAGATGTATCCGTCCGTGGAAAGCATTAAGCAATTCCTGGAAAAGGATAGGAGCAAGCCGTTCATCTGCTGCGAGTATACCCATGCCATGGGCAATTCCTGTGGAGCTATGCACAAATATACGGATCTGACGGATGCCGAGCCGTTGTACCAGGGCGGGTTTATCTGGGACTATATCGATCAGTCCATAGAGAAAAAGGATCGTTATGGAAACAAATTCCAGGCGTATGGCGGGGATTTCGGCGAACGCCCGACAGACTATAATTTCAGCGGGAACGGCATCGTTTATGGTGGGGACAGGGATGAATCCCCCAAGATGCAGGAAGTAAAATATAATTACCAGAATATCACGGCAGAAGTCTCACGAGGTAAAATTCTGGTAAAAAATAAAAATCTGTTTACTCATACCAATCAGTTTGATTGTGTGGTATTATTAGAGAAGGATGGCAAATTCTTACAGCAGGAAATGCTGGCCACGGATGTGGGGCCTTTGAGCGAGAAGGAGTATGAACTGCCGGTTCGGATTCCGCAGACGCCCGGCGAATATGCAGTGACAGTTTCCTTCCGCCTGAAAGAGCAGACAGACTGGGCAGAGGCGGGGTATGAGGTTGCTTTTGGGCAGGGCGTGTTCGAAGCAGAGCGGCCGCAGGAGCCGATTACGGACAAGCTTACCGTCATCAAAGGCAAATGGAATATTGGCGTGCGGGGAATGGATTTTGAATGCATGTTCAGTATAAAGGAAAGCGGCCTGGTTTCTTACCGTTACGGCGGCAGAGAGTTCATCGAGAAAATCCCCATGCCTAATTTCTGGCGTGCGCCGGTTGACAATGACTGCGGGAATAAGATGCAGTTCCGCATGGGGCAGTGGAAGCTTGCCAGCATGTACCTGAGGAAAGATGAAGAGGCGAAGGAAAATCCGTTGCTGGAGGAAAAGGCCCACAGCGTAGCAATCACTTATTATTATGTGATGCCGACGGTTCCCGAAAGCAGATGCAGCCTTTCCTACGAGGTATTTGGGGATGGGACAGTAACGGTTACCCTGGGATACGATCCGGTGTCAGGACTGGGGAGTATGCCTGAATTCGGAGTCCTGTTCAAGTTCAATGCTGATTATGAGAACCTTGAATGGTATGGGGACGGCCCTGCTGAGACGTATGCGGACCGAAGGTCTGGCGCCAAGCTTGGCATTTACCGTAACAAGGTTGCGGATAACATGGCGCAATACCTGGTTCCTCAGGAGTGTGGCAATAAGACGGGCGTGCGCTGGGCAAAGGTTACTGATAATACAGGCCGGGGGATTTTGTTCCAGGGAGATAAGATGAGTTTTTCCGCGCTGCCTTATACACCTCATGAACTGGAAAATGCGATGCATCCCTATGAGCTTCCCCAGGTGCATTATACGGTTGTCCGTGCGGCCATGCAGCAAATGGGCGTGGGCGGCGATGACAGCTGGATGTCGGAAGTGCATCCAGAGTATCTGATAGATGTCAGCAAGCCATTGGAATTCACGTTCAGTTTCAAGGGCATAGTATAAGATAATAGACGTTAGGAGGAGAAGACATGGATAAATTTGTGGTAAACATCATCCACCGCCCGGAAATGGTGCCGGAGTACGCGGAGAAGGTAACCGGGCACGGAAAAGCGGAGGATATCGGAAGGAAGGCGCTTTTGACAGAGTCCTTGGATATATTTAAGACCCAGCAGCGTCTTGCTCATGAGAATGGCTTAAAGACAACTATCCAGATGACATATGCAAGCCTGTTCAATGAAGAGGCAGTGGAGCTTGCCAAGGCAGACCATGAGAAATATGGGGATGAGATTGCATTGTCCCTCTTAGGACTGCCCTGCAAGGAATTCCGTGAGAAATACAATACCAAGGATTTCTGTATCTGGATGTTTTCGATGGAGGACAAAAAATCTATCGTAGATGATGTTTTCGGTAAATTTTATGATTCTTTTGGATTCTATCCGGAGTCGACAGGTTCTTATTATTTGGATGCGGAATTGACAAATTATATCAAAGAGAAATACCCTTCGGTCAAATGTGCGGTGGCTACTTGCTGGGAGGAGGGCCCTAAGGCATACCATACTTGTAATAATTCCTGGTATACCTTATTTGACGGAGGCCCATGGAATCCTTGGATTCCGTCGAAGCAGAACACCCATGCCCCGGCGGCGAATGAGGCGGAGGACAGCGGGATTGTGGCGATTCCCCATTTGTCCAGGGATTTGCTGGCATGTTATGACGGCAATGGGTCGAATTTCGGGACGCATCCGCAGAATGTGCTGCGCGGCATGATTTATGACAGCGAGACCTGGGAGTATCCTTATCTGTATAACCTGATTGACCAATACCGCGATTTGGAGAAATACAATAATGGCTATGCATATAACATGATGTTCGTCGGGCCAGGCTGGATGAACAAGATGGGACGCTGGGAGGCTCCCTATGAGCTGCTGGAGAAATCTTATTCGGATGGCTGCGCATATTATGGCAAGCTGAAAAAAGAAGGCAAGCTCATAGATATGACGATGGCGGAATTTGCAGATTACTACCGTGAGAAGAAAAGCTATACGGAGCCGGAGTGCGCCCTGTGGAGGGATATCCTCTATGGTTCGGACAAGCAGATTTTCTGGTACTGCGATCCTTATATGCGCGCCTGTGTCAATATGGATCAGGGTGGTGCGATTGTGGACTTGCGGCCTTATGCAGCTAAGCTGGAGTGGCCGGTCGGCATCGGCACGAAGCATGTGCAGGATGCTTCTTATCCGTTCCTGATTCAGGAGAAATACCGTGCAGGCTATTTCACGCATTATGCAGGGGAAGGCACGGTCAGGAGCGCTAAGCTTTCCTATAACGGCGAGGAAGTAGACCTTTGCCTGTGCCGCACCAAGGCGCATTTCTCACAGGAGGGGAATACCAGGATCCTGACGCTCGATCCGGTCGAGGTAGAATTCTATGACCTGACTGTGAAGCTGCAGACGAAGATTTACTTTGAGGAGGGAAGCTCTTCAATTAAGATGGAGCGGAATATCCTGGAGATGAGTAACCCTGAGGCAGAAGTGCAGCTGAATGAATACATGGTGGCATGTTATGGCACTACGGAATACCCGGAAGACATGACAGGCATTACCCTCAAATGTGAAGGCGCTGGAGGGAAAGAGATTGCCTATGAATATAAGTGCAGGGAGGCAGAGCTTGCGGGGGCTGATGCAGTCAGCGCAGAAATCCCGGCCATTGAAACCAAGGTATCTATGACGAGTTCTGACAAAGATGCAGTCGGGTATGTGAAGGAAGGATATGCGTTCTCCCCGATGTTCACGTTAGGGTATACCAAGACAATCTCAGATAAGGAGGTATTTGCGACATGGCTCAAGCTGGAAAAGGCAAATTAAATTATAGGTGTCCGTCCTGCTTCATGAGGGACTTGGATATTGATATGTTCTACGATAAAGATAAAGATGAATTTTACTGTATGCGGTGCCAGTATACCGGGAACGAGAAGGACGTTCTTGAGAAAAATGAGATGATTCGTTTCCGTTACCGCGGGATGGCGAAGCGTTATACAAAGTTTGATTTTGATTAACAACGCAGCGGCTTTTGCGGATGGCGTGTGCTGCGCGTTTGCTCTGAATAACGGCAGCCTGTCAGGAAGGAGATAAAAGGATATGGGAAAGATTTCGGACAAGATGAAGTTCATCAAAGGAATGGATGTTTCATCCCTGATAGAATTGGAGAAGCTGGGGGCTAAGTTCAAGGATGCGGACGGCGACGAGAGGGATTTGCTGTCTGTTCTGCAGGAGTATGGAACGAACGCAATCAGGATTAGGATGTGGAACCATCCTTATTCCCAGGAGGGGGAACCCTATGGGGGAGGGACGAACGACATGGAGACGGCTATCAAGCTGGCAAGGCGGGCGCGTGACCGCGGGATGTACATCCTCCTGGATCTGCATTACAGCGATTTTTGGACGGATCCCGGTAAGCAGATTAAGCCCAAGGCCTGGGCAGACTTCACAGGGAAGAGGCTGGAGTATGCCGTCCAGGATTATACCGTTGCGATGCTGCGCAATATGAGGGCAGAGGGCGTACTGCCGGACATGGTTCAGGTTGGGAATGAGCTTTCCAACGGCTTGCTGTGGCCGGATGGGAAACGTCCGAATTATGAAAACATTGCCTGGTTTGTCAATGCCGGCGTCCGGGGGGTGCGTTCCGTAGACCGGGAGATTCCTGTCATGATTCATCTGGATAATGGCGGCAACAATGAGTTATACCGTGAATGGTTTGACAGCTATTTTGAGAACGACGGCATGGATTTTGATGTGATTGGCCTCTCATATTATCCTTTCTGGCATGGGACGCTTACCGATTTAGAGAACAACATGAGAGATCTTGCAAAGCGTTACCGCAAGGAGATGATAGTGGCGGAGGTTTCCATGGGATATACGATGGAGGACTATGCCAAGTATGAAAAGCTGGAGCCAGGGGAACGCAAAGGGATGGCGACCAAGCCCTCTTTGGTGAAGAAGATTGAATATCCCATGACGAAGAAAGGGCAGGCGGATTTCATGAAAGATTTCATGACGCGCATTGCCAATATCCCGAACGGGCTGGGCAGAGGATTCTTTTACTGGGAGCCGGCGTGGATTCCTGTTCCGGGCAGCGGCTGGGCGACTGAGGTTTCCCTGAAATATATGAACGATCCCGGCCCCTGCGGCAACGAGTGGGCGAACCAGGCGTTGTTTGACTATGAGGGAAGGCCGTTACCGGCGTTGGATGTGATTAAGGAGTTTAAGCCGAAAGAAAAATAGAACGCGATGACAGTCCTGTTTCCTCGGGCAATGAGGGAAAGAGCTGACGAAGAATGCCATGCAATGAGGTTTTTCAGTTGCATGGCATTTTTTATACTGATTCTGTTTATAAAATACATATATTTTGCACAGAAAAATGAATTTTTATTTTTTTTTTCCTGCATTCGTGATAGAATAGAAGGAAGTTTTGAAAAAATTGCACAGAGAGGACGATAAGATGATTTCAAAGAAAATGCAGCAGGAAGTGGCAGGAAGTTCCGCAATTCGTGCTATGTTCCTGGAAGGGAAAGAAATGGCGGCAAAAATCGGGGCGGAAAACGTATATGATTTCAGCCTGGGGAATCCCATGACCCCGGTTCCGGCAGAATACAATCAGGCAATCATAGATGCGGTGCAGACGGAAAGCTCGCTGGAACTCCATGGCTATATGGACAATGCGGGTTACCCGGAAACACGCCAGGCAGTGGCAGACAACCTTAACAAACGGTTCGGCACTGTTTTCGAAAGCCGGCATATCACTATGACGGTAGGCGCGGCAGGCGCATTGAACATCGTGTTTAAGGCAATCTTAGATCCGGGAGATGAGGTACTGGCGTTCGCGCCTTATTTTGGTGAATACCGAGGGTATGTGGCTAACCACCAGGGTATTTTGAAAGAAGTTGCGCCGGATACAGAGACGTTCCAGCCGGATTTTGCTGATTTTGAGCGCAAGATTACAGAGAAGACGAAAGCTGTCATCATCAATAATCCAGTCAACCCGACCGGGGTTGTTTATTCAGAAGAGACGATACAGACAATGGCCGGAATCATGGATGCAAAGCAGAAAGAATATGGGCATGAGATTTACATGGTGTCTGACGAGCCTTACCGTGAGCTGGTTTACGATGGCTGCCAGGCGCCGTTCCTGACGAAATATTATGACAATACATTTGTGACCTATTCTTTCAGTAAGTCGCTGTCCATTCCCGGTGAGCGGATTGGTTATGTTGCGGTAAGCCCCGGCATAGCAGACTGTGAACAGGTGTGCAGCGCGTTGTCTGTGGCGAACCGTATCCTGGGGTTTGTCAATGCGCCGTCCTTGATGCAGAAGGCAGTGGCGAAGGCCATCGACGCCACCACGGATGTGGCATATTATGACAGGAACCGAAAACTGATTTATGATAAATTGATATCGCTTGGGTTCACCTGTGCAAAGCCGCAGGGTGCATTTTACCTGTTTATCAAGTCCCCGGAGGCCGAGGAAAAGAAATTCGTGGAGATGGCGAAGAAGCACCATATCTTGCTGGTAGGCGGGACGACGTTTTCCTGCCCCGGTTATGTGCGCCTTGCTTATTGCGTTTCCTATGAGATGATAGAGCGTTCCCTGCCGGCATTTGAGAAGTTAGCAGAGGAAACCTTAGGCCTATAAGAGCAGCTAAAGAAACAGGAAAGGAATGGAGAATAAGATGGCAGCATGGGAAGAGAATGTGCGGAAGGTGACCCCATACACGCCAGGGGAACAGCCTGGACGCGCGGATATTATTAAGCTAAACACAAATGAAAACCCTTATCCCCCGGCACCCGGGGTGACACGCGTCTTGCGTGAACTGGATGCAGGGATCTTGCGCAGATACCCTGACCCTACGGCAGACGTGCTTGTTTCTGCGCTTTCAGAATATTACCATGTGCCAAAGCAGCAGATTTTTGTGGGAGTGGGTTCCGATGATGTGCTGGCAATGAGTTTTCTGACTTTTTTTAATGGAAAGAATCCAATCCTGTTTCCTGATATCACGTATTCTTTTTACGATGTATGGGCAGAACTGTACCGAATCCCTTATGAATGCCAGCCTTTGGACGGGCAGTTTGAAATCCGTACGGAAGATTACCTTGGCAGGCCCTGCGGCGGAATCGTGATTCCTAATCCGAATGCGCCGACAGGAGCTGAAAAAGACCTCGCGGAACTGGAGAAGATTATTGCAGGCAATCCTGGGGTTATTGTGATTATTGATGAAGCATATATTGATTTTGGGGGAAAGTCTGCCATTAGCCTGGTTCCCCGGTACGATAATCTGCTGGTGGTACAGACATTCTCCAAATCCCGCAGCCTTGCAGGGATGCGGATTGGTTATGCTTTCGGTAATGAGAAGCTGATAAAATATCTGAATGATGTAAAATACTCGTTCAACTCCTATACAATGAATACGGTGACGGCTGCCATGGGTGCGGAGGCAATCAGGGACGATGGGTATTTCCGCGAGACGGTTGGCAAAGTGATTGCCACGAGAGAGCGGACGAAGGAAGACCTCCGGAGGCTTGGGTTCCGATTCACGGATTCCAAAGCCAACTTTCTCTTCGCCAGCCATCCGAAATGCACCGCAAAAGAGCTGTTTGAGGCCCTGAAAAAGGAAGGGATTTATGTGAGATATTTTGCAAAGCCGCGAATTGATAATTATCTGCGGATTTCTATCGGCACAGATCAGGAAATGGAAGCGTTGGTTGCATTTTTAGAAAAGTATCTAGGAGAGAATTTATGATTAAATTGATTTTAAAGGGCGTGATGATGGGAGTGGCAAATATCATTCCCGGAGTCAGCGGCGGAACCATGGCGGTGTCCATGGGCATTTATGATAAGATTATTCATGCGGCGACACATTTCATTTCAGAGTTTAAGAAGAGCATGAAGCTTCTGCTGCCTATCATCCTGGGCATGGCAATCGGGATTGTGGCATTGGCGCGTGTCCTGGAGTATATGTTCGCACGTGTCCCGCTGCAGACCAATCTGCTGTTTATCGGCCTGATCATCGGCGGGCTTCCTGCGATTACGAAAAAGGTCAAAGGGAAGACTATCCGTTTAGGGCATATCCTGGTATGCTTGCTGTTTTTCGTGGTTGTGGCAGGGCTTGCGCTGCTGGGAGAGCAGGAGGGCGCGTCGGCAGACTTAAGCTTTAATATAATGAATATTGTAAAATTGTTCGGCGTAGGAGTCGTGGCTTCCGCAACCATGGTAATCCCAGGAGTCAGCGGTTCCATGATGCTGATGCTCATGGGATATTACAACCCTATACTGAACGAAGTTAATGATTTTATTGATAACCTGGCTCAATTTAATGTACCAGGACTCCTGGAGGGATGCAAGGTTCTGGTACCTTTCGGAATCGGCGTGGCAGTCGGCATAGTCGTGATCGCCAAAATCGTCGAGATTATTTTCCGGAAATTCCCGGAACACGCATACTGGGCAATTATCGGGCTGATTGTGGCGTCTCCGGTGGCAATCTTCCTGATGGGCAGCATGGGGACGATTACCGTTATTGCGGTTGTGACAGGCATTGCAGCGTTGCTGGTCGGTATCCTGATTTCCCTGAAATTAGGAGAAGAATAGCGATGGTATCACTGGAGATGGGCATATTCGGTTATCTTTGCCTCGTGAATTTTAGCGGTTTTTTCCTGATGGGTCTGGACAAATGGAAAGCGAAGAGGCAGAGATGGCGGGTTGCGGAGAAAACATTTTTCGGCATAAGCGTCCTTGGCGGGAGCCTGGGATGCTGGCTGGGGATGTATACATTCCGGCATAAGACGAGGCATTGGCAGTTTATAGTAGGTATGCCGCTGATTTTGGCGGCACAAGTTACGGTTATTTTATTCTTGACATTCAAAAAGTAACGATTTATCATTTGAGTTGATAATACAAACTGGAAAAATTTTATTTTCAAAATAAGAAAGGAAAAGAAAAATGTATTCATTTGATGAAGTGAAAAAGACAGATTCCCAGGTGGCGGACGCCATCACAGCGGAGATGGACAGGCAGAACAGCCATATTGAGCTGATTGCCTCTGAGAACTGGGTGAGCAAGGCGGTCATGGCAGCGATGGGGAGCCCCATGACGAATAAATATGCAGAAGGATATCCGGCAAAGAGATATTATGGCGGATGTGAGTGCGTCGATATCGTGGAAAACCTTGCTATCGAACGTGCGAAAGAGCTGTTTGGCTGCGAATATGCCAATGTGCAGCCGCACTCTGGGGCGCAGGCAAATATGGCGGTGCAGTTTTGCATGTTAGAGCCGGGCGATACCGTGATGGGCATGAATTTAGACCACGGCGGACACCTGACCCATGGAAGCCCGGTAAACTTTTCCGGCACTTATTTTAAGATTGTGCCTTATGGCGTAAATGACGAGGGATTCATTGACTACGACAAGGTAAGGGAGATTGCGCTGGATTGCAAGCCGAAGATGATTATCGCAGGCGCAAGCGCATATGCCAGGACGATTGATTTCAAGCGTTTCCGTGAGATTGCAGATGAAGCCGGCGCATACCTGATGGTGGACATGGCTCATATCGCGGGCCTTGTAGCGGCCGGACTGCATCCAAGCCCGATACCATATGCCCATGTAACCACCACCACCACGCACAAAACGCTGCGCGGGCCAAGAGGCGGCATGATTTTGGCAAGCCAGGAGATGGCGGACAAGTTTAATTTTAACAAGGCAGTGTTCCCCGGAACACAGGGCGGGCCTCTGATGCATGTGATTGCGGCAAAGGCCGTCTGCTTCAAGGAAGCATTGGATGACAGCTTTAAGGATTATCAGCAGAATGTGGCAAAGAATGCCCAGGCGTTGGCGAAAGGGCTTATGGACAGGGATATCAGGATTGTTTCCGGCGGGACGGACAACCATCTGATGCTTGTAGACCTGACGCCTTACGACCAGACTGGGAAGGCAGTAGAGAAACTGCTGGATTCCGTGAATATTACATGCAATAAGAATACAATCCCCAACGACCCGAAATCCCCATTCGTGACAAGCGGTATCAGGCTTGGTACCCCGGCCATCACATCCCGAGGATTTGCCGGGGAGGATATGGATAAAGTTGCGGAGTGCATCGCGAAAATGATTAAGGAAGGTGAAGCGGCTTCTGAGGAAGTGCGCAAGATGGTAAAAGAGCTGACGGAGAAGTATCCGTTGTTATAGAAGAAGGTAGAAGGCAGCCTGGCTGTATGTGTCCTGTGGAATATCTGGCCTGCGGGACCATGCAGGCCAGGCTGCTGTCAACTGGCGTTATTCCCAAATGTTTGTCAGGCCGTCATATCCGGCTTTTTTCATAAGCTGCTGTAAGCCGTCAAGGGCTTCTTCTTTTGAGTAATTATGCTGCCTTAAAAATCTGCTGTCTTTCTCTGACACATAGTGGTAAAAAAGAGAGGCTGCTAATACTTCGTGCTTGTCCTGGTAATTCATGTTAGTTAACAGGTTGTTTTCCGCCTCATTGATGTCCCCGCTGTCTATCATTTCCAGGAATCCATTCAGGTCCTGCCCGGACACTTCGTAGTGGTTCTGCAGTTCCTGTTCCACAGAGACATATGTTTTCCCTAAGAGAAAGGAAAACAACACATTGACGGCTTCTTTGATGATTCTCATGATATAGTCTTTTTCGTCTTCGAAATTCATCGCAGTTCCTCCTTTGCCATGCTTTTCAATATCTATGTTGCTTGTTATTTCGGTTCTCGTCTGATAATATCGCCTTGCCGCCAGGCAGGGATTATGTATGGAAATTATTATATCGGATATCTGTCCGGCTGGCAACCGAAAGAGAAAAAAGATTGCGCGATGCCCATGACCTTTAAGAAATTATTAATAATTTTTGTTAGCAATCGAAAAGGTTTTATGATAAGATGATTACTAATGATGGGGTCACCGTCTGAATGAGTGGGCAGGAGAGCGGAAAGGATGTCAGGGCATTCCGTCCAGCTGCCTGTTTGTGCCGGAAATGCACAGAATGGAGGTAGGAATGAGTAAGAAGAAGATAGGTATCATAGTAGCTGTGGTCATCATTATCGCGGCAGCAGGCGGAGGGGCCTGGTATTTTCTGAATGGGAACCTGGGAGTCGGCAATAGTGCGGACAAGGTATATGTGGAGAAAGTATCCACATTGAATTCTGTCAATTCGGGCGTGCAGAACCGGTATTCCGGCGTTGTGGAAGCACAGGAAAGCTGGAAAGTAAATAGAGACATGGAACGCGAGGTCAAAGAACTCTTTGTCGAGGAAGGCGACATGGTCGAGGAAGGCGCCCAGCTGTTTGAATACGACATGGACGACGTCAAATCAGAAATTTCCCAGGCAGAGCTGGAGCTGGAGGGATACCAGAATGAGATTACGGATTACCAGAACCAGATTACCCAGTTGAACCGGGAAAGGAATAGCGCTTCGTCAGAAGAGAAATTCCAGTATACAACGGAGATCCAGGAGAAAGAGAACAGCATTAAACAGACAGAGTATAACATTGAGAGCAAAAAAGCGGAGATAGAGAAGAAACGAGAGAGCATAGAAAATGCAATCGTGACCAGCAAGATTGCAGGCGTGGTAAAGTCAATTAACGAGAATGGGAGCGATTCCGGCGATGATTCTGCATATATCACAGTGCTTGCCGTGGGGGATTATCGGGTCAAGGGAACCGTCAGCGAGAGTAATGTGCAGATGCTGTCCGAGCAGCAGCAGGTAATCCTGCGTTCCCGGATTGACGAGGAGCAGACCTGGACAGGGACGATTACTAAGATTGACACGCAGAATGAATCGAGTGACAGCAGTGATGATATGATGATGTATGATTCCGGCGGGACGGAGAAAGCGACCAAATATCCGTTTTATGTCACGCTCGACGACACGGATGGCCTGATGATGGGGCAGCATTTGTTCATTGAGCTGGATGAAGGGCAGACGGAGGAAAAAGAAGGTATCTGGCTGTTTGAAGGTTACATTGTCCAGGAAGGGATGAATACGGAAGGGGAAGATGCAGAGTTCAGTGAGGAAGGCTTGATGGAAGACGGCGAATCCGATGCCGGAGACTCGATGGAGGATGGCGAATCCGGTGCCGAAGACTCGATGGAGGATGAGGATGCAGAATCCAGTGATGAAGGTTTTATAGATGATTTGGAGGCTGGTGATGACAGCTTTTCGGAGGATTTGTCAGAGACAGATGCGGATAACATGACCGATGAAGATATGGGCATGGGAGATTTCTCAGACGCGGAAGGGCTGGATGAGGATGCGGATGGCGCATCGGATATGGAAGGCTTGGAAGATGGGGAGACCGGTACGGAAGGGCCGGAAGAGGAAAGTACAGGCGTGGAAGACACAGAAGGGCCTAAAGTCTATGTCTGGGCCGCTAATGAAAAGAATAAACTTGAGAAGCGTCCGGTAGAGCTGGGCGAATATGATGAGATGACAGGGGAATATGAAATTTTATCAGGCCTTACGGAAGACGATTATATTGCGTTCCCCATGGAAGGGTTGTATGAAGGAATCACTACGGTCACAAATGTGGAAGACGTAGACTATACATCCCCCTTATATAACCAGGGAGAAGAAGGCGAAGAATCTGAGGACGGGGAATCCTCAGAGGATGGGGGCATGATGGGCGATGATGAAATGTTCAATGACAGCGGAATGATGGACGAAGATGGGAGCTTTGATGGTGAAAGCTATGACGATGAGGATTTAGACGACGATACATCGGAAGATACATCCGGGGACGGAACATTTGACAACGATGTGTTTGGTGGGGACGAATCGTCCGATGGAGAGAACCCGTTCCAGGGCGATGGGACCAGCTCAGGACTGGATGGCCTGGGGACGCTGTAATAGGATGCGGAGGTATAAAGAAGGATGATTTTGGATTTGCAGAATATATTTAAGGATTACCAGCAGGATAAGTTGGTGGTCCCGGTATTAAAGGACGTCTCGTTCCAGGTGGAGGAAGGCGAATACGTTGCGATAATGGGCCCTTCCGGTTCTGGAAAGACGACCCTAATGAATATCATCGGGTGTCTGGATCGTCCTACCTCGGGGAAATATCAGCTTGCCGGTGAGGACGTGCTGAAATGCAGGGACAGGGAGATGTCAGATTTGCGTCTCAGGAGCATTGGGTTTGTCTTCCAGAGCTTCCATCTGCTCCCACGGCAGACGGCGCTTGATAATGTGGCCTTGCCGTTAAGTTATGCCGGGATGAAAAAGAAGGAGCGAAAGGAGCGGGCAGCGCAGGCATTGGAGCGCGTGGGTCTGGGAGACCGTATGACATTTAAGCCTACCCAGCTGTCTGGAGGGCAGAAGCAGCGTGTGGCGATTGCGCGCGCCATGGTCAACAATCCTAAGCTCCTGCTGGCAGACGAGCCTACCGGAGCCTTAGATTCCAAGTCGGGAGAGCAGATTATGGATTTGTTCCGCCAGCTGAACGAGGAAGGCGTGACTGTCGTTATGATTACCCATGATAAGAACATTGCATCGAGAGCGAAGCGGGTGATACACATCATTGATGGGATGATCACAGAAGAAGGAGGCAAGGAGGCAGAGAATGGGTAAGAAAGCTGTTATTATTACGTTAGTCTCTGTGTGTATCGCAGGAGGGGCTGTGTATGGCGGAATCAAAGCATATCAAAATTACCAATGGAACAACCTGGTTGCAGATGTGTATAACGTGTCCAACCTGAATATGTACTATGGAGACACGGAAATGAGCAGTTCCGGTGAACTGACGAATGATTATTCCCAGGAGGTATATCCGCTGGAGGATAAGAATATTGCGGAAGTGTTTGTAGAAGAGGGGCAGACGGTGGAAGCAGGCGACCCTTTGGTATCTTATGATATGACGTTGGCTGACTTGGAGCTGGAAATGAAAGAGCTGGATGTGGCCACGATAGGGGGGCGGATCCAGGCAGCCAAGCAGGAGCTTGAGAAGCTGAAACGGACGACGCCTATCCGGCCGAGGCCAGACCCGCCGGAAGAGCCGGATCCGCCGGAAGAGCCATATGTGCCAGATCCGCCGGAAGAGCCGCCCAAGCCGGAAAGGGAAGGGGAAGCATATAATTACATTAATAAGGCAGCCAAGCCCAATAGGGGAAAAGGTACAGAGGAAGAACCTTATGTGTACTTATGCATGCCGGATTGCTATGTGCTGGGTGAATTTATCAACAACCTCTCCAGGGACAAGAAAGAGCCGATATATGTCAGCTTGGAAATCCATGAAGGCAATACGCTTGAGGGCCAGCTGCTCAAGAGCTGGGAAATCAGCGGAAAGAGCGGTTTCCCACAGATGGCGGATGATTCCCGCTGGGCGGTCAGTTCCAAATCACAGGTGATAGAGGAGGAACCGGAGCCAGAGCCGGAACCGGAACCAGAGCCGGAACCGGAACCGGAGCCGGAACCGGAGCCAGAGCCGGAAGGATATACGGCAGAGGAGCTGGCGGAAAAAATCAGTGAGAAAGAAAAAGAAATCCGAGATCTCGATTTGGAACAAAGGCAGGGCGAGCTGGAACTGGAACAGATGAAGAAAATGTCTGGAGATGGCGTAATCAAGGCAGAAATTAACGGCGTAGTGAAAAATCTCAGCGAAAAAGATAATCTGCCGACAGACGGTTCCCCATTTCTTACGGTGGCAGGATCAGAGGGTCTCTATGTCAAGGGTTACCTGACTGAGCTGCAGCTGGAAGATATCCAGGTAGGGCAGACCATATATGCCTATTCCTGGGAGAGCGGCAATAATTTTGAGGCAACCATAACAGAAATTTCCAATTATCCCGAGGCAAACTATGAGTCGTGGGGAGAAGGGAACCCCAACGTGTCCTATTATCCTTATACCGCGTATATTGAGAATACGGAGGGCCTTCATAACGGTGAATATGTGGATCTTACGATGACGCCCAATAACGGCGGCGATGTGTCAGATACCATCTGTATTGAGAAAGCATATGTCAGGGAAGAGGACAACCGCAAGTACGTGCTGAAAGCAGACAAAAATAATCTGCTGGTGAAGCAGTATGTCAAGACGGGCAGGACGATATACGGCTCAAGCGTGGAAATCCTCTCCGGGCTTTCCATGGAAGACAGGATAGCATTCCCTTATGGGAAAAATGCAAAGGAAGGCGTAAAAGTGAAGGAGGCTGAGTAATTCAGCGCGGACACAGAATGGAGGAAAAATGTTAGAGAATATCAGACTGTCCTTTCAGGGACTGTGGTCACATAAGATGCGTTCCTTTCTTACCATGCTGGGTATCATCATAGGCATCGCGGCGATCATAGCGATCGTCTCAACGATTAAGGGAACCAATGAGCAGATTAAAGAAAACCTGATCGGCGCGGGCGATAATACTGTGAACGTACAGTTTTACCAGGGTGATTACCCATATGAGATTGATTTCAACGGGATCCCGGACGGCGTGCCGGTGATTTCGGAGGAGACAAAGAACATGCTGCTGGAATTAAAGCATGTGGAAGGAGTATCCCTCTATACGTCAAGGGAAGCATACAGCGTGGCCTACTATAAGAATAACGGGCTGTCCGGCGGCAAGATATTCGGCATAGATTCCAATTACCTGGATACCTGCAATTATATCATCAAGCAGGGGCGCGGGTTCACGGAGTCAGACTTTGACAATTACCGCAAAGTAGTCCTTTTGGATGAGAGCTGCGCGGAGACGCTTTTCCAGGGGGAAGAGCCGATAGGCAAGACCCTGGAGATTCAGAGAGAGCCGTTCATTGTTATTGGGATAATCGCTAAATCGTCTAAATTTGAACCAGTCATAAATAATATTGATGAGTATTACAGTTATACACAGAATAATAACGGCGCGCTGTATGTGCCGGATACGACCTGGCCAATCTTGTATAGCTACGATGAGCCGCAGTCAGCGGTCTTGAAGCTGGACAGCGTGGATAATATGACAGTTGCAGGAAAGAGCGCGGCGGAAATCTTAAATTCCAAGATTAATGTGCAGGATGATACCATGAAATACAAGGCTGACGACTTGCTCAAGAAAGCGGAAGATATCCAGAAATTAGGGCAGTCCACGAATATGATGCTTATCTGGATTGCCGGGATTTCCCTGCTGGTGGGCGGTATCGGCGTCATGAACATCATGCTGGTGTCCGTGACGGAGCGTACACAGGAAATCGGCCTCAAGAAGGCCATCGGCGCAAGGAAAGGAAAAGTATTGGGACAGTTCCTGACCGAGGCGGCCGTCCTCACCAGCCTGGGCGGATTGGTAGGCGTGATTGTAGGGATTGTGCTGGCAGAAGTGATTTCGCGGATAACCGGGACCCTGATGGCAATTAGCGTACCGGCAGCAGTGCTGGCAGTGGTATTTTCCATGTTCATCGGCATACTGTTTGGGCTTCTGCCTTCCTATAAGGCAGCAAACCTGAATCCGATAGAGGCATTGCGGCACGAGTAAACTTAAGATAAAAAATAAGAATTCAGGAGGAAATCATGATTGATTTAAAATTTTTAAGGGAAAACCCGGATGTGGTGAAACAGAATATCCGCAATAAGTTCCAGGACAGCAAGCTGCCGTTGGTGGATGAGGTCATCGAGCTGGACGCAAAGGCGAGGAAGACCCAGCAGGAAGCCGATGCGCTCCGCGCCGACCGCAAGAAGCTTTCCAAGCAGATTGGCGCCCTGATGGGACAAGGCAAGAAGGAAGAGGCAGAGGAAGTAAAGGCCAAAGTCAATGCAGGAGCTGAGCGTCTGGCCGAGCTTGAGCAGATGGAAGGACAGCTGCAGGAGAAAGTCACGGAAATCATGATGACAATTCCTAATATCATCGACCCTTCCGTGCCGATTGGCAAAGATGACAGCGAGAACGTGGAGGTGCAGAAATATGGCGAGCCTGTGACGCCGGATTTTGAGATTCCCTACCATGCAGAGATTATGGAGCGTTTCCAGGGCCTCGATTTGGACAGCGCGCGGAAGGTAGCCGGAAACGGCTTTTATTACCTGATGGGAGACATCGCGCGGCTTCATTCCGCAGTGATTTCCTATGCCAGGGATTTTATGATAGGCAGGGGCTTTACTTACTGCGTGCCGCCATTTATGATCCGCAGTAATGTCGTGACCGGGGTCATGAGCTTTGCGGAGATGGACGCCATGATGTATAAAATAGAAGGAGAAGATTTGTACTTGATTGGGACAAGCGAACATTCCATGATTGGCAAATTTATTGACACCATCCTCACGGAGGAGCAGCTGCCGCAGACCCTGACCAGCTATTCCCCGTGTTTCCGTAAGGAGAAAGGGGCGCACGGCATAGAGGAGCGCGGCGTGTACCGCATTCATCAGTTTGAGAAACAGGAGATGATAGTCGTCTGCAAGCCGGAAGAGTCTAAGATGTGGTTTGATAAATTGTGGCAGAATACGGTAGACCTGTTCCGTTCCCTGGACGTTCCGGTGCGGACGCTGGAATGCTGTTCCGGCGACCTTGCGGATCTGAAAGTGAAGTCTGTCGACGTGGAGGCATGGTCTCCCAGGCAGCAGAAATATTTTGAGGTGGGAAGCTGTTCTAACCTGGGAGACGCCCAGGCACGCCGGCTGAAAATCCGTGTTGCCGCCAAAGGAGGCAAATATTTCGCGCATACCCTGAATAATACGGTGGTGGCGCCGCCGCGTATGCTGATTGCATTTTTGGAGAATAACCTGTGCGAGGACGGAAGCGTGAAGATTCCAGAAGCGTTGCGTCCCTACATGGGAGGGCAGGAAAAGATTGTACCGCCGGAAAAGAAATAATATAAGAAACGTGTAACGGCCCGGCAGGCATTGCGAGAGAGCAGTGCCTGCCGGGCTTCTCTTTCCCCTAAAGGACTTTTGCAATCCGCAGCAGCGTCTCCTGGCGGGGCTTATCCATGTTCTTCAAGGTATTCATCAGCTCATGTTCTATGACGGAATCCGGGGAATGGTACTCGTTCTCCAGGATATAGTCTAACGTGGTGTCCAGCGCATTGCAGATCCGTACCAGGAGGGAGAGGGACACCTTGGCTTTATTTGTCTCTATATTGCTGATATGGGAGACATTTACGTTCGTCTTATGTGCAATATATTCCTGTGTCAGCATTTTCTCATTGCGGACTTCCCGTATCCTCTGGCCGATGAAGGCAAAATTCAGGTCTTCCATAATCCATTCCTCCTTTACGGTGAGTTATTAGGTGCTTTAATGCAACGGTTCAGCCATAATATTTGCGCGGCCTGAACGGTTATACTTCTTAAAAGAATAATAACCTAATTGTAATATTTATATAGCTATAGTATAATAATGTATAACTATATAATATATAGTGATAGAATATATAAAAGGAGGAAAATTATGAAGAAAAATATTGGATGGATGGGAGGAATCATGGGCGCGGAAGGCTGCTGAGGCATGGCAGCTCTCAGGGGGCAAAGGTTTTAGGATGCAAAGTCGGAAGAAAATGGCTATCAATGAAGCCGGGAAGGAGAAACGGATGAAGAAAAAAATCAAGATAGGGATGATATTCGCAGTTGTATGCGTACTTACAATGGGGATGAGCGTATTTGCCGCAGATACCATGATGAAAAATAAAAAGTGGGTGAGCGGGCAGGGCGGCGCATACGTTGACGCAGACAAGGATGGGAAGATAGACAGTTTTCAGAGCAGCGGCACAAGCTATTACAAAATACAGATAGCAAAGCAGGGGTATATTACGGTGGATGTGAAAACCTCGCCGCTTCCAGGCGAGAAAGAATACAGCGGCGGGCAGGAAAACGCTTATACGAAGCTGTCTCTGCTAAACGCCAAAAAGAAACGGCTGGCAGAATATAATAACCATCTAATTTTTCAGGACAAATATGAAAAAAGCATGGTATTTACAGCGGCCGTGAAAAAGGGGACTTATTATATTGCCGCCGAAGGGACCCAGAAGTATAAGATGCGCTACCGTTTTACGCCCGTGTCCAAAATAAACAAGGCCGTGAAAGATCCAGCAAAAGCGCCTGCCCTGAAAAAGGGAAAAACGGTAAAGGGACTGCTTGCAATTAGGGAAACAGATTACTATAAGATAAAGCTGACAAAGAAAACAAAAGTTACGCTGTCTTTCCAGGCTCAGGTACGGGACAGCCAGCAGAAAGGATTGCTGGATGGGCTGAACGCCCAGCTTTTAATAAAAAAGGGCAACAGCTATCTGGCAGTGGACGACAAAGGGAAAGTAACGTCCAAGGATAATCCCTTTTATTGGGACCATATCATAGGCAAGGATAAAATCACGGCAACCCTGCCGAAAGGCACATATTATGTCCTTGTGTTCGCCTGGGGTGACCTTAGCGGTTACTATACGATGAAGTGGCAGTGATGGAACGTATCACGGCCAGACAAGAGCGGAAAATGAAAGAGGGAAAGGAGAAAGGGTTATGAGGAAAAAGCGTTACGTGTTACATACCGTATTTCTTGCCGCCTGCCTTATGTTCCTTACCGGCGCGTTATGCTGGAAATGCGCCGGTACGGCGCAGGCGGCGGACACAGTGTCGCGCGAGGAATGGATGCATATCCTGACAGATACCTTCCAGATGAAAATTGAAGATGGGCTGGTGCCGGATGACTATTATACGGACGTCTCGGCAAGCACGTCCGGCTATTACCAGGATATCATGACGGCGGTGAACTTTGGCGTCGTCGATCTGAAGGCAGGGGAAGAATTCTGCCCGAAAGAGGCGGTCACGCGAGAGTTTGCCGCCCAGACGTTAAATTTCTGCCTGGGGTACGAACTGGCGGAGGACGAGCCGTTTACCATGGAGGATCAGGAAATGCTGCAGTACGCCGCAGATGACCAGATAGCGGTCAACCGGGGCTGGATTGCCCTCAATGGCAATGAGTTCTGCCCGGATCTGCCCATCACGATGGCAGAAAAAGAGCGGATGGTGGCCGATGCGAAGGAAATCCTGGCTGCGGCTGAGGTAGACGAAGACCATGAGAATACTTATGAATTTGCCGAAGACGTGGTGGTGTTCCCGGAAGGCACAGAAGTGGAGCTTGGCGAGGGCAAAGTCATAATCTACGGCGACACAGGAGTGGAGCTGTCCCCAGGGGACGTCTTCGCCGTCTTTTCCAATGGGATCGCCTATACTTACCAGGCGGTGGACGTCATATCTGAAACCGATTGGATAGAGGTGGAGGCCAAAGAGGCCGACTATGACAGCGCGGTCACAAGCTATGACGCCGAAGGCGTGATAGAGGCGGACTTAGGGACGTTCGTGCCGGCGTCGGACGACATCGTCATGGATGTGGAGTATTATGAACAGACCCTGCCGGCGGACCGTCCCCCACAGGAAGAAGGGATTGCCGCGCAGGCGGACGCAAGGGCGCAGAAGAAAGTAAAAGATATTAAGCTGTCCAAAAAAATAGGCGGCGGGAAAGTTACCTGTGATATCACCAATATCCAGGTGAATTATAAACTGAGCGGCGGCAATTACCTGTTTTCGGTGAGCGGAAATGCCAGGGCCAGCTACACCATATCCGGGAAAAAAGAACTGACGATTCCCCTGGGCCATGTGGGCATTGCCGGGGTAGGGGAAATCGAAATCAGCATGATTTACTCTGCCGATGGTTCCGCGGCCTTGACGCTGTCTTCAAATTTTGCGGTAGGCGTGGAAAATACAGGCGGCAGCGTGAGGAAAATCAAGAACTTCACGACTCCTTCCTGGCATTTCTCAGCGAAGGCGGAACTTAAGGCCGCCTGCCGGGCGTCTTTCAAAATCGCCATCCCGGCCATGGCAGACGGCAATATCTACGCGGAAATCGGGGTCAAGTCCACGCCGGACGTCGAGGTGTATTCGGACGGCAGGAAGCCTGTCATGTGCATGGACCTTCCGGCATACTTGTATGCGACGGCGGGGTATTCGCTCAATGTCGCCGGGCAGTCGGTGGCAAAGGATACCATATACATTTATAACGCTTCCAACAGCCCGGTGAAAGTATGTTACCATATTGAAGACGGCAAAGAGGTGTCCGCGTGCAGCCGTCCTGACAGCAACTCCCATGTCGGCAAGCGGGGGTACTATTCCCTGTTTGGCGCGGTTGGCACATACGGCGGCGCGTGTTTCACGGCGCCATACGAAGAGGTGAAGATATTCGACTACGAACTGGACGACGCGGGACACGCGGCCATCACCAAATATTATGGGAATGTGTATGCGCTGGTCATCCCGGAGGAGTTGGACGGCAACCCAGTGACAGCCATCGGGGAAAGGGCCTTTGCGGACAACGCAAGCCTTGGATCCGTGGTCATCCCGGATAAGGTGGAAACAATCGGCAAGGAGGCCTTCTCCGGCTGCAGCAGCCTTGCGGACGTCGTCCTGCCGGAAAATAGCAAATATACCTTTGTCGGCGAGGGCATGTTTGCAGATGACGTCTCTTTGACCTGCATTGAGATACCCAAATACATCACAGAAATCCAGAAACGTGCATTCTATAACTGCGGGCTGACCGTGCTGCACCTGAGCGAAGACATCACGTATATCGGGGAAGAAGCCTTTTACGGCTGCGCAAAGCTGCGCGACCTCACGCTGCCTAAATACCTGGAGATTTACGGCGCGGCGTGCTTCGGGGACTGCGACGCCTTACAGAGCGTGGAAATCTTTAAGTACCTAAAGGAAAACGATTACTTTCCCCATGAACATGCAATGGTTGACAATGGGCTTATGCGCGGCATGTTCTACGGCTGCGACAACCTCAAGGATATCCGTTTTGCCAGCGGCGTGACCAGGATTGCGGCCAACCTGTTTAACGGCTGCACGAGCCTGGAAGAAATCACGCTCCCGGATACGGTCACCCATATCGGGTTCCATGCGTTTAACGCCTGCAGCTCGCTGCGGACGGTAAATCTTCCCGACTCGCTGACCAAAATCGACGTCATGGCGTTCCGTAACTGCACGTCGCTGGAAAGCCTCCAGATTCCGGATTCCGTGACTGAAATCTGGGGCTGCGCATTCATGGGCTGCGATAAGCTGGCAGACGTCCATCTGCCCGCAAAGATGAAAATCCTGGGGACATGGGCCTTTCGCGGCTGTGCTTCTCTGCAGGATGTTTCCATCCCTCCAAATGTGGCGGAGGTTCCGATGTTTTATGATGGCTTTACAGTTTATGCGACAGAAAGTCCCTTCGTCGGCTGTGCGAAGCTAAAGGAAGTGACCTTGGAAGAGGGGATGCAGATAGTGGCGGGCGCATTGTTTAAGAACTGCGATTCGCTGGAGAGCATCCGTATCCCGGACAGCGTGACGAAGATTGGGGAGGCGGCGTTTTCCGGGGCGTCGAGCTTAAAGGACGTCGCTCTGTCAAAGAACCTTACGGAAATCAACAGAGGGGCGTTTTCCGGCTGCAGCTCTTTGGAGAAGATAGAGCTTCCGGACACTGTGAAGAATATGGGGAGCAGCATATTTGAAGGCTGCAGCCTGCTGACGGAAGTGAAGCTGCCGAAATATGCGGTCAGGATACCGGGGGTTGCATTTAAAGGCTGCGCAAGCTTACGGGCGATTGATTTCCCGGAGAGCCTTCGCTATATCAATGCGAATGCTTTTGAAGGATGCGTGAAATTAGAGGGCGTCGCCTTGCCGGAAGGGTTCATCGGGATAGAGGAAGAAGCGTTCCTTGGCTGCAAACGCCTGGCGAGCGCGGATCTGAAAGGGGAATACATGGAAGCCAGGGCGTTTGCGGACTGCATGGAGCTGTCGGAGGTGAAGATGGCGGACACCGTCTATGGGATTGGCAAGGCCGCATTCTCAAATTGCTCCAGCCTGGAAACGCTGCATTTAAGCACGGGCCTTAAGCGCATAGCGGATAATACCTTTGAAAACTGTACGTTTTTGGACAATCTTGTGATTCCATATGGCGTCGCCGACATCGGGAACGAAGCATTCAAGAACTGCACCAAGTTAAGGACAATCTTCATCCCGGAACAGGTGTCGCTTATCGCCGAGAATGCATTTTCCTATCCAGAAGAAATGACCGTATACGGCGTGAAAGGAAGCTACGCGCAGGAATATGCAGAGAAAAAGAACATGGCATTCGCAGAAAACCAGGCGGTGGTGGAAGCCCTCGATTTCCTTAAAGAGAGCTACACGGTCAGGGTCGGCCAGAGGACGGACGCGTCAGTCTCCGTACTGCCGGAGGCCGCAAACATTGCGCTGGCCTGGACGTCGTCAGACGAGGCCATCGCCACTGTCGACAATGGCAGGGTGCAGGGCGTGGAGGCTGGCGAATGCACGATAACCGTGAAAGCCGGAAACTTTGAGAAATCATGCAAGGTTTTCGTGAGAGAGAGGCTTTACAGCCTTGAGGCAACGGGCAGTGAAACCATGCAGGTCGATCAGACGCAGCAGTTAACCTGCCTGGAGAATGGCGAGAACCCTATGGAAGCCAAGGAATTTTGCTGGTGGTCCAATAATCCCAATGTGGCGTCGGTCGATCAGGAAGGCAACGTCAGGGCGTGGAAGAAAGGGACCGTGACCATAGAAGCATGGCTTTTGGAAGATACGCAAAGGAGCTGTCAGTTTGAGATTAAGGTGACGGATAAAGCAACCGCCATCCCTGTGGAGGGAGTTCGGATAGAGCCGCCGCAAGGTATGGAGGAAGATGCCAGGGCAGAGGTAGGGCAGTCGTTCAGGCTGAGGGCAATCGTCTCCCCTTCGGATGCCACCAATCAGAATGTCGACTGGGGCAGCAGCGATGAGAAAGTCGCAACCATCACGCAGGAAGGGGAGGCTACGGCCGTCGGCGTGGGAGAAGTGACGTTTACGGCAACCACAGATGACGGCGGCAAGCAGGCGCAGCTTAAGGTTCAGGTCGTTGCGGGGACGTCGGAGCCGGAAGACCCCGAGCCAACGCCGACGCCAACGCCAACGCCGACTCCGACGCCAACGCCAACGCCGACGCCAACGCCAACCCCGACGCCAACCCCGACGCCAACGCCAACCCCGACGCCGACGCCGACGCCAACCCCGACGCCGACGCCAACCCCGACGCCAACCCCGACGCCAAAGCCGGATACGCCGAAAACCCCGCATAAAATAGCAGTGAAAAAATCTTTCAAGAAGACCTTTGGGTGCAAAGACTTTAAGCTGAACGCCCGCTCTGCTACTGGGGCGAAATTCAGCTACCAGTCCAGTAATGGCAAGGTGGCGAAAGCAGATTCTAAAGGAAAAGTGAAGGTTACCGGGATTGGGAAGGCAGTCATTACAGTCACGGCCCGGGCGGACGGCAGATACAAAGCAGCTAAAGCTAAAGTAAAGTTAACCGTAATTCCTAAAGGTGTAGGAGGCCTGAAAGTGAAGGCGCAGCCTGGCGGCAGATGTAAGGTGAGCTGGAACAAAACCCCCAAAGTATCTGGTTACCAGATTCGGTATTCTGCAAAAAGCAGCATGAAATCCAGCAAGATTGCGAAAGCCGCCGGAGCAAAGAAAAACATCATGTTAAAGAAATTAAAGAAAAACAAGAAGTACTATGTGCAGATACGCGCATACAGCAAAGTAGGCGGGAAAATGTATTACGGAAACTGGAGCAAGAAAAAGACCGTGAAAGCGAGGCGGTGAATGCAGATATAGAACTTGATATTTCCTGCCGGACGGCGGCGCAGGCAAATTTTTTCTGGCACAGGAGGGGTTTCTTTGGTATAATAGACTGAATATGGCATGACAGGAGGAGTATATGAAAAAGAAACCACTGGCGATCGCAGCCATTTCCATCGCCTGCGCAGCCGTGCTGTGCGCCGTAGTCTGGGCATTCCCGCTGCTGCAGGCGGCGCGTGTATGGAAGCGTATGGCGGATGCAGGGAATGTCGATTACAAGATAAACATAACGTTGGACAAAGAGAGACTCTCGGAAGGGCAGCGGCAGTTCCTGGAGACTGTTTCCTGGATTCTGCAGGCAGAAGAATCGGCCTGCCTTTCTTGGGAGGCAAGCGGATCTGTAAGCGGAGGGCAGGGGTATGCGCAGATTTCCTGCAAAGGCCTGGAAGGATTCGTGACAGACGTTTATTTCAGCGGGGACGATGCATTTGTGAATGCCAGGATGCTTTATGAGACCGTGCAGGAGAATTTCACAGGTGCGCACCCAATACTGGGAAATCTGCTGCCGGATTGGGAATACAGCGACTACATCTCGCTGAAGCAGATAGAAGAGATTTTTCAGGCAGACATAATGTCCATGTGCCGCCCCAATCTGCCTGGGCAGCCATCCGGGAAGAGTGTCTGGGATAATCTGGCGGCGCTTTTGCGGATGGAACGCAAAAAAGCAGAGGGCGGCAGGCAGCAGTTTGCAATGCGTCAGGACGGCTACCAGGTAACGTTGGAAATCGAAGAGCCTTCCGGGTTGGCAGCCTGGGGGACGGACGTGACAGGCGGGCAGGCGATAAAGTCCTGGGAGGCAGAGGCTGCCGGAGGCCCGGCAAAGGAAATCAGCCTCCCGGAGACAGTGATGGAGCAGGAGGAAATTGACCGGTTCCGGGAATTGTGGAAAATGGCGGAAGGAGCCTTGGGGATGTTTGGAAAGGAGCGGTAAGGTTGTACAGAAGAGAAACGCCGATTATTGTCAGGAATAACTATATGCTGTGGATGGCGCTCATTTTTCTATGCGCATATGGGGCGATGATGGTTTTTTCCGCCACATCATACCAGTGTGCGATAAGCGAGGATTATGACTTTGATTCCTTTGCCCTTGTGAAGCGTCAGGTCATGTTCATGGCAATGGGGTTTGGCGGTATATTGCTGCTGCAGTTCATGGATTACCGCTATCTCAAATATTTCGCGGTCGTCCTGTATTTAAGCGGCCTTTTATCTGTTCTGCTGCTGAAAACCAAGCTTGGCGTATCGGCCAATGGGGCGACGCGTTGGGTGAACATTCCTGGCTTTGGCCAGTTCCAGGTGAGCGAGTGGGTCAAAATCTGCGTGATTATTTTCCTGGCCTACCTGATAGACCGCAACAAGCAGCATTTAGGTTCGTACAAGCTGACATTTTACCTTTGGATTGCAGGGGCGATTCCTACCGTAATGTTGTTTAAATTAAGCAACGACCTGAGCAGTTCTGCCGTAGTGCTGGGCATCTGTTTTATCATGAGCTTTATCAGTACCAAAACAGAGAAGCTGCATATCGCGGTGTTTGTAGCCGCTGTTGCGCTGGTTGCCATGTATGTGTGGAGCATCTGGAGCAATATGCCGACGGCAGAAGAACTAAACGATATGTCATTCCGTGTAGGCAGGATTGCTGCCTGGCTGGATCCTGACCGTTATGCAGCCTCCCAGGGGCATCAGACCCTGCAGGGTTTATATGCAATCGGCAGGGGCGGGGTGTTTGGCAAAGGGCTGGGCGGCTCCATCCAGAAGCTGGGGCAGATCCCGGAGGCAGAGAATGACATGATTTTTTCTGTCATCTGCGAGGAGCTGGGAATTATCGGTGCGCTGGTCTTGATTTACCTGTTCGGCTACCTGATTTACCAGATTGCCAGGGTCATGGTTTCCGCGCCGGATTTGTTCGGCGGGATGCTCAGCCTGGGAGTGTTCGCACACCTCACCCTGCAGGCTATTTTTAACATATGCGTCAACCTGGCAATCCTGCCCAATACCGGCATCCCGCTACCATTTATTTCCTATGGAGGCACGGCAGTATTCGTGCTTCTGGCAGGAGAGATGGCAATCGTCTTTTCCGTAGAGCATAGAATCGGGGAGCAGGCGGGGAAAAAGACGCGCAGAAGGGGATGGAAAAGGGCGTGAAAATCCTATTATTCCCTAAAACTGTTTAAATTATACAAAAAATGAAAAAAAATTTAAAAAATTTCCACAGATAATCAATAGAAAAAAAGAAGATATCGTATTATAATTGTCATTGGAATTTAAGGAAGGGATTTTCCGTTTCACATGAGTCCTAAGCAAAAGAAGGGTATGGAAAGGCGTGGGAGACGGGTTATGGCCATTCCGACACAGACACAATATTTTAAGGAGGAAGTATCAATGAAAACATGGAAGAAGGCACTTGCGTTACTTCTTGCAGCAGCGCTGGCAATCCCCGGCGTGGATTTCAGCACACTGCTTGAAGTAAACGCAGCAGAGCGGAGCGGCGAAGCAACCGTTACCTCGGAAGGACCGGAAGGACCGGAAGGGATTGCGGTATCTCCGGCAGACGCAACGATGGAAGTTGGAGAAGAACTGAATCTTAGCGTAACGGTAGTAACCCCAGGCGATGCAGTAAGCCCGGACAACGGAGTAGACTGGACGAGTTCTGATGAAACAAAGGCAACGGTTGACCAGAATGGTAAAGTAAAAGCAGTTTCCCCGACAGACGGAGAAGAGGTGGTTACCATCACCGCAACCGCGAAGTATGCTCCTGCTAATCAGAAAGAGAATGCAAAGGCAACTTGTAAGATTAAGATTGTAAAGGCAGGAGACGAGTCCAATCCGTCAGAAATTAAGGTTCAGAGCATTACAGTCACAGGTCCGAATACAGTTGGAGTGGGTCAGACAACAACAGAGCCGTTGGTGGCTACCGTTTCTCCTGACAATGCAAGCAACAAAGCAGTGACCTGGAGTTCTGAGGACACGACAAAAGCAACAGTCAGTGAGGATGGTAAAGTAACCGGCGTGGCAGAAGGAAAGGCTGTGATTAAAGCAACTGCTAAGGACGGTTCCGGTGTTTCCGGACAGCTTGAAGTTACCGTAACCAAGGAGGCGGCAGTTACAGTTACAGGCGTAACTGTTGACGCAGCCAAGAAGACCATCAAGGTAGGCGAGGAAACTCAGGCAACAGCTACCGTAGCGCCGGCAGAAGCTAATCAGGCAGTAACCTGGACCTCTGCTGACAACACGATTGCAACTGTTGATGCGACTGGTAAGATTAAAGGCGTGGCAGCAGGAAAGATTAAGATTACAGCTACCTCAGTTGCTGACACTACAAAGTCTGGCGAAGTTGAGATTACCGTTGAGGCGGAAGATCCGGCAGTAACTGTCACAGGCGTTAAGGTTGAGGCAGCGGCAGAAGTAGAAGTTGGCAAGACAATTACTGCAAAAGCAACCGTAGAACCGGCAGGAGCAAACCAGGCAGTAACTTGGGAGTCTTCTGATAAAACTAAGGCAACGGTTGATGACAAAGGTGTAATCACTGGTGTGGCAGCAGGCGAAGTAACGATTACTGCGAAATCAGTTGCCGATCCTGCTAAGTCAGGCACCGCAAAAGTTACGGTGAAAGCCGCTCCTGTAACAGACGTCAAAGTTACAGGCATCACGCTCAAGGCAGACAAGAAAACCATTAAAGTAGGTGCGAAGACTACCGTAAAAGCGACCGTAGCGCCGGAAAATGCAACAAATAAAGAATTAACCTGGACAATGGATAATAAGGCAGTCAAAGACAAAATTGCAACGATTAAGCCTTCTGCAGACACCCAGTCCGTAACAGTAACAGCGAAAAAGGCAGGAACATTAAAACTTACAGCAACAGCAAAAGACGGTTCCGGCAAAACAGCAACTATTAGCATTAAGATTGAGAAGAAAGTTGTTAAGGTTAAGTCCGTTAAGCTTTCTGCAGACTACAAGATTGCCAAGGTAGGCAGCAAAGTTAAATTAACAGCTACTGTAGCGCCGAAAGATGCAACAAAGAAAGCTGTAGAGTGGAAGACCTCTGATAAGAAGCTGGCAACTGTCAAGAAGGGTGTTGTCACAATCAACAAGAAAGCAAAACTGAAAAAGAAGGGCAAGACCTACGTTACAATCACTGCAACTGCAACAGACGGAAGCAAGAAGAAAGCTACAGTCAAGATTGAGATTGTCAAGAAAGTGACTGTTAAGAAAGTGAAGGTCACAGGCGCTAAGACCGTGAAAGCTGGCAAGAAGGTTACCCTGAAAGCTACCTTGACTCCGGCTATCGCAGGAAACAAGGGCGTAACATGGAAGACCTCCAACAAGAAGTGGGCAACCGTCAGCAGCAAGGGCGTTGTAGCTTCCAAGAAAGCTGGTAAGGGCAAGACAGTTAAGATTACGGCTACTTCTAAGGATAACAAGAAGAAGAAAGCAACTATCAGCATCAAGATTAAAAAATAATCTTGCCTGAGGGCGGATTTATAACGAATACTTAATGAGAGGGATTCTCCGGCATTATGCCGGAGGGTCTCTTTTTTTGTCTTATAGGAAAGACCTTGTCACGCTAACGCGTGAAAGTGTCTTCCCTATAAGACAAAAACAATTGTGCGCACTCGCGCAAGAGGAAATACGTCGCTAAAGCGACTGCGCTCGGCGCAGCAAAGCAGCCAAGTCCCTCAAGAATGAGGGATTTAGGGAGTTGAGGCGGACTTGTCCGCTTTGTTCTTAGGAAACTAAATAATGGGGAACCACAAAAAAACCATCTTGCAACTCGTCTCCCTATGTGCTAAATTATTGATGAACGGTATTCTGGAAAGAAACTGTATCATTTTCAAGTGATGTGTTCCCTAACCGGGCAGAGGCAGGCAGCGCCTGATTTGCCCGTCCAATTTACGCGTTCAGTAATAAATTCACATACTACAAAATTTCATAGTGAGTGCATTACAGGAGGGAAAGAATATGAAGAACACTGTGGTAACAATCCGGCAGGCAAAGGAGCGGGGCGAAAAGATTACGATGCTCACCGCTTATGATTACTCTATGGCGAAGCTCATCGATGGGGCGGGAATCAACATGATTCTGGTGGGTGATTCCCTGGGCATGGTCATGCTGGGTTATGAGGACACGCTTTCCGTGACGATGGAAGATATGATTCACCATACAAGAGCGGTGGCAAGAGGCGTGAGCAATGCAATGGTTGTGGCAGATATGCCCTTTATGTCCTATCAGACTTCCGTCTATGACGCCGTGTGCAATGCAGGAAGGCTCATGAAAGAGGGAAGGGCGCATGCCGTGAAGCTGGAGGGCGGCAGGGAGTTTGCAGAGCATATCCGTGCGATTACGGACGCTTCCATCCCGGTAGTCGCGCATCTGGGCCTTACGCCGCAGTCCTTAAACGCGTTTGGCGGTTTTAAAGTCCAGGGGAAATCTGAGGAAGCAGCCAGGAAGCTGCTGGAGGACGCCAAGGCAGTAGAGAAGGCCGGGGCGGCAGCCGTGGTCTTGGAATGTGTTCCGGCAAAGCTTGCCGGGCTGATAACAGAGCAGCTCCATATCCCCACGATAGGGATTGGAGCAGGCGCAGGCTGTGACGGCCAGGTGCTGGTCTACCAGGATATGCTTGCCATGTTCGGCGATTTCAAGCCCAAATTTGTCAAGCAGTTCGCCGAGGTTGGGGAAGTCATGAAAGAGGCATTTCAGGCATACAGCGAAGAGGTGAAAGCCGGGGCATTCCCTGCGCCGGAACACACATTTAAGATAGATGACGAAGTGATTGAGAAATTATATTGAGAAGCAGGCAAGAGCAATGAGACGTGATGTCAGGAGGGACTTATGCGGATTATTAAAACAATAGAGGAGCTGCGCCCTATCGTCAAGGGGTGGCGGAAAGAAGGGCTGAGCGTGGGCCTGGTGCCTACGATGGGCTATCTCCATGAAGGCCATAAGAGCCTGATTGTGAAAGCAGTCAGTGAAAATAACCGGGTGGTTGTCAGTGATTTTGTCAATCCCACACAGTTTGGGGTCAATGAAGACCTGGCCAGTTACCCAAGAGATATTGAGAGAGATGCGGCGGTCTGCGAGGCGGCAGGCGCGGATCTGATTTTCCATCCGGAGCCGGAGGAAATGTATTTTACAGATAATTGTACATTTGTGGACATGGATAAGCTGACAAAAGGGCTTTGCGGGAAGACACGGCCCACGCATTTCCGGGGCGTTTGCTCTGTAGTCACCAAATTGTTCCATATTGTCACGCCGGACCGGGCATATTTCGGGCAGAAGGATGCCCAGCAGCTTGCCGTCATCCGACGGATGGTACGTGACCTGAACTTTGACATTGAGATAGTGGGCTGCCCGATTGTCCGGGAAGCGGACGGGCTTGCCATGAGTTCCCGTAATACATACCTGAACGAAGAGGAGCGGCAGGCAGCACTGGTCCTTCACAAATCTTTGCTGCTGGGCAAAGAAATGATTGTGCAGGGAGAACAGGACGCAGGGGAAATCAAAGCGGCCATTGTCCGCAGCATTGAGACGGAACCGCTGGCCCGGGCTGACTATGTGGAGATTGTAGATCCAGACAGCCTAGAGACAATAGATATCATAGAGGGACGCGCGCTTATTGCTTTGGCTGTCTATGTCGGGAAGACCAGGCTGATTGACAATATACTGTGACAGTTCATTGTGAAAGGAGTATACCAATGTATTTAAAAATGCTGAAAGGGAAAATCCACCGTGCAGTTGTCGTGCAGGCGGAGCTGAACTATGTAGGGAGCATCACGGTCGACCCGGAACTGATGGAAGCGGCAGGGATTTTGGAATATGAGAACGTGCAGATTGTGGATATTGAAAATGGCAGCCGTTTTGAGACTTACACGATTGCCGGAGAACCGGGGAGCGGCATGATCTGCCTTAATGGGGCGGCTGCACGCCAGGTTCTGGCCGGAGACCATATCATCATCATGGCATATGCGCAGATGACGCCAGAGGAGGCGCAGACGTTCCGTCCTAAGGTGGTTTTCGTAGACGAAGGGAATCAGATTTCCCAAGTCACTGTTTATGAGAAGCATGGGCCAATGCCTGTGTGAGGCGCAGGCTTGCAGCATGTCATGCCAGGCGGCATGGCGCGGATTTCCATAACGACAACTCAGAGAAGAATGCAGAAAGGATGAGAGGATGTTACAAGGAAAAACAGTGCTTTTGGGCGTTTCCGGCGGGATTGCGGCGTATAAAATGCCCAATGTGGCGCGTATGCTGAAAAAGCTGCACTGCCAGGTGCATGTGCTGATGACAGAGAATGCCGCCAACTTCATCACGCCGACCACGTTTGAGACCCTTACCGGCAATAAGTGCCTGATTGATACATTGACCGCAATTTTGAGTTCTCGGTGGAGCATGCGGCATTGGCCAAACAGGCAGACCTCGTGCTGGTTGCTCCTGCTACGGCAAACATTGTGGGTAAGCTTGCCGGGGGGATTGCGGACGATATGCTGAGTACCACGGTCATGGCTTGTACTTGCAGAATCCTGGTGGCCCCTGCAATGAATCACAACATGTACCATAATCCAATCGTGCAGGATAACTTGCAGAAATTGGCAAGATTCGGTTATCAGATCATCCCGCCGGAGCATGGAATGCTGGCAAACGGAGACATGGGGGATGGCAAACTGCCTCCAGAGGAGACGCTGGTGGAATATGTATTGCAGGAGCTTGCTCATGAGAAAGACTTACAAGGAAGGAAAATCCTGGTGACGGCAGGGGCGACGCAGGAAGCAATCGATCCGGTGCGTTACATCACCAACCATTCCACCGGGAAAATGGGCTATGCCCTGGCAAGGCAGGCAGCGCGCCGGGGGGCCGAGGTGACGTTAGTGACGGGGCCGACGTCCCTGGAACAGCCGATGTTTGCGGAAGTGGTGCCTGTAGTTACCGCCGGGGATATGTACCGGGAAGTCCTGGCACGCGCGGCAGAGGCAGATATCATCATCAAAGCAGCTGCAGTGGCAGATTACCGTCCCGCTGAGACTGCAGAAGACAAGATTAAGAAATCGGCGGGAGATGCCAGCATTGCCTTGGAGCGCACCAGGGATATCCTGGGGGAACTGGGAAGCAGGAAAGCCAGGGGAGAGCTTGGAGCTTTCCTGTGCGGGTTTTCTATGGAGACTAGGGATCTGGAGGAGAATTCCAGGGCGAAGCTTAAGAAGAAAAACCTCGACATGGTAGCGGCAAACAGTCTCAGGGTGGAAGGCGCAGGCTTCGGTACAGATACCAACGTCATCACACTGATTACCGATTCTGAGGTACGCTGTCTGCCGAAGATGGCAAAGGAGGAGGCGGCGGACAAGATTTTGGACGCCATCCTGGCCCAGGCAGGCGCGTACGGAGCTTAACGTTAAGGTCTTAAGGTTAAGAAGTGATTGTGCTTTTTCCCATCAGGCATTATAATAAAAGAAAAAGGATGGGAGGCCTGATTATGGGGAAAGATACACGTCTGGTAAATATTTACATCAAGATTCACAATAACCGCACACTGACCATGGATGACTTAAAGTATCTGTCAAAATACGATCCGGAGTGTTTTGAGAAGACTTGCAAGAATATTGTGTATAAAATGCCTGAGACGAAGGAAATCTTGCAGCCTGCACAGGCCCGGGAAGGGGCGGCGCCCATTCCTGCCTTGCCGGTACCGCTGATGGAAAAGCCGCAGCCGGATAAGCGGCAGATAGAAGCCGTACTCGATAATCTGGGAAAGATGGAGGTCGAGGAGCTTCCGATTCAGAATGTGGACTCAGATACCGTCAAAGAGCTGCTGGGCAGCCTCTATATGGAGCTTCTGTTTCCGCATAATGACCGCGCAGGGTTTTTCAGCATGGAAGAAAGCGAGAGCCTGTCCATATTCAATAAGAAGGTGTAAAAGATAATTGCTGAGTGACGATAAAAAATATCTTACGCTTAGAGAGTTGTGTGAAATCCTTTCCGTCTCGCAGGCTACCGGAAGGAATTGGATAAAACTTGGGAAAATCGTTGCCCAGGCTGAGGAACATGGTACGCTCTTGTTCACGCAGGAATATGCAGGGCAGTTACAGAGAGACATCGCGCAGGGGAAAATCCGGGCGTTGAGAAATAGGCGCAACAAACAATATGTATCTGGCAGCAGCGTCTATGAAGCATATGTCTCTCCTGCCTCTGGCAATGTGCAGGAAGTACGCAGGCTAATGGGGTTGGCTTTAGCCGGGAATAAGGATGTCAGCGGGGCAGGACTGCCGGCGTTGCTGGCGGAATGCGCCCTGCAGCTGATTGTTCAAAGGGAAGGCATTCTGGTTCCAGCGCGCTTCCATCTATTGCCGGCTTATCTGAGGGATGGGCTTTCCCTCAATGGCTATGAGTTCCTGATAGACGATTTGCTCGCAGACAGGGCGGCGACGCTGGCTTTTGCGGAAGATAATGCGGAGTTGTTTGCTATAGAGTATCGGTATGAAGAATCCGAGGATATTTTGGGGCTGCTGTATATTTCCTGCAAGAACCTGGGGAAGCGGAAAGCGACCGGTTCCTATTATACGCCGACGGCCGTGGTGGAAAAGGTCATCAGCAGAGTGTTCGCAGATGGAGGCAGAGGCGGCAGAGTATGCGACCCCTGTTGCGGAACCGGGAATTTCCTGCTCCAGCTGCCACAGACGGTGGGGATGGAAGATATCTATGGCAATGATATCGACCGTACCAGCATTTGCCTGGCAAGGATTAATCTCGCCTTGAAATTCCGCAGGGCGGACAAGGATATCTTGTACGGGCAGCTTACCGCCAGGAATTATCTGCTGCCTGGCAGGCAAACGTATTTTGACTATATCATTGGAAACCCCCCTTGGGGCTTCCGTTTTACTGAGGAGGAAAAGAAGCGGCTCAGGGACAGGTATAGTTGTGCTGTGGGCAATATGATAGAATCTTATGACGTAGTTACGGAGCAGGCCGTCACAGACCTGAAGCCAGGGGGCGTTCTGGCATTTGTCCTGCCGGAGGCTGTCTTAAATGTGAAGTCGCATTTGCTGCTCCGTCAATTCCTGCTGCAGGAATGTTCCTTTCAATATTTGGAATATTTAGGGAATGTATTTGCCGGGGTTGCCTGCCCTAGCATTATCCTGCAGATGCAGCGTACCCATAAGCCGGCAAGCTGTGTGGGGATGGCCGTCAAAGGCAGAGGGTGCAGCTTTACGATTTTGGAAGAGCGCAGCCTTTGCCGGGAATGCCTCAGTTTCACGGCTACAGACGAGGAGTACCGGGTTTTGCAGAAGCTTGTGCATATGCCGCAGCAGGCGACGCTTGCCGGCAGGGCGACATTTGCGCTGGGTATCGTGACAGGTAACAACGGCAGATATGTCTCAAAGGAGAAGTATGACGGAATGGAAGCCGTCTTAAAAGGGACGGACATCCAGAAATTCTGCTTTACGCCGGGGGGTAATTATATCGCATTCCGGCCCGAAAAATTCCAGCAGGCGGCGCCCACGGCGTATTACCGGGCAGAGCAGAAGCTTTTGTACCGCTTTATCTCCAGCCAGCTGGTATTTGCTTATGATGACAGGCAGACATTGCCGCTGAACAGCTGTAATGTGTTAATCCCGCAGATTGAAGGCCTGCAGATGAAGTATGTCCTTGCCGTCCTCAATTCCAGGGCCGCGCAGTTTTTTTTTGACAAAAATTTTAATTCCCTAAAAATTCTGCGTTCCCATATTGAGCAGATACCGATTCCGCTAGTCGGCAGGGAAAGGCAAGAGGAAATCGTGCAGATTGTAAACAGGCTCATCGTACCGCCTTCGGATAGCGGCGTGGCAGAGGATTTTGAGGCATTAGACGCCAAGAGGGCAGAAGATTTTGAGGCATTAGACGCCATGGTGGCAGAAGCTTTCGGGCTTTCGCAGGAAGAATATGAGATTGTGAGGGGGAGCGTGGAGGCCTTGCGGACACAACGGAAATGACAGGAAGACGCTTAAGCCGGAAAGGCTTTGCCACATCAAAATGTATATGCGAAAAAGTTTTCAGAGGATTGGACGAAACGGATTTGGCAATCGTATTATCAGTGAAAGGTAAGAGATGAGACGTACCCAGAAAGAAATCCTGGAGTCATATGAGAAATATTATGAAATTCATGGCGAAAAGCATGAGAAGGCATGGCTGATCCGGACAGCAATTAACTATTGCAGGGACGTCATGAAAAGCAGCGCGAGGAAGAAGCAAGCGTGCCTGGAGGAAAGGAAGCCATTTGCAGGAGAGATAGTCCCCGAAGAGTATGCCGAGGTGTATGAGACGATGCTGGAGCTGCCGGAAAAGTACCGGGTTCTTCTTTACCTCTATTATTACGAGGGATATACGCTGAAAGAGATTGCAGGGATGCTTAAGGCCAATGCATCCACCCTGCGTCCCAGGTTCGCAAAGGCCCCTCAATTTCCATGTCAACGGCGACTTCGACAAAATGCCGGTTTCCGGCAGCGAGGTATTTTATACAGGCGAACTGGCAGAAGACGGCGGGTATCTGATTGGCATACGTTACAGCGTTTCCATGCAGGATGCGGCGGGACAGGAGCCGGAATTGGTGATGTCCTTAGAGAATGCCGGAGATATCAATGACAATTGGAGGGAATCAGGTATAGCAAGTGAACCTAATTCGGTGAAGATATTACGCTTGATAGAAAAAAGCGCAGATAAATCGGGAGGAAACGCTATCAGAGACCGTTGCCGGTCATTGAGTGAAGAGAAATAGCCATTACTGAGGCTGCCGTAAATCGGATGCAATCTTATCATCTGTTTTACGGCAGCATTGTTCATAAAAAAAATTATAACTCAGGCTTGAAAAAATAAAAAAAGTGTGGTAGAATTTCTACAATTTAGGCATAAAGCAGAGATTGCTTTTTATAGCCTGATTCCAATACAGAACCCTTACGGAAAAAAGAATCTGATTTTCTTTTTTTTTTGTAAAAAATCAGCCAACAAAGAAAGGGTGGTAACTACATGAAAGCATTTCTGATACTGGAGGACGGAATGGTGTTTGAAGGCGTGAGCATCGGTTCTGACAGGGAAGTAATCAGTGAAATCGTATTCAACACTTCTATGACAGGTTATCTTGAAGTTCTCACAGACCCCTCTTACGCCGGACAGGCAGTTGTCATGACATACCCATTGATAGGAAATTACGGAATTACGCCGGACATGGAGTCTGGGAGGCCATGGCCGGACGGTTATATTGTGCGGGAACTGTCGCGGATGCCGAGCAATTTCCGCTGTGAGGGGACAATCCAGGATTTCCTGGCAAAATACGACATACCGGGCATTGCAGGCATTGATACCCGGGCCTTGACGAAAATTCTTCGGGAAAAAGGGACGATGAACGGCATGATTACCACCGACGAGAATTACCGGCTTGCCCAAATCCTGCCCCGGCTGAAATCATACCGCACAGGAAATGTGGTGGACAAGGTGACTTGCGGCAGTATTTCCAGGCTGGAGGGCAGGGGAAAACGAGTCGCGCTGATGGATTTCGGCGCAAAGGGAAATATTGCGAAGTCTTTGAATAAAAGAGGCTGTGAGGTCACGGTTTACCCGGCGCATACGCGCGCAGGGGAAATCCTTGAGGGTAAGCCGGATGGAATCATGCTCAGTAATGGGCCGGGAGACCCCAAGGATTGCAAAGAGATTATTGCGGAACTGAAGAAATTGTATGATTCCGATACGCCGATTTTTGCAATCTGTCTGGGACACCAGCTCATGGCCCTGGCAAATGGTGCGGACACCCATAAGATGAAATATGGCCACCGGGGCGGCAACCATCCGGTGAAGGATCTGGAGACCGGGCGGGTGTATATCTCGTCTCAGAACCATGGTTATGTGGTAGACACGGAGCATTTGGATCCGGCAGTGGCAGTTCCGGCTTTCATCAATGTCAATGATGGCACGAACGAGGGCTTACGGTATGCCGGAAAGAAGATTTTTACCGTGCAGTTCCACCCGGAAGCATGCCCGGGGCCGCAGGATAGCAGCTATCTGTTTGATAAATTTATTGAGATGATGGGAGGGAACCAGTAATGCCAAAGAATCCAGAGATTAAGAAAGTATTAGTGATTGGCTCCGGCCCCATCGTCATCGGGCAGGCTGCGGAATTTGATTATGCAGGAACCCAGGCTTGCCGTTCCCTCAAGGAGGAGGGCGTGGAGGTCGTGTTAGTGAATTCCAACCCGGCGACTATCATGACTGACAAGGATATTGCGGATGAGGTTTATATCGAGCCTCTGACGGTCAAAGTATTGGAGCAGATTATACGTAAGGAAAAGCCGGACAGCGTGCTGCCGACACTGGGCGGGCAGGCAGGACTGAACCTTGGCATGGAGCTTGCGGAATCCGGTTTTTTGGAAAAGCATGGCGTAACGCTGATTGGCACGACCCCGGAGACGATTTTCAAGGCGGAGGACCGCCAGGCGTTTAAGGACACGATGGAGAAGATTGGGGAGCCTTGCGCGCCTTCCCAGGTTGTCCGCAATGTGGAAGACGGCATTGCATTTACCAATACCATCGGCTATCCGGTGGTTTTGCGCCCTGCATACACACTGGGCGGAAGCGGCGGCGGCATAGCCCGCGATGAGACGGAACTGATTGACATCCTCACCAATGGCCTGCGCCTTAGCCGTGTGGGTGAAGTCTTGGTAGAACGCTGCATCGCAGGCTGGAAAGAGATTGAGTATGAGGTCATGCGGGACGCCGCGGGCAACTGCATCACGGTATGTAATATGGAAAATATCGATCCGGTAGGCGTACACACAGGGGACAGCATTGTCGTGGCTCCTTCCCAGACTTTGGGGGATAAGGAATACCAGATGCTGCGGACATCTGCGCTGAACATCATTTCCGAGCTGAACATTACCGGAGGCTGCAACGTGCAGTATGCACTCCACCCGGAGAGCTTTGAGTACTGCGTCATTGAGGTCAATCCCAGGGTCAGCCGTTCTTCTGCGCTGGCGAGCAAGGCCACTGGATACCCGATTGCCAAGGTGGCGGCAAAGATAGCCCTAGGCTACACGCTGGATGAAATTAAAAACGCTATCACCGGCAAGACTTATGCCAGCTTTGAACCTATGCTGGATTACTGTGTCGTGAAAATCCCGCGGCTTCCGTTTGATAAGTTCATTACGGCGAAGCGCACGCTGACGACACAGATGAAAGCAACCGGGGAGGTCATGAGCATCTGTACGAATTTTGAGGGGGCATTGATGAAAGCTATCCGTTCCCTGGAGCAGCATGTGGACTGCCTGCGCTCCTATGATTTTACGACGCTATCTGAAGAGAAGCTGCGCAAGCAGCTGGCGAAAGTGGACGACCGCCGGATTTGGGTGATAGCGGAGGCGCTGCGCAGAGGGATTTCTTATGACGAGATCCATGATATCACGAGGATTGATTGCTGGTTCATTGATAAGATTGCTATCCTTACGGAGATGGAGGCGCGCCTGGAGGAAGAGGAGCTGACTACAGAATTGCTCAAGGAGGCAAAACGGCTGGAATTTCCAGATAATGTGATTGCGCGTCTGACAGGGAAAACGGAGGCGGAAATCCGTGGGCTGCGTTATGAAAACGGGATTACAGCCGCCTTTCAGATGGTGGATACCTGTGCGGCGGAATTCGCGGCAGAAACGCCGTATTACTATTCCTGTTTCGGAAGTGAGAACGAGGCGGGAGGAAGCGACGGACGAAAGAAAGTCCTTGTCCTTGGCTCCGGCCCTATCCGCATCGGGCAGGGGATTGAATTCGATTATTGTTCGGTGCATTGTACCTGGGCATTTGCCAAGGAAGGTTATGAAACGATTATCGTCAACAACAACCCAGAGACGGTGTCCACCGATTTTGACATTGCGGATAAGTTGTATTTTGAGCCTCTGACGCCGGAAGACGTGGAAAATATCGTGCGGCTGGAGCAGCCGGACGGCGCGGTCGTGCAGTTTGGCGGGCAGACGGCAATCAAGCTGACTGAAAGCCTGATGAAGATGGGCGTACCAATCCTGGGGACGAAAGCGGAGGATGTAGACGCGGCGGAAGACCGTGAGTTGTTTGATAAGATCCTGGAACAGACCCAGATTCCCCGTGCGGCCGGAGGGACAGTATTTACGGCAAAGGAAGCAAAAGAAGTCGCAAACAGGCTTGGCTATCCGGTGCTGGTGCGCCCTTCCTATGTGCTTGGAGGGCAGGGGATGCAGATTGCCTATTCCGATGAGGAGATTGAGGAATTTATGGAGATTATCAACCGCATTGCTCAGGATCACCCGATTTTGGTGGACAAGTATCTGCAGGGCAAAGAGATTGAAGTCGATGCGGTGTGCGATGGCAGGGATATTTTAATCCCTGGGGTTATGGAACATATTGAGCGCACTGGGGTTCATTCCGGCGACAGCATATCCGTTTACCCGGCGCCCACTATCAGTGCGGAAGTGAAGGCGAAGATAGTCGATTACACGGAGCGTCTGGCGCGTGCGCTTCATGTCGTAGGGTTAATCAATATCCAGTTCATTGCCATGGGCGAGGACGTGTATGTCATCGAGGTAAACCCGCGTTCTTCAAGAACCGTGCCTTATATCAGCAAGGTGACGGGCATCCCTATTGTAGATCTTGCCACACGGGTGATTATCGGCAATACCTTGAAGGACATGGGCTATCCCACCGGGCTTGCGCCGGAGGCGGAATATGTCGCCGTCAAAATGCCGGTCTTCTCCTTTGAGAAACTCCGTGGTGCAGAAATCAGCCTTGGGCCGGAGATGAAGTCTACCGGGGAATGTTTGGGGATTGGCAAGTCCTTTGACGAAGCTTTGTACAAGGCGTTCCTGGGTGCGGGCGTTGAGTTCCCCAAATACAAGCAGATGATTATGACCGTCAAGGATGCCGACAAGCCGGAGTCGGTGGAAATTGCCAGGCGGTTTGAAGCGTTAGGTTATAAGATTTACGCGACCAGAAGCACGGCGAAGTATCTGGAGGCACGCGGCGTAAAGGCAAGGCGCATCAACAAGATTGCCCAGGAATCCCCCAACGTAATGGACTTAATACTGGGGCATAAAATCGATTTGGTTATCGACACGCCGACCCAGGGGCGCGACAAGAGCCGCGATGGTTTTTTAATCCGTAGGAATGCCATTGAGACTGGCGTGTACTGTATTACAGCGATGGATACGGCGGACGCGCTTGCCAGGAGCCTGGAACATGCCAGCGTCAGCGAGGAGCTGAACCTGATTGACATAGCGAAGGTGAATAATATTTAAAGACAGTCACCCCGGGAGGCAGCATCATGTATGATATTCAGGTGATGAAAGTTCAGAAATATACGGTGGATGAGATATTTGAGAAAGGAGTACGGTTTTTAATCCCATTCCATATTTTTTCTCATGAGAGAAGGTTTAAAGATTATGAACGGGATGAGAAAGAGCTGGAAAGCCTTACGTCTGAATATGACCAGATTAAAGTCAGCTTAGAGGAGTTGTTAGACAAGGGAGTCGTTAGTGAATATATGAAATGTACGGTCATAGATATTTCAAACAAAGGACTGGAACATATAATATTTATAAAGATTTTTTGGTTACAAAATTCCGGATAGTGATATCCGGGCAGTCAGAAGTTGATTTAGCAGTTCGGAGATACTATCTCGCTAATAAGAGATAGTATCTCCTTTTTTTCTTCTGTTGGGAAAGAATTTGTCACTAAAGCATGAAAGTGTCTTCCTATAGAATTAAAATGTCACTGTGTGACTGTCCTAAGGAATTCCCAGGGAAAGTCTGGGATCCCTAAGGACAAGCCTGTACACTTCTGCCGTTTTGTTCTGCAGAAGTATTAAAGAACTATTTTAAAATTTTTACTTTTTTCCCTTGCCCTTTATTTTTGAACAATTTCTTATATGCAGAAAGTTTTTTGGACGGAACCTTTATCTTTGCAGTAGTATGGATTCCTTTCAGGGCATTTTTCCCGACTTTTTTCAGCTTTGTGGATTTTATGGTCAAGGTGTTCAGTTTTTTGCAGCCTTTGAACGCATTGCCGCCGATTTGCGTAACACTCTTTCCGAGGGTTGCTTTTGTGAGCTTTGTGCATCCCTCAAAGGCAGATGCCCCTATGGCTTTCACATTGTCTTGAATTTGTACGTTTGTTATTTGTTTGTTATTCTTGAACGCTTTATTGGCAATGGCGGTTACCTTAAACTGCTTTCCGCCGATTTTCACAGTTTTTGGAACTTGCACTTTTTTAACGTTGCGTTTCAGTATCTTGGTCATTGATACTGTGTTTACGCCAGTGACTTTGTATTGGTAGGAGCCAATCTTGTGAGATGTACCCTTCTTCATCTTGATGGTGAAATATTTTGTTACCTCTCCTTTATAGAGTCCTTTTCCTATAATGGTAACTTCTGCTGTACCGGCATTGATGTTATTTTTATAAATTAAAGTGTAATCTGAATGATTTACCAAAGTTTTGTTCCCGTCTTTGACTGTGATGACAGGCGTTTTCACTGTTCCGTCATAGGTATAGGACGCCTGGCTTAATGTTATTGCACACTTAGACAGTTCCTTTGATTCCGGAACAGGAGTGGAGGGTTGTGTAATCGTAAAATTTTTAGAGACAGTCCCGGTATAACTGCCTTTTCCTGCAATCACGGCAGTTGCAGCGCCGACATTGATGTTGTTTTGGTAGGAAACGGTGAAA
>CAJUFQ010000024.1 GCA_910585625.1 uncultured Lachnospiraceae bacterium
TTTACAGGAAAATATCAGGCATTTCACTACACATTCATATTTAACGCTTACCAAAAAACTAAACGCAGTGAGCATAGAAAAAAGTAATTACCGTAAGGAAAGCCAAATAACATAGACAGGGCAAAGCAGATGGCTGCCATGAAATTAGCAACAGAGCCATATATTTCTATATATGCGTCTCTGTCCTCTGACTTCGTAAAATCATAACCCAGTAATTGTTTGATTGTTTTACTTCCTAAAAATGCTGCCGGCATTGCTTTACAATCTCTAAGAATTTGTCATTTTGAATATAGGTATTGACTCTCTCGTAACGTGACGGTTTATGGTAGGAAGGAAAGGAGGAAGCGATGAAGACGGTAAAGGATGTGTCAGAGATAACCGGGGTAAGCATAAGGACGCTGAGATACTATGATGAGATAGGGTTGTTAAAACCAGCAGAATTATCAGAAGCAGGTTATCGCTTATATGACAACAGAGCAATAGAAAGGCTGCAAGAAATTATGTTCTTTAAAGGACTGCAGAAAATCTTAGACCATACACTGGAATCCGTGTCCCCAAAATCACCTGAAGAACAGATACAAAAACATGGCAGCATAGAAAAATACAGGGAGCATCTTGCATCTGGATTTTCAAATGGGCAGGCGTTTGCGGATGTGTTCAAATGGTATGGCGGTAAAGAAAAAGTAATGAGAGCTATCATGCAGTCTATAGGAAATACTGAGAAATTGAAGCAGGAACAGGATGAAAACGCCGAAATTTATAAGCAGTTTATGGAAGCGAAAGAGTCTGGAGATGAAAATGCAGAGAAAGAAGCGGTCAAGCGTCTTGCTGAAAGTTATAAGAAAATGTTTGGCCTTGATAATGCAAGGAATATGCTTTTAGATTTGGCAAATGAATACCTGGAATTTCCCAAATTGGCGGAGGCGACTGACAAGCAAATTGGCATTGGCTGCTCGGAATACGTTGCATAAGCCATTCAAAAGTATTAAGGCGTTTAGGTTTTCGCTGGAAAAACAGTAAACCCCTGAAAGATAAGGGACAGCAGTTCACTATGATGCTGTCCCTTAATCGTATAAAATAACCCAAATCAATAAACGGATAACGCAATCGCGGTGTTTGGGCAAAAATTTATGTACTCATTTTCGGAAGTTTTGTAGAATTTATGTATTATTTTTAAAAAATCAAAGCTCAAAATTTTTATATATTGACACAAGTGAACTTAAATGCCATAATAGCTAATATGATTAGCTATTAGCAAAGAGGAGTAGCCTATATGAAAGCTGGTTTAAACAAAACAACGATTATTGAAATGGCGGCTAATATAGCGGATGAAAGAGGTATTGCTAATGTAACCCTAAAGGTGTTGGCGGCAGAATTGGGAGTAAAATCCCCATCTTTGTACAAGCATTTTAATGGTGGAATTGATGAATTAAATAAAGAACTTATGCTGTACGGCTGGCATTCTTTAGAAAACAAGATTACAAAAGTCGCCATAGGCAGGGCGAAGGATGATGCAATAATGGCTATATGTTATGCTTATCGTAATTTTACTGCCGAGCATAAGGGATTGTTTGAAGCTATGCAATGGTACAATATGTATCAGTCAGAGGAACATTTGCAAGCGACACAAGGCATGGTGTCTGTTTTTTGTCAAGTCCTTGATTCCTATGAATTGAATGAGGAGCAAAAAGTGCATATTGTGCGTATGTTTCGGGGGTTTCTGCAAGGTTTTTCTTCCATTGAAAGCCACGGTGGATATGGAAACCCACTATCCATAAATGACAGCTTTGGTTTTGCACTGAAAGTAATACTGAATGGTATTCATGATTTGCAGGGAGGAATGGAGAAATGAAACAGCTTTTTGGAACTTATTTTATTGGTATTGCTTTAAGTGTTTTCTTACTTACCGTGTCTGTCTTTATAATTGCAGCGACTGGAAATATAAAATATCAAGGGATTATTGAAAACACTGATATTCTTATGATAATTCTCTTAACAGGGGGATTTATGATTCAAGGTGCGGCGGAAGAAATACTTTGCAGGGGGGATTGTTTTGCACGCGCTTAAAGAAAAAACTTCATTTTTGATGGCAATGATTGTAAGTACAATTTTATTCATTTTTCCGCATTGGTCGTCTCTATTTGCAGATGAAATGATTTATGGTGTAATTGGTGCCATAAATCTAATTCCTATTTCTGTTATTTTTTTATTTCTCACAATTTATTTTAAAAGCATTTGGGCAGCCTGCGGTCTTCATTCATTTTGGAATGCTATTTTGTATAGTGTCCTTGGATTGAATTTAAGTGGCAATGAAGAAACCGTAGCAGCAGTATTTAATATGAAGTCCGTAGGCGACAACATTTGGAATGGCAGCATATATGGAATTGAAGCGAGTGCAGCGACAACTGTTGTATTGGATTTTGCGACTGCGTTGGTTTTTGTTGTGGGCAGAAAGAGGGTAAAGAGGAATCAATTTTAAAGTTGCAGAAATGATTGAAATATAAAAAGGTTAGGAGAAATATGAAATGGAGAAAAATACTCTTGAGTTTGAGTGCATGGGAATAAAAGACGGAGGGAAATTTCCAGTAGAGAATACTGGGCGGGGGAAGGATATTTCACCAGAATTTATCATAAAAAACTTATCTCCATATGCCAAAACTTTTATTATTACTCTTGAAGATTTGAGCCATCCGATTAAAAGATTTACACATTGGATTATTTGGGACATTCCTGCGACAAATAAAATTGCGCAAGCCATCCCATCAGGAAAAACAGTATCTTCACCAGAGGGCGCGGTACAAGGAATCGGATATGGATTTCACCGCTATGCAGGACCAAAGCCGCCGAAAGGTAAATCCCACAGATATTGTTTTACTATTTATGCATTAGATTGTAAGATTAGTCTGAAAGCATCTTCTACTAAGAGAAAAGTTCTGAGTAAGGCAAATAGCCATATTCTCCAGCAAGGAGAAGTTTGTGGGTATTTTGAATAAAAAATTGTCATTAAGTAAAGTCATCAGAGAACCAGATGCACAGACACAGAGCCGATGAATTTGTGAAATGAGGGTTGGGGGTGCGGACATTTTCCTGGATTGGCGGCTTAGCCAGTCCAGGAAAATGTCCGCACCCCCCTCCAGCGCCATCCGAGCGTGCCGGCAAGGGTTGCACAGTCAGCCCTTTTTGTATGGATTTACATAATCTGGACAGAGGTATTTCTCGCTCCACTCAAACATGGTTTCCAGTACGGGAAGGAAACTCTGGCCTAACTCCGTCAGGGTGTACTCCACCTTAGGCGGTATTTGCTTATATATTTTTCTATGGATGAATCCGTCTTGCTCCAGTTCCCGGAGCTGTTTCGTCAGGGTCGATTGCGTAATGCCGTCCAAACGTCTCATAAGTTCCCCAAACCGTTGTACTTTGTAAAAGGATATATACCATAAAATCAGGATTTTCCATTTACCCGCAATGTAGGATTGGAGCCTGCTCATAGGCTCACAGCGGGCAAGCTGTTTTTCTTCACTGAATTTGTTGTCTGCCATTCTTCTCACCTCACCATTAGTATAAGATACAACGTGTTAAAAAACAAGAACTGGCTTTTTTGCTACTAAGTACGAAAAAAGGTACTATCACTAAGAATAGACAGGACTTGTGGAATCCGCCCCGGTTTGTGTAACCTTATGGCAGAACATTTTCAAAGGAGGAAAGATTATGCACTATACAGGAACAATCTGGCGGCCGCCTTATGAGGCAGGCTCGTTACTACTGGAGGCGACAGCGGGATGCACCCACCATAAATGCAAATTCTGCACATTATACAATGACCTGCCTTTTTCTTTTCGGATGTCTCCATTAGAGGACATTGAGGAGGATTTGCAGGAGGCGGCAAAGAGGAACCGGATGTGGGGATCTGAATGTCGGCGTGTATTTCTGACCGGGGCGAATCCGTTTGTTTTGAAATACGATTTGCTGATGGCAATTTCTGCTTTGGTAAAAAGGTATTTTCCATCTTGTGAAAGCATTGGCTCTTTTGCAAGGATTACCGATATTGGTCTGAAATCCGATGAAGAATTGCAGCGGTTAAAAAGTGCAGGGTTTGACGGACTGACGATAGGCATGGAAACGGCAGATGATGCGGCGCTGCAGTTTATGAATAAGGGCTATTGGAAAAAAGACATTCTGGCGCAGTGCGGGCGTCTGGATAAGGCAGGCATATCCTATAAATTTTTCTATCTGGTGGGCATATCAGGAAAAGGCAGGGGAGCAGAGGGGGCAAAAGTGACCGCAGAGGTCTGTAACCAGCTGCACCCGGAACTGGTTGGCGCCAATATGCTCACAATCTATCCGGACTCTGAATTATATCAGGAAATCAGGAAAGGGAACTGGCAGCGGTCCGGCGAAAAAGAAAAGTACATGGAAATGAAAACTCTGGTTGAAAACCTTGCCATAGAGACGGAATTTGCGGCAATGGGAGCCTCCAATGCAGTACAGTTATATGGGGTTCTCCCAAAGGATAAAGCAAAGCTGCTGGCTGTTCTGGATGAAATTATAGGCAGTGTGGATGAGAAAGAGCTGGAGCATTACCGCAAAAATCTCCGGCATTTATAAGGGGGAAAGAATTATGCACTTTAGCGGACGGACATGGAGGCCGCATTATGAGGCCGATTCCTGTATTATTGAGCTGACGGCGGGATGTGCCTATGGGAAATGTAACTTTTGCAATCTGTATGAGAATGAGCCCTTTCGGCTGATCTCATTGGAACAGTTTGAGGAGGATTTGCAGGAAATCAAGGATTGCCAGCCCTATGCAAGGCGGCTGTTCCTGACAGGGGCAAATCCCTTTGCACTGTCCTATAAACGGTTAAAGCCGTATGTGCTGACAGTGAGGGATTACCTGATTAAATGCCAGTCCATTGCCATGTTTGCCAGTATCCGTGATATTCAGAATAAGGAGGTATGGCAGCTTCGAAAACTGCGGGCAATGGGAGTGAATGGACTGAGTATCGGGACGGAAAGCGGGGATGATGACACGCTTGCCCTTGCCGGGAAAGGTTACACGGCAGATGATATTCTAAAGCAGTGCCGGAAACTGGATGAGGCAGGCATAGAATATTATTTTGTCTATATGACCGGGCTGGCAGGAAAAGGACGCGGATATTGTAATGCAGTAAACAGCGCCAGACTGTTTAGCAGGCTGAATCCATACTTTATTTCTGTGGATGCATTGACATTATTTCCAAATACCAAACTTTATGATATGGCAGGGACAGGCAGCTTTATCCCGGCAGGGGAGAAAGAGAGACTGCAGGAGTTACAGATATTTATTCAGAATTTGCAGATTAGGACACATTTGTTTGCCAATTCTTCCTCAAATTTTTATCCATTATCTGTTTATCTGCCAAAAGAAAGGGAAAGCGCCATTTCAGAGCTGCAATATGTGATGGACCACCACAGCGAGGAGGAGATGGCGGCATATCGGGCAGGGCTGAAATCATTAGGATAAAAAGGATTAGTGCAGATATATCTGGAAAAGCATTTGGCGTCAGAATAGATATAATACGGAAATGCCATGGGGCAGGGATGATTATGTTTGTTAAGGAATATTTTAAGTGCTGGATTGATAAACTTGCTTGTAACGGGCGTGGATATGGCTCGTTATAGGGATAAAAAGCGGATGCAAAAAGATAAGTGGGAAGAGGCTTCGGTCTCTTCTTTTTATTCCTGCGCGAGGGGAAATATCCCGTATTTTGGAACGCTTCAAATTCCATGTCCTGCAATAATGGATGGATTGGAATTAAAAAATAGATAATGGTTGACAAGCTGGAATAGTAACTTTTATAATAATTAAGAAATAATGAGAACGGTTGAAAATGTTCAATAATTGCATGAAAAAAATTTAGATGGAGGTGGTTTTAGTTCTGGCGTAAGCCAGCTTATGAGGTTATATAGAGAACGGGAATCTGCAAAAGAGTTTTTGATTTTTTTCAGGTACTCAAGGGAAAATGCAAGTGACAGTTAACACAGTAACAAGAAGATTAAATCATTCATAGAGCGTTATCGTTACGAGAATGATATGGACTTGGCTGAAAATCCCATAAGTTCAGCCATGTGAGCAGGAGGTAACATTGAAATGAAAAGCATTCGGACAAAAATTACAGTATGTCTTATTTTGACTGTTTTGATTGGACTGGTTGCATCTGGTTCTTCAAGCATCATCCTAAACTACAATAGCACGATGGCTACGGTAGAGCAGATGATGAGCCAAACGGCAGTCTTGGCGGCAGGACGTGCGCAGCAGGAGCTGCAGGCATATAAGAACGTTGTCATGGAGGTGGGATGTATCCCGCAACTATCCGATCCGGAAGTAGCAGTAGAAAAAAAGCAGGACATCATCAATGGCCGCGTTTCTATGCATGGTTTCCAGAGGGGGAATATTGTAGGCGCGGATGGAATCAGTATCTTTGACGGGAATGATTATTCAGACCGTGAATATGTACGTCAGGCCATGCAGGGAAAAGTTTTTGTCTCGGAGCCGCTAATAAGCAAAGTTACGGGAGAATTATCCATTATGGTAGCGGCGCCTCTTTATGCGGAGGGGGATTATGGGAAAGGCATTGTCGGTGTTGTATATTTTGTTCCGCATGAAACCTTTTTGAACGATATTGTATCGGCTATACAGGTTGGTGAAAATAGCAGAGCCTACATGATTAATAAGAACGGCGGCACGATTGCTGACATTACGCTTGATACAATTACGGTTCAAAATATAGAAGAGGAAGCGCAGAAAGATTCCTCGCTGCAGGAGCTGGCGGCAATTCACGCCGAGATGCGTCAGGGGAAAAATGGGTTCGGAAGCTATACAAACGGAGAAGACAAAATGTTTGCGGCCTACGCGCCCGTGCTGGATACAGACGGCTGGAGCATCGCAGTGACCGCGCCGCAGCTTAACTATCTTGCATCCACGCGGGACGCAATGGTCATCAATATAGCGGTAATCGTGGTATCCATATTGATATCAGTTATTGTCGCGTTGGCTCTTGCCCTCAACATTGGCAGACCTATGAAGGCCTGCGTGAATCGGATGAAACTGCTTGTGGAGGGAGATTTGGAGACGCCTATGCCCAAGATTTCCAACAAGGATGAAACAGGTGTGCTTGTCAGATCTACTGAGACCCTTGTGGAGGGGTTGCGAATTGTTATCAATGACATCAGCTATCTGCTCAATGAGATGGCAAATCAGAATCTGAATGTTCATACAGAGCATGAGGAGGTATATGTCGGCAGTTTTCAGGATATCCTGCATTCCATGCGTAATATGAGGCTCGAGCTGAGCAGCGCTATGCGTCAGGTCAATCATTCGGCAGAAGAGGTCGCAAATGCCAGCCATCAATTATCTTCGAGCGCGCAGACGCTTAGCCAGGGGACCACGGAACAGGCCGGTTCCGTACAAGAATTGGCAACACGGATTAACATGATTTCTGAGGAGGTGAAAGATACGGCGGATGGGGCGCTGGATGTCAGGAGCCAGACACATCAGACCGGAGAAGAAGTGTTCCTATGTAACCAGAAGATGCAGAATCTGGTAGAGGCCATGGAAAAGATTCGGACCAGTTCTGAGGAGATTGAAAAAATCCTCAAGACGATAGATGACATCGCGTTCCAGACGAATATACTTGCCCTGAATGCGGCAGTGGAGGCGGCCAGGGCCGGCAGCGCAGGGAAGGGGTTTGCTGTTGTTGCAGAGGAAGTTCGGAATTTGGCAGGAAAATCTGCGCAGGCGGCTCAAAATACATCCGAGCTGATTGCTAATTCTACGGATGCAGTACATATTGGTACGGGAATTGCCCAAAATACGGCAGATGTTCTGCTAGATGTCGTAAACAGTATTAAGTCTGTGGTGGATGCCATTGACCATATTGCAATAGTATCTAATGAGCAGTCACAATCGGTTGAACAGGTTTCGGAAGGAATAAATCAGATTTCAGTTGTTGTACAGAGCAACAGTGCAACTGCAGAGGAGGGCGCGGCCGCAAGCGAGCAGCTTTCCGCCGAAGCAGCCAGCTTAAAGGAATTGGTAGATCGGTTTACACTTGCCTCCGACTAACTGTAATGAGGCAGAATAGCGGCGTACAATAGAAATTATAGCTTGGCAAGCCACAATCAAAACTATCATGTGAAAGGGCGGGAGGCCCCTGGGACAGAAAACGTCCCAGGGGCCTCCCGCAATGTATGTAAAATACTACCCTACATTAATAGTAACAATCCAGATATGCCAATCATGACGGTTTTTTATAAAAAATTTATAATTTATGACATAAAATACTTATTTAGGGGAAATAGAGAATATTTGGAAATTTGCTGCCGTCTGGCAAGGTTTCTCTGCGTGCCAGGCCGCAGGATGAACGCAACCTTGTCCGTGGGGGTTGAGTATCCCCATTATTTAGTTTCCTAGTACCCAAAGGGGACTGTCGCACGAATATATTTACTCATTCTGTCTATGTTGACAAAGGCAGCAAGACCTTTTGGGACTTAAATATTAGCTGTTATAAAAAATGGGGAAACTTAAATTGTGGGGATATTGACGAATGGATTAAACTAAAATATACTTAATTTTATGGAAGCAAGACGTTGGCACGGAAGGAGAAGCGATGGCTTTAAAGGAAGCGATGCATGAGAGGCATATGGTGCGTAAATACACAGACAAGGAACTGCCTCCTGACATAGTGCAAAAACTGAATCAGCGTATCGCAGACCATAATGAGAAAAATAACCTGGCAATAAAGCTGATGGTGAACGATGGCGGCGCGTTCCATGCATTTCTTAAGCTTATACTTGCCAAAGGGGTTAAGAATTATTTTATCATGGCAGGGAAAGAATCATCTGATTTGGACGAAAAATTAGGATATAGTGGTGCCGATCTCATGCTTTATGCCCAGACGCTTGGGCTTAATACTTGGTGGGTCGGCGGTACGTTCAGCAGGAAAGCAGTGGCTGAGAAAGCATGGGGAAGGAAAGCTGTCGGCGTAGTTGCTGTCGGCTATGGGAAGAGCCAGGGGGTGCCGCATAAGACGAAGGCAGCAGATGAGGTAAGCGAATATGATGGGGAGATGCCTGGCTGGTTTCGGAAAGGGACAGAGGCTGCGCTCCTTGCGCCTACCGCATTGGCGAAACAGGCATTTCATATCGAAGTCCGAGAAAACCAGGTGTCCTTTTCTTGTGATAATGGGATATTTTCGGGGGTAGATACTGGACTCGTAAAATATCATTTTGAGTTGGGAGCCGGGAAAGAGAATTTTACTTGGACATAAGAAGGAGTGTGGCAGAATGATAAAGATGGTGCAAGGAGACATAACAAAGATTATAGATGCAGACGCGATTGTGAATGCAGCGAATGAATCCCTTCTTGGCGGAGGGGGCGTGGACGGAGCGATACACCGTGCCGCCGGGCCGGAACTTCTGGACGAATGCAGGAAGCTTCACGGGTGCGGTACGGGAGAGGCGAAAATTACTAAGGCATACAATCTGCCTTGCGAATATGTCATCCATACGGTTGGACCGGTTTGGCGAGGCGGCAATAAGGAGGAGGATAGGCTGCTGGCAGACTGTTATAGGAATTCCCTGCAGTTAGCGAAAGAGAACGGAATCAGGAAAATAGCATTCCCTTCTATTTCGACTGGCGTCTACCGTTTCCCGGCAGAGCGGGCGGCGGGACTGGCAGTCAAGACGGTTAAGGAATTTTTGGACAAGAATGCAGATGACTTTGATTGGGTGGAGTGGGCGCTGTTTGACAATCAGACGTATGCTGCTTATCTGGATGCATATATGCGGATCTGTGGGTGAAATAAGAAAGTAACATTATCTGGCTGTGCCTTCTGAACATGACACATAGCTGGCATGTTTCTTGTGGTATCCTGAAAGAAAAAATAGGAGGTATGGGAATATGGCTGAATCAAGATGTGGGCTTCTCTGCAGTGCGTGCAGTTTCCGGGAGGAGATGGGGTGTAAAGGATGTGCTGAAATGGACAAGCCTTTTTGGGCAGATGCGTGCCCTGTGAAATCCTGCTGTGAGAGCAAAAACCAGCAGCATTGCGGGGAATGCGATGACTTTGTGTGTTCTGTGCTGCATACATTTGCCTATGATATGGAGCAGAGTGACAATGGAGCGAGGATTGAACAGTGCAGGAAATGGAGCGGGAAATAAGTGACAGGGTGCAGCGGGCGATTGACTGCTCAAAAAGGAAGTTCTTAAAAAAATATTAAAGTCAGATATTTTGATTGTCTCTCGGGAAGTCTTGTGCTATAATGCAATTTGATAATGGACTGACAAGAATAAAAGGTGGTTAATAATGAGAGACAAGTTAAGAGAGTTACTTTACCGTTACCGTCATGGCTGGATTTTATCATACCTGGTCATCTATCAGATGTGGTTTATCTATGTAGAGCGCACGGTGACGAGGCGTTTCCATATCGTACATATGGCAGTGGACGACTATATTCCGTTCGTGGAAATATTTATCGTCCCTTATCTTCTGTGGTTTGGCTATGTAGCGGTTGCAATTACATGGTTCTTCTTCAAGGATGTGCAGGATTACTACAAGTTATGTGCGTTCTTGTTTGTGGGCATGACAGTCTTCCTTGTCGTGTCGACCGTATACCCCAATGGGCATTATCTCCGTCCCAGGGTGTTTGAGAGAGATAATATATTTATTTCAATGGTGAAAGGGCTTTACATGATTGATACGCCGACGAACCTGTTCCCAAGCATCCATGTGTATAATTCCATTGGCACGCATCTGGCGGTCATGCACAGCGAGAAGCTGAGAGAGAAAAAGTGGGTCAGGAGGTCGTCGTTTGTGTTGATGGCCACAATCATTGCTTCTACGATGTTCTTAAAGCAGCATTCTGTCTTCGATGTGCTTACCGGGTGTGCGATGGCGCTTGTGATGTATACGTTGGTATATGCGAGAGAGTGGCAATTTGGCAGGAGGCAGACATTTGAAGGGCAGTATCGGGAGAAAAGAAGATATAGGGAGATTTGAGCGTTTTAGCTCGGATATTAAATGAAACGAAAGGAAAAGTATCATGAATATGTTAGAAGAATTAAAGGGTTTAGGTGTTAATGTTGACGAGGCTTTGAAGCGTCTGGGAGGCAATGAGGCATTTTATAAGAAGATGCTGGGGCGCATCCAGTCTATGTTGGAGGAGACCACGGTAAATCCCGAGTTTGATGCAAATGATTATCAGGAAGTGATTGAGAATGCGCATGCTATCAAGGGAGCCACAGGCAATCTCTCCCTTACGCCACTGTACAAGGCGTATACCGATATTGTGGATTTGCTGCGTCAGGGCAGTCCTGAGGAGGCGAGGAAGATACTTGTGGATATCCTTCCGGTGCAGGCCCAGATTATCGAGGTCATCAATAAGTACAAATAAAAAGTTTTCAGATTGCCCACATATTTTTTCTTATTTCGCGATATAATGGAATAAATGTGAAAATAGGAGCAAACGATATGTGCGGAATAGCAGGATTTTATCATAGAGAAAAGGACTATGGGAAGGATGGGACGTATTATCGTTCCATCCTTGTTGCTATGCATGAGAAGCTGTGCAGGAGGGGGCCGGATGATGCGGGGGTCTATCTGCAGGGGCAGTGTGGGCTGTCCCACAGCCGTCTGTCTATCATTGATTTGTCTGGCGGGCATCAGCCCATGGTTCGCAGGCAGGGAGAGCGTTCCTGTGCAATCGCATATAATGGAGAGCTTTATAATGCGAGAGAACTGCGTAGGGATTTGGAGCAGAGAGGCTGGCAGTTTGAGACAACTTGCGATACGGAAGTGATTCTGTTGGGATTTATGGAGTACGGAGCAGAAATTGCCTCTAAGCTGAACGGCATTTTTGCATTTGCCATTTTGGATGAGCGGGAAGATATGGTTTTTCTCTTCCGCGATCCCATGGGCGTAAAGCCTTTATTTTATATGAAGAAGGATGATGAACTGATATTTGCCTCAGAGCCCAAAGGCATTCTGGCTCATCCTTCTGTGACGGCGGAGCTTGACAGGGAAGGGCTGAATGAGGTTTTCGGCATTGGCCCGGCGCGCAGCGCAGGATGCGGCGTGTTCCGGGGCATGAAGGAATTGTGTCCGGGAGAATACGTTACTTATGGAAGAAAACGGGCGCTCCAGCGCAGGATTTACTGGAGGCTTGAGAGCCGCCCGCATACAGATAGCTATGAGAGGACGGTCGAGGAAGTTTCTGTCTTGGTTCAGGATTCCATCCGTCGGCAGATGGTATCAGATGTGCCAATCTGCACATTCCTGTCCGGAGGCGTTGACAGCAGCCTGGTGTCTGCAGTGTGCGCCGCAGAGCTGAAAAAGCAGGGAAGAAGGCTGACGACGTTTTCTTTTGATTTTGTGGATAACCAGAAGAATTTTAAGGCCAATGCGTTCCAGCCGTCCCAGGACAGACCATATGTGGAAATGATGGCGGATTATATCGGCTCCGAGCATCATTTCCTGGAATGTGACAACCAGCATCAGGTGGGGATGCTATATGACTCCGTGAAGGCGCATGACCTTCCGGCGATGGCCGATGTGGATTCATCCATGCTCTATTTCTGCTCTCAGGTCAGCAAGAGCCATAAGGTGACGCTGACCGGAGAGTGCGCAGATGAGATTTTTGGAGGGTATCCCTGGTTCCACCGCAAGGACTGTTTTGAGGCGGATACGTTTCCTTGGACTATGGATCTGTCCCCGCGGAAGGCGCTGCTTGCAGATGAGTTCCTGGACTATCTGCGCATGGATGAGTACGTGAGGGAACGTTACCAGCAGTCTGTCGCAGAAACGCCCAGATGCCCTGAGGACAGCCCGGAGGAGGCAAGGCGGAGGGAAATTTCCTGGCTGAATATCCGATGGTTCATGCAGACATTGCTAAACCGCATGGACCGCACCAGCATGTACAGCGGATTGGAAGCGCGGGTGCCATTTGCAGATACACGGATTGTCCAGTATGTGTGGAATGTCCCCTGGGAGATGAAAGCGAAGGACGGCGTGGTCAAGAATCTGTTAAGGCAGTCCGGCAGAGGGCTTTTGCCAGAGGAGGTGTTGTTCCGCAGGAAATCTCCCTATCCCAAAACGTACGACCCTCGCTATGAAAATCTTTTAAAGGTCAGGGTACGCCAGCTGCTGATGGATGGCAGCGCCCCGGTGATGCAGTTTTTAAATAAGGATAAAGTGGAATTGTTCCTGGCGCGTCCTTCTGATTATGGGAAGCCGTGGTATGGGCAGTTGATGGCAGGGCCGCAGATGCTTGCCTACCTGATTCAGATAAACGCATGGATGGAGGAGTATGAAATTAAGGTGCGTGGTTAGAATTATAAGAGGACTTTGGCGGTTACACCCCTCATGAAAATAAAAACTCAGTCTCTTTTAAGTTCATTGGAAGAGCCTGAGTTTTCCTTTTCATTTGGAAAGCCTGAGTTTTCTGTTCCGTGGAAGTCTGAATTTATTAACAAAGTATAAATTATCAAAATCCTATTGACAATGAAATTTGATAGTGCTATCTTATGTACATAGATGTTAGCACTCTTGAAAGTTGAGTGCTAACAACGAAGCGGGAGGAAGGTTGCGATGCAGGAACTGGATGAACGGAAAAGGAAAATTTTAAACGCCATTATCCGCAATTATCTGGACACTGGCGAACCGGTAGGCTCCAGGACAATTTCTAAGTTTTCGGATCTGAATTTGAGTTCTGCGACAATCCGTAATGAAATGTCAGATTTGGAGGAACTGGGCTATATCTTACAGCCGCATACTTCTGCGGGCAGGATTCCTTCCGATAAGGGCTACCGTTTTTATGTAGACAACCTGATTGCAGATAAGGACCGCGAGGTCACGCAGATGAAGGAGTTTATGATTGAGCATACGGAGCGGGTGGAACAGGTACTGCAGCAGATGGCGAAGGTTCTGGCCGCAAATACCAATTATACCGCAATGATTACGGCTCCGTCTTATCAGCGGAATAAAGTGAAGTTCCTGCAGCTCTCACAGGTGGATGAAGAGCAGCTTCTGGCTGTCATCGTTACGGAGGGCAATCTGGTTAAGAATAAGATGATTTCTACCAGGGAAGCCTTAGATAATGAAACGTTGCTGAAGCTGAATATCCTTTTAAACAGCAGCCTGAACGGCCTTTCAGCAGACCAGATTAATTTGGCCACGATTGCCAAGCTGAAAGAACAGGCCGGAATCCACAGCAACATTGTCAGCGACGTGCTGGATGCGCTGGCAGGAGCCTTCCAGGAGGACGAAGAGCTTGAAGTCTACACAAGCGGCACTACCAACATCCTCAAATATCCGGAACTGAGCGATTCACAGAAAGCCAGCGAGTTATTGAATGCCTTTGAGGAGAAGCAGCAGCTGGTGACATTGGTCAATGAAACGCTTTCCTCCGGGGAGCAGACGGGCATCCAGGTATACATCGGGGATGAGTCTCCGATACAGAACATGAAAGATTGCAGCGTGGTGACGGCAACGTACCAGATTGGAGAAGGGATGCAGGGGACTATCGGGATTATCGGGCCCAAACGGATGGATTACGAGAATGTGATGGATAATCTGAAGACTCTTAAGAGTCAGCTGGATTCCGTGTTTCGGCAAAATAAAGATAAATAAACAAGCAGAGAGGTGAAGGATATGGCAGCAACAGAAACTAAGGACATAGATAAAGAAGAGCTGAAGGAAGAAGCTCTCGCAAAAGAGGCTGAATGCGAAAGCGCAGAGGAGGACGCAGAAGAGACGCCGGAAGCATCAGAAGATGGTTCAGAGGCAGAGGAAGGCAGTGCGGAAGATGGATCCGGGGACGCCGGGGAAGAAGAGTCCCAGACTGAGAAAAAGGGGCTTTTTAAGAAAAAAGAAAAGAAGAATAAGCAGGAAGAGAAGATTGCTGAGCTGAATGACCGCGTACAGCGGCAGATGGCGGAGTTTGATAATTTCCGTAAACGGACGGAGAAGGAGAAGGCACAGATGTTTGAGGTGGGAGCTAAGAGCATCATTGAGAAAATCCTTCCTGTGGTCGACAATTTTGAGAGAGGTTTATCTGCTGTTCCCGAAGAGGCAAAGGGAGATCCCTTTGTGGAGGGGATGGATAAGATATATAAGCAGCTTATGACGGAGCTGGAAAGCCTGGAGGTTAAGCCTATTGAGGCAGTGGGTACAGAATTTGACCCCGAGTTCCACAATGCGGTCATGCAGGTGGAGAGCGATGAATTTGATTCAGGCGTGGTGGCGCAGGAGCTTCAGAGAGGCTATACGTACCGGGACAGCGTGGTAAGGCATAGTATGGTGGCAGTAGTTCAATAGTGAATTCAGATAATTATTTTCAAGAGGAGGTCTCTATTATGAGCAAGATCATTGGTATCGATTTGGGAACAACAAACAGCTGTGTGGCAGTTATGGAAGGTGGTAAGCCGGTGGTTATCGCCAATACAGAAGGAGCAAGGACAACACCCTCTGTGGTTGCATTTACAAAGACCGGCGAGCGTCTTGTGGGCGAGCCTGCGAAACGTCAGGCAGTTACCAATGCGGAAAAGACGATTTCTTCCATTAAGAGGGAGATGGGAACTGAGAGCAAGAAAGCGATTGACGATAAGAAGTATTCCCCGCAGGAAATTTCAGCGATGATTCTGCAGAAACTGAAAGCAGACGCAGAGAATTACCTGGGAGAGAAGGTGACGGAGGCGGTCATTACTGTCCCGGCATATTTCAACGACGCGCAGCGTCAGGCAACCAAGGATGCAGGAAAGATTGCAGGCATGGACGTAAAGCGTATCATCAATGAGCCTACGGCGGCAGCCTTGGCTTATGGGCTTGACAACGAAAAAGAGCAGAAAATTATGGTCTACGACTTAGGCGGCGGTACTTTTGACGTGTCCATCATTGAGATTGGCGAGGGCGTCATTGAAGTATTGTCCACCTCTGGAGATAACCGTCTCGGCGGCGACGATTTTGATCAGAAGATTACAGATTATATGCTGGCGGAGTTCAAGAAGACGGAAGGCATCGACCTTTCCAATGACAAGATGGCTCTGCAGAGGCTGAAAGAAGCAGCTGAGAAAGCTAAGAAAGAGCTTTCTTCCGCAACAACGACTAACATCAACCTTCCGTTTATTACGGCGACGGCAGAAGGGCCCAAGCATTTTGACATGAATCTGACCAGGGCTAAATTTGACGAGCTGACCCACGATTTGGTAGAGCGCACAGCCGTTCCGGTTCAGAATGCGCTGAAAGATGCGGGCCTTACCTCCTCTGAGCTGGGCCAGGTATTGCTGGTAGGCGGTTCTACACGTATCCCGGCAGTGCAGGATAAGGTAAAGCAGCTTACGGGCAAAGAGCCGAGCAAATCCCTGAACCCAGATGAGTGCGTAGCTCTCGGAGCTTCCATCCAGGGCGGCAAGCTGGCCGGGGATGCAGGCGCAGGAGAAATCCTTCTGCTTGACGTAACGCCGTTGTCTCTGTCGATTGAGACGATGGGGGGCGTGGCAACAAGGCTGATTGAGCGTAATACGACCATCCCGACAAAGCACAGCCAGATATTCTCAACCGCAGCAGATAACCAGACAGCCGTTGATATCAATGTGGTGCAGGGTGAGCGTCAGTTTGTAAGGGATAACAAATCCCTGGGACAGTTCCGTCTGGATGGGATTCCGCCTGCAAGGCGTGGAGTACCTCAGATTGAAGTGACCTTCGATATTGATGCAAATGGTATTGTAAATGTATCAGCGAAAGACCTGGGTACCGGAAAGGAGCAGCATATCACAATTACGGCAGGATCCAATATGTCTGAGGATGATATCAACAAAGCGGTCAAGGAAGCGGCAGAATTCGAGGCGCAGGACAAGAAACGCAAGGAGGCTATCGACACCAGGAATGATGCGGATTCCTTTGTCTTCCAGACAGAGAAAGCTCTTGAGGAAGTAGGCGGGAATATTGACCCGGCAGATAAATCTGCTGTGGAGGCAGATTTGAGCGCACTCAAAGCGATGGTTGAGGCACACCCCAATGCGGAGGAGATGACGGACGACCAGGTCGGCGAGATGAAAGCGGCTAAGGAAAAACTGATGGAGAGCGCGCAGAAAGTATTTGCCAAGATGTACGAAAATGTGCAGGCAGCCCAGGGTGCGCAGGGCGCAGGCCCGGACATGGGGGATGCATCCTACAGCAGCGCGGATGATGATGTGGTAGACGCAGATTATAAAGAAGTGTAAAACAAGGAGCCAGGTAACAGCAGACAGCCGTGCTTGCATGGGTGGCTGCTGGTTATTTGGCGAATGTGCCGTCATGAGAGCGCGTGGCACGAAATGGCTGGTTTTTCATCTTAATCGGAAAGGCCTTGTCACGCTAACGCGTGAAAGCGTCTTCCCAATTAAGATGAAAAATAATATGCGCACTTGCACAAGAGGTTAATATTGCTTCGCAAATGTGTTCGGCGCGTCAAAGTGTGCAACCTCATTTCCCCAAGATTGGGGATGAAGTGGGGTGAAGTGGGCTTGCCCACTTTGTTTGATAATTTGCAAAAAGGGAGTTTGTCATGGCAGAGCAGAAGAGAGATTATTATGAAGTCTTAGGCATTGATAGGAATGCCGATGACGCGGCAATCAAGAAGGCGTACCGCCAGCTTGCCAAAAAGTATCACCCGGACATGAACCCGGGGGACGCAGAAGCAGAGAAGAAATTTAAAGAGGCCTCTGAGGCATATGCTGTGTTGAGCGATGTAGATAAGAGGCGTCAGTACGACCAGTTCGGTCATGCTGCCTTTGAAGGCGGTATGGGAGGCGGAGGGGGATTTGATTTCTCCGGCATGGACATGGGCGATATATTCGGCGATATATTCGGCGATTTGTTTGGTGGGGGCCGGAGGCGTTCCTCTGCCAGTAACGGCCCTATGAAGGGAGCCAACCTCCGTGCAGCAGTGCGCGTGACCTTTGAGGAAGCTGCATTCGGCTGCGAGAAGGAGATAGAGATTACGTTAAAGGATGAATGCCAGACCTGCCATACCACTGGCGCGAAACCCGGAACCAGCCCGGAGACTTGCACGAAGTGCGGCGGGAAAGGCAAGGTAGTCTATACCCAGCAGTCCTTCCTTGGCATGGTACAGAATGTGCAGACTTGCCCAGAGTGCCGGGGGACAGGTAAAATCATCAAGGATAAGTGTCCCGACTGCCATGGAACCGGGTATATTGCTAAACGCAAGAAGATAAAAGTGTCCATCCCGGCGGGGATTGACAATGGGCAGAGCGTCCGTATCCGTGACAAGGGGGAGCCAGGAACCAATGGCGGCCCCAGAGGAGATTTGCTGGTAGAGGTGAATGTCAGCAGGCATCCGATTTTCCAGCGGCAGGATATGAATGTCTATTCGACTGCGCCGATATCATTTGCCCAGGCAGCGTTAGGCGGTGAGGTAAGGATCAGCACGATAGACGGTGATATTCTGTATGATGTGAAGCCGGGTACGCAGACGGATACCAGGATTCGCCTGAAAGGCAAAGGCATCCCATCCCTGCGCAATTCTTCCGTCCGCGGAGACCATTATGTCACCCTTGTGGTCCAGGTACCCACCAACCTGAATGGGGAGGCAAAGGAAGCGCTGCGCAAATTCGACGAGGTGAGCGGTCAGTCCTTAAAGAAACAGGATGGGGCGGCAGGCACGGAGAAGAAGAAAAAGGGATTTATGGGAAAGATTAAGGAAACATTAGAAGATATGTAAGGGATAGGCTGTGTTCTGTGATGGAATGCAGCTTTCCGACTTTGCGGAAAATCCGGCTTTGCCGGATTTTTTCTTGCCAATCCATTCCTGCTATTATATAATGGGGGGAGTATAAAAGGCCAAGTTGTTGAATGTTAGGAGGCAGCGTATGAAAAGAAATCGTATATGGTCATTTGCGGTGGCGTTCTTTTTGATGGCAGGCTCTGTCTATGTCCCGGTTCGTGCAGAGACGGGGGCGTTGCAGGATGAAGCCATAATCTTGACGGATGAGAACCGTTATGATCCGGAATTTTACCGGGAGCCAGAGGAGGTATATCCGTCTGTCCAGAGCAGGACATTCCGTGGCGCAAGAGCAGGGCAGACACTGGAAGAGTATATTGTAGAAGCGTTGAACAATTTTGAGGAAGAGATAGACGTCTCTGCGTTTCAGATACCGAGTGACAAGGAAACGGCAGGCGGAAGTTTTTTCCAAATTCTGAACAGCCATCCGGAACTGTTTTATGTGGCGAATGGGGTTGGCTGGTCTTATAATGCCAGTGGCTATGTGGCAAAATATAAGGTCTCATACCTTGGGACGCAAGAAGAAATCATCAGCCAGCAGGAAGAGCTGGAAGAAGCAGCGGAGCGGGTGGTGTCTGAGGTAGACCAATCACTGGACAGTTACCAGCAGGCGCTGATTGTCCATGATTATCTTGTGCAGAATTGTGAATACGATTATCAGAATTATCTGGATAAGAAGGTTCCGGAGATTTCCCATACAGCTTATGGATCTTTGGTCAATGGGGTGGCCGTCTGTGATGGCTATGCGGACGCATTTGCCTATATCATGGAAGGGAAGCTGGGAATTTCCTGTGACGTAATCAGCAGCGAGGCGATGGCGCATGCCTGGAATATGATTGAGATTGGCGGCAAATGGTATCATGTGGACGCTACCTGGGACGATCCTACCTGGGACTGCATCGGCAGGGTAGGGCACGCATATTTCCTGCTCAGTGATGGTAAGATATCGAATAACAGTCCGGATAAGAAGTCAGGGAATAACCATTATGCGTGGTCTGCTGGGCATACGGCAGATGCCACTGACTATGACAGTGCGTTTTGGGCAGACGTCCGGTCGGCAATCTGCCATTATGAAGGTGCATGGTATTATTCCAGATATCAGATGGACGGTGACGTCACAAATGCCGTGCAGCTCGTGAAGAAAGAGGAGGAAAGTCTGCTCGCCGGGGGTGAGGCAGCGGTATATTCCGCGCCTGCTTGGCCAGCAGGAGGGAACAGTATCTACCAGGCAAGCTATATGTATCTGGCAAAGGCGGATAATAGGATTTATTTCAGCACGCCGACAGATATCTATCGGGTGGATGCTGCAGGCAACGTAAAAAAATTCCATAGCCCGCAGGATTTATCCGGCATGTCTATTTATGGATTTACTGTCCGTGGCGACGAGTTTTGGTATGCTCCCGAAAACAGCCCGAATACGAATAAGAAACAGACGGACATCCGTAAGATTTCACTGCCGAAGATTACTGGGATTACAGCAGCGGATGTAGAAGGAACGTATACGGGGAAGTCCTATGAGATTCAGGTTCAGGGAACGCAGCAAGGCGATGTTGTGCAATATGCAGGGGCAGATGGGCAGTATCAGCCTGTCCAGCCCGACATGACGGATGCCGGTACCTATGAAGTCAGCTATCAGGTGGAACGGGATGGGTATGCCATCTATTATGGGAAAGCGGAAGTGGCAATCAGCAAAGCAGAGCCTGATTATGAAGTTCCTGCGGGCCTTAAGGGGTATGTGGGAGATACGCTTGCGTCCGTAGAGCTGCCGGAAGGATTTTCCTGGCAGGATGCTGCAGATACGAAGCTGGAAACAACAGGGAAAAATAAATTCCTGGTGAAGTTTGTGCCGGAAGATGTCAGGAATTATCATACAGTTACGGATATAGAGGCTGAAGTTGAGGTGGAATGCCCTGGACATCAGTATGTATCTGAAGTAACCACGCCGCCTACCGAGGAGCAGGACGGTATAGAGACCTATACTTGTACGCTCTGCGGGCATACATATACGAAGAAGATTGATAAAGAAATGCAGCCGATTACCGGGATTGCGGCAGCGGATGTAGAAGGCACGTATTCGGGCCAGCCATATGTGATCACAGTTATTGGAATTCAGCAAAATGATACAGTCCAATATGCGCTCCAAGGGGAAGCCTATAGTTCGGAACAGCCGGAAATGAAAAATGCAGGCACATACCAGGTTATGTATAGAGTAGAGCGGAGCGGGCGCCGGCCGTTTTATGGAAGTGCCAGAGTGGAAATCGCAAAGGCAGTTCCGGTGTTCACGTTACCTTCTGGCTGTCACGGGAATAGCGGAGAGTCGCTGGCCTCTGTCGCTTTGCCGGAAGGTTTTTCCTGGCAGGATGCAGGCATTGTACTGCGTGAGGAAGGAACGTATGCTTACCTGGCAACATATACGCCTGCAGATACAGAGAATTACCAGACAGCCAGTGCAGAGGTTGACGTGCAAGTGACATGCCCTGGACATGACTATGCGTTTGAGGTTACGAAAGAGCCGACGGAGACAGAAAAAGGAGAGGCTATCTACACTTGTATCTTATGCGGGCATAGCTATACGGATGAGATTGATGAGATGCCGCAGGAAATCACAGGCATTTCAGCGGAGAATGTGTCAGGATTATATACAGGCAAGCCATACACCATCGAGGTGAAAGGCGTCAGGGAGGGCGACGTCGTGCATTACGCCCTTAAGAATGGAGAAGAAGCAGTTTATGATACGGCACAGCCGGAAATGAAAAATGCCGGAACCTATGAAATCTTATATAAAGTATCAAGAGCAGGATACCAGCCGTTTAGGGGTACTGCGCGGGTTGAAATCGCACGTGCCGTCCCAGCATTCGAGATTCCGATGAATCTTAAAGGAACCAGCGGGCAGACGCTTGCGTCTATTGAACTGCCGCAGGGATTCCTTTGGCAGACGGATCCCGATACAAAGCTATCAAAGTCCGGGCATCAGAAGTTTTATGTATGTTTCAGACCTCAGGATCAGGTAAATTACCAAATGGCCATGGATATCGAGATAGCGGTGGATGTTACATGCCCAGGACATCGGTATGAGTCTGTTGTGACGAAAGCGCCGACAGAGACGCAAAAAGGCCTGCGGACGAATACTTGCAGGCTGTGTGGCAAGATTTATACAGAGGAGATTTCCATGATTGCCCCGGCAAGGCCGGACAAAGCGTCTGAGCTTAAGATGAAAAAGCGGACGACAAAGTCATTGGTATTTTCCTGGAAACGGATGCCGGACGTGAGCTACCGGCTGATGCTCTATGAAGATGGCAGAGTGGTTTCCACGAAATATGCCGAGAGAAATACGGCCACTTTTGTAAAACTAAAGCCAGCGACAATTTATACGTTGCGGGTGACGCCATACCGTGTCGTCAATGATCGGAAAGTGTATGCGAAAACGACTGTGTATGCCAAGACTGCAACCGCGCCGGAGAAAGCAAAGCTTAACATGGCGAAACGAGATGGCAGGAGCAGGGTCAGGTTGGCCTGGAGAAAAGTGCCAGGAGCCGGCGGATATGAGATTTTAATGAAAACAGGAAAGGGAAATTATAAGAAAATTAAGACGGTTGGAAATGGAAAAACCCTTTCCTATACAAAAACAGGATTGAGCAAAAACAAAACATACAGTTTTCGGATACGTGCCTATACGTTTGTGGATGAGAAGAAAGTTTTCGGAGATTACAGCAATGTGAAAAAGGTAAAGTAGCCAGAGCAGGCGCAAAGGGGGAAGGAAGATGGATCAGCCGAAACGACAGATGGGGAGAGTGATTCGGGAACCAATGTCGGAAGATCTTCAGTCCAGGCTCCTGCACAAAGAGCGGAAGCAGCTGGAGGAAGACAGACGCAGATTCAAGCAGGAACAGCAGGCTTTTTATACGAGGCAGAATCTGGAGAAAAAGCATCTGGATGAGGAAAAGCACTTGTTCCAGATGAAGTGGAAAATTTTGGAGGGCGAGCTGCAGAAGCTCGCCCAGGAAAAAGCGGATATTGAGATTGAGAAGAAACGTTATTTCCGTGGGAAGAGCAGCCGCCAGAACAAGGTGGCAGGAGAACTCCCGCCAGAAGCGCAGATGTTTTTTTCCGGTGTTGATGATATACATGCATTGAAGAAGCGGTACAAGGAACTCATTAAGATTTACCATCCAGACAATATGGCGGGGGATACGGCAACCCTGCAGATGATTAATACGATATATGACAGCTTAAAGAAACAGTATCAGACATAGGAGCAGCAGGATATGAAGTGGAAACAGTATACCATCCAGACAACGACCCAGGCGGAGGACTTCGTCAGCGGCATGCTTGCTGATTTGGGGATTGCGGGTGTCCAGATTGAAGATAATATCCCCTTGTCGGCAGAAGACAAGGAGAAGATGTATATTGACATTCTACCCGAGCTTCCGCCGGACGAGGGCATTGCCAGGGTCAGCTTTTACTTGGAGGCAGACGGCGAGCATGAGGGGCTTCTTGCCAGGGTGCAGGAGGAATTGGAAGGCTTGCGGATGTTTGTGGATGTCGGAAGCGCAAACATCACCCAGGGGGAGACGGAAGACAAGGACTGGATTAATAACTGGAAGAAGTATTTCAAGTCCTTCGTGATTGAGGATATCCTGATAAAGCCCACTTGGGAAGAGGCCCCAAAGGAGGAAGGTTACCGGTGTGTCATAGAAATCGACCCTGGAACCAGTTTCGGGACAGGCAAACACGAGACTACGCAGTTGTGCATCCGGCAACTGTATAAGTATTTAAAGCCAGGAGACCGGGTGCTGGACGTAGGCTGCGGGAGCGGCATCTTATCCCTTGTCAGCTTAAAGCTTGGGGCGTCTTTGGTAACCGGGACGGACATAGACCCAATCTGTATGGAAGCGGCCATAGATAACATGGAAATCAACCATCTGCCGGCAGAGCAAGGCAATTTTTTCCATGGGAACCTCATTGACGATCCTGGATTGCAGGAGCGGATTGGGGAAGGATATGACATTGCGGTTGCCAATATCCTGGCAGATATCGTGATTCCCCTGACGCCGGTAATTCCCGGACATATCAAAAAAGGCGGGCTTTATATCGCCAGCGGGATAATTGATTTTAAGGAAGAGGCGGTAAAGAAAGCGGTTACTGAGGCAGGGCTTGAGATTTTGGAGGTTTGCCACCAGGGAGAGTGGGTCAGCATTACCGCCAGAAAATAGCACAGGAGTAAGAATATGTTTCAGTTTTTTGTTGAACCGAACCAGATTCAGGGAACGGAAATAACCATCACAGGCAGTGATGTTAACCATATCAGGAATGTCTTGCGTATGCGGGCAGGCGAAGAAGTGCGTGTCAGCGATAACGCAGGCAGGGATTTTTATTGTGAGATTGGCTGCGTTGGCAGTGAGGAGATAGCCCTTCATGTGCTGCGTGAGGCGGAAGGCACAGAGCCGGCCCTGCAGATTACATTGTTCCAAGGAATTCCCAAAGGGGACAAGATGGAGCTGGTGATTCAGAAAGCAGTGGAACTGGGGGCTTCTGAAATCATACCGGTCGCCATGAAAAACTGCGTGGTGAAGCTGGATGAGAAACGGGCAAAGGCAAAGCAGGCAAGATGGCAGGCGATTGCAGAGAGCGCGGCGAAACAGTCTAAGCGCAGCATGATTCCTACGGTAGGCAAGGTCATGGGGTTTGCGCAGGCTGCAAGATATGCAGATAAATTGGACGTGCGAATCCTGCCATATGAGAACCAGCGGGGAATGGCGCATACCAGGGAAGTATTCGGCAGCATTAAGAAAGGGGCTTCTGTAGGGATATTCATCGGCCCTGAGGGAGGCTATGACTCTTCGGAAATTGAGCTGGCAAAGGATAAGATGGAAATGGTATCTCTTGGGAACCGTATTTTGCGCACGGAGACAGCAGGGCTCTGCGTCCTTTCGATGCTGCAGTATGTAGTGGAGGATTAGTGTACGGTCTTCCGACAGATAGAGCCTGCTATTAAGTTTCGTGTATGCTCTTGTTGATATATGATAAAATCACGCAGGATATCCTAAGTATCAATATACAATACACGAGCCAGGAGGAAATTATGGAAGCTTATTTTGACAATTCAGCAACGACGCGCTGTTCGCAGGGAGCAAAGGACGTCATGGTGCGCGCCTTGGTGGAGGATTACGGTAATCCCTCTTCCTTGCATGTGAAAGGAATGGAAGGGGAAAACTATATCCGGGATGCAAAGGCGAAAATCAGCAAGACTTTAAAGGCTAAGCCGACAGAGCTCGTCTTTACGTCCGGGGGGACGGAATCCAACAATCTTGCCATTCTGGGTGCAGCTATGGCAAACAAGCGCAGCGGGAGGCATCTTGTCACTACCGTGATTGAACATCCTGCGGTGTCGGCGCCGATGAAATTCCTGGAAGAGCAGGGATTTTCGGTTACCTATCTGAACGTGGACAAAGATGGGCTTATCTCCCTGGAAGACTTGGAACGTGCGGTGACAGATGAAACCATCTTGGTATCCGTCATGTATGTGAACAATGAGATTGGTGCGGCGGAACCGATTGCGGAAGCAGCACAGGCCATCAAGAAAAAGAATCCGGGAACACTCTTCCATGTCGATGCAATCCAGGCATATGGCAAATACATCATCCATCCGGGAAAAATGGGGATTGACATGATGTCAGTCAGCGGACACAAGATTCATGGCCCCAAGGGCAGCGGTTTTTTATATGTAAAGGAAAAAACAAAAGTAAAGCCAGTAATTTATGGAGGGGGCCAGCAGAAGAATTTGCGTTCCGGGACTGAGAATGTGCCCGGGATTGCCGGGCTTGGGCAGGCGGCGCAGGAAGCCTATGAGGAATTTGCGCAGAAACAGGCACATCTGTACCAACTGAAAGAAGCATTTATCGGCGGTTTGGATGGTGAAAAATGGGCGCATTTCAATGGCAGGACAGGCAGGGACAGCGCGCCTCACATTGTAAGCCTCAGCGTGGATGGCGTGCGCAGCGAGGTGTTGCTCCATGCCTTAGAGGACAGGCATATTTACGTGTCTGCAGGCAGTGCATGTGCATCAAACAAGCCTGCAAGGAGTGCAACGCTTACAGCAATCGGCATCCGGCAGGATTATCTGGACTCTACGGTGCGCGTCAGCTTTAGTACGCAGAACACCCTGGAAGAAGTGGAGTACTGCATTGCGAACTTAAAAGAGCTGGTTCCCATGCTGGGAAAATACACCAGGCATTAGAAAGGAAAGAACATGTTTCAGGCATTTTTGATTAAATATGGAGAAATTGGGATTAAGGGCAAGAACCGCCATCTGTTTGAGGATGCGCTGGTACGCCAGATAAAGTACGCCTTAAAGCCAGTAGAGGGTGAGTTCCTGATCAGCAAGGAGCAGGGGCGTATTTATATTGAAGCATCAGAAGGATACGATTATGATGAGGCGTTAGAGAGCCTCCGGCATGTGTTTGGAATTGTGGGCATCTGCCCGGTGGCGCTGACGGAGGATGAGGGATTCGGCAAGCTAGCAGAAGACGTGGTATCTTACCTGGCCAAGCGTTACCCGGACAAGCATATGACTTTTAAAGTCAACACCCGGCGGGCGCGCAAAACTTATCCCATGCCTTCTATGGAAGTGAATGCGGCGCTGGGGGAGAAAATTTTGGGTGCGTTTCCCGAAATGTCAGTGGATGTGCATAACCCGGATATATTGGTGAATGTGGAAATCCGCGGGAAAATCTATATTTATTCAGAAATCATTCCCGGGCCGGGCGGAATGCCAGTAGGGACAAACGGCAAAGGGATGCTGCTTTTGTCCGGCGGCATAGACAGTCCGGTAGCGGGATATATGATTGCCAAGCGCGGCGTAAAGATTGACGCTGTCTATTTCCATGCGCCTCCGTATACCAGCGAACGAGCCAAGCAAAAGGTTGTTGATCTGGCAAGGATTGTGGCGACATATACGGGCCCGATTTACCTGAAAGTCGTAAATTTTACGGACATTCAGATGTATATTTATGAGAAATGCCCCCATGACGAGCTGACGATTATTATGCGCCGTTATATGATGCGGATTGCCGAATATTTTGCAAAGGAAACGGAATCCCTCGGTCTGATAACAGGCGAGAGTATCGGACAGGTGGCCAGCCAGACCATGCAGTCCCTGGCATCGACAGACGAGGTATGTACAATGCCGGTATACCGTCCGCTGATTGGCTTTGACAAACAGGAAATTGTTGAGCTTTCGAAAAAAATAGGCACGTTTGAGACGTCCATTTTGCCTTATGAGGACTGCTGTACGATTTTCGTGGCGAAGCATCCGGTGACAAAGCCCAATCTTAAGGTCATTCGTCGTTCGGAAACACATCTGAGCGAGAAGATAGACGAGATGGTAGAGACCGCCATCCAAACGGCAGAGACGATAATTGTCAGAGGGACAGAGGAAGGGGAAGCTTAAGACAGGGAAGAGAACCATGATTTTGCGTGGGGGTTTATGAAATAAATAAAACCCCCATGGCTGTCCATGGGGGGATGATGTATGGGCCGATGGGTTTTAAACCAGATATGGCTTGATGACTTCCATAACTTCATCCTTGCCGTCTTCCACATGGATTTTGAGATCGATGGGTTTGGACAGGTCAAGGCTGAAAATGCCCATGATGGACTTTGCGTCAATCACGTATCTTCCGGAAATCAGGTCAAAGTCAAAATCAAACTGCGTGATGGCGTTGACGAAAGACTTTACCTTGTCAATGGAATTTAATGAGATTTGTACTTCTATCATGATAAAAAGCCTCCTTAATGTTTAATTGTTTGGTAATAGTTTCATTGATTGAAAACATTTTCTTTATATTATCCTCTTTTATGGGAAAAGTCAATAACACCATAGCCAATTTCAGGAAGAAATAATATCATGTTTTTTGGCAGATTGCCATGAAGAGGTGCAGAAAGGTAAGAGAAAGATGAGAAAAGCGGCATTGCATAATCTGGGGTGCAAGGTGAATGCTTATGAGACGGAAGGAATGCAGCAGCTTTTGGAGCAGGCCGGATATGAAATCGTGCCTTTTGAGGAGGCTGCGGATGTATACGTAATCAATACCTGTTCGGTGACGAATATCGCTGAGCGCAAGTCCAGGCAGATGATCCACCGGGCAAGGAAAAGGAACCCCCACAGCGTGGTGGTCGCTGCCGGGTGCTACGTGCAGACGTCAGAGGTGCGGGTACAAGGAGATGATGCGGTAGACATCCTCATCGGCAATAATAAGAAACATGAGCTGCCAAACCTATTGGAACGTTATTTTGCGGACAGGCGGGGAGGCCGGCCGCAAGAAAGCCTCGCGGCAGTTGGGGACATTGCGGAGGATTCCTCCTATGAGTCTCTGTCCGTCAGCCGGACGGCAGAGCGTACAAGGGCTTTCATCAAGGTACAAGATGGCTGCAACCAGTTCTGCAGCTACTGTATCATCCCTTATGCCAGAGGGCGGGTCAGGAGCAGGGAGGTTGCAGATGTGCTGCAGGAAGTGGGACGGCTTGCGGCAAATGGTTATCGGGAAGTCGTGCTGACAGGAATCCATTTAAGCTCCTATGGTATAGATTCAGGCACAGGCCTCCTGAAACTGATTGAAGAAGTCCATAAAGTGCCGGGAATTGCGCGCATCCGCTTGGGCTCCCTGGAGCCTAAGATTATCACGGAGGAATTTGCCCGCCGCCTTTCTGCGCTTCCTAAAGTCTGCCCGCATTTCCATCTGTCTTTGCAGAGTGGCTGCGACAGCACATTGCAGCGCATGAACCGCAAATACACTTGTGCGGAGTACGAAGAGGGCTGTGGCGTTTTAAGGAACTATTTCTCCCATCCGGCCATTACCACGGATGTGATTGTAGGGTTTCCGGGAGAGACAGAAGAAGAGTTTGAGGATACGCGGCAATTCCTGAAGCGGATAGGTTTTTTTGAAATCCATATATTTAAGTATTCTCTGCGGAAGGGTACGCGGGCGGCGCGGATGGAGCCTCAGGTGCCGGAGGAAATAAAGCATCGGCGCAGTGAGACGCTGTTTGAGGATCTTGCGCCTATGAATGAAGAATTCCTTAAATGGCATATCGGCAGACAGGCAGAGGCGCTGATTGAGGAGAAAGTTTCTATCGGCGGCACAGAATATTTTCTGGGACATACGAAAGAATATGTAAAAATGGCAGTTCCCGTGGCGGGACATGAAGCCTGGAAAATGGAAAATAAGCTGGTGCGGGGGCGGGTGACTGCCCGGCTGAAAGAACACGTATTGCTTATGGGAAACGTTTTCGAAGAAAAATCTTGAGTTTTCCGAACATTTGTATTAGAATAGTAAAAAGGAATATTTATTTCAGAACGAAAGAGCGAAATAAGGGCGTGGAAAAATGCAGGATAAAAATAATACTCAATTTTTTAAAGTGGAGAAGGAGCAGAAGATACATGTAAACGATATTCTGGAAATCGTATACAGCGCGCTGCGGGAGAAAGGCTATAACCCAGTGAACCAGATTGTCGGATACATCATGTCCGGAGACCCCACTTACATTACAAGCCATAAGAATGCCAGGAGCCTCATTATGAAAGTAGAACGTGATGAATTGGTAGAAGAGATATTGCGTCAGTATATTAGGAACAATTTCTGGGAATAGGGGGCTTCGGATGCGGATTATGGGTTTGGATTTTGGCTCCAAGACGGTGGGCGTGGCAGTGAGCGATGAGCTGCATGTGACGGCGCAGGGAGTTGAGACAATCCAGAGGAAGTCGCCAGGGAAGCTGAGGCAGACATTGGCAAGGCTGGAGGAACTGATTGTGGAATACCAGGCAGAAAAGATTGTGCTTGGCTTTCCCAAAAATATGAACGATACAGAAGGCGAACGCTGCAGGAAGACGCTGGAATTCAAGGAGATGCTGGAAAGGCGGAGCGGCCTTCCTGTCATTTTATGGGACGAGCGTCTTACGACAGTGGCGGCAGAGCGGGCATTGATGGAGAGCGGCGTGCGCAGGGAAGCACGGAAAAGCTATGTGGATAAGGTTGCGGCTGTATTGATATTACAGGGGTATCTGGATGCACAGGCATTTCAGGAAGAACAAGACAAGGGCAGGGAATCGTAAAGGACAGGCATATGGAAAAAGTGATATTTCAGTCTCCCCAGGATGGAGAGGCTTTAGAGTTTTATGTAGTTGAAGAGACTCGCATAAATGGGATAAATTATCTTCTTGTTACAGAGGAAGAATCCGGTGACTGCGACGCGTGCATTCTCAAGCGGCTGTCGCAGGATGAGGAGGAAGAGGCCGTGTATGAACTGGTAGAATCTGAGGAAGAATTGGAATATATATCCAGGATTTTTTCAGAGGTGCTGGAAGATGTGGATATCACCATGTGAGATAAATATGAAACAGAAAGATTTAGGTGCCAAAGGGGCGTTTTTGGCACATATGGAGGTGCAATTTGAAGAAAAAAAATAACTCAAAACTGAAAATCATTCCGCTGGGAGGCTTAGAACAGATTGGGATGAACATTACTGCCTTTGAGTACGAAGACAGTATTATTGTTGTGGACTGCGGATTGTCTTTCCCGGAAGATGACATGCTGGGGATCGACCTGGTCATCCCGGATGTGACTTACCTTAGAGATAACATTGATAAAGTGAAAGGCTTCTTTATTACACATGGGCACGAAGACCATATCGGGGCGATTCCTTATATTCTTCGCGATATCAACGTTCCAATCTATGCGACTAAGCTGACAATCGGCATCATTGACAATAAGCTGCGGGAGCATAACATGCTCACTAAAGTCAAACGCAAGGTAGTTAAGTACGGACAGCATATCAACCTCGGATGTTTCCGCGTGGAATTCATCAAAACTAACCACAGCATCCAGGACGCGGCTGCGCTCGCTATATATTCGCCGGCGGGGATTGTCGTGCATACGGGAGACTTTAAGGTAGATTATACGCCTGTGTTCGGGGATGCCATCGATTTGCAGCGTTTCGGCGAGATTGGCAAAAAAGGCGTGCTGGCTCTGATGTGCGACAGCACCAATGCGGAGCGTCCGGGCTTTACAAACTCTGAGCGCACTGTGGGCAAGACTTTTGACAATATATTTTCAGACCATAAAAATACGCGTATCATCATCGCCACGTTTGCGTCCAATGTGGACCGTGTACAGCAGATTATCAATTCAGCCTATAAGTTTGGCAGGAAGGTAGTCGTAGAGGGACGCAGCATGGTAAACATTATCTCTACGGCTACAGAGCTTGGCTATCTCCATATCCCGGAGAACACGCTTATCGATATTGAGCAGCTGAAAGATTATCCTGATGAGCAGACGGTTCTGATTACGACAGGGAGCCAGGGCGAATCCATGGCGGCGTTGTCCCGCATGGCGGCAAACTTGCATAAAAAAGTGACGATTAAGCCGGGCGACACTATCATATTCAGTTCAAATCCCATCCCGGGAAATGAAAAAGCAGTCTCAAACGTCATCAATGAGCTGTTCATGAAAGGTGCGGAAGTGATTTTCCAGGATGCCCATGTGTCCGGCCATGCCTGCAGGGAGGAAATCAAGCTGATTTACTCTCTTGTGAAGCCTAAATATGCGATTCCTGTGCATGGGGAGTACAAGCACCTGAAAGCACAGGCTTCCATTGCCCGGGAACTTGGGTATAGCAAGGAGAATATCTTCATCCTTTCGTCCGGGAATGTGCTGGAGTTGGATGAGAATGAGGCCAAAGTGGTTGGACAGGTTCCGGTAGGAGATATCCTTGTGGACGGGCTTGGTGTCGGCGATGTCGGGAACATCGTGCTGCGTGACCGCCAGCACCTTGCAGAAGACGGGATTATCATCGTGGTGATGACTTTGGAGTCCGGCAGCGGCCAGGTACTGGCAGGCCCTGACATTGTCAGCCGTGGATTTGTCTATGTGAGGGGAGCTGAGAGCCTGATGGACGAGGCAAAGCACGTGCTGGATGATGTCATGGATTACTGCATGGGCAAGAATATTACGGACTGGGGCAAGATTAAGACGGAGGTGAAGGACGAACTCAGTGAGTTTGTCTGGAAGAAGACCAAACGAAGGCCCATGATCATGCCGATTATCATGGAGGTATGATACCGCAAGTTCAGGGGCAGGGGATACATGGAGAATAGGCTGTGCCATGTACTGTAAAGGCTGCATGGCATGGCTGCAATGCAGATGAAAGCAAGAGGTTATTATGGATCGGATAAGCGAGAATATTGCTAATTTGGTAGAAGCTGTGAAAGACAGCCCGGAGTATAAGGAATATCAGAGAATACGGGAGCTTGTTCACCAGGAACCGGAAAAAGAGCAGGCAATCAATGAATTCCGCAGGCGGAATTTTGAATTGCACAAGTGCCGGAATGCGGATCTGTATGCGGAGATGGATCGGCTGGAGGGAGAGTTTGCGCCTTTGCGCGCGCAGCCGTATGTCAATGAATATCTGGCAGCGGAGCTTGCCGTATGCCGGATGGTGCAGCGTATCAACTACAGCCTAATGATGGAGATTGAGTTTGATATGGGATTCGAGACATAAGGGTAGGGGTTATGGGAAGAGGCAAGATTGTACTGAATGTGGTGAGCATGATACTGAGCATTTCAATCATGGTTCTGGTTGTGATTGTGGTTCTTAAGACGGGGAAGGTTGCCCATGACTTTGGATACCGCATATTTACGGAGCCTGCGATGGAGGAAACCCCAGGAGAGGACAAGACGGTGAAGATTAAGAAGGACATGTCGCCTCTTGAACTTGGGAATCTGCTGGAGGAGAAGCAGCTGGTGGACAGCGGCGCGTTATTCATGCTCCAGCTGCATGTGCTGGATTACGATGATAAGCTCAAGCCTGGAACTTATACGCTTAACACATCCCAGACTGCGAAAGAAATGATGCAGGTATTGTCAGAAGAAGAAACCGAGGAAAGCGCAGAATGATAGAAGAGGAACGTTTAATCACGTACATCAACTCTCTTGACAGAGGCAATCCCCAATTTTTAGCGGAACTAGAAGAAGAAGCGCGTAATAACTATGTGCCTGTAATCCGACGGGAAACACAGAATCTTTTGAAACTCCTGCTTGCAATGAACCGCCCGGAACGTATTCTGGAGGTGGGGACTGCAGTGGGATTTTCCGCATTATTGATGGAATATTATAATCCCGCAGAGTGTAAAATTACTACCATAGAGAATTATGGGAAAAGAATTCCTGTCGCCAGGGAAAATTTTATGCGCGCTGGCAAAGAGAATGTGATACAATTACTGGAAGGGGATGCAGGAGAAGTCATGAAAGGACTGGCAGGGCCCTTTGACTTTATTTTCATGGATGCGGCTAAGGGGCAGTATATCCATTTTCTCCCGGAGGTGCTGCGCCTGCTTAGGCCTGGCGGTATATTGGTCTCGGATAATGTGCTTCAGGATGGGGATATCCTGGAATCTCATTTTGCCGTGGCCAGGAGGAACCGAACCATCCATAAAAGAATGCGCAGTTACTTGTATGAGCTGACTCATAAGGATGAGCTGACAACCTGTGTGCTTCCCATCGGGGATGGGGTGACGGTTAGTGTGAGAATCTGACCTGAGGGAGAAATGCCATAGACAGCGAGAGCATGGGGACGCAGCGGCGTATCAGCAAAGGAAAAAATCTTTGGAGGGAATTATGAAGAAACCGGAACTGCTTGTGCCGGCAAGCAGCCTTGAGGTATTGAAGATAGCCGTGATATTCGGCGCGGATGCCGTGTATATTGGCGGGGAGTCCTTTGGCCTGAGGGCGAAAGCGAAAAATTTTTCCATGGACGATATGCGAGAGGGCATTAGGTTTGCGCATGGACATGGAGTCAAGGTCTATGTGACAGCCAATATTTTAGCGCACAACGGGGATTTGGATGGCGTCAGGCATTACTTTAGCGAGCTGAAGGAGGTAAAGCCGGATGCGCTGATTATTTCTGACCCAGGAGTTTTTGCCATTGCTAAGGAGGTCTGCCCGGAGCTGGAGGTGCATATCTCCACGCAGGCTAATAATACGAATTACGGTACGTTCCGGTTCTGGCATAAGCTTGGGGCAAAGCGCGTGGTTTCTGCCAGGGAGCTGTCCCTTGCGGAGATAGCCACAATCCGTGAGAACATTCCGGAGGACTTGGAGATTGAGACGTTTATCCATGGCGCGATGTGTATTTCCTATTCCGGAAGATGCCTGTTAAGCAATTATTTTACCGGGAGGGATGCCAACCGAGGTGCATGTACCCACCCCTGCCGCTGGAAGTATGCGGTTATGGAGGAGAGCAGGCCGGGGGAGTATCTGCCGGTCTATGAGAATGAGAGGGGTACCTACATCTTCAATTCTAAGGATTTGTGCATGATTGAGCATATACCGCAGCTTGTGCAGGCTGGCATCGATAGTTTTAAAATCGAAGGAAGGATGAAGACTGCACTCTATGTAGCGACTGTGGCAAGGACTTACCGCAGGGCCATTGACGACTATTTTGTCTCCAGGGAATTGTATGAGAAGCACATGCCCTGGTATTTAGGACAGATAGTGGGCTGTACCTATCGGCAGTTTACGACAGGTTTTTTCTTCGGGAAGCCGGATGAAAATACACAGATTTACGATAACAATACTTATGTGAAGGACTATACGTATCTGGGCATTGTAGGGGAGCATAATGACAAGGGCTACCGCATAGAGCAGAGGAATAAGTTTTCGGTGGGTGAGGAGATTGAGGTCATGAAGCCGAATGGCGAGAATCTGGCGGTTGTTGTAAAATCAATCCGTGATGCGGAGGGCAATGAGGTGGAGTCGGCGCCCCATCCCAAGCAAGTACTATATATAGATGTAGGACAACCGTTGACAACATTTGATATTTTGCGCAGGCAGGAAAAGGAGGAGCAGGCAGATGAATAAGGAAAGATATGTAGCGTATGTAGGGACGTATACCCATGGAACCAGTATCGGCATCCATATTTATGATATGGATGTGGAAACCGGAAAAATGACGGAACGGAAGGTGGTTCCTATCAGCAACCCTTCGGATTTAACTGTCTCAGCCAATGGGAAGTTTCTTTATTCCATAGCCGACGAGGGCGTGGCGGCATTCCGTATCCTTGAGGATGGAGATTTGGAACCTATCAATGAGAAGTGGATTGGCGGTATGCGCGGGTGCTATGTGTCTGTGGATAAAGAGAATCGCTATCTGTTTGTGGGGGGCTACCATGACGGCAGGGTTTCGATGATGAGGCTGAACGAGGACGGCAGTATTGAAGGGATTGCAGACGGCATTTTCCATACAGGCATGGGCAGAAGCATTGCGGAACATAATTACCGCCCCCATGTCAACTGCGTGGAGCTAACGCCATGGCAGAGATATCTCTGCGCTGTAGACGGCGGGCTGGATCATGTGAAGATATATGAGATTGATTATGAGAAAGGCAAGCTGAAGCTAGCCGATATCATCCGCTCACCCTTGGATTCTTCTCCCCGCATGATTCGTTTCAGTAAGGCAGGAGATTACGCTTACGTTTTGTGTGAAGAAAGTAATGAAATCAATGTATACCGATATGAGTGTGCCCCGGAAGGCCCGGTATTTGAGGAAATCCAGACGGTACCTACAGTCAATAAAGAAGATGGCCGCAACGGCTGCGCTGCGTCAGGTATGGAAATCAGCGCGGATGGGAAATATCTGTTCTGTTCCAATGCCGGGGCCAATTCTGTGAGGATATATGCGATTGATGAGCAAAGTGGGAAATTGGAGGCGGTGTGTGAGTCTAAGATCAGCGGGGATTACCCCAAAGCCATTGCCATCTTCCCAGACGGCAGGCATTTTGTCAGCCTGAACCATGATACCAGTGAGATAACAACCTTTCAGGTTGATTATGACAAGAAATATTTCCTGATGATGGAGAAGCCGATTTCCATCGACCAGCCGAACTGCATACACATCCATAAGCTGGTGTAAAGGCTGAGTTGTTTTTCCGTCTTGTGTTTCGTAGTTTTATGATGTTGCTCTGTAACGGATTACCAGTTATGGGGCAGCATTTTTTTATCTTATAGGAAAGAGCCTGTATGAATAAAATGTTCTGCCAGAAGTAGGAGTTAAAGGAGAAGCATATAGTAGTATATATAAGATATTTTTGACAATAGGAGATAAAGATGATAATCTAGAACAGAAATCAATTTGTTTTGGGAAAAAATTACTGGAATTGCCATTAATAGCATTTGGAGGTAGGATATATGCTGATACAATATGCTGTAGCGAATTACAAGTCCATCAAAGAAGAAATTGTCATTAATTTTTCGGTGTTGGATAAAAATATAGAATTTGGAGGGGTAGTAAATGAGGACGGATTGGAATATCCTATCCATAAATGCATTGGCCTGTTGGGACCGAATGCCAGCGGAAAAAGCAATATTATTGCCTCGTTGTTTTTCTCTCTAAAATTTATTAATTCTACGATAGAGAGAAAAGAGAAAGCCAGAATTAAGACGGAAAGGTTTATGTTTGACAAAAAATGCAGGGAAGGAGCATCTTCGTTTGAATTCATTTTTTATGAGAAGGGAACAAAGTATGTTTATGGTTTTTCGGTAGATACAGAGCGAGTGTTGGAAGAGTATCTGTTGGCATACTATTCGAAAAAAGAGACGACTGTGTTTGAGAGAGGGGGAGAAGGCGAGGAATATAATTTTAGGGGCAATGATGTTAAATTTCAGACGGAAGTCTCAAAAAAAACCAATATCAATAGATTATATCTTCCGATTGCGGCAGAGTGGGGATATGAAAAAGCTAAGATTCCTTATAAATGGTTCGAAAAAATGTTCCGTCAATATGAGGATATGAATATCAGCCAGGTGATAGCTGATGTTCTGAAGAATGATTTGCAAAAAGAAATATTGTTAAAATCTCTTGCTAAGGCAGATTTTAACATTGAAGATATTTATGTCAAAAGCAGGAAATTGGAGAAGAGGCATAGAGATGCCCTGGTATATTTCCTTTCACAAATAGTCGGGGAAGGGGATTTGCCGGAAGACCTAATTCCTGAGGATACGCCAATGATTTGGATTACCCACGCCACGCAGGGGGGAGAAACATTTGATATTGAACTCAATGATGACTCGTCTGGTACGCGTGACCTGATTGATAATATAGCCGAGCTGCTTTTTATTAATGAGGAAGGAGGTCTTTTTATTGAAGATGAGTTTGGGAGAAATTACCATACAAAACTTACCGAGTATTTTTTAGAACTGTTTATGGGAGAGTCCGTGAACAAAGGGAAAGTACAATTATTATTCAGCACACATGATACGAAGGTGTTGAATTTGTTAAGGCCGGAGCAGATTTATTTAGTAGATAAAGATGAAAACGGGGCTACTTATGTAAAATTACTGGATGATTATTTAATCCGCGAGAGGGATAACATTGAGTTAGGATATCTGAAAGGGAGATATGGGGCAGTTCCGGATATCAAGGGGTAAAATATGCGTACAAGAGGGAAAGAACAAAAAGGTAAAAATACAAAAGAAAAACCTTGTAAAATATATATTTTTACAGAAGGCGATACAGAAAAGATTTATCTGCAGCATTATGAGAGCAAGAAAAAGGGGATAAAGGTGATATCTGTTGATTCCGGGCATACAGATGCTATCGGAATCGTAAAGTTTGCAAAAAGATTTATTGACGAGCATGAAGTCGATGTAGAGCTTGGGGATAAATGCTATTGCGTGTTTGACTCAGACCCAAAGTCAAATACTGATATTAATCAAGCGTTTAATCTTGTGTGGGGATATAAGCATAAAGGATTAGAGTGTATTTTTTCAAACCCCTCACTTGAGATTTGGTTTATCCTGCATTATCGAAAAGCGCCATATGGAAAGAGTGCGGATGAGGTAAAGAAGATAGTAAAAGATTTGGTGAGAGATGTTGAACCAGAATACAAAGAGACGACAGATATTTTTAATATTTTGCTCGATAAGCAGGACAAGGCATTGAAAGAGGCCTTGCTATTACATAAGGAACAGGAGAAGGTTCATGAGAGAGTTTTTTCGCATGAGTGTAATCCTTATACGAACATATTTGAATTTATTAAATATATCAGAGGAATAAAGAAAGACGTGAGATAAAGAAGACTGTCGCACGAATATATTTACTCGTTCAAAAGGTCTTGCCGCTTTTGCGGCAAAGTCAGAATGCACAAATCTATACCTTGTAATTTATGTTAGTGCGACAGTCCGCTTATCAAGCGTTCAAAACTAATACAACGTTTCCAGATTCTCCATTTTTGCGCCCGTATTTTCCAGTATCAGGTCTAAAACCGTCAGGGCGGCCATGCATTCCACGACAACGACGGCCCGCGGTACGATGATGGGATCGTGCCGCCCATGGATGGCGATGGTAATGTCTTCCTGGGCGTTATTGACAGTCTGCTGCGTGGAAGCAATCGAAGGCGTAGGTTTGAACGCGGTACGGAAAATGATAGGCGCGCCGTTGCTGATGCCGCCCAAGATGCCGCCGGCATGGTTTGTAGTAAAAGAAGCTTTCCCATGTTCCATGCGCATTGCATCGTTGTTCTGCGAACCTTTGGCAGAAGCGGCCGCAAAGCCGTCGCCGATTTCAAAGCCTTTGACTGCTCCGATGGAAAACATCGCCTTTGCCAAGTTTGCGTCAAGTTTGTCAAATACGGGTTCTCCGATACCGGCAGGAACCCCGGTTATAATCCCTTCCACAATCCCTCCGGCGGAATCTTGCTGCCGCAGGCAATCCTCCAGGTATTCCTGGGCTTTTTGGGAAGAAATGCTGTCCGGCATATAAAGCGGGTCTGACAGGATGCGTTTGCGAATATCTGCAAAAGAGCCGTTAGTATGCTGCGAAGCGGCAGTAATCAGGTCTTCTGCGGCCAGTGGAACTGAGACAGGGCCAATGGCGCGCGAATACGTCAGGAAGGATATCCCAAGCTGGTTTAAGATTTTTACAGCAACCGCGCCAGCGGCAACCCTTCCGGCGGTTTCGCGCCCGGAGGAACGACCGCCGCCCCGGTAATCGCGGAACCCATATTTTTCATCAAAGGTGTAGTCTGCGTGCCCGGGACGGTAGTAAGTGGCAATATCCCCATAATCCCGGGAGCGTTGATCTTGGTTGAAAATTACCAGGCTGACAGGGGTTCCGGTTGTACGTCCTTTGAAGACCCCGGAGAGGATTTCCGCTTTGTCGCCTTCTTTGCGGGCAGTCGCATACCTTGACTGTCCGGGTTTCCTCCTGTCTAAAAATTTCTGTATATCGGCTTCATCAAGGGGAAGGCCTGCAGGGCAGCCGTTGATGACCACGCCGATGCCCTTTCCGTGGGATTCCCCCCAAGTAGTAATCTGAAAATGTTTCCCAATTGTTGAGCCAGCCATAGGAACCTCCTAAAAATAATAAGTTTCGTTATCCTTGTACCATTATAGTCAAAGTCTAGGGAAATGGAAAGCACTTTTTGCTTGAGAAACAAAAATAAATCTGTTATACTTTGTTCGGTCATCACGTAAGTTTCTGCCGTACGGACGGCAAACGCAGATTTAGATTCAGAAAGGAAATATCTTATGTATAGATTGTTGAAACAGGAAGGGCGTGCGAAACGCGGGGAATTTGAGACAGTACACGGCACGATACAGACGCCGGTATTTATGAACGTGGGGACGGTGGCGGCAATCAAGGGTGCGGTATCGACGCAGGATCTTCTTGAAATTAAGACCCAGGTTCAGCTCTCCAACACTTACCACCTCCATGTGCGTCCAGGGGATGATGTGGTGAAGAAGATGGGAGGACTTCATAAATTTATGGTTTGGGACAGGCCAATCCTTACGGATTCCGGCGGTTTCCAGGTATTTTCCCTTGCCGGGCTTCGCAAAATTAAGGAGGAAGGCGTATACTTCAATTCCCATATCGACGGAAAGAAGATTTTCATGGGTCCTGAGGAGAGCATGCAGATTCAGTCCAACCTTGCTTCTACGATTGCCATGGCGTTTGACGAGTGTCCCTCAAGTGTGGCTGAACGCCCTTATGTGGAAGCTTCCGTAGCACGGACGACCAGGTGGCTGAGACGCTGCAAGCAGGAGATGGCGCGCCTGAATGGCATGGAGACGACCATCAATCAGCGGCAGATGCTGTTCGGCATCAACCAGGGGGCGATATTTGACGATATCCGTATTGACCATGCCAAAGCAATCGCCGAGCTTGAGTTGGATGGCTATGCCATCGGAGGGCTTGCAGTGGGTGAGAGCCATGAGGAAATGTATCATATCCTGGATGTGACTGTGCCGTATCTGCCAATAGAGAAACCTACGTATCTAATGGGAGTCGGGACTCCGGCAAATATCCTTGAGGGCGTGGAGCGCGGCGTGGACTTTTTTGACTGCGTGTACCCCAGCCGCAATGGCCGTCACGGCCATGTCTATACCAACCAGGGGAAGCTGAACCTTTTCAACCGGAAGTTTGAGCTGGATGGGCAACCTATCGAGGAGGGGTGCCAGTGTCCGGCATGCCGCCACTACAGCAGAGCCTATATCCGTCATCTGCTCAAAGCCAGGGAAATGCTGGGTATGCGCCTCTGCGTACTTCATAACCTATATTTTTATAATACGATGATGGAGGAAATCAGGGACGCCCTGGATGCGGGGAGGTTCCATTCTTATAAAGAGGAGAAGCTATACCAGATGCGGACATAACGTGTCGGCCTGTTGCCAGCCTGGTTTTCCCCGCTGCATTCTGTCTGGCTGAGCTGTTACTGAAATTTTTATAAAATGCAGGAAAACACTTGCCCTGGTGTGTCATTTTGTGTAAAATAGTATAAGCGCGTAAATTTTCGCGGAAAATGGTCTGAATAGAAAGAGAAGCAGGAGGAAAGAATATGTCCATTTTAGCAGCAGCAGATGCGGGAAGCATGTCTGGATTTTCCCTTATCTGGATTGTAGTAATGTTAGTAGCTCTTTATTTCATGATGATCCGTCCGCAGCAGAAGGAGACGAAGAGGAAGAATGCCATGCTCTCAGAGCTTGCGGTAGGCGATACGATTTTGACGACTAGTGGTTTTTTCGGAACCGTCATTGATATCACGGAAGACACCATTATCGTAGAGTTCGGAAGCAACAAGAATTGCCGTATCCCCATGCAGAAATCTGCCATTGCCATGGTAGAAAAGCCAGAAGATGCGGTGGAAAAAGAAGGTAAGTAGGAATGCTCCGCAACTTGTTGCGGGGCATTTATCCTATCCCTTGGGGCCAGGATAAATGGTTTTGATGCGTTTAAGGAGGATATTATGAATTATCAGGTTGGAGTGATTTCCGGTGATGGGATTGGGCCGGAAGTCGTTAGGGAAGCAAAGAAAGTGTTAGATAAAGTAGGGGAAGTCTTCGGCCATTCTTTCTCCTATGATGAAATTCTGATGGGCGGGGTTTCTATCGATGCCACAGGGGTGCCACTGACAGATGAGGCGATTGCCCAGGCAAAAGCAGCGGATGCCGTACTGATGGGATCCATCGGAGGGAATACAAGCACATCCCCTTGGTATAAGCTCCCGGCAGACTTGAGGCCGGAGGCAGGGCTGCTGAAGCTGCGCAAGTCCTTGAATTTATTTGCGAATCTGAGGCCGGCTTACCTCTATGGGGAACTGAAGGCTGCCTGCCCGCTCAGGGATGACATTATCGGAGAAGGCTTTGACATGATGATTATGCGGGAACTGACCGGAGGATTATATTTCGGGGACAGGGTTACCGAAGAGCGTGACGGCGTGATGACGGCGGTAGATACGCTTACTTATAGTGAGCATGAAATCAGAAGGATTGCCAAGCGGGGATTTGATATAGCCATGAAGCGCAGGAAAAAAGTGACAAGCGTGGATAAGGCGAATGTACTGGATTCCTCAAGGCTTTGGCGGAAAGTTGTGGAAGAGGTTGCAAAGGATTATCCAGAGGTGGCGTTAGAGCATATGCTGGTGGACAACTGTGCGATGCAGCTTGTCAGGAATCCGGCGCAATTTGATGTAATTTTGACAGAAAACATGTTTGGTGATATATTGTCAGATGAGGCGAGCATGGTGACGGGGTCTATCGGTATGTTGTCATCTGCAAGCCTGAACGATACCAAATTCGGTCTGTATGAACCAAGCGGCGGCTCTGCGCCGGACATTGCAGGCAAAGGCATTGCCAACCCCATTGCCACAATTTTAAGCGCGGCGATGATGCTGCGGTATTCCTTTGACCTGGATCGTGAGGCAGATTCCATCGAGGAGGCAGTCAGGCAGGTACTGAAAGAGCATTACCGCACGATAGACATTATGCCTCAGGAGGAAGCAAAGAAAGCTGAGGTTACCCAGGTAGGAACTGCCGAGATGGGAGATTTGATTGCGGAGAGGATTTGAAGTTTACTGATCTAAGGAGGAACAAAGATATGCAGCTGACAGGAGCCCAGATTGTCATTGAATGTCTGAAAGAACAAGGTGTGGACACTGTCTTTGGTTATCCGGGAGGAGCCATTTTAAATGTATATGATGAGCTATATAAACATAGCAATGAGATAAAGCATGTGCTGACTTCCCATGAGCAGGGAGCAAGCCATGCAGCCGATGGCTATGCCAGGGCGACTGGTAAAGTAGGGGTCTGCTTTGCCACTTCCGGCCCGGGGGCGACGAACTTAGTAACCGGGATTGCCACAGCTTACATGGATTCGGTCCCGATGGTGGCGATTACTTGTAATGTGGGGGTTTCCCTGCTGGGAAAAGACAGTTTCCAGGAAATTGACATCGCGGGAATCACCACACCCATTACAAAGCATAACTTCATTGTGAAGGATATCACGAAGCTTGCAGATACTATCCGGCGTGCGTTCCGCATTGCCAGGAAAGGCAGGCCGGGGCCGGTGCTTGTGGATATCCCCAAGGACGTTACTTCCAATCAGACAGATTTCATGCCTGCTGAGATTGAACCGGAAGAGAGGAGTTCCAAATACATTACGGATGATGCCGTGGCCCAGGCTGTCAAAATGATATGCAAGTCCAAGAAGCCATATTTGTTTGTGGGAGGCGGAGCCGTGATTTCCGGCGCGAGCCGGGAACTTCTGGAATTTGCAGAGAAGGTGCAGACACCGGTGGCGGATTCCTTGATGGGCAAGGGAGCCTTTGACGGAAACCATGAGCTTTATACCGGGATGCTGGGTATGCATGGGACAAAGACATCCAATTTTGGCGTGAGCGAGTGCGATCTTCTGATTGCGGTGGGCGTGCGCTTCAGCGACCGTGTGACCGGAAATGCGAAAAAGTTTGCGAAAAATGCCAAAATCCTGCAGTTTGATGTCGATCCGGCAGAGATTAATAAGAATATTATTACGGACGCCCATATCATCGGTGACATCCGGGAAATCCTCGCACGTCTCAACCGGGAACTGGAACCACAGGAGCATCCGGAATGGATAGGCAGGATTATGGAGTACAAGGAGAGATATCCTCTGCGGTATTCTGATACGGGGCTGAGCGGGCCTTATATTATAGAAGAAATTTACCGGCAGACCCAAGGGGATGCAGTCATGGTCACAGAAGTCGGGCAGCATCAGATGTGGGCAGCACAGTTTTATAAATATAAGCAGCCGCGTACCTTAATCTCATCCGGAGGCCTGGGAACTATGGGCTACGGTCTTGGCGCAGCTATAGGTGCGCAGATGGCCAACCCTGACAAACAGGTTATCAATGTAGCAGGGGACGGCTGTTTCCGTATGAACATGAATGAGATTGCAACGGCGGTGCGCCAGAAACTTCCGCTGATAGAGGTTGTAGTCAACAACCATGTGCTGGGAATGGTAAGGCAGTGGCAGACCTTGTTTTATGAGCAGCATTATTCCGCAACTGTATTAAATGACAGCGTTGATTTCGTCAAGCTGGCGGAAGCGATGGGGGCGTCTGCTTACAGAGCCAGGACATGTGAGGAATTTGCGGATGTTTTTGCCAAAGCCTTGGACAGCGACATGCCGGTGCTGATTGACTGCATCATTGACAGTGATGACAAGGTATGGCCGATGGTAGCTCCTGGCAATGCCATCGACGAGGCTTTTGACGAGGAAGATATAAAAAAAGAGGCATAGGCCATATAATAATTAATGACAGCAATAAAAATATGAATCATACAACCATGAAGTAACCAGTTCTTAGGAAAGCAATAAGAGGAGGAAGCATATGAGCAGAGTTTATAATTTTTCCGCAGGTCCGGCTATCCTGCCGGAGGAAGTCTTACGTGAGGCAGCGGAGGAGATGTTGGACTATCAGGGAAGCGGGATGTCCGTGATGGAAATGAGCCACCGCTCCAAGGTCTATGATGGGATTATCAAAGAGGCAGAAGCAGATTTAAGGGATTTAATGAATATCCCTGATAATTATAAGGTGCTGTTCCTGCAGGGAGGGGCTTCCCAACAGTTTGCCATGATTCCCATGAACCTGATGAAGAATAAGAAAGCAGCCTACATCGTGACCGGGCAGTGGGCAAAGAAGGCATTCCAGGAAGGCCAGAACTATGGAGAGGCCGTAAAGGTAGCTTCTTCCGAAGACGAGACCTTCTCCTATATTCCGGACTGCTCGGATCTGGATATTCCGGAAGATGCGGATTATGTATATATCTGTGAGAATAATACAATTTATGGTACCAAATATAAGACGCTGCCCAATACGAAAGGGCATACGTTGGTAGCAGACGTCTCTTCCTGCTTCCTTTCTGAGCCGGTGGATGTCTCAAAGTATGGGATTATTTACGGCGGCGTGCAGAAAAATATCGGGCCTGCCGGCGTGGTAATCGTCATCATCCGTGAAGACTTGATAACGGAAGATACACTGCCGGGGACGCCGACCATGCTTAAATATAAGACGCATGCGGATGCGGATTCCCTTTACAATACACCGCCGGCTTATGGCATCTATGTCTGTGGCAAAGTGTTCAAATGGCTCAAGAAAATGGGCGGTCTGAGCGTCATGAAAGAGCGGAATGAGGAAAAGGCGAAGATTTTATACGAGTTCCTGGATGAGAGCAAGATGTTCAAGGGGACTGTAAGGAAGGAAGACCGTTCCCTGATGAACGTGCCTTTTGTGACAGGCGACAAGGATCTGGATGCGAAATTTGTCAAAGAGGCAGAGGCAGCAGGATTTGTGAACCTGAAAGGCCACAGGACCGTAGGGGGCATGCGCGCCAGCATTTATAATGCAATGCCCAAAGAAGGCGTTGAAAAGTTAGTTGCATTCATGAAAAAATTTGAAGAGGAGAATTAAAATGTTAAGGTATCATTGCTTAAACCCCATCGCCAATGTAGGGTTAGATTTATTTGGCGATAATTATACAAAGACGGATGAATTGAACGATGCGCAGGCAGTGCTTGTTAGGAGCGCAGCCATGCACGACCTGGAGCTGCCGGAAGGGCTTGAGGCGATTGCCAGGGCCGGCGCCGGAGTCAACAATATCCCATTAGATAAATGTGCAGACCAGGGAATCGTGGTGTTCAACACGCCTGGAGCCAATGCCAACGGTGTGAAAGAGCTGGTATTCGCAGGTATGCTGTTAGCTTCCCGTGACATTATCGGCGGCATCAGCTGGGTGTTGGAAAATAAGGATAATGAGAATGTCGGTAAGGATGCGGAGAAGGCAAAGAAGGCATTTGCAGGCTGTGAGATTGCAGGCAAGAAATTAGGAGTCATCGGCCTTGGGGCTATTGGCGTCAAGGTGGCGAATGCCGCCACCAAGCTGGGAATGGACGTCTATGGTTACGACCCGTTTATCTCTGTCAATGCAGCGTGGAACCTCTCAAGGTACGTGAAGCATATCAATAACCTGGAAGATATCTACCGTGAGTGCGATTACATTACCGTCCATGTTCCGTTGCTTGATGATACGAAAAAGATGCTGAACAAAGAAGCATTTGCCCTGATGAAGGACGGCGTCGTGATTCTCAATTTTGCGAGAGATCTCCTGGTAGATGAAGAAGCTATCCTGGAAGCTATCAAAGAGGGGAAAGTAAAGAAATATGTTTCCGACTTCGCAAACAGCACGACAGCTGGCAAAGAGGGATGTATTGTAATCCCGCATCTGGGGGCATCCACCGGGGAGTCAGAGGATAACTGTGCGCAGATGGCGGTCCGTGAGGTCATGGACTATCTGGAGAATGGTAATATCCACAATTCCGTGAACTTCCCGAACTGTGACATGGGCGTTTGCTCTGCAGCAGGGCGTGTGGCAGTGCTTCACAGGAACGTGAAGGGGATTATCGGAAAATATACGGCAGTCATGGGAGATAATAATATCAATATTTCCGACATGACGAACAAGAGCCGCGGAGATTATGCATATTCCCTGCTGGATATCGATTCCCTGGTTACAGACGCGGCCATAGAGCAGCTGAAAGGAATTGAGGCCGTACTGAAAGTAAGAGTAATTAAATAGGCTACTGCAAGGCATTTTTGGGTACTGCCTTTTACAAAGAATCAGCCCTTATCAATAAACTGACAGGGCTGATTCTTGTTATCCTTACGCATAGGCAATTCTTAATATTTATTATTGTAATGCTGCAAGATTATGTTGAGGGAGCGGTATTCTTCCATCATATGGTGGTATGTATCGTAAATTGCGGAGCAAGACGTCTGGGTTTTCTCTATGATTTCATCAAATGATTTTTCCAAAGTCTTGAAAATCTTGTCATTCATACCGCAGTTCCGGTAGGTCTCCCGAAGGTATGCCTGGAGCCTGGGATGGTGGCAATAGGAAACATTCATCTCCACAGACAATGAGTTGCTCATCAGATAAGAGAGGGCAACGATTTCTGCGGCGATGGCCGGTTTGTCAGTAACCGGCTCGCGGGTCGTCCAGCATTTTAGCAGATAATACGATTCCTCAATAAGGTGCAGTATTTCGATGTCCACATTTTCCGTGAGGATTTGTTTGGTGGCTTCTAAAGTGGAATCGTTGTACAGTGTTTTCAGGTATCCTTCGTAGTCTTCCGTGACTGAGAAAGGATTTCCTAACGAGACTTTGCCGATGTTATGAAGCAATGCCGCCGCGGCTATCAGCTCACAAGTATGTGTAGGCTGATGCAGCGCACGGGCAATGTTCTTACTCAGGTGTACGGCATAATCTGTATGCAGCGCCGTATATTCACTTCGGAAGTCGATGGAAAAAGTCAGGGTCAGGAGGTATTTTTTTGTCTGATCCGTCATTAATTTGGAATTCTGCTGGATGTATTCCGTGACTTCTTCCTGGTAGTCCATAGACTTGATATGTTCTAAAATCTGGTGTTTTTCCTGGGCCCCCCAAAACCAGCGGATGTCAGCAGGAAAAAACGTGCGGCCGCTGTGTTCCTCCAGGAAAGAAGCTAAATTCCCTTCCGGGTTCTGTACGCAGAATACATCTATCCGGTCAGCAAGGTAAATCAGTTTGGCGATATCGCGGTGATAACTGCTGATAGGGACAGAATAATATTGTGCGTTGCCGCGGTGATGGTACAAAATAACATCAGAGTATTGCGGCAGCGGGGAGAAAGTCTTAAATAAGAGATAGCCGAACACGGAGTGTTCCATCGACTCGTCCGTGTCAAAACTCAGCATGGAATCAATCTCACTATCTTTGTAGGCGCCAATGTCGTGGAGGAGGCCCAACATGAAAATATCATGCTTCTCCTTTATAGTATAACGCCTGGTCTCCTCAAGCATTTTCATGAGGATATAGGCTACGCGTTCGCCATGGCTGATAAGGCGTGAATCCAGATGTCGGAAAGAACGGCGGATTACGTCCACAGCATTGATAGGTTGAGGTTTGTTCATACGTCCACCTCCATTTCAGGTCAGTAAGTAAAATATTGTTTGCTTTTCTGTCAGTAACTATACTATAATTATAGTATAGTTCAAATAAAGTGTCAATTCAGGATGAAGTATGAAAAGGAGAAAAAATGTGGATTATTTTGGCAATTCATTCATTACAGAATCGTGTGCTGGCAAAAGCGGGGAACGAGTCTGTGACCGATAATCTGGCAGAGCTGGAAGAGCTGCAGAAGATGGCAGAACCAGGGATGCTCCGAGGGTATCTGGAGGATTTGGTTCCCATGCTCGTGGATTTTGCGCTTAGGGTGTTTCTTGCGCTGTTAATCTATGTTATCGGCAAGAGGGTCATCCGCTGGATACGGAAAATTTTAAAGAGGGCATTGGAGCGTTCGGCTGTAGATGAAGGCGTCTGCCAGTTCCTTGATTCCGGGGCGAAAATACTGCTGTATGCCGTCCTGGCAGTGGCCGTGATTAACCAGCTCGGCCTGGCTACGACCTCCCTGGTGGCGGTGCTTGGATCTGCGGGCCTGACATTGGGCCTTGCCCTACAGGGGAGCCTGGCTAATTTTGCAGGCGGCGTGCTGATTTTATTGTTTAAACCATTTAAAGTCGGGGACTATATTATTGAGGACACGCATAAGAATGAGGGGACTGTGACGGAAATCCAGATTTTCTATACGAAGCTTCTGACCGTGGACAACCGGACGGTTGTAATCCCTAACGGCACGCTTGCCAATTCCAGCCTTACGGATGTGACGCACCAGGACAAGCGTAGGGTGGATCTTTATGTGGGGGTTTCTTATGATACGGATATCAAGAAGGCAAAAGGAATCCTCAATGCGATTATCGGCGGAGAACCAGCGAGGCTAACGGACGAAGAAACGGTGGTGTTCGTCGATTCCCTGGAGGACAGCAGCGTCCGCCTGGGCTTGCGTTTCTGGGTGGCTACCCAGGACTATTGGGACGCAAGGTGGAGGGTGACGGAGGAGATGAAAGAACGGTTTGACGAGAACCAGATAGAAATCCCTTATAATCAGCTTACAGTATCGTTGAAACAGTAGTCAAATGCCCCGCAGCAAGCTACGAGGTATTTGACCCCTCGCCGGGGTGGCATCTGCTTTTCTGCAAAAAGCAGATAAGCCTCGCGGCATTCGCTAAATATCCGCGCATACCCGCAGGGCACTTAGCGCGGCTGCTTGGCTCGTTGCTCGCGGGAATAAACAGAACAAATTGGAAAGGATATAAGAAGATGAATTTAAGTAATTGTACGGCATATGAAGTGCTGGAGGAGAAGAAACTGGACGATATCAAATCAATAGGATATTTGCTCCGCCATAAGAAGAGCGGCGCGAGGATCAGCCTGATTTCCAATGACGATGAGAACAAGGTTTTTTTCATTGGGTTCCGAACACCGTCCCTGGATAGCACAGGGGCGGCGCATATCCTGGAACATTCCGTACTGTGCGGTTCAGAGAAATTCCCGGTCAAGGATCCATTTGTGGAATTGGTCAAAAGTTCCCTTAATACGTTCCTCAATGCAATGACCTATCCGGATAAGACGATTTATCCGGTGGCAAGCTGCAACGATAAAGATTTCCAGAACCTGGTGGAGGTTTATCTGGATGCAGTGCTGTACCCTAATATTTCCAGGCACAGGGAGATTTTCTGCCAGGAAGGCTGGCATTATGAGATGGAAGATTTAGACGCTCCCCTCACAATTAATGGCGTGGTTTATAATGAGATGAAAGGCGCTTTTTCTTCCCCGGACGAAGTGCTGAGCCGGGAAATTATGAGCGCCCTTTATCCGGACACTTCTTATTCTTTTGAGTCTGGCGGCGACCCGGAAGTGATTCCTGAACTTAGCTATGAGCAGTTCCTGGCTTTCCATCAGAAATATTACCACCCGAGTAATTCTTATATTTACATGTATGGGAATATGGACATGGAAGAGAAACTTCAGTGGATGGACAGGGAATACCTCAGCAAATTCGATGCGATTGAAGTCGATTCCCAGGTGAAAGAACAGAAGCCGTTTGATAAGGTACGCGAAATTGAGATTACCTACAACATCGCAAGCGGGGAGCCTTTAGAGGACAACACGTATCTGTCATACAATGTGAGTACCGGCAATATCCTGGACAGGACGTTGTATGTGGCATTTGACATCCTTGACTATGCGTTGCTATCTGCGCCGGGCGCGCCATTAAAGCAGGCGCTTCTGGACGCCAAGATTGGCAAGGACATCATGGCTTCGTTTGACAACTATACGCTGCAGCCCATGCTTTCTGTCGTGGCGAAGAACAGCAACCTTGCACGCAAGGGGGAATTCCTGGAAATCATTCAGAGGGTGCTGCGGGAACAGGCAGAAAAAGGCATTAACAAGAAATCTTTGCGGGCAGGGATAAACAGCTTTGAATTCCGTTACCGTGAGGCTGATTACGGCTCTTTCCCCAAAGGGCTTTTGTACGGCATTAAATGCCTGGACAGCTGGATTTACGATGAACGCAAGCCATTCTTGCATTTGGAAGGGCTTGCAGTGATTGAGTTCTTAAAACAGCAGGTGGACACAGGATACTTTGAGGGGCTTGTGCAGAAGTATCTGCTGGATAATCCCCATGCGGCTATTGTCATTGCAAAGCCACAGTACGGGCTGAATGCTAGAAAAGAGGAGGAATTGGCGGCAAAGCTAAAGCAGCAGAAAGATTCCATGAGCGTAGAGGAGAGGCAGGAAGTCGTAGATTTCACCCACCATCTGCGGAAATACCAGGAAGAGCCTTCTTCCCAGGAGGACATGGATAAGCTGCCGATGCTCACAAGGCAGGATATTAAGAAGGAAGGGGAAAAGCTCTGCATCCGCGAGGAACATGAGGACGGCACGCTGCTATTGTGCCATGATATCGATACGAATGGCATTGTTTATTTCAGCCTGATGTTTGATGTGGGGGATTTGCCTCAAACGAAGGTTCCGTATCTGGGGATTCTTAAATCCGTCCTGGGGTATGTGGACACAAAATCCTATACGTTCCCGGAGCTTGCCAATGAGATTAATCTGCATACGGGCGGGATTTTCAGCAACATCGGGATTTATCCTCATGTGCAGGGTGAGAGCATTTCCCTCAAATATGAGATTAAGGTAAAAGCACTGTACCATGAGATTCCTAAGACGATGGAAATTATACGTGAAATCATATCCTCCAGCAATTTCCGCGGACAGGAACGTCTCTATGAGATAATTGCCGAACTCAAATCCAGGCTGCAGATGGGCATGAGTTCTGCGGGGCATTCCATATCGTCCATGCGTGCGATGTCTTACTTTTCGGACAGCGCGAAATATACAGATATGACGCAGGGAATTGAATTTTACCAGCTGGTAAAAGATTTGGAAGAGAATTTCGCGGAGAAGAAAGAAGACTTAAGCCAGATGCTGGAAGGGCTTGTGCAGGAAATCTTCTGCAGGCAGAACCTGATGTTCAGCATTGGCGCAGAGCCTCAAGGCATAGAGATGTTTATCCGGGAGGTAGCCGGGGTAAAGGAAATCCTTTGGGATAAGGGCGCGCAGGAGTCATGCCAGCCGTTTAAGCTGGAGAAGAAAAATGAGGGTTTCCTGGACGCTTCGCAGGTACAGTATGTGTCGCGTGCCGGAAATTTCCGTAGGGAAGGCTACGCATATACTGGTGCGCTGCGGATCTTGAAGGTGCTGCTCAGTTACGATTACCTCTGGCTCAATATCCGCGTCAAAGGCGGGGCTTACGGCTGCATGAGCGGGTTCACGAGGACAGGGGACGGATATTTCACTTCTTACCGCGATCCGCATCTTTCCAGAACTAATGAGGTATATGAGGGAATTCCGGAGTATCTGGAGGATTTTTCGGCAGGGGAAAGAGAAATGACAAAATACATTATCGGTACGTTCAGCAGCGTTGACGCGCCGCTGACTCCAGCGGCAAAGACCGGGCGTAGCGCGACGGCATACCTCACCGGCGTGACTGAGGAAATGCTCAAGAAAGAGCGGCAGGAGATTTTAAACGCCACGCAGGAGGATATCCGCGGCCTGTCCGGGATTGTGCGTGCCGTGCTTGGAGAAGGCGCGTTCTGTGTAATCGGAAATGAGCAGAAGCTGACGGAAGAAAAAGAGCTGTTTCAGGAAATCAAGAACTTATACTAAAGGAGAATTTATGGAATCAAATTTGAAATCCGGATTTGTGACGCTGATTGGCAGGCCGAACGTAGGGAAATCCACGTTGATGAACCGCCTGATAGGGCAGAAAATCGCCATCACTTCCAAGAAACCCCAGACTACCAGGAACAGAATACAGACTGTGTACACGGATGAAGAGCGCGGGCAGATTGTGTTCCTGGATACGCCGGGAATACACAAGGCGAAGAACAAGCTGGGAGAATATATGGTAAATGCAGCGGAGCGTACTTTGCAGGAAGTGGATGTGATTCTTTGGCTGGTGGAGCCAAGCAATTTTATCGGCGCAGGAGAACGTCATATTTTAGAGAAGCTGGGCAGGGTGAATACGCCGGTCATCCTTATCATCAACAAGACGGATACGGTCAAGAAAGAAGAAATACTTTCGTACATCGATACCTACCGCAAGGAATATGACTTTGCGGAAATTGTGCCGCTTTCAGCCTTGCGTGGGGAGAATACGGAAATCCTTCCGGATCTGATATTCAAATATCTGCCATATGGCCCGATGTTCTACGATGAGGACACCGTGACGGATCAGCCGGAGCGGCAGATTGTGGCTGAAATCATCCGCGAGAAGTCCCTCCATGCGCTTGAGGAAGAAGTCCCTCATGGCATTGCGGTCACAATCGAGCGCATGAAGGAGAGGAAAAGGGGCGGCATTACAGATATCGATGCGACAATCATCTGCGAGCGGGAATCCCATAAAGGAATCATTATCGGAAAGGGTGGCAGCATGCTCAAGAAGATTGGCACAAACGCACGGTTTGAGATTGAACGCCTGCTGGAGAGCCAGGTCAATTTAAAGCTTTGGGTGAAGGTAAAGAAGGACTGGCGCGACAGTGAATTCCTGCTTAAGAATTTCGGATACCGGGAAGAGGAACGGTAAAAAACTACCAGAATTTTGCCAGTATAACGCCATGCGGGCAGGACACCCTAATAAGGATGAACAGAAGAACAGGGGGGATCCGCATGATAGAGCAGGAATGGAAAAGATTTGCAAGCACGGGAAGCATTCATGATTATCTGAATTACAAGAGCCACCAGGAGGCAGAGGGAATTTATGGGGATGCCACGGGAGCCATGCTGGCCGGCAGAGACCCTATAGACAGGAGTGTGAACATATATGGCGCAGACCATAGCGCTGACGGGCATGGTGCTGTCAGCAGTCCCGGTGGGGGAATATGACAGGAGGATAGTGCTTCTGACAAAAGAGCGGGGGAAAGTTTCTGCTTTTGCCCGCGGGGCACGCCGCCCGAACAGCCCATTGGTTGCGGCCAGCAACCCATTTGCGTTCGGACAGTTTGAGGCTTATGAGGGGCGCAGTTCCTATACGGTAGTGAGGGCAGACATAAGCAATTATTTCCGGGAGCTGGCTGCAGATTTTGAAGGGGCGTATTACGGCTTTTATTTCATGGAAATCGCAGATTACTATGCCCGGGAGAACGTGGATGAGGTACATATGTTAAAGCTTCTCTATCAGTCTCTGCGCGCCCTGGAAAGCCCAAGCCTGGATAACCGCCTGGTACGACGTGTTTTTGAACTGAAAGCAATGGCGGTCAATGGGGAAGCGCCTAATGTGTTCACATGCTTAAGATGCGGCCAAGAAAAAGAGCTGCATTATTTCCATGTGAAAAGCGGAGGCACGCTTTGTAAGGAATGCGGTAAGCAGACGATGCAGGCAAGGACGCTGGACGGCTCGGCCCTTTATACCCTTCAATATATCATTTCATCCAGGATTGAAAAACTCTACACTTTCAAGGTTTCCGATGAGGTGCTTCATGGCCTGGCACAGATTTTGGATGAATATATGGCATTTTACATAGACAGGGAATTCCATGCGTTGCAGATTTTAGAGGAAAATGTGGGGTTTGCGCAAAGGTTAAAAATCAACGGTTGCAATAAATGATGGAAAAGGTTATAATATGTGAGGTTCGCGTTAAGATTTTGAGGAGGTTGACATATGAAAAAAATAATTTCTATCAGTTTGGTCTGTCTGTTGATAGCAGGATTATTCTCTGCATGTGGAGACGCTTTGGTTGCAGACCGTGATACCGTGTATGTGCAGAAAAAGGGCAAAGTTGTTTGTGCGGCTATTTCGGAATTTGACAAAGATTATTACGATGAGGAAGAACTCAAAAGCTATGTGGAGGAAAGGGTTCAGGCATATCAGGGAGAGAATGGCAAGGACAGCGTGGAGATTGATGAATTCACGGTGGAAGACAAAGTGGCGAAGCTTTATATGAAATATAAAGACTGCGAAAGTTATCAGGATTTTAATGAGGTAACCCTGTTTTCAGGGACAGTGCCGCAGGCTTTGGCGGCAGGCTTTAAGTTTGATACCGAGTTTACGAAGGTAGAAGATGGGAAAGCAAATGGGAGCGTGGATAGTACCACGGTCATGGACAGCGACTGCAAAGTGGTTATCCTCAGTGAGAAAATAGATGTGAAAGTGGACGGCGCGGTTCAGTATATATCTTCCGAATATACCACTATCAAATCCAAGGATACAGTTTCCATTGAAGTCCCGGAGGAAGAGAAGGATGGGGCAGAGATGTCTTTGGTATATGTTGTGTATAAATAGCGGGAACAGATTGCCGGAAGGTAAATAGCAGAAAGGAAGAGGTATCGTAATGGAAAAGACAATGGAAAAAATCGTGGCACTGGCAAAAGCAAGGGGCTTTGTGTACCCGGGGTCTGAGATATATGGGGGACTTGCAAATACCTGGGATTATGGGAATCTGGGCGTGGAGCTTAAGAACAATGTGAAGAAGGCATGGTGGCAGAAATTTGTCGTGGAGAATCCTTATAATGTAGGCGTGGACTGCGCAATCCTCATGAACCCTCAGACTTGGGTGGCTTCCGGCCATCTGGGCGGTTTTTCCGACCCATTGATGGATTGCAAGGAGTGCCACGAGCGTTTCCGTGCTGACAAGATTATTGAAGATTTTGCGGAAGAGAAGGGGATTGCCCTGGAGTCCACGGTGGATGGATGGAGCCAGGAGGAGATGATGAAGTTTATAGAAGAGCATCAGATTCCCTGCCCAACCTGCGGCAAGCATAATTTTACCGACATCCGCCAGTTCAACCTGATGTTCAAGACATTCCAGGGCGTCACGGAGGATGCGAAGAATACCGTATACCTTAGGCCGGAGACGGCACAGGGTATTTTCGTTAATTTCAAGAATGTGCAGAGGACTTCCCGGAAAAAAGTGCCGTTCGGTATCTGCCAGATCGGAAAATCCTTCCGCAATGAGATTACTCCAGGGAATTTTACATTCCGTACCAGGGAATTTGAACAGATGGAGCTGGAGTTTTTCTGTGTTCCAGGCACGGATTTGGAGTGGTTCCAGTATTGGAGGAGTTTCTGCCGAGACTGGCTCTTGAGCCTTGGCATGAAGGAGGAGGAGCTTCGCCTGCGTGATCACGACCCGGCAGAGCTGGCGTTTTACAGCAAGGCTACCACGGACTTTGAATTCTTATTCCCATTCGGTTGGGGAGAGCTGTGGGGGATTGCCGACCGCACGGATTATGACCTGACACAGCACCAGAACACGTCCGGGCAGGACATGAGTTATTTTGATGATGAGAAGAAGGAAAAATATATCCCATATGTCATTGAGCCGTCACTTGGCGCAGACCGTGTGGTGCTTGCATTCCTCTGCGCGGCGTATGATGAGGAGAACCTTGGCACGGAGGAGAAGCCGGATATGCGTACCGTGCTTCATTTCCACCCGGCGTTGGCACCGATAAAAATCGGTGTGCTGCCGCTCTCCAAGAAGCTGAATGAGGGGGCGGAGAAAATATATGCCCAGCTTTCGAAAAAGTATAACTGTGAGTTTGACGACAGGGGCAATATCGGCAAGCGTTACCGCAGGCAGGACGAAATCGGTACGCCGTTTTGCGTTACATATGATTTTGATTCAGAGAATGATGGTGCGGTGACTGTGCGTGACCGTGACAGCATGGGGCAGGAGCGCATTAAGATTGAGGAACTGGATGCGTATTTTGCAGATAAATTTGATTTTTAACAGATGGGTTTGAGTTTGTGAGATAAGGGCGAAACCATAGCAGATGATGGCTGCCGCATGGAGGATGGGCATATTTCCGTATGCTTTTTACCTTTTGCGGCGGCTTTTTCTTCTTTTCCGGGAAAGTGTGGCCTAACGGAGCTTTGTGGCAGAGAACTGAAGAATGACATCCGCCATATTCAGCAGGAACGAGAGCAGCATGGAGCAGACAGTGAAACATCAATGTGGGCAGAAGCATGTGTTTTTCTGTTATGCGGCTGCCGTTTCCTGGAAAAAAGAAGGAAGAATTATGAAAAAAATGTTGCCAACCCTCAAAAGTATGATACAATGATGGTGTGTGCTATGGCAGACAGGGAACATAAATTATGAGAAGTTGTATAGGAGGAATTCAAATGGCGAACAAATGGGTTTATCTCTTCAAAGAAGGAAATGCAAGCATGCGTGAGCTTCTTGGAGGAAAAGGCGCGAATCTTGCTGAAATGACCAGTTTAGGTCTTCCGGTACCACAGGGTTTCACAATCACGACAGAGGCTTGTACTCAGTACTATGAGGATGGCCGTCAGATTAATGAGGAAATCCAGGGACAGATTAATGAGTACATTGGCAAAATGGAAGAAATCACAGGTAAGAAGTTCGGGGATCATGAGAATCCGCTTTTGGTATCTGTCCGTTCCGGCGCAAGAGCTTCCATGCCTGGCATGATGGACACCATCTTGAATTTGGGTCTCAACGAGACAGTGGTGAACGTAATTGCTGAGAAATCCGGAAATCCACGCTGGGCGTGGGACTGCTATAGGAGATTTATCCAGATGTACTCCGATGTAGTAATGGAAGTAGGCAAGAAATATTTTGAAGAGCTGATTGATAAGATGAAAGCTGACAGGGGCGTGACCCAGGACGTGGATCTTACGGCTGACGACCTGAAAGAGCTGGCATCCCAATTCAAGGCTGAATATAAAGAGAAGATTGGCGAGGACTTCCCAGATGACCCGAAGGAGCAGCTGATGGGAGCAGTCAAAGCTGTTTTCCGTTCCTGGGACAACCCTCGTGCAAATGTATACCGCCGCGACAACGATATCCCATATTCCTGGGGTACGGCAGTAAACGTACAGAGCATGGCGTTTGGCAATATGGGCGATGACTGCGGTACAGGCGTTGCTTTCACGCGTGACCCGGCTACCGGAGAACGTAAGCTGATGGGTGAGTTCCTGACAAACGCACAGGGTGAGGACGTAGTTGCAGGCGTTCGTACCCCGATGCCGATTGCCCAGATGGAAGAGAAGTTCCCGGAGGCATTCAAGCAGTTCAAAGAGGTCTGCGAGACGCTTGAGAACCATTATAGGGATATGCAGGATATGGAGTTTACGGTAGAGCATGAAAAGCTTTATATGCTGCAGACACGTAACGGCAAGAGGACAGCACAGGCAGCGCTCAAGATAGCCTGTGATTTGGTAGATGAAGGTATGAGGAGCGAGGAAGAGGCAGTTGCCATGATTGAGCCTCGCAACCTCGATACTTTGCTGCACCCGCAGTTTGACGCAGCAGCATTGAAAGCTGCTACTCCGGCAGGGAAAGGCCTTGGGGCTTCTCCTGGAGCTGCCTGTGGTAAGATTGTGTTTACGGCGGACGATGCTGTGGCATGGGCAGAAAGGGGAGAGAAAGTCGTATTGGTACGACTTGAGACTTCGCCGGAAGATATCACTGGCATGAAGGCTGCGCAGGGAATTTTGACTGTCCGTGGCGGAATGACGAGCCATGCAGCGGTTGTTGCCCGTGGCATGGGAGCTTGTTGTGTATCCGGATGCGGGGACATCAACATGGATGAGGCCAATAAGAAATTTACGCTGGCTGGAAAAGAGTACCATGAGGGAGACCCAATTTCCATTGACGGTACAACAGGCAATATATACGATGGATTGATTCCGACCGTCGATGCAACTATCGCGGGCGAATTCGGAAGGATTATGGGATGGGCTGATAAATTCAGGACATTAAAAGTCCGTACCAATGCAGATACGCCTGCAGATGCTAAGAAAGCGCGTGAGTTGGGCGCAGAGGGTATCGGTCTCTGCCGTACAGAGCATATGTTCTTCGAGGAAGACAGGATTGCTGCATTCCGTGAAATGATTTGTGCTGATACAGTTGAGGAGAGGGAAGAAGCGCTTGACAAGATTCTTCCTTACCAGCAGAGTGATTTTGAAAAATTATACGAAGCCTTGGAAGGCAACCCGGTTACCATCCGTTTCCTGGATCCGCCTTTGCATGAGTTTGTGCCGACTGAAGAAGCAGACATCAAGAAATTGGCAGATGCTCAGGGCAAATCTGTGGAGGACATCAAGGCTTTGATCGATTCGCTGCATGAGTTCAACCCGATGATGGGCCACCGTGGATGCCGTCTGGCAGTTACTTATCCTGAGATTGCCAAGATGCAGACAAGCGCAGTTATCCGTGCGGCTATCAATGTCAAGAAAGCGCATGCTGACTGGGCGCTCAAGCCGGAGATTATGATTCCGTTAATTGGCGATATCAAAGAACTGAAATTTGTAAAGAAAGTAGTCGTAGAGACCGCTGATGCAGAGATTGCAGCAGCAGGCACTGATTTAGAGTATGAAGTAGGCACGATGATTGAGATTCCAAGGGCTGCCCTGACGGCAGATGAGATTGCCAAGGAAGCCGATTTCTTCTGCTTCGGCACGAACGACCTGACACAGATGACGTTCGGTTTCTCCCGTGACGATGCTGGTAAGTTCTTAAATGCATATTATGACGCCAAGATTTTTGAGAACGATCCATTTGCGAAGCTTGACCAGACAGGTGTTGGCAAGCTGATGGAGACAGCCATCAAGTTAGGCAAGCCGGTAAATCAGAAGCTTCATGTAGGTATCTGTGGCGAGCATGGCGGAGATCCTTCTTCTGTAGAATTCTGCCATAAGATTGGGCTGGATTATGTATCCTGCTCTCCGTTCCGTGTTCCAATCGCGCGGTTAGCGGCAGCACAGGC
>CAJUFQ010000025.1 GCA_910585625.1 uncultured Lachnospiraceae bacterium
ACATTTGTTGTCAAGGTTCAGTTCCTGGCTACGAGTTTTATTTTCGTAGCAAGGTCCTCTTTGCTTGTTTTGGCAATGAGCCTGCACTTGTTCTTTGCATTTTCATCAGGAAGTTTTGTTTTCCATCTTCCATCCGTAGCTTGCCAAATCCTGCAATATGATTCATGTTTCCTTAATATGTCAAATTTTCTTGCCATTTCCTGTATATCTTCTGACACATCATCTATTGAGATTTTACCGCATTGCAGATTAAATAGCAATCCTGCAATTTCAGAGGTAACGTTTACATTTGCTGTTCTTTTAGTTTCTCTATGTTTATTCTTCATAATATTGTTCTCCTTTCTGTTTTTTTGCAAGGAAAACCCTATCATGTTTTGAAAATTCAAAATTTTTGCAAAAATTAGCTACTTTTTATAGTAAAAAGATATAAATTAAATTAGAAAAATGGAAAAAATTTTGGGTAAAATGAACAAAAAATTGAGAAAGGTATTCAAATGCTTTCTGAAAGTCTGTTCTTCATTATAAGAAAAAATTCATATTAGAATTGAAAGATTCAAGTCTTGCCCAGCCAATAGGGTTGTGGAAACAATAATTTTGGCTGCCGCCCACTGCAAAACTGGGAGGGAATTATAAAGGTACTTACTATACTTTTATAACTTCTATCTGTTGACGTACAGTATAAATGTGGTGGTATGGCACAGCCCATTCAGAAAATGTGCCCGGTTCTGCATACCTGCACCCTGTGTATGCGGATGACGTCAGGGGTTGAAAGCGGAAGAAAGACCTCAACAAGCCTAACCTGATTACTTTTCTTAATCAGTACACTGGTTAAAACTATCCCGCGGGGGAATGCAGTGCTGCATAATGGTAATGAGTGCAGGGGCAACACACAGACAAAGGGAAACCTTGCGCAAGTAGAAATTGACTGTTTATGCTTGCAGAAAGTGTGTTCATCCATTTCAAAAGAAATGGATGAAAGGACAGGGCTGACGGATACGAATACCTCACCCCATATGGACTATTAAAATGAACATCAGGCAGGCTTTGCATATTTGCATTTTGCAGGCAAAGTCTGCCCTCTGGAGCCACTTCCTTCCCAACTGGGCTATTTTTTACATAAAATTTTGTGTATAAATAGCCCTTTTTCCTTCCACAATTCATTTACTATGATTTTTGAAACCAGTGAAACATTATCAGGTACGTCAAATCCTGTCGTTAACTGCTGAATATTCAGTGAACCTCCAATGAGTTCATATACTCTTATTTCTCCATTTTCCAGAGCATTAACAACTATAATTTTTTCTTTTATTTGAATTAGCTGTTTGGCTATCCTTTCACAGTGCATATTTTTTGATTTCAAATTTTTTATTTTCTCTAACATATGGACACCTCACTTTCTAATTTTAATATGAAGCATTTTGTATGTGATAGATTAGTGGAAATGTCAAAATGAATAGGAAATTATAAAAATTACCCATGCAATGAAAAATGGTTGCATTGTTCTGGAATGACTGTATAATATATGTAAAGGAGAGTGGAAAATGAGCAAAAAGGATAAATTGCTAGACAGGCTGTTGAAGAAACCAAAAGACTTTACTTTTGATGAAATGGAGTCTCTGCTGTCATATTTTGGATATAAACTAAAATCAGGCGGAGCAGGATCAGGGGTGAAATTTATAAAAGAGGGAAGCAGTGAAGTAATAAATTTCCATAAACCTCATCCAAGTGGAATATTAAAACGCTATGTGTTGGAACAGGTGATAGAAAAATTGGGAAAGGATGGTTTGCTATGAACAATTTGTTATCATATAGAGGGTATCAGGGAAATGTGGTATATTCAGAAGAAGACCACTGCCTTTTTGGAAAAGTCATAGGAATAAAATCTTTGTTATCATATGAAGGTGGTTCTGTACAGGAATTAGAGCAGGATTTTAAGAATGTAATTGATGAATACTTAGAGGACTGTAAGGAAAGGGATGTGGAGCCGGAACAGCCATATCAGGGAATTGTTAATGTCAGAATCAGCCCAGAACTTCACAGGAGAGCTGCTTTGTATGCAATGAAGCATGGAAAAAGCCTGAGTGTTGTGGTAGAAGAAGCAATAGGGAATATGGTTAGTTATTCAGAGTGCGGAAGTGGAAACTTTTAGTTACACTTTGGTTACACTTTTTGGATGACGTGCCAGAAAGCCCCTTTCTATCAGTTTTTTTGAGAGTGATAATACTTCAAGTCCCATCTTCCGCATTGGTTAAAAGTGTGGGAAACCTTGATTTTATCTAGGTTTCCTCATTTTTTGTTATTGGGGTAATTGGTTACACTTTTCAATATGTTTAACCGAGCGTCTTTTCATAAGTATTTGTCCTTTTATCTTTATGATATGTTTTCAGTTTGAGTTATTTGTTATTGGGAAATCTTTGCAAAATACTGCATATATTTCACACTATAAAAAGCAAAGATCGTTTCTTCGTCAATGTGGACATTTCATTTCTTTTTACCTGGTATGCTGATTGAATTATAGCATGTGCAGAAATCTTTTTAAATATACTTGTCATCCTTATCTGCTATCCATCAATTCCAAAGCTATATCGTCTTCTGTCAGACATAGTAATGGCCAGTTTTGCTCAAAAAATCTTAGGCTGTGGTTTTACTGTGTTAAGAGCCTGCATATGTAATTTTTGACAAATGATTTGTAGAAACATAGATAGATTGATGGTTCATAAACAAATAAAAAAATAAGATTGTTTGTTTTTATTGACAGAATGCGTCAATTTCTTTATACTTTTATAATAAAGTATTCTGAATAATAATTATATTTTACACAATAAAAATTGGTATCAAGGACAGCAAGATTGCTGACTGATATAAGGAATTTATGTTGACGATAAGCAAAGATGAGGAGAGGGGGGGCAGGGGGCAAATAAATGCAGCAGATTTGCCAATGGCTGAGAAGGATGAGTGTAACCAGTGTATAGCGTAACTGAAATATAGGACAGGAATGTCTGGGATAAGAGAAAGGGGTGTTTGGAATATGATGAAACGTATGATGAAATGTAAAAAGATTCTGGCAACGGCTGTGTTGATAGCGATGGCAGTAAGTGCTGTGGCGCCGACAGTACAAGCAGCGTACAAGTTTGCATATTCAGGTTCCAGAGAGGGACGTAATGGCGCTTATTATAGCCATACGGTGGTATCTGTCTATGATGAAAAAGGAAATCACATGAATGCTACTGCAGGCGCGTGTATGGTAGGTACTGTATGGAAGTATCGAACACAGGCTCCAACAGCAACCGTTGATTCTGATAAGGTTCCAAGTAGGGTTGATGCGAAACATCAATATGGGGTTAGCCAAACTATTTATGGCGAATGGACACAGAATTGAGTCTATCATGATTTGGGTTGTCCGGCGGCGTACAAGCCGCCGGGCTTGATAGCAGATAAGCCAGCTAATCCAGGGAAGGGAGGCGCTTATGTGGAAGGTAAGGTTCATGGCTGAGGAATTTCTCAGAAGTTTCCAGAAGAGCCTGTTTAAGAATATTTTGCTGATGCTGATGTTTTCCATAAGCCTGGTAATGGCGGTGGTCATGTGTTCTTATTATTTCGATTTAGGGGAGAAGTACCAGACTCTAACTCAGAAGATGGATGATGGGGAATGGTTTGCGTTAGATATGATAACGGAGAGCAACCAGGAAGTGAACAACCGTCTCATGACGGTTAGCGGCTGCTGCGATATGATAAGTCTTTACGAAGCGGTTCAGTCCGTGGAGGAAGCCCCAATTTTTTCCGTAGATACGCAAGGTTCCCTCGCGTTAAGGGAAGAAGACGTGAAAAGGCTCTTTGGCGGGAAAGATTTCCTTCCATTCTCAGCCGATACGGAAACGGCAACCGTTGATTTTGGGGATGGAGATTACTGTCTGAAACGAGAGATGAAAGGTGCGGAGGTTGATTTAGGCGCATACCGTTATTTTAATCTGAGGGTGCAGGAAGGGGAGGGCTTTACAGAGGAGAACTTGGTCATTGAGCGTGCAAAAGATCCGATTCCTATTTTGCTCGGGAGTGACTATAAGGAAATTATCGAAATCGGGACGCCGATAGACGTTAATTACTGGTGCGAATTTTACCACTGTAAAGTGATAGGTATATTGGAGAAGGATTCCAGCCTGCCGCCGGATGGAAATATGACTTATGGGGAAAGCGTGACACTGAACGACAAGATTGTATTTCCTTATGGAGGAAAGCTTTTGGAAAAGCCGCAGAGCTTGGACGAGATTCATAATTATGCAATAGCCAGTTACGTGGGCTTGCAAAACGCGTATGTTCGGACGGATGGGGTTCATATCCGTGAGTTGGTGGAGACGTACCGGCAGCTGGGGAAACAGTTCGGGTATCCGCCGGTTCAGATAGTCGGCACGTCTATGGGCGTGGATCTTTTCCGCAAAGAATCTGCCTCCAGCGTTAGGGTTTTGCTGGTGCTGACGGTCGTCCTGCTGTGCTTTTCTTTCTATGGATTGTTCGTGACTTTTTATGATAAAATCCAGTCCAACAGTAAGGTGTATGGGATTTACCTAATGAACGGATGTTCTTTGAGCATGATTCTTGTGCCCTGCTTGTTGGAGATAGCAGTGATACTGTTTCCTGCCGTTTTGTTAGGGAAATATATACTTACCAGCGGCGAGCTGTCTGTGGGGCAGTATTTCCGGGCAGGGCCGATTATGCAGGCCGTGTACGTCTTGATGGGGCTGGCGTTTCTTGTAGGCGCGGCTTTTTTGGCATATCTGATGCGTGGCGTGGACACGGAGCATTTGATTAGGCAGAAAGACTAGACATCAATGATAAATGGGTCTGTGTATTAGGAGGGATGGAAAATGAGAAAATTTCAGAGGTGTGTGGTGATTGTAGCCGTTTTGTGGGCCTGTCTTGCCAGCGGGTGCGGGAAAAAGAGTTATAGCGAAATTGTGGAAAGCCATGCGGCGATGAAGACATACCAGGATGGACTATGGCAAGTGAGGTATATCTCTGAAGGTGCAAATATGGTCGGGGAAGAACTGACAGAAACGACGGTGTATCTGTCTGTCGACGCGGGGAAAAGCATGACGGAAGGGCAGATGCTGGAAGTCATGGATTACTATGAGCTTACGAGAAATGGCCTGTTTGATAAGAACAGCTACTATCAAGGGGAGCGAGAGTCAGATTATGTCTGCTATGCCGTATTCTATCAGGGGGATACGGACGAGGAGATACGTAGGATAAAGTATCGGAATGGGAAAGAAGCAGAAGTGACAGAGGAAGACAGTTCGGTGTTCCCCTTGCCTGGTATGCACACGGATAAAGTAGGAACCGATCCATAAGCCTTTTGTGGGAAGCGTGGAGGAAGCATATGGTCGAGATAAGAAATGTATATAAATCATTTGGCAAGAAGGAAGCCCGCGTCGAGGCATTAAAGGGAGTCAGCCTTTCCATTGAGGAAGGGGAACTGGTTGCCATCATGGGAAAGAGCGGCTCTGGCAAGTCAACCCTCCTGAATATCCTGGGAGGCATGATGTCCATGGACAGCGGGGAATATTTGTATGATAATCAGGCGGTTAATTTCGGGAGCCAGAAAGAGCTGACAAAGTTCCGCCGGAACGAAGTAGGGTTCGTGGTGCAGTATTTTGCCTTGGCGGACGATCTGAATGTATTCCAGAATGTTGCGCTTCCGCTTAAATATCAGGGGTATTCCAGGAAGAAGATAAAGGAACTGGTAATGGCAGCATTAAGAGAGCTGGAAATAGAGGAGAAAGCAAAGGCTTATCCCAGTGAACTGTCGGGCGGGCAGCAGCAAAGGGCAGCAATCGCGCGGGCGATTGTCAAGCAGCCGCGGCTGATTCTTGCCGACGAGCCAACCGGTGCATTGGACGAAGCCACCGGGGAAGCGGTGCAGGAAATATTCCGCAAGTTAAATGAAAATGGCAAGACTGTCATCATCGTTACGCATGATGCAAAGGTGGCACAGCATTGCGGGCGGATTGTTTATGTAAGAGACGGCATGATTGCAGAGAACGAGGGGTGACAGGATGAAGATAGCGGGAAAGAAAGTTCCCAAAGGCACGTTCCTATTATTTTTAAGCTTCACGGCTGTGTCGTTATGCCTGCTTTTGATTGTTTCAGCGGCACGCGCAGAGCGGACGAATAATCTGAGCCAGAATATGATGTATTCCGGGCATGAGCGGAATTTTTACGTTGCTGACGCAGGACAGGAAAACCAGTGGGAAGAGGTAATGCCTTCGCTCAGCAGACAGTGTGATGATTTTGCCATTTATGTACCCATCGACGATTCTGCAATCGTAATGCGCGGCATCTGCGTATCCGGCAGGGCGCAGGCTCCGCCGATGGTGGAAGGGAGTTATTTTGACTTTGCTTCCTCTTGGACTGACACGCCAAAGGCCGTCATCGGGAAGAAGTTCCGGCAGGAGGTGCAGGAGCGGGAGGGGAAGAAATATTATACGTATCAGGGGACGGACTTTGAGGTAATCGGCGTCATGGGAACCAAAGAAGAGAGCAGGCTTGATTATATGGTGATGCTGGATTTTAAGTCTGCAATCCGCATGGCGGGAATCAATACAAGCTATGTGCTGGATGCAGGCAGGGAATCAGCGCTGGTGGACGCCGGGAAGAAGATTGACAGTCTTTTTGCCCATCCGGCGAGCGTGATGATTTTTCTGGAGGAAGGGGAGGACAGTTCCCTCATTGAGCAATTATTGTCGAGGGATGCTATTATGGATACAATGTATGCCATGATACTGACCAGCTTTTCCTTAAGCACAGTCCTCGTCACCTTCATATGGCTCCGTTTTCGCAGGCAGCTCTTTTTTGCGTGGCGTCTCTGCGGCTATGAGGGGCGTTTGCAGTGCTTGGAGATATCTAAGAGGTTTTACCTGGCCGCGGGCGTAGGCTTTGCTGCCGGATTGTTCCTGATGGCGCTGCTTTCCCTGGTGATGGCAGACATACAAGTACAGGTGGCTGATGCGTTACAGGCTTTTGGGATAACGGTCGGGCTTGGCACGGTAATTTTGTTCCTGTGCTATGCCTTGGACAGGAGAAAATAAGAATAGGTGCAGCAGAGGAAAGCGAACTATGCGAATGAAATCACAGAGTCCCGGCGGATGCCGGGCTTTTTGTGTTTACGGCAGCGTTCTTTATTTCTGCGGGCAATGAGAAAAAACCATGTTTCCATGGAAAGTTGACTTGATTTAAGGATTATTTAAGAATTGCCGCGGTATCATAGAGCCACAAGAAGAAAGGGGCGATGTGATGTACGTCAGGATACTGAAAAAAGACTTGAAACGAAAAAAAACGATGAACCTCATCCTGTTGGTTTTTGTCATTCTTGGGGTGATGTTCACGGCCAGCAGCGTGAATAACCTGATAACGGTTGTGACTGCGCTTGACGGATATTTTGAGATGGCGGATGTACCGGATTACTGGTTTGTCACGCCATACCAGGAAGAATCGGAACGGCTTTCTGAGTTTGCCCATGAGAACGGCTATGAAGTCCGCACAGCCAAGCTTATCCAGGTTGATCCACGGGATGTCAAAATAGAAGGAGAACAATTTGAGCATTCTACTTCCATTGTCCTGTCGGCAATCGGGGGGGCGAAAATTTTTGATGAAAACGAACAAGAGATTACCCAAGTGCCGGACGGCGAGCTTTATGTCTCAGCGGAAGTGTTCCGCTCAGCAAAAAATAATTTTTATGAAGGCTGCAAAATCGTCATTACTTCCGAAGGGAAGGAGAAGGAATTTACATTAAAAGGCTATACCAAAGACGCGTTGTTTGGCTCTCCGATGATAGGCATGACGCGGTTTTTGGTCAGCGAAAATGACTGCCATTTTTTTGAGAGCGATACTTGCACAAAGTTCTATTCCAAGATGGCTTACACGGATGACAGCGCGTTCATGGACAAATTTTCGGAACTGAACCTGAAAACGAACATGAATGCTGAACGCACGACCATCAGAATGATGTATATTATGGACACGCTGATTGCGGCTGTCGTGCTGGTGGTGAGCGTCTGCCTGATCCTGATTTCCCTGGTAATCCTGCAGTTCACCATTAATTTCACGGTCAGTGAGGAGTTCCGGGAGATAGGCGTCATGAAAGCGATTGGCATTCCGAACAGCAAGATCCGTGGGCTTTACATCCTCAAATATTTTGTGATTGCCGTTGTGGGCGCATTGTGTGGGTTTGTGTTTAGCGTTCCGTTTGGGAATCTTTTGCTGGGGAGCATTTCCCAGAATATCATCCTCCCCAGGCAAGGCAAACTGTTCCTCAATCTGGCCTGCGCCTTGGCTACAGCGGCGGTGGTGGTGCTGTTTTGTTATTTCTGCACGAGGAAGATAAAGAAATTTTCCCCGATTGCCGTCATCAGAAACGGTGAGATGGGCGAGCGTTATACGCGTAAAGGGCTGTTGCGCCTGGGCAAGTCCCATGCCGCCCCGGCGGCGTTCCTGGCGGTGAACGATATTTTGAGCGGAATGAAACGGTATGTTTCGATGATATTGATTTTCACACTGGGGCTGCTGCTGATAATTATCCCGGTCAATACTATCAATACCCTACAGTCTGATAAGCTGATTTCTTTATTCAGTATGGCGGAATGTGACCTGGTGATTTCGGAGGAACTTCTTTTGACTGCGAATGGGAAGAATGAGGAAATGGTGAATGAAAAACTGCAAGAAGTCAGGGAGACCCTTCGGAAACATAGAATTCCGGCGGATGTGTTCCAGGAAATCATGTTCCGTTTCAATATTTCATGCGGTGATAAGAAGATGTCTTCCCTTGCGTTTCAGGGTGTAGGAGGCGTGCGTGCAGACGAGTATGTCTACCTGGAAGGGACGCCCCCGGAAAATGACGGCGAAGTGGCAATTACTTACGTTGTTGCAGATAAGATAGGCGCCGGAATCGGAGACCGGGTGGAAATAGACATGGGCGTGGAAAAGAGGACATATACCGTGACGGCAATCAACCAGAGCATGAATAATCTGGGAGAGGGCGTGCGTTTTTATGAAGGGGATGACATTGACTACAATCTGGCGGCCGGAAGCTTTGGCGTGCAGATTCGCTTCCATGACAATTCTGACAGCAGGGGGCTGCAGGAAACGAAGACGTTGCTAAAGGGCGTTTATGAAGGAAAAAAGGACGTTTATGAGGCTGGCGAATACGTCAGCTATATGATAGGAGACGTGGCAGGGCAGCTTGAAAGTGTAAAGAGCCTGATTCTTTCAATCATCATTTGCATCAATGCCTTGGTTGCCGTGCTGATGGTCAGAAGCTTTATCGCCAGGGAAAAGGGGGAAATTGCCATGCTCAAAGCCTTAGGCTTCCGGAATTCCTCGCTGGTTGCATGGCAGTCCATGCGGATCGGCATTGTGCTGCTGATTTCGATTGTCATCGGAACTTTGATCTCCACGCCTTTGTCAAAGCTTACGGTAGAGCCGATTTTCCGTATAATGGGCGCCTGCAGCATAGAATTTGACGTGATACCGCTGGAGGTATATGTAATCTATCCATTAGCCGTGTTTTTGGCGACCGAGCTTGTAGCCATCGCAGGCGCAACGCCGGTGCGCAGGATATCCGCGGCGGAAACATCGAACATAGAATAGGAAGGGTGAATGACTTATGGCTCAAATTTTAGAGGTAAAAAATCTTTGTAAAACATATATCGTAAACAAGCGTCAGAATAATGTGCTGAAAAATGTGAATTTCAGTATTGGGGAAGGGGAGATGGCGGCGGTCATGGGCCCTTCTGGATCCGGGAAATCCACGCTTTTGTACGCCGTTTCCGGGATGGATGCGGTTACGGCAGGGGAGGTAGAGTTCGGCGGAAAGAATATTGCCGGCTTACGTCCGCGTGAACTTGCAAATCTCCGGCTGGATGAGATGGGATTTGTCTTCCAGCAAATGTATATGATGAAGAACCTGACCGTGCTTGACAACATCATACTGCCGGCCTGCCAGTCAGGAAAAATCAAGGAAAGCCGCAGAGCGACCATGCAGCGCGGGCAAGATCTCATGCGCAAGCTTGGCATAATTGAGATTGCCGAGAACGACATCAATGAAGTTTCCGGCGGGCAGCTCCAGCGTGCCTGCATCTGCAGGAGCATGATAAACAAACCGAAGATGATATTTGCCGATGAGCCGACCGGGGCGTTGAACCGCAGCTCTTCCGACGAGGTCATGGAAGAGCTTGTGAAAATAAACAGGGAAGGCACGGCAATCATGCTTGTGACCCACGACGTGAAAGTTGCCGCTAAATGCACGAGAGTACTCTACATTGTTGACGGCAACATCCAGGGAGAGTATAATCTGGACAGATATACCGCTCCGGCGCAGCTGCGCGAGCGTGAGCGGGCGTTAAATAACTGGCTGATGGAGAAAGGATGGTAGGCGCAGGCAGGAGAACTCGGGCGTTGGAGGATTTGCAGGCGGAAGCAGGAAATGCGGAGGTGTATGGTAATGACGGATATTTTAGTTGTAGAAGATAATGAGGAACTGGCGGACCTGCTCTGCGATTTCCTGCGCGCGGAAAATTATGTGGTGTCGGTGGCGGGAACCGGGGAAAAGGCATTGGCGTTATATGAAAAGTATGGCGCAAGGCTTCTCGTGCTTGACATCATGCTGCCGGGGATGGATGGATTTTCTCTCTGCGCCAAAGTGCGCGAACAGGGCAATACGCCAATCCTTATCGTGAGCGCGAAAACTGCCAAGGACGATAAGTTAAACGGGCTTCTCCTGGGAGCGGACGATTATATTGAGAAGCCTTATGACATAGATATCCTGCTGGCCAAAATCAAGGGGATTTTCAAGAGACGCTACTCGTTGGATGAAATTACGGAGGGGAACCTGACCTTGAATAAGGAAGGCAGGACGGTCAAAAAGGACGGCACGCTGCTGGAGATGACGGCAAAGGAATTCGATTTGCTCTTGCTGCTGGTTGAGAATAAGGGCAAAGCGTTGAGCAAAGAATTCCTCTTCGGCCAGGTCTGGGGCAGCGACAGCTTTTCTGAGCCGCAGACGCTGACCGTGCATATCAAATGGCTGCGGCAGAAAATAGAAGACAACCCCAAGAAGCCGCAGAAGATTCAGACTGTCTGGGGAGTGGGGTATAAGTTCATATGAAAAGTTTCCGTAAATTTTTTTGGGCAGTCATCGTATCAGCCCTTGCCATCCTTGCAGCTGCAAATCTCTTTCTGTGGGGGCAGGAGACACACAACGGCAGCCCGTACCGTGTGGAAATCGGCAGGCTTGCCCGTGCAATCGAGGCAGACGGGTTAGCGCATATCAGCCTGTCGGACTGCTTGTATGTGACGGACGTCGTTTTGTGTGAAGGGCAGTTTCCGGATGCTGCGTTTTATGAGGACACGGACGCGGATTACCAAATCCGGGTGGTCGGAGGTAAAACCTACCGTTTCGATTATATTTATCAGGCAAAAGAGGAGCGTCAGCGGCTGGCCGCTGGCGTAAACCTGTTCTTGGCAGCGATGGTTTTGCTGCTTTTGTGCGCCATGTTCTTTGTGCGGAATGGGATATTAAAGCCGTTCGAGATACTGAGCGGGATGCCTTATGAGCTTTCCCGGGGGAACCTGACCGTGCCGGTCAAGGAAAGTAAATACCGTTTCTTTGGCAGATTTGTCTGGGGGATGAATGTGCTGCGGGAGAATTTAGAGCAGCACAGGCAGAGTGAACTTGCGCTGCAGCGGGAGAAGAAAACGCTTGTGATTTCCCTTTCCCATGACATTAAGACGCCGCTGTCGGCAATCAAGCTATATGCGAAAGCGCTCTCCAAGGGTCTTTACCGCGAGGGTGAGAAGCAGCTGGAGATTGCCGCCAGTATAGGCGCGAAAGCAGACGAAATTGAGAAATACCTGGGGCAGATTATAGAAGCGTCGAGCCAGGACTTCCTGAATCTGCAGGCAGAGCAGGGGGAATTCTATCTGTCGGAGCTTGTGCGTGAGGTTTGTGGCTACTACAGGGAGAAACTGCAGCTGATGAAGATAGGGTTTTCCGTGGGAGAGTATTCAGACTGCATAGTGAAGGGCGACCTTGACCGGAGCGTGGAAGTCCTGCAGAACATCATTGAGAATGCGGTCAAGTATGGGGATGGGCAAAATATTGCGCTTTCGTTTTCTGAGGAAGAGGGCTGCAGCCTGGTCACGGTGGAAAACACAGGCTGCACGCTGCCGCAGGCCGAACTTCCGCATATTTTTGAGAGTTTCATCCGGGGGACGAATGCGGAGAATGAAAACGGCAGCGGGCTTGGGCTTTATATCTGCCGCCAGCTCATGCACAAGATGCAGGGTGATATCTTTGCAGAAATCAAAGGTGGGCGGATGCATGTCACGGTCATCTTCTTGATGGTGTAGGTGTAAAGCATTAATAGTTGACAGGCAGGGAGGCCTTATGGTAGAATAACCCTATCTTTGGGAAGAGAGGTGAAAAAGATGAGAATATAATCAGCTTTTGATTGCATGAAGGTTTCGGTGGTATCAGGGATTATACCTATGCCGTTTATCATGTTGCCAGAAGTGGATTATGTTCTCATAACCTCTCTTTTTGTGTGCCGCAATATTTGCGGCTGGGTGGTTTGCGGTATTCCCCCTGAGGTTATAGTGCGTAACGGAACTGTCTGGCAACCGGCAGTTCCATTTTTATGGAAATGCACGTTCGAGTTAGGAGGGATGGATATGTCGCAGATTAACGTAAATAACCTGACGTTCTCTTATGAAGGGAGTTTTGACAACGTCTTTGAACAGGTATCATTTTCCGTGGATACGGATTGGAAGCTGGGGTTTCTCGGGAGGAATGGGAAGGGCAAGACCACGTTCCTCAATTTGCTGCTGGGAAACTACGCATACAGTGGGAGCATCACTGCTTCGGTAGTATTTGATTATTTCCCATATTATATTTCCCAAGGGCAGATGCAGTGTGCCTTGGCTGAGTTTGCGGAAGAGTTAAAACCACAATGCGAATCATGGCGTGTCATCCGAGAGCTGGATCGGCTGTGCGAGAGTGCGGAAATCCTATATAGGCCCTTCGGAACGTTAAGTCCCGGAGAGCGCACAAAAGCCCTGCTTGCCGTCCTGTTTTCCGGGGAAAATGATTTTCTGCTGATTGATGAGCCGACAAACCACCTGGATGAAAAAGCCAGGGAGGACGTGAAGGAATATTTGTCTTCGAAGCAAGGGTTTATCCTTGTGTCTCATGACAGGGATTTGCTGGATAGCTGCATCGACCATGTGCTTGTGCTGAACCGGAAAAGCATAGAGGTGCAGAAAGGGAATTTTTCAAGCTGGTGGGAGAACCGGCAGCGCAAGGAGCAGTTTGCAGCAGCAGAAAATGACAGGCACAGAAAGGAAATCGCCAAGTTAAAGAAAGCGGCGGCGCGCTCGTCTATGTGGGCTGACAAGAATGAAAGCACGAAGATCGGTTACGATCCGGTAAAAGAGCATGACCGTCCCACGCGGGCGTACATTGGCGCGAAGACGAAGAAGATGCAGAGCAAGGTCAGGCAGATGAAGGAGCGCATAGGCCGGGAGATAGAGGAAAAGCAAGGGCTGCTGGCAGATGTCGAGCAGCCGGCAGAACTGAAAATGACGCCTCTTCCGTATCATAAAGAGAGGCTGGTGGAGGTTCAGGAATATTCTCTTGGCTACGAGGATGCAGCGCCGCTTTTTACAGATTTGTCATTCACTGTCAGCCGGGGGCAGCGGATTGCCTTGCATGGAGGGAACGGGTGTGGGAAATCTACGCTCATTAATATGATTTTACAGAAATCAGGGTATGCCGACAGCCGCCTGCCAGTCGCAGAAACCGGGACGTGCAGAGCGTCATCGGGACTGGTGGTTTCTTATGTCAATCAAGACACTTCTGCCCTAAAAGGCAGAATTTCTGAATTCTGTGCGGAGCATATGCTGGAGGAGAGCTTGTTTTGCGCGATTCTCAGGCAGCTGGACATGGAACGTGTGCAGTTTGTGAAGGATATGGAGGATTATTCCGAAGGGCAGAAAAAGAAAGCGCTGCTTGCCGCAAGCCTGCTTACGCCGGCACATCTGTACATCTGGGATGAGCCGCTGAATTATATTGACGTGTTTTCCAGGATACAGATAGAGCGGCTGCTCATGGAATGCCGGCCAACCATGCTTTTTGTGGAGCATGACGCGAGATTCCGGCAGAAAATAGCTACGGAGGTGGTTACGCTGCCATAACTGTCATTTCAAGAAACAATGACGGATACAAATTATTTGAAAGAGAACGGTGCAATTTATTGACAAAGGAAATTTGTGGTGGTAAACTTTAGGTATTCTATAAAATTTATAATAATAAAGAAAGGGAGAAAACGTATGAAGAACTTTTATAAGGTAGCAAAAGTAAGTTTGATGGTTTTTGTATGCGCCCTGTTTCTTGGGATAGGGATTCAGGCAGAGGCAGCAGAAGGCCAAGTTGGCGGCTTGGAGCAGACTGCGCATGGTTATAACCGTGTGTTGGTGGAATGGACTGATATCGAGGATGTCGCCCATGCAGGTTATCGGGTAGATATCTGTGAGAACAAAAATTTTGAAGGGGATACATATGCTTATGGCTATCAGCAGGGGAATGAAGTAGAGATTGGAGATCTTGCTGCCGGAAAATCCTATTATGTAAGGGTTGTGGCTGCCACCAGCGTGAATAATGAATGGCAGGATCTTGAAGAGACAGCATCTGCCCCCTTCGAAGTAGTTACTGCGCCGATGAGTAAGGTTACAAAGCTGAAACAGACGAAGGCAGAAGCGAAGAAGATTTCATTGTCATGGAAGAAAGCGAATGGAGCGAACTCTTATTGGATGTACCGTTATAAGAAAGGCGCCACGTCGCCTGGTAAGCCGGTAAAGATTAAGAATGTATCCTCCTATAACCTGAGCGGCTTGGCGGCAGACACTAAGTATGAGATTGACATATTTGCCGTTAGGAAGAGCGAAAGCGGTTATGAGGCAACATCCGACAGCAGGAATTACGCAGCAGCGTATATGTCCACGATGCCGAAGAAGGTCGGCAAGGTGAAGTTCCTTATGGGAGGCAGCAGCAGGAATTTGGGAGATGCGACGAGCAGCTCTGATGCAAAGCAGGGATATTTTTCCTGGCCTGCAAGCAAGGCGGCTGATGGGTATGAATATACCGTATATGGCAACAATGGCAAGAAGCTGTTTACAGGCACGACGACAACTTCCAACCCAAAACTTGTCAGGATTGCAAATAAAAAGCTGACCAATACCCAGTTCATGAAGATTAAGGTCAAGGCGTTCATCAAGGTAAATGGTAAGAAGAAATTTGGCCCGGCTTCAGACGACTGCTGGTTTGCAAAATATCCGCCAAACGTAAAGAAAGCGATGGTTGGACGCTATGCTGCAGACGGCGTCAGGATATCCTGGAAAAAGATGACAGGAGCAAAGGATTATACCGTATATGTCTCCACAAGCCCGGATTCAGGGTATAAGAAGGTTTCTACCACATCTGGAACAAGCTGCATTATCAAGAAATGCAATGGCGCTGCGATTTCTACGTATAGAAATTATTACTATTATGTCCAGGCGTCCAAGAAGGTAGGCGGGAAGACCATTAAGAGTGATGATAGCTGGTATGGAAGTTTTTACATCACTCCTCAATACTATTAAAAGATTGCAAAAAATAAAATTTCTTCTAAAAAGTAGTTGACAAATCTCGCCAACTTCTATATAATAGCTATTGTGAGTTTTACAGAGCAGTTCTTCAAAGCACTGAGACTGTGAAACGACATAGCTGCAGGAGTGGCGGAATTGGCAGACGCGCAGGCTTCAGGTGCCTGTGGTAGCAATATCGTGTGGGTTCAAGTCCCATCTCCTGCATGAGAAGAATAAGAAGCTGTTGCGGAATGCAACGGCTTCTTTGTTCTCTTATAAGAAAGACCTTGTCACGCGAAAGCGTGAAAGTATCTTCCTATAAGAGAACAATAATATGCGCATTCGCGCAAGAGGAAAATGTCACTGCGTGACCGTCCTAAGGAATCCCCCAGGCAAGCCTGGTACCTCTTAGGACAAATCAGCGCTCGGCGCAGCAAACTGTGCAATCCTCCTCAAGATTGAGGGGATAGGGGAGTTGAAGTGGGCTTGCCCACTTTGTTCTTTACTTAGGAAATTCCCGGTAGGGCTTTACAGTGCGAAATGCGATAGGAGGACAAGAAATGTTATACAGAAAGAATCCTGCCAACCAGGATAAACTCTCCATTTTGGGCTATGGCTGCCTGCGCTTCCCGAAGAAAGGCACGGCCATCGACCAAGCAAAGGCGGAAGAGCAGATGCGGATTGCCATAGAACATGGCGTGAATTACTTTGATACCGCATACACCTATGGGGGAAGCGAAAGTTGCCTGGGAAGTTTCCTGGCAAAGGGATACCGGGACAAGGTAAAGATTGCCACCAAGCTCCCCCATTATTACATCAAGGAAAAGGGGGACATGGAACGTTATTTTACGGAGCAGCTGAAGCGGCTGCAGACGGATCGTGTGGAATATTACCTGATGCATATGCTCAATGATGCGGCAACCTGGGGGCGGCTTCAGGAATTCGGGATAGAAGCATGGATTAAGGAGAAGAAAGCAAACGGGCAGATCCAAAACATTGGCTTTTCCTTTCATGGCGGCACGGAGAATTTCATAAAAGTCGTGGATGCCTATGATTGGGATTTCTGTCAGATCCAATATAATTATATGGACGAACATTCCCAGGCAGGCAGGCGTGGCCTAAGGTATGCCCATGAGAAGGGGCTTCCGGTAATCATTATGGAACCTTTGCGGGGAGGGCGGCTCGTCCAGGGGCTTCCTAAGAACGCGGCCAAGCTGCTGGAGAGGGAAGAACCCAGACGCAGCCCGGCAGAGTGGGGCCTTCGCTGGCTGTGGAGCCAGCCGGAGGTGACGGTCGTGCTTTCCGGCATGAATGACGCAGCCCAGGTAGAAGAGAATGTCAGGATTGCCCGAGAAGCCCGAGAAGGCTGCATGACGGAGCATGACATGGAGGTCATTGACAAGGTCAAGGCGGAAATTAACCGCTGCATGAAAGTACCCTGCACCGGATGCGGTTACTGTATGCCCTGTCCGGCTGGAGTAGACATTCCCGGCTGCTTTGCTGCGTATAATACTAGGTATACGGACAGCTGGTATCAGGGAATGAAAGTGTATATGATGTGTACGACACTGCGGATGAATCCCAGCAATGCCGCAAAGTGCCTGAAATGCGGGAAATGTGAGCAGCATTGCCCGCAAGGGATAGCAATCCGTGAGGAGCTGGTGCAGGTGAAGAAGCATATGGAGACGCTGCCTTACCATGTGGCCAAGGCAATTTCCAAGCGCGTGGGGAAATATTGACCGTCATGTAAAAATCTGTAGATTTTATAGAAAAAATAAAGGAAATGTAAGATTTGTGCGGAATATATCATTTAGAGGTGATTTGGATTGCTCATTAGAGAGAATATAGAGCTGTTAGAGCGGACATATCTGAGCCCATTTGCGACACTGAGCGAGAGGTCGGAAGGGCGTGACAGGGAAGAACCGCAATGCGATATCCGGCCGGTGTTCCAGCGGGACCGTGACCGCATCCTGCACTGCAAAGCGTTCCGCCGCCTGAAGCATAAGACACAGGTGTTCCTGACGCCACGGGGGGATCATTACCGAACCAGGCTTACCCACACGCTGGAGGTTTCCCAGAATGCGCGCACGATTGCCAAAGCGTTGCGCCTGAATGAAGACCTGACGGAGGCGATTGCTTTGGGGCACGATTTGGGGCACACGCCTTTTGGACATGCAGGAGAGCGTATCCTGAATATGATTTGTGAGGGCGGGTTCCGCCATAATGAGCAGAGTGTCCGAATCGTAGAGAAGCTTGAGAAAGACGGGGAGGGGCTGAACCTTACCTGGGAGGTGCGGGATGGGATTCTCAATCATCAGACATGCAGGATGCCGTCTACCCTGGAAGGGAAGATTGTCCGCTTCTCCGATAAAATTGCATATATCAACCATGACATAGATGATGCCATCCGCGCACGCGTGCTGGCGGAAGACGATATTCCTGCCGAGTACCGGGAAGTCCTGGGCATGACTACGCGGGAACGCTTGGATAACCTGATCCATAATATCATCACTAACAGTTTAGGGCAGAATGATATCTGTATGTCCGTGGAGGTAGAGACGGCAATGCAAAACCTCCGTAAGTTCATGTTTGACAAAGTGTATTGCAATCCTCTGGCAAAGGGAGAGGAGGAACGGGCGGAGGGCTTGCTGAGCCGGCTGTTCCAGTATTACATACATCATATCGATGAAATGCCGGTCTGGTATCTGAATATGATAGAGCAGGGGCAGACGAAAGAGCGCGTTGTCTGCGATTATATTGCGGGCATGACCGACCAGTATGCGATTGCCAAGTTCGAGGAATATTTCCTGCCGAAGGCATGGCAGGTGAACTAAGGAACATATGGAAAGGAGGCAGTAGATGCCGTATTATTCCGATGAGCTGATAGAGGAAGTGCGTTCTGCCAACGATATTGTGAATGTGATTTCAGATTATGTGCGTCTGCAGAAAAAGGGCAGTACCCATTTTGGACTCTGTCCTTTTCATAATGAGAAGACCCCGTCGTTTTCCGTGAGCAGGAACAAGCAGATGTACTATTGTTTTGGGTGCGGGGCAGGCGGCAATGCCATCACGTTCCTCATGCAGTATGAGAATTATACTTTCCAGGAAGCGTTGCAGACGCTGGCGCAGCGGGCGGGGATTGAGCTTCCCAAGCAGGAAATGTCCGGCAGGGCCAGGCAGGAGGCAGACCGGCGGGCAAGAATCCTGGAGGTCAATAAGGCGGCCGCCAAATATTTTTACGCCCAGCTGCGGATGGAGCAAGGGCAGAATGGGCTGCGTTATTTCGAAATGCGGGGGCTATCCCTGGAGACGCTGAAAAAGTTTGGGCTGGGGTATTCTAACAAATATAGCGACGATTTGTACAAATATCTCCGCCAACAGGGGTATGAGGATGAGCTGCTGAAACATTCCGGCCTTGTGACGATTGATGAGCGCGGCGGGCGCGATAAGTTTTGGAACCGTATCATGTTTCCTATCATGGATGTTAATCACCGGGTGATTGGCTTTGGCGGGCGTGTGATGGGAGAAGGAGAGCCGAAATACCTTAACTCGCCGGAAACAATGATTTTTGACAAGAGCCGCAATCTGTATGGGCTGAATCTTGCCAGAAGTTCGAGGAAACACTATATCCTGCTATGCGAGGGGTATATGGACGTGATTGCGCTGCACCAGGCAGGATTTGACAATGCGGTGGCGTCATTGGGGACGGCATTTACACCTGGCCATGCCAATTTGCTGAAACGGTATACGAAGGAAGTATGTTGTACGTTTGACAGTGACGGCGCCGGGGTCAGGGCTGCGCTGCGCGCCATACCGATTCTCAAAGAGGCGGGGATTACGGCGAAGATTGTAAGGATGGATCCATACAAGGATCCTGATGAATTTATCAAGGCGCAGGGAGCGGATAAGTATCAGGAGCGGATTGACAGGGCGCAGAATAGTTTTATGTTCGAGATAGAAATACTGGAGCGTGACTATGATTTGGGAGACCCGGAGGGCAAGACAGCTTTTTACAATGCTGTCGCGCAGAAAATTTTAGGATTTGAGGAGGAGCTGGAGCGGAATAATTACATAGAAGCAGTGGCCGGGAAATATCAAGTCGGGTTTGAAAACCTACGGAAATTGGTGATGCACCAGGGAACCCGGGCGGGGCTGGCCAGGGAGAGCAGGACTCTGAAATCGGGAATCAGTGAGAAGAAAAAGAAAGAGGACGGTATGAAGCAGTCCCAAAAATTAATGCTCACATGGCTGATTGAAGAGCCGGATCTTTTTGCCCAGGTAAGCCCTTACCTAGGCCCGGAGGATTTCACGGAGGAGCTTTACCGGCAGGCGGCGGAAATTGTTTTTGAACAGTACAAGGAAGGCAGGCTGAACCCGGCGGGCATCATCAGCATGTTTGCGGAGGAGGAACAGCAACGGGAGATTGCCGGACTGTTTAATGCCAGGCTGAAAGAGGTGGTTACCCCGGCAGAGAGGGAAAAAGCATTGTGGGAGACAGTCATCCGTTTAAAAGAGAATAGTATTTCTTGCCGCTCAAAACATCTGCAGGCCTCAGACCTGGAAGGGCTCCAGAAGCTGATTGCAGATAAGAAGCGCGTGCAGCAGCTGCGTAGTGAGAGGCACATGCTGAAATGACAAAAGGTATAATGTTACAAATAACGGACAAAATATAAACAACGAATGGAAGGAAGAAACGAAATGGAAGAAAAAAGTGCAAAATTTGTTGAGAAGCTGCAGGAATTGTTAGTGATAGCAAAGAAGAAAAAAAATGTGCTGGAATATCAGGAGATTAACGATTTCTTTCATGACTTGGAGTTGGACGCGGAACAGTTTGAGAAGATTTTAGATTTTCTGGAGACCAACAATATTGATGTGCTGCGGATTTCGGAGGATGAGGAAGACGAGGATATTCTCATTGACGAGGAAGACGAAGTGGAAGTTGAGAATATCGACCTTTCCGTTCCGGACGGAATTTCCATTGAAGATCCCGTTCGTATGTATTTGAAAGAGATTGGCAAGGTAGCGTTGCTCAGTGCGGAAGAGGAGATTGAGCTGGCGAAGCGCATGGAGCTGGGAGACCAGGAAGCGAAGAAGCGTCTGGCCGAGGCGAATCTGCGTCTTGTTGTTTCCATTGCCAAGCGTTATGTAGGGCGTGGGATGTTGTTTCTGGATTTGATTCAGGAAGGAAATCTGGGCCTCATCAAAGCCGTTGAGAAGTTTGATTACCGTAAAGGGTATAAATTTTCCACATATGCGACGTGGTGGATCCGGCAGGCGATTACCAGGGCCATTGCCGATCAGGCGCGTACTATCCGCATCCCTGTGCATATGGTGGAGACTATCAATAAACTGATTCGTGTTTCCAGGCAGCTCTTGCAGGAACTTGGGCGTGAACCGACCCCGGAAGAGATTGCCGAGGAGATGAATATGCCGGTGGAGCGCGTGCGGGAAATCCTCAAGATTTCCCAGGAGCCGGTATCTTTAGAAACCCCCATCGGAGAGGAAGAAGACAGTCATCTCGGAGATTTTATCCAGGATGACAATGTGCCTGTTCCGGCCGAGGCAGCGGCATTCACGCTGCTCAAAGAACAGCTGGTGGAAGTCTTGAGTACATTAACAGAGCGGGAGCAGAAAGTACTGCGCCTGCGTTTCGGCCTGGATGATGGGCGCGCCCGCACCCTGGAAGAAGTTGGGAAAGAATTTAATGTAACCCGGGAACGGATTCGCCAGATTGAAGCGAAGGCGCTGCGTAAATTGCGCCATCCCAGCCGCAGCCGTAAACTCAAAGATTACCTGGATTAATTGGCATAGGCCGAGGGCAAGACGCGGCCGTCGTCAGCCGGGGGTAATGAAGTAAATCTTAGAAGGGAATTTATTTGAGAAGCGATGGTGCAATTATCGAAGAGGCTGCAGGCTGTGGCAGATCTGGCTGGGGTAGCCGGGGTTCTGGCAGATGTGGGAACGGATCATGGGTACATACCGGTATTTCTTGTCTCTTGCGGGAAAGCCGGGCGGGCAATCGCTATGGATGTAAATGAAGGCCCGCTGCGGCGGGCAGAAGAGAATATCCGGCAATTTGGCTTAGAAGGGCGGATAGAGACCCGCCTTTCGGATGGCCTATATGCGCTGTCGCCGGGAGAGGCAGGAGTAATTGTAATTGCCGGGATGGGAGGCGCGCTGATGGCGCGGATTCTGGAAAAAGGGGAAGGGGCCGCCTGTGCGGCAGAGCGGTTGGTGCTGCAGCCGCAATCGGAGCTTCCCGAATTCCGGCGTTTCCTGTCAGAGCGTGGATACCGCATTACCGATGAGAACATGGTATTTGAAGATGGCAAATTCTACAGCATGATGGCTGCAGAATGGGCAGGAAATAAATCCGATGGCTTCCGCTGCAAGATGACGGAGGCTGATTTGAAATACGGCGCGTTGCTGATTGCGCGCAGGCATCCGGTACTCCATAGCTATTTGCTGCGCCAGAGGAAGCAGAAACAGGATATACTGGAAAAATTAGGGAAAAATGCCAGGCAGGATGTGTCAGGGCGAAAAGAACAGTTAAAGCTGGAGCTTGGGGAGATAGAAGCTATGTTAGGGGCATGGTGAGTGTCTGGACTGCCCCGGCTTTTTCTTTATAAATTCAGGAGAATTTAATTGGTAATTGCGAAAGGAGAAGGTATTATGGTATGCAGTGAAATCATATCATTATTGCAGGAACAGTCGCCAGAGAACTTTGCCTGTGACTGGGACAATGTAGGGCTGTTGGTAGGGGATTTTGAGCAGGAAGTCCGTAAGGTTTACATAGCATTGGATGCCACGGAAGAGACGATTGCGGAGGCTGTGGCGGAGGGTGCGGATTTGCTGCTTACGCACCACCCCATGATTTTCAGAGGCTTGAAGAAAGTCAATACGCAGGATTTTACCGGAAGGCGTGTGGTGAAGCTGATTCGAAACAACATTTCCTATTATGCCATGCATACGAATTTTGATGTGAAGGGCATGGCAGGACTGGCCGCAGAACGGCTGGGGCTGGCCGAGTGTAAGGTGTTGGACGTTACTTGCAAGACCCAAGAAAGTGAAGAAGGCATCGGCAGGGTTGGCAGGCTGGTGGAGGAGATGACCTTAGAGTCATGCATTGGGCTTGTGAAGCGGTCTTTTGCGGTAGATACGGTAAAAGTATTTGGGGATTTGCAGAAAAACGTGCGTACCTTGGCGGTTTCCCCGGGTTCTGGCAAGAGCGTCATTTCCTGTGCCCTCCGCGCTGGGGCAGATGTATTGGTTACAGGGGACATTGACCACCACGAGGGCATCGATGCGGCAGATCAGGGAATGGCAATCATCGATGCGGGGCATTATGGGGTGGAGAAGCTGTTCATCCCTTATATGGCGCGGTACCTAGCGGAGAGGGCAAAAGGCGTGGAGGTTGTGGGGCAGCCGGTGAAACAGCCGTTCTGCTATATCTAATTTGAATATTAGGCAGGAGGATGCAATGAAAAAAACTACATATCAGATTAGGGTAAATGGGGAGGCAAAGGAGTATCCGGCCGGCACGGCGTTTTCCGCGCTTGTCCGCGAGTACCAGCCAGAGTATGAAGATGACATCGTGCTGGTGATGTTTAACAACCGCCTCAAAGAATTGCATAAGACAGTGAAGGCGGACGGGGAACTTACTTTCGTGACCACAAGGGATAAGGCAGGCAGGAAAGCATACCGGCGCAGCGTCACGTTCCTGATGCAGCGCGCTGTCCATAATCTGTCGGAAGAAGATGGGAGGTCAGTCTCTGTGCGGGTGGAGCATTCCATCAGCCAGGGGTATTACTGCGAGCTGGCCGGACAGACGCCGGATAAAGCATATATTTCCAGGCTCAAAGAGGAAATGAGAAAACTTGTGGAGGAAAAGCTTCCGATTAAAAAGAAAAGCATTTCCACGGATGACGCGGTCGCCTTGTTCCGGGAGCTTGGCATGCGCGACAAAGAGCGTCTGTTTGCATACCGACGCAGTTCTAAAGTGAATATATACAGCATTGGCAGATATGAAGATTATTTTTATGGCTATATGGTACCCGACACGGGTTACCTCAAGTATTTTGAACTGGAACTGTATGAGGGAGGGTTTGTGCTTTTGTTCCCGGATAAGGATACGCACACGCCGTCGAAATTCGTCCCCTCCCATAAGCTGTTCCATGTGCTGAAAGAATCTGCGGAATGGGGGGCAAAGCTGGATATCGCAACAATCGGAGCATTGAACGACGCCATTTCCCAGGGACGTATCCGTGACGTAATCCTGGTATCGGAGGCATTGATGGAGCGCAAGATTGGCAGGATGGCGGAAGATATTGCCGCCATGCCCGATAAGAAATTTGTGATGATAGCCGGCCCATCTTCTTCCGGGAAGACGACTTTTTCCCACCGGCTTTCTATCCAGATGATGGCGCTGGGGTTAAAGCCGCACCCGATTGCCCTGGATGATTATTACGTGGATCGGGTAGATACGCCGAAGCATCCGGACGGGACATATAATTTTGAGTGTTTGGAGGCTCTGGATATTGAACTGTTCAACCGCGACATGTCCGCCTTGCTGGCAGGCAAGCGGGTGGAGCTTCCCATTTATAATTTCCGCACCGGGAAGCGCGAGTATAAGGGGAATTATAAACAGCTTGGGGAGAATGACATCCTCGTGCTGGAGGGAATCCATGGGCTGAACGACAAGCTGTCTTATTCCCTGCCCAAGTCCAGCAAGCTGAAAATATATATCAGCGCATTGACGCAGCTGAATATCGATGAACACAACAGCTTGCCCACCACAGACGGAAGGATGATACGGCGGATGGTGCGTGACGCTCGTACCAGGAATATTTCCGCGAAAGAAACGATTGCCATGTGGGGGTCGGTGCGTAAGGGGGAGGAACAGTATATTTTCCCCTTCCAGGAGGATGCGGACATCATGTTTAACTCTGCGCTGATTTACGAGCTTGCCGTGCTGAAACAGTATGCGGAACCACTGCTGTTTCAGATTGACAAGAACTGCCCGGAGTATGTGGAAGCAAAACGCCTGCTGAAATTCCTTGATTATTTCCTTCCTGTGCCCAGCGAGGATATTGGGAGGAACTCAATCCTGCGGGAGTTTATCGGCGGGAGCTGCTTTCATGTCTGATTGGGCATGCAAAGAATTAAATTGACCTAAGGAGGATGCCCTTAGGTCACTTGGAGCATCCAAAAAATCAAATTGACTTAAGGAGGTGCTGCATGGGAGGAAAAAAGGTAGAAGAATTCCGTTATTATGAAATGCCCGTGGGACGATATGACCTTGCGTTGCTCGGCGAGAGCTGGATTACGACATACTACACCGGAGAGCAGCATTTCCACAATTTTTTTGAAATCGGCTATTGCTATTACGGGGATGGGGTGGTATTCCTGGGAGAGAAAGCAGAGCCATATGGCGCGGGCACAATCTCCCTCATACCCAGCAATTTTCCCCACGGCGTACATAGCAGGGAAGGCAGCGTCTGCCGCTGGGAGTTTCTGTACCTTGATCTTGCAGGGTTTGCAGAGCGTTGCTATCAGCACGATGCCTACCAGGGCATGAAAGTCCTGGAACAGATCACAAGGTTTCCGATTATCATCCAGTCGGAAGATTATCCCGGGCTGTATGGCGCAGTGCGCGGCATCCTGGAAGAGAACCGGGAACAGAAGGCGTTGAATAAGGAAGCGGTGGGCGGTTATATGTTCGTGCTGCTGCAGGAGCTGGTACGTCTGAACGAGCAGATTTCTGAGGATAACAAGAAGCAATCGCTGCATATTGAGAAGATCCGCCCGGCATTGGTTTATATAGAAACACATTTCGGTGAGGAGATTAAGATTAAAATGCTGGCGGAGTGCTGCAGCATCAGCGAGCCATACTTTCGGAAACTGTTCCGAAACTGCATGAAAATATCGCCTCTGGAGTATATCAATACCGTGCGGGTGCAGAAGGCCTGCGACTTGTTGCAGAAAAAAGATTATCCGGTCAATGAGCTGGCGTGGAAAGTCGGGTATTCCTCAGTCTCTGCGTTTGAACGTAATTTCAAGAGGATTGTGGGGGAGTCCCCGAAGCAATGGAGGCTCAAATCCAGGGTGAACAGGGAATTTGTCAGTTATCAGACCAAGGTATTGCGCGGATGGGTGGAATAGTATTGAAAATGCACATTTTTGCCTCAAAAATGCTCACACATAATCGTTCGGAAGGATTAGAATAGAAGCATTGAACAGCATTGGAGGAAGGGATATGAGAGGGAAATGGGAAACGGGCAGGCGTGCGCTGCTCGCTGCAGCGTTGTCGCTTATAATGGTATGGATGAATGTAATGATGTATACGCCGCAGCAGATGAACGCCCTGGAGGCTGCCGGAAGCGGCGTACATATCTATGCGGACACGCCGGGAGATGAAAAGTCGGGCAAGTATAGCCTGACCGCAGATGGGACAGACGTTCCGGTTATTAAGTACAGCCGCAACGGCAATAATTTTGACATTGCCAGGTTTGCATCGGCAGATGCAACCCCGGAATTTACGGTCAAGGTGCAGGAAGACATCAACAAAGTCGCAATCTATCCTGAACGTTATTATCCGCAGGAGGCAATCAAAGTCAGCGCAGACAAACGGAGCGTGACGTTTGCCATGTCCGATCGGCTGCGGTATGCGTTTGTGATGATTAATGGCGGCCCAGCCGATCAGGCAGGGAAGCCTTATCTGGCAATTATCAACGATCCGCCGGAGAACGCGGAGGAGGTTCCTGATAAGAATGCCGCGAACGTGCTGGATTTCAAAGTGTTCCTGGAGAAGTATCTGCAGGAGCATCCCAATTCCGAGGCGCAGCAGGCGGAGGCGGCAGGCACGACTTCCGGCGGCACTGCTTATGGCGCCGGGGCTTTGGTAGATATCGGCACAAAGGATGTGCGCTTCCCCGATAAGCGGAAGATGGCGGCGGATGACGCCACATATGCGCTGCAGGCGGCATTGGATGCGATTTACGCGGAAGGCTCTGCATACGACACACTGTACTTCCCGGCGGGGACGTATGTGTGTTCCGGGCTGGAAATACGCAACCGCACAGGTAAAAACATTACAATTTACCTGGAGGAAGGGGCGTTGGTCAAGAACCGCATCCAGGAATGTATGCAGGCCATGGAGCCTGCCATCGGTATCTGGGATTCGGAAAACATTACCATTTCCGGCAGAGGCATATTTGATGGCAATGGTGTGGAAAATTATAAAAAAGACCGCCATGACGCCAAAGACAGCTGCCATCAGGGAGGCGTGATGATTGTACGTTCTTCCGATATCGTGTTCCAAGACACGTATGTGCGCGATGCAAAGCAGTGGAATTGGGAGTCGCATGGAAGCAAAAATTGCACGTTGAATAATGTAAAGGGCCTTACGCCTTACAATCAGCCATGGGTGGATGGGCTTGACATGGCAAGCGCGCAGAACCTCACAATCAATGGGGCGCTGACGATGGGGAACGACGATAATTTTGCCAGCGGGCATTATAATCCCAGCGATGGCTTTCCCAACACGGTTCCTGGGTTCGACCAGTATAACCGCGACGCTCTGGAATGGGATACGGAGGATTCTTACAAGGTGTCCGTCAGCAACACATTAGGATGGAGCTTTGGCGGGGGAAACGGCATCCGCTTGGGGCATGACTGTTATGGCCATGCCATGAAGGATTATACGTTTGAAAATGTTAACACGATGAATTTTACCGGCGGGGGAAATGGAATCACCGTCCAGAATGGATTGGGCAACAAGAGGCCATATCCAAAGTATGAGAGCCTGACATTTAAAAACTGTTCGTTTGACACCACGAGGGTCGGCACGAACTTCAACATCAATGGGCTGGATGCGGAAAATACGATTGGCAGAGTGACCCTGGAGGGGTGCTGGTTCTCCAATGGAGAGGCGGGAAGTTCCGTCAGCAATGTTGCGGATCTTACCATTCGAGATTATTATGTAGGAAAAGAGAAGGTGAGCGTCAGCAGCCAAGCAAAGCTGACATTGACGGAAGTTGCGAAAGATGTGCATGATTGGGTTGACAACCATGCGCCAGTATTTTCCCAGCCGTCATTTGGCGGGACGGAAGCGGAGGCAGGAAAGGCGGTTACCTTTGCCGTGCAGGCAGAAGACGCGGACGGTGCGGCAGTCACGTTTGGCGTGAAAGAGGGAACATTGCCGGAAGGCGCGGATTTTGATGCCTCTGCCGGGAAGTTCAGCTGGACGCCCAAAGAAGAGCAGGTCGGCAGGCATACGGTGGTGTTCACAGCTGCGGATGAGTATGAGGTTACAGAAAAGAGCGTGGAGATTACGGTAAAATCTGCCAAATTTGATACCGTGAAAGTCGTGGCTTCGGCGGACGCCACTGTGAAATCGTACCAAGCGGAAAAAGAAGAAAATTACGGCTCGCAGGATTATGTGCGTATGATGCGCATGGGAGATGCCGTGTCTGGGAATTCGCCGGTAGGTATTTTCGGTGAAGCCGCTGGCAGCAGCGCCAGTGACAGCAGGGACGCCAAAATCACATTTTTATCCTTTGATGCGGCGTCTATCCGGGAGCATCTGGAAAAGCTGGGGGCGGCAGAGCTGCAGCTTACTTATATCGGACGCCGTGAGAGCAAGGTTACCGGGGAAGACACACTGCTGGCAGCCCCGGTGGCAGGGGAGTTCCGTGAGGCGGAACTCAAATGGAATAATATGCCGGCGTTTGATGCCTCAGGCGCGAAGTCTTCGGAACCGTTTGCGGTAGATAAGCAGAATGTCCTTATGGCGCAGGATAAGCAGTATACGCCCAGCCAGGCGATTGACGGCACGAAAGTTACGATTGACCTCACAGAATGGGTGAAGGCATTGCCGGAAAACGCCCGGGAATTATCTTTGGCGGTCTGTGATGAAAAGGGCTGGGAGCTTGCTTTTGTCAGCCGCGAGGGCGCGAAAAATATGGCAGGAGCCACGGAGGATATGGCGCCATCCCTCCTGCTGTCAGTAGAGAAGGAACAGACGTCCGATCCGGGAAATCCAGGGCCTGTCAATCCGCCGGAGGTTAAGGTGAAGAAAGTCTCAGTCAGCGCGCCTTCCAAGCAGATTGCTGCTGGGAAGAACGTTGCGCTCACAGCCAGCGTGACGCCGAAAAATGCCAGCAAGAAGTCTGTGAAATGGAGCAGCAGCAATGAGAATTACGCCACGGTAAACAGCAAGGGGGTGGTGGCGGCGAAGCCTGCCGGAAAGGGAAAAACAGTCACAATCACAGCCACAGCGAGGGATGGGAGCAAAAAGTATGGCCATGTCCGCATCAAGATTATGAAGTACGCGGTGAAAAAAGTGACGATTAAAAATAAGCCGAAAACCTTAAAAGCTGGGAAGAAAGTAACGCTGAAGACAGCAGTCAAAGCTGAAGGGAAGGCAGGCAAGACGGTAAATAAAGTCTTGAAATGGAGCAGTTCAAATACAAAGTATGCAACGGTCAGTTCCCAGGGGAAAGTGACGGCGAAGAAAGCCGGAAAAGGGAAAACGGTTACAATCACAGCCGCTTCTACAGATGGGACGAATAAGAAGGACAAAGCTAAAATCAAAATTCAATAGCCGCATAGGGTTGTCTTTTCGTGTGTCTTGTGCTAATATATGGAATTAAGTAGGGTGGATAATCGCGGCTGCAAGCGTCGAAAGACCGCAGGTGAGGAAAGTCCGGGCTTCACAGGGCAGGATGCCGGTTAACGGCCGGTGGAGGCGACTCCAAGGAAAGTGCAACAGAAATGTACCGCTGCCGCTGCCGCATTCCCTTTGAGGGATACGGCAGCGGCAGTAAGGGTGGAAGGGCAGCTTAAGAGACTACCGCCTGCCTGGCAACAGGCAGGGCATATGTAAACCCCATCCGAAGCAAGACCGAACAGAAGCGTTGACGCGGCCCGCCAGCTTCAGGTAGGTCGCTGGACCTGGCTGGCGACAGCCAGGCTAGATAGATGATTATCCAAGACATAACCCGGCTTACAGCCCTGCTTAGTTATTATAGAACTATAAACAATTCTTAAAAGAAAATAATCCCATTGACTTCCCGATTTTTCTGCGTTACCATGAAGAAAATATATTACATGGGAGATGAAGGATGAAGCAGAAATTACAACACTTTATGATGGGCAGATATGGAGCCGATCAGCTTGGGCAGCTATTGATGGGGAGTTCCGTCGTGTTGCTGTTGCTTTCCATGCTTTTTCGGGTGGACATATTCTATATTCTTGCATTGGGGATTATGGGGTATGAGTATTACCGTATGATGTCCAGGAAAATTGGGCAGAGGCAAGCGGAGAACCAGAAGTTTCTGAACTGGCGTTACCGCCTGGCAGTAAAGTGGAACAGGGAGAGAGAACATTTCAGGCAGCGCAAAACCTGTCGTTTTTACAGATGCCCGTCTTGCAGGCAGAAGGTTAGGGTGCCGAGAGGCAAGGGAAAGATTTGCATTACCTGTCCGAGTTGCAAGACAGAGTTTGTGAGGAAGAGTTAAAAAGGGTGTCCCTCAAGTCATTTTCAGATTTCAGGGACATCTTTTTTTGTGGCAGTTAAAAAAAATATCCGGAAATTGCATTAATAGGCGTATAGTTTGCATTTACTATATTATGGTAAACATTATCTGGCGGCGAGTATCCAAGAATGCAGTTATTTTCTGCCGTAGCTGCGGCGTGGCTGGGTTATAGCCTCAAATTTCTATCATAATTATCATTTATTATGAATGGGAAAAGTTTTGCTGCAAATAATATCTGAAATGGAATCATAGCTGTAAAGCTGATAGATAGAGAATGGGAAAATCTAAGAAATTACATGGAGGAAAAGATGGATCACTTAGACGAATTAGAAGCAGAGGCAATTTACATTATGCGCGAAGTAGCGGCGGAGTGTGAGAAACCAGTGATGTTATATTCCATTGGCAAAGACTCTTCCGTCATGCTGCATCTTGCAATGAAGGCGTTTTATCCAGAGAAGCCGCCCTTTCCGTTTTTGCATGTGAATACCACATGGAAGTTTAAGGAGATGATTAAGTTCCGTGATGAGACGGCAGAGAAGCTTGGGATTGAAATGCTGGAGTACATCAATGAAGATGGCGTGGCACAGGGTATCAATCCGTTTGACCACGGTTCTTCGTACACAGACATCATGAAGACCCAGGCGCTCAAAGAAGCGTTGGACAAGTATGGGTTCACGGCTGCATTTGGCGGCGGGAGAAGGGATGAGGAGAAGTCAAGGGCCAAAGAGCGCATTTTCTCGTTCCGTAATGAGAACCACGCCTGGGATCCGAAGAACCAACGCCCGGAGATGTGGAAGCTCTTCAATACGAGGATTAAGCAGGGGGAGAGCATCCGGGTATTTCCCTTGTCGAACTGGACGGAGAAAGATATCTGGCAGTACATCCGCAGAGAGAACATCCCGATTGTATCCTTATATTTTGCTGCGCCAAGGCCAGTCATTGCCAGGGATGGCCAGCTGATTATGGTGGATGATGACAGGATAAAGCTCAGAGAGGGAGAGAAAGTAGAGACGAAAAAGGTACGTTTCCGTACACTGGGCTGCTATCCGCTGACGGGAGCAATGGAATCAGAAGCAGAAACATTAGACGCGATTATAGAGGAAACACTGTCATCCGTAGAATCAGAACGGACAAGCCGGATTATTGACTCGGACGGAGGTTCTGCGAGCATGGAGAAAAGAAAACGAGAGGGATATTTTTAAAAATGGAAGAAAATTTATTGAAATTTATAACATGCGGCAGTGTGGATGATGGGAAGTCCACACTGATTGGTCATATGCTTTATGATGCAAAATTACTTTTTGCGGATCAGGAAAAAGCATTGGAGCTTGATTCCAAGGTGGGATCCCGGGAAGGGAAGATAGACTACTCCCTTCTTCTGGACGGCCTGATGGCTGAACGTGAGCAGGGGATTACGATTGATGTTGCTTACCGTTATTTCAGCACGGAGCGCAGGAGCTTCATTGTTGCAGATACCCCGGGGCATGAGGAGTATACAAGGAATATGGCGGTGGGAGCCAGTTTTGCATCCCTAGCCGTGATTCTGGTGGACGCCAGCCAGGGCGTGCTGGTACAGACGAGACGCCATGCAAGGATTTGTTCCTTGATGGGAATCCGGCATTTCGTGTTTGCCGTGAACAAGATGGATCTTGTGCATTACGACCAGATGAAGTTTAAGAAGATTGAGAAAGATATTAAAATCCTCATGGCAGAATTTGATTATGGGACGCTTAAGATTATCCCGGTCTCTGCAACCGAGGGAGATAACATAACGGTCAAATCTGCTAAAATGCCTTGGTATACGAAAGAGACGCTGCTTGCTTATCTGGAGGAGATAGACGTCAAGGAGAAGGACGAATGGAAAGGGTTTTCCATGCCGGTGCAGAGGGTATGCCGGCCGAACCATAATTTCCGTGGATTCCAGGGGCAGATTTCTTCCGGGGAAATCGCTGTTGGGGATACCATCACAGTTATGCCGAGCAGGGAAAGCGCGAAGGTGACGAATATCTTCCAGGGGGATGTGCCGGTAGAAAAAAGCGGCAGCGGACAGGCAGTCACTATCCAGCTTGATACGGAAATTGACGTTTCCAGAGGGTGCATCCTGGAGAAGGATTATGAGCTTAGCGTAGGGAACATGCTTGCTGCTTCCATTTTATGGATGGATGACAGCCGTCTTGTGTCGGGCCGTATCTTCTGGCTGAAAATCGGGACGCAGTTAATCCCGGCGACTGTGATGAACATCAAGTATAAGATTGATGTGAATTCGGGCGCGGAAGTATATGCGGATGCGATTTTTAAGAATGAGATTGCATTCTGTGAGATTTCGGTAGGAAGCAATATTGTCTTTGACAAGTTTGAGAATAACAGGGAGCTTGGGTCCCTGATTCTGATAGACCGTGTGACGAACATGACGTCTGCCTGCGGCGTGGTTATGTACCCGCTTACCAGGGGCGGAAATATCACATGGCATAACATGGATATTACCAAGGAAATGCGTGAAAATGCCATGGAACAGAAATCAGCGACCATTTGGATGACCGGCCTCTCAGGCGCAGGAAAGTCTACGCTGGCCAATGAAGTAGAGAAACGCCTGTTTGCAATGGGCAAGCACACGATGATTCTGGATGGCGACAATGTGCGCATGGGGCTTAATAAGAACCTTGGCTTCGCGGAGAACGACAGGATTGAGAATATCCGCCGGATTGCCGAGGTCAGCAAGCTGATGAATGACGCAGGGTTACTGGTGCTGACTTCCTTCATCTCTCCCTATCGGATGGACCGCAGGAACGCAAAGGAGATAATCGGGCAGAACTTTGTCGAGGTCTATGTGAGTACGCCGTTGGAAGAGTGTGAGAAACGGGACGTCAAAGGACTGTACCAGAAGGCAAGGAAAGGGCAGATTGCCAATTTCACGGGGATATCCGGGAAGTACGAAGAGCCGGAAAATCCTGATATCGTGGTTGATACAAGCAAGCATAGCTTGGATGAATGTGTAGAGATTATTTTAGAAGGATTGAAACCATATCTGTCATAACAATTCAGTCAGCCGGAATAAATCAGGGAAAGCCGTGCAGAACCCCAGGTGGGCATGCATGGGTTTGGCACGATTTGTCCCGGCTGCATTTACGAAAGAATATGAGGATACTTTGGGAATGCGGCAAAGCTGCCGCCCCGGGATGGAAATTACTTTTGGAGAGGAGCATTTATGGATGGTTCAACAGTTCTGCTGATTGAAGATGAAGCCAAGCTGTTGGAGACTTTATCTGATTACCTTGAGATAAACCATTATCATGTGATACGGGCAACCGATGGGCTGGATGGAATGCAGAAATTTAACAAACATCATTCTGAGATTGACATTGTGCTGCTGGATTTGATGCTTCCTTTCGCCGATGGCTATGAAGTATTGAAGCAAATTCGTTTATGCTCCAATGTACCGGTAATCTTATTGACAGCGAAGGAAGAAGTGGAAGATCAGATTAAAGGTTTTTCCTATGGTGCGGACGATTATATTATAAAGCCATATACGTTATCCGTTGTAAAACTGCATATTGAGGCTGTCCTCAAGCGTTTTGGGAATAATCAGGATTTCTTATATGCGGCGGATATCAGGATAGAGGTAAAGGCAAAGAAAGTGTATGTGGATAATGTGTTTGTTGAGACTACGCCTAAGGAATTTGAATTACTTCATATCCTAATCCGGAATCAGGGCAATGTGCTTACCAGGGATTATATCCTGGATGCAATCTGGGGGGATTATTATGTCGGGGATGTGCGTACCATTGATACTCTTGTGAAACAGCTGCGCAAGAAGCTGGGCAGCACATCATACATACGTACCGTATATGGGGTTGGCTATTGTTTTGAGGTAAAGAGGGATGAAAAGAAAGATTAGCACCCATATCTTTTGGGCATACTGGATAATTATCCTTGCAGTTGCAGGCAGCAGCGCACTGTGCTATAAGGTGTTTTTTCCCTTATATTATGATTGGGTAAAGGATAAGCAGATCCGAGAAGCTTATCTGGATATAGAAGATTTGGATTTGGCAAATCTGAGCGAGGAAGATTTTTCTGCTTTTGCGGAATATGAAGACGAGAACCTTAGCTTTACGATTGCGGATGAGGATTTTAATCCAATCTACGCAACACGGGATAATCATAGGTACCTTGTTTACAGAAATATAGAGATGAGGCTGGACTCATTTTCGGAGACTCCTGAAGTCATCAAAAGGGACAGTAAGCTGCGGGAGACAACAAAAATGAGGGTAATCATTACCCAGAACGGCGTAAAGTATTATGTCGTCATCCGAGATGTGTTACAAAGGGTCGGCGCAGCTAAGATATCAGAGAATTTTTTTGTTGCCGCGACAGCGTTTGTATTGCTGTTGGGCAGCCTGCTGATTCGGCGGTTTGCGAATGACGTGTCGAGGCCGATGGAGAAGGTTGCGGATGTGGCAGAGAGAGTCGCAGCGGGCGATTTCAGGGCGAAGGCAGACAAAGAGGGCAGATATGAGGAAATCTGTAGGCTGGCAGAGAGCGTAAACAGCATGTCAGAGCAGCTTCTGCAGGATTGGCAGCGGCTTGAAGAGAGCAGACGGCAGACGCTTCACCAGAGCGTATGCCAGGAGCGCGCAGATAAATTGCACAAGGATTTTATGGCCAATATTTCCCATGAGCTTAAGACGCCGCTTGCCGTAATTTCCAGCCAGTCAGAGATGATTGAAAATGCGGATGCAGAGAAGCGGAAATACTACCTCAATTCCATTCAAGAAGAGGTGGAAAAGATAGCCGGCATGGTCAGCAGGCTTCTGGATATCTCCACCGTGGATCATCATATGGAAGGCTTGATGCGGAAAACGCTGGACATGAAGGAAGTCATGGAATATATCCTGATGAAATATGAGGGGCTTGTGAAAAAGAAGCATCTTCATCTGGAGATTTTCCTGGAAGAAGGATGCCTGGTATATGGAGATCAGGAATATATTGAGCAGGCAGTGAATAACTATATGATGAATGCCATAGAGCATATGGAGATGGGAGGAAACCTCCGTGTGACCTTAAAGGGGCGGAAAACGGAAATCCGGGTAGGCGTATATAATTCAGGCAGGCAGATTCCGCTGGAAGACATGGAACGGATTTGGAGCGGATTTTACACCACGAAGAAGAAAGCGGCAGACTCTTTTTCCCATATGGGCCTGGGGCTTTATATTGTACAGAATGCAATTACGATGCAAGAGGGGAAGTGCGGGGTACACAACATGCCGGAGGGCGTGGAATTCTGGTTCACCCTGCCGAGGGCATAAGAGTTCCCGGTTACCGCCGGGAACCTTGCAGCCGAACTCTTTGGCCTTTCTGCCCTTTGTATTTTTCTTCGCAGTATTTGCAACGGTATGTCTGCGTCGCCTCGTCCGTAAGCAGGAAAATCTGGTCTAGCTCCTGCTCAATGGAAGTGATGCAGCGGGGGTTCCGGCAGTGAATGATGTTCTTAATCTCCCCCGGAAGCTGAAGTTCTCGTTTCTCCACAATCTGTTCGCCTTTGATGATGTTGACGGTAATGTTATGGTCGATAAAGCCCAGTACGTCTAAATCTAAAGTATCGATGTCGCATTCTACTTTGAGGATGTCTTTTTTACCCATTTTGTTGCTGCGTGCGTTCCTGATGATGGCAACGCAGCAGTCAAGCTCATCCAGTTTCAGGTCATAATAGAGGGAAAGACTGGTCCCAGCCTGGATATGGTCCAGCACAAAACCCTCTGTAATTAGTCCTACGTTTAACATACATCTACCTCCAGTAAAGTAAGAATGAGAGCCATCCGCACATAGACACCGTATTGTGCCTGTCTGAAATAGGCGGCTCTGGGGTCGTCGTCGACCTCCACGGAAATCTCGTTGACCCTGGGTAAGGGATGCATGACAATCATGTCTTCCTTGGCGAGGGACATTTTTTTCTTGTTCAGGATATAGAAGTCCTTCATCCGTACATAGTCGTCCTCATTGAAGAAGCGTTCTTTCTGAACACGGGTCATGTAGAGGATGTCTAAGTCTGCCATGGCGTCTTCTAACCGTTCCACTTCCCGGAAGGGCACATCATTTTTCCGCAGCACATCTTCCCGGATGTAGCTGGGGACGCGCAGCTCCTCTGGGGAAATCAGCGTGAATTGGATGTCGGGATAACGGATTAAGGCATGAATCAGTGAATGGACGGTACGGCCGAACTTTAAATCGCCGCAAAGCCCGATTTTGAGATTGTCAAGGCGTCCTTTCAGAGAACGGATGGTGAGCAGGTCGGTTAAGGTCTGCGTGGGGTGCTGATGCCCGCCGTCGCCCGCGTTGATGACAGGGATAGCGGACTTCTCAGAAGCGACCAATGGGGCGCCTTCTTTGGGATGGCGCATTGCGCAGATGTCAGCGTAACAGGAAATCACGCGGATAGTATCTGAGACACTTTCACCTTTGGCTGCCGAGCTGCTGTCTGCACTGGAAAAACCAAGGATGCTTCCGCCAAGGTTCAGCATGGCCGCCTCGAAACTCAGGCGTGTCCTGGTGCTGGGTTCATAAAAACAGGTTGCAAGCTTTTTCCCTTCGCATGCATGGGCATATTTGCGGGGATTATTTTCGATATCATTTGCCAGAGTAAGCAGTTTGTCCAATTCCTCGACGGACAAGTCAAGCGGGCTCATTAAATGCTGCATAGAACGCCTCCTGTGTGAAATCATTTTTCTTATCATATATCAGAAAGAGGCAAATTTCAAGAGTACGGAAATCAATTTTCCAAATATCCTCAAAAATATTGAAATATTTCTTAGTGGTGACAGGATTGCATATACCCAAAACGAACGATTTATATGAAAATTGCTTCCCAATGTCTCAAGAGGAAAAAGAATTGCGGTTAGGTAAAAAATATGGTATATATAAAAGTATGAAGAAAAGGGAATGCCGCACGAATATATTTACTCGTTCAAAAGGTCTTGCCGCTTATGGGGTAAAGACAGAATGCACAAATCCATATCTTGTAATTTAGTTTTGTGCGGCAGCCCCAAAATCAAAACTTGTAAAAGAGGTGCAATTATGGAAAATGACAAGAAAGGGTTCCGGGAGAAAAAGAGGGTTCTGTTTTTTGGGCTGCCCTGGACGTTTACCTGGTATATCATAGGCGAAGAGCTTCTGACGGTGAAGAGAGGGCTTCTGAAAACAGTAGAAGATGATTGCTATATGTACAAAGTCCAGGATGTGAAAATGACGACGACGCTGGCTGAGCGGATTTTCGGGCTTTCCACGGTAATCTGTTATACAGGGGATACGACTGACCCTCAGATTTCCCTCACACACATCAAGAATGCGAGGGAAATCAAGAGTTTTATATTGGAGGCGTCTGAGGAGGCAAGGCGCAGGAGGCGCACGATGAATACGCTGGATATCGGAACCATAGAAGGGGACGACCTATAGTTCCCTGGGCGGTTGGCGCAATGGCTAAGGGTGGTCTGCGGCCCCTGGCTGCCGGAAAGGTCATAAATTGACAGAAGTCTGTTGCGTTGTTTTTGGGGAATGCATCAGCAGGTTTTCAAAAATAAGCCCCGCAGCCATCCAGAACGGGGCAAAGTCCAGTCGAATCACTCCTTTTATATTTAACCGTGCTTTGCTGTAATCCCAAGGGCAGATTTTATATTTTTTGAGGATGCTGCCGCTGACGTATTCGCCCAAGAATATTAGCATACTGTAAAAAAATGCCCGTATGCCTGCCGGGAGGTTTCGGATGAGGCGGCAGACAGGCTTTAAGAAAGCGGCCATGCCATATATCGGGAACATCCACAGGGATGTCTGCCCCATCAGCTTTAATTCACGTTTCCGGTAGGAGTCGAGGGCGGTAAAAAGTATCTCCATACACCATCCTGTCAGTCCGCAAAGTAAAAAGTTTTTTCTCATGGAAATAATATGCCCATTTTGTCGTAAGCTATGCAAAAAATATTGACGAAAGAGAGGGTGGCATTATATAATAGCAGTGTTGCAAAAATTTAGTACAAAGGAGTATGGTATTATGAAGAAATTGAGGAAAATCAGTCTGCTGCTCGTGGCAATGCTTGCAGTGACGATGTTAGGTGGGTGCGGCAGCTTCGATGCCAGCGGATACATAAAAGCGTTGCTGGATAATTCTTACAAAAACGATTCTACGGCATTTGTGGAACAGAAAGTCGGGACGGAGGAGCAGGCAAAGGAACTGTACGACCAGGGGATTGAGACAGAGCTGAACAGCCTGATTGCAGGGGTTAATATTTCCGACGACCTGAAAAATGAGTTTACGACAGTGCTGCAGGATGTATACAAAAGCGTTAAATATACTGTGGGAGAGGCAACCAAACAGGATGACGGCTCTTACAAGGTAGAGGTAAAGTACCAGAAGATGAAAGTGTTTGCTGCGGCCAAGGAGGAGTTCCAGACAGGACAGCAGGCATATACGGATGAACTTTCTGAGCTGATTCAGAACGGGGGGGAGGAGCCTTCGGAGGATGAAATCAACGAGAAGGTATATACTATACTGAAAGATTCCATCGAGACTGCGCTGCAGGATGCAGAGTATGAAGACGAGGCATCGATTACTGTCCGGGTAGAGCTGAACGATAAGGTTTACAGCCCGAACCAGGAGGACGTTGAGGCTTTGGAATATGCCTTGTTTGATTTGGAAGAGGCATCGAACCTTGGACAGTAAACCAGATTTAGGAACGGAGGGAACGACATGGCAGAAAATGAAAGCTGCAGCGGCGCCGCAACTTGTACCAGGGAAAGCTGTGAGGGCTGCCCGAGCAAGGCGGGGGCGCCCCAGAGCCTGATAGAGGAACTGAACCCATTTTCCAGTGTGAAGAAAGTGATTGGCGTTGTCAGCGGAAAGGGCGGCGTAGGGAAATCTTTCGTGACGGCTTCCCTGGCTTCGGCGATGCGGGAAAAAGGATATGAGGTAGGGATTCTGGACGCAGACATCACAGGCCCTTCCATTCCCAAGATGTATGGCGTACATGGGCCGGCGGAGGGCAATGATTTGGGGCTTTTCCCGATTGAAGCGAAAGACGGGACAAAACTTATGTCCCTCAACCTTCTGATGGATGATGAAGAGGCGCCGGTAATCTGGCGAGGGCCGGTTATCGCCTCTACTGTGAAACAGTTCTGGCATGACGTCTATTGGGGTGATTTGGACTATCTTTTTGTGGATATGCCACCAGGGACCGGGGATGTGCCGCTTACGGTGTTCCAGTCCCTGCCGGTGGATGGAATCGTGATTGTGACGTCTCCCCAGGAGCTGGTACAGCTGATTGTGAAAAAAGCCATTCATATGGCGGAAATGATGGATATCCCAGTGCTGGGATTGGTGGAGAATTATAGTTTCATGAAATGCCCGGACTGTGGGAAAGAAATTAAGCTGTTTGGCGACAGCAAGATTGACGAAGTGGCGGCTGGCATTAGCGTCCCGGTATTAGGAAAAATGCCTCTCAATCCTGAGTATGCGCGTCTGGCAGACGAAGGGCAGTTCCATCAGATTAAGAACCCATATCTGAAAAATGCTGTGGATACGGTGGAGAATTTATGATATTCTGATGTCTTTTGATTTCCGCGAGCAATGAGGAAAACAGACATGCTTGTTTGGATATTTGACTTTGGAAAGGGATTCTTAGGGTTAAGATGTCTTTTGACACCGCAAAGCCTTGCGGGAAGCGGATTTGCTTTCTGCAAGGCTTATTTTATATAAAAATCTTTGTGAGTAATTCATAATTGCTTTTTTGCGGCTTAGGGATTACAATACCCATACGGAATGAGCTTCCGTACTATTTTCCAGCCGCCGGCATTCTCTGTGCCGGCACAAAACATCTTTTTATTTCTGCATAGGAATTTCCCTAAGGCAAGTCCTGCTACGTGGAAGCAGCGCCAGAGGCCAGGAGGGATTCTCTATCAGTTGGCATTAGCTTCGCCAATTACCAATGCATGAATGGAAGACAGACGTTACAGCCTATCTATGGGCAGTAACGCAAAAACGGGCACTCGCTTTGCAGAAGGGAGGGATGGGCATGAAGGTTATCTTTGAGGAGTATAGCGGCATTATCATCACAGCTGTGGCAATCATTGCGCTGATTGCAGTCGTGGCGTTGCTGCTTGCTACGGATGGTCCGGTACATACGGCATTCGTGGGCTTAATTGACACCTTGTTCAAACAGACAAAAGTATCCTAAAACAGGATGCCTGGGCAGGATGCAGAGCCTTCTTGCAGCTTAAAGAGCTGGGAAGGTTATGAGCCTTTCCGCCGCAGGGGGTGCAGGGGGCCTGCAGTGCCTGGCTATTTAAAAGGGCAGGAAATGGAGGAAACATGAAATATGACTGGGAATTGACAGAGGAGGAATTTGGCCCGTTTTATCCGTTTATCCAGGATAAGAATGTGACAGATATAGATTACAATGGGAAAACTCTTTGGGTTGCAGATCTTAAGCGGGGGAGATTCCGGGCTGACGTCCGGGTGGGGGAAGAATTTATCGAGCGGTTTACCCATCGGATTGCCAACCGGGTCAACAAGCCTTTTAACCGTGCTAACAATGTCCTGGAAGCTGAGACGGATGAGCTTAGGATTAGCATTGTCCATGAGTCGGCGGCAGTGTCAGGCCGCAGCATCTGTATCCGCAAATCGCTTCCCAAGGTACGGCAGACCGTGGAAAGCATGTTGGACAGCGGCTACTGCACAGTAGAAATTTTGAGTCTTTTGATTAATTGCGTCAAAGCAAAGATGAATTTTGCTTTTTGCGGCGAGCCTGGTGTAGGAAAGACGGAATGCGCGAAGTTCTTTTCACGATTTATTCCGCCTAACCAGCGGGCCATTACAATAGAGGACAACCTGGAGATGCATTTCCATGAAATCAATCCGGAAAACGACTGTGTGGAGCTTCAGGTCAGCAAGGACCTGAGCTATACGGAGGCAATCAAACTCTGCCTGAGGCAGAACCCCAAATGGATTATTTTATCTGAGGCACGGTCAACAGAAGTGCAGTACCTTTTGGAACAATGGTCTACCGGGGTGTATGGCTTTACTACGCTGCATCTGGACGACCTCAGGAATCTTCCAGACAGGATTATGAACATGATAGGGCGTTCGCGGGACGCAGACCGGCTGGAAAATTATATTTATGAGTTTATCAGCGTGGGCGTGCTGCTCCGGCAGTACCAGGATGAGAAAGGGATGCTGGAACGTTATGTTGACCAGATGTGTTTTTTTGACAGGTCGGATGGCAGGAACGCCATTTATATGTTGGTGGAGGATGGAAAGCAGATTTCAGATGAAATTCCTGCCGATATCCTGAGAAGAATGGCCCGTGCAGGGATTGAAGAGCCTTTCCACTGCCCGCAGACTTGTGCGTATGAGCCTCTGGACATTGAGCTGGTGAAGGCATTTCGGGAGTCGGAACAGGAGGTTGTATGAGAGATGAATTAAGGGAGCATAAAAGCTCGTGCAGAGGGAAAATTGAGCTATTCCATCCAGCAAACCTGCAGAGGAAGATTGATAGTTACGGCTACAGTTTCTCAATGGGGAAATACGGCGTATTCCTATTGGTCGCGGTGGCGGGAGCAGCAGGGTGCGGGATGCTGTTTGGGCTTCATTGGTATCTGATATTACCTGTGGCTGTCGCCTGTGCGGCAACACTCCCGTTTCTTATCTTGGATGGGTATAAGCAGATGTATGAGCATAAGCAGTTCCTGGACGTGTCGGATTATATGGAGCAGATGATGTATTCCTTCCGGCTGAATCAGAAGATACTTCTGTCCTTAAAGGATACCTGCACGCTGTTTAGCGAGGGCAGGATGCATGATGTAATAGGAGAGGCAATCCGCTATATTGAGCGAGGCAGATACCACCATGAACTGTACAAAGAAGCTTTGGAAATTATAGAGCGCGCGTATCCGGCCAAACGCCTCTGTTCCATACATGAATATTTACGGACAGTGGAGAGCAATGGCGGATCGTGCGGCGAAGGCATTGATCTGTTGCTGCAGGATAAGGCGGTTTGGGCCGATAATGTGATGCTGCTGCAAGAGGACAAAAAAGCAGCCCGCATGCGTGCCGTCTTCTCGCTGGCTGTGACGATGTTGCTTGCCGTGATTTTCCATATGGTGTACCGTTCGATGCCCAGCCAGTATACGATTGTCGGGCATCCGGTCACCCAGGCTGTGACAGCCTTGTACCTCCTTGCGAATATCGCAATCTTCCGTAAGGTGAACGGGCAGATTGCAAAAAGCTGGATTGTACCGGAGGACATGGAGGAGGAAAAAATCGCAAGATATTTTCAGATGGTGAGAAACTATGATGAGAAGAAAGAGGCAAAAAAGAGTTTTGTTTTTGCAGGGATTTCTGGAGGGGGAGCGTTCCTGGTATTCCTGCTTGGGCGTCCGCTGGGAGCGTCAGTGCTGGTAATCGTGGGGATTATCCTGCTCAACCAGCATAAGATAGGTTACCGGATCGCATATGATAAAGTGGTACGTGAGATTAACCGTGTATTTCCGGGATGGCTGATGGAGATGGCTTTGCTCCTTCAAGGTAACAATGTTCAGGTCTCAATCGAAAAGACCATCGAACATTCCCCATCTGTACTGAAAGGCGAGCTGCAGGAGCTTTCTGACAGCCTCAAGAAGACGCCGGACGCGCTTGAGCCATATCTTAATTTCCTTGGGATGTTCGAACTGTCAGCCATTCTTTCTTCAATGAAGATGCTCTATGCCATATCGGAGTCGGGAAATGGGGATGCGCAGTCACAAATCCGTATTCTCGTGCAGCGTAATAGTAAGATGATGGACAAGGCAGAAAAATTGTCCAATGAAAGGAGCCTTGCCGGAATTAATGGGATTTTCTATTTGCCTCAGGTAACGGTGTCCTTCCAGACTATAGTCAATATGGTTGTGTTCATGATGGTATTCCTGGGGCAGATGAAGCTATAGGAAGGAGAGGTTTTATGGGACAGATTATGAAGGCTTACCTTGGCATATTTTTTCTCCTGGTGACAGGGATGGTTGGGATTGGCGTGGTGACAGCCGGCATCCAGTCGGCAAATGCGAGGAATTACCATGCAGATGTAATCAGTGAAATCGAGTGCAGCAATTTCAATGACGCAGTGGTAGCCTCGTGTAAACAGCAAGCACAGGAGGCAGGATACCAGCTGGTAGTGAAAACGATGGATGTTAATGTGCAGGAACATGCGAAAGTGGCAGAAGTCATCCTGCACTATGAATATGCAATCCCGGTGCTGAATCTGGTGACAGACCATCAGGTCAGGGGATTTGCCAAATAAATGATTTAGGAGGCAGAGAAGCATGAAGCGTGTGATAGAAGAATTTGGCGGAGCTGTCATTTATGTGATTGCAGGTGGGGGAATGTTGGGGATTTTTGTTTATCTGCTGGAGGTATTATTGGGTGTATGACAGGAGGTGTAAGGTGATGAGAGAAGTATTTGCGGAATATGGGAAAGTGATAGCAGCGACTGTTTCTTCCGTGCTGCTGGTTGGGTTTGCGGCAGCATTTCTGACGACAGGCCAGGTCTTTGAAGCCATTATAATTTTTTCTAAGAGCATTTGCTAGGAGGCTGAATGAGAAAAGTATTTGAGACAATATCAGATGTGGTTCTCCCGGCAGTCGTGTTCCTTGCAGTCTTGGCAATTCTTTTGGGATCATCCTTGCTTGGCAGGGTAGGGGCGCGTATGGAAGAGCCGGGAGAGGATTTTTCACAAATGGGAGATTCTTATGCAGTACAAGCATTTAGCGAAAGGAAGCTGCCGGAAATCCGTTGTATTGGGAAGAAGCTGTGGGATGTCGGGGAAGTCCTTTCCGTCTCCCAGACATTTTCTGGAATTGACACAGAGGGGAATTCCCTGGAAGTTACGGTTTTGGACATCACAGACCAGGATGGGGTCAGTGTTATCGGCTGTTTCTCTAAAGAAAGCGGGCAGGCAGTATTTGCCAGCAGGGGGGTTTACACATTTCTGCTGGCAGCAGTGGATGGTCAGCGGAAGAGAAGTGTAGGGAGGATTTCTGTGCTTGTGGATGGCAGATAGGAAGGAGGAATTATGAAACATACGGTATATGGCATCGCCCTCCTGGCTTTGACGGTTATGGTGGTTGCCGGGGCGATGGTCGTAAGCGGGAAGGACGTCCGGGAAAATGAGACAGATAAGGCATTGAACACGGCGGTAGAGCAGACTTTAGAACAGCTGAAAGATTATGGCAGCTATGATATCGGCAATGCACAGGAGTTAATTGCAGACTTCCAGCAAGCGTTGCTTTTGCACATTTCTTCGGATGCAGATATCGAAGTGAGGATTCTCACCGCGGATAGCGAGAAGGGCGTGCTGGACGTGGAGGTTGTCGCCTCTTACAAGACAGTTAATGACCAAAAAAAGAGTGCAGTGTGCAGGAAGACAGTAATTATGGAAGAGTATACGGACAAAAAGCATTATTGTATGATGGAGTTTCGGATGGATGGGAGCGTATATGAAAAGTATTCCCTATACCAGGGCAGCGAGGTTATCCTTCCCAGGGAGCCAAAGAAAAATGGGCGTATCTTTCGGGGATGGAAACTAGCAGGGGAGGCAGGATGGCTGGCTGTTGGCCTGGCTGCCGAGAAGGACATGGTGTTCGAAGCAGTATTTGAATAAAGGAGGGTTTTGATGAAAACGATTCTGAGCATATGGTTATCCTTCACTTTACTGACAGCAGGACTGCCCATGCCAGGGCATACTGGGGTAAGCAGCCTGGCGACGGAGCCTGCAGCAAGACAGGAAGGGCTGATTACGAAGAAACAGACCTCCGTAGGGCGGCAGAAACAGGAAAGGCCCAGAGAGGAAGAAGGGATTGGGGAGGAAGAAGAGCCTAGGGAGGAAGCGGAAGCCTTCGAAGAGAAGAGAGAAATTACAGAGGAAACGGCTGGAGAAGCTTTAGAGGAGGAGAAGCCTGACGGGGAGGAAGAGCCCGGAGGGAGCGAAGAAGAGACTGGAAAGGAGGAACAGAAACCGGGTAAGGAGAGAAAAGCGTCCAGAGGTGAAACGGACACAGAGGGCAAAGGCAAGAAAGGGCTTGTAGGGGGGAGGATGGAACAAGCCGAAAAGGCAGATACACCGGGACAAGAAGCCGAAGAGGCAATGAAAGCCGCCAGCGAACAAAGGCAAGCGTCGCAGATTATTGAAATAGACCAGACAGAGGATAAAAAGACTTTGGTGTTTGAAGAAGGTGAGACATTCAATTATCTGGAAAGGACAGGCTACCATCTGGAAGCAGGGCGTAAGTTTAAATGCAGGCATAAGGCAACGGAAATTAATGCCAGCATAAAGAGCAAAAAGGCGCCGATTCCATTAAACCCAACAGAGAGCCAGCTTCTGAATGGCGTTGAACTGACAGGGAGGCTGAAAAACAGTAAATTCAAAACCAGCGTGAGGGCGACAGACGCAGGAGGGATAAACAATACGGTGTCGCATTTAAGCCTGGACGTGGAAGTGGAAGCGCCGGGCAGTGATGGGGGTAATTTGAAGGAAGGGATTTCAGGGCCCTGCGTCTGCCCGGATGGATATGCAGGGTATGCATATTTCGAGATACACTATTCCTACTGTCCTAACACAGAGAGGTATTACCGGGTGGCAGGCTCACATATCTGGCTTGGATGCACGAAGGGGGATGACGGAGTCCCGGAATACCATCCGAATCCGTTTGCGCATGAATTTGGTACATATAGGTATGTGCCTAACAAATATAAGGTTGTATATGTTTCCAATGGCGGAAACGGTACAGTTGACGCCCAGAATGCAACATATGACGAAGCGTTGGCCTTAAAAACGGGGAAAAAACTTAGCCGCCCGGGATATACGCTGACTGGATGGAATACGAAAGCGAATGGAAAAGGAGACGCCTTCAAACCTGGTGAAAAGACGAAAAACATGACGTCTGAGGACGGCGGTGAGGTGAAATTGTATGCACAGTGGAAGCCCAATACCCTGACTGTGAATTATGATGCAAATGGGGGAAGCGTGGATAGTGGGAAAGCCAAAGAAGATATTGACTCTTTTACCCATAAATGGAATTATGGGACTGAAAGCAAAGAGCCAGAAAATTTTGGGTTTTTTGGGCTCTCCAGAATCGGGTATAAGAAGAAGGACGGCGCTGAGTGGAACAAAAAACCAGATGGATCTGGGGCGTCGTTTGCGCAGAAGACAGCGTATGCCATGACGCAGTACGCGCCGAAGCTCACAGCGGAGAGCAAGGACATAACTCTGTATGCGCAGTGGGTTCCTATGGTCTACAAGATTACACTGGACAACTGTCTTACAGACCCGGACAAAGTGGGGACAGAAGGAATCTATAAAAAATATGAGACCGGGATATTCCGGGACGACAAATGTAAGCAGAAGCTCACAGCGAAGGAGTCGGTTGTTTTGCCGGAGAAGGATGGGTATAAGTTCAAAGGGTATTATAGCGAAACTGGAACAGAAATGATTAATGCTAATGGATGCCTGACAGACGAAGGAGAAAGCCGGGCAGCAGCTGTGGGGAGCGAGACATGGCAAGCAAGGTATGGTTATCTGGTGGGGTGCGAGGACTACGCGGACATCCCCTGTGACCTTGAGCGGACGGATGGAGATAGTAGGGAAGATCCTGGGGTGAGGATATTTTATGACCACAATGCGAAGTCAGTGACAGCATGGACAGGCCAGGACAGATGCAGCATTTCGCTTATTGGGCAGCCTGTCGGTACTGAAATCGGAAAGTTCCGCTCTACACTTAGCGCTGGATCTTCATTTGGGAATACCGCAAGTTCACAAAGCGCAGAATTTTCTGTCACTGTTCCAGAAGGGGCAGCTTACCGGCTGAGTGTAGTACGGGACGGCAAGTCATTATGCGACAGGCTGGTCTATTATAAAGACGGGCGTTTCCGAACCCTGGCATTTCTGGGGAGAAAAGAGGCGGAAGAGCTTGTCTCAGGAAGCAGTATTGCTGGCAGCGCGTGGAACAAGCAAGGTGCGAAAGACTATGATTTATATCAGTATTATGGTTGTTCTGAAATCAGGCGCGTAAATGAACCTGGAACGGTACAGCGGTATTTTCGCTACAAAGATGTGAACATGGCATATAGCGGCAATGGGGCTACCGCAGGCAGGAATACGTTGGAGTACGATGTGTCTTTAGAGGATATGTATCAGTTCAGGGAGAATAGATTTTTCAGGGAACAAATTGAAAAGAAATACACAAAGGACAGGATAGAATATGAATGTAAGGTGAGGTACAGTTTCCAGGGGTGGGAAATGGTTGATAAATCTTTTCAGGAAATGGAACAGAAATTTGCCTTCAGGGTTTATAAAGAGGCGGAAAGTGTCGGTGCAATATCTAATCGTACAGCAGAGGATTTCCGAACTTATCAGATAGCCAAGCCAGCAACTGTGACAATGGGGTTAAGTGGGATGAGGTTTTCTGAAATCGACAGAGTAAGAAAAGGTATTGATGTAGATGGTTTTAGAACTGCTGTAAAGTCACAAAACCACTCAGAAGAATATCTCAACATTGCGGCAAAATGGAATGCTTGCCCTACGATTGTGGTGATTCCTGGGAAAAAGCTTGAATTTTATGAAGGGGAAGAAGTTACAAAAGAAAAGCTGGTCAGCTATCTGACGGCACATGACAATGAGGACAATGGCAAGAGTTATCCAGATATGAACGACAGGCTGCGCATCGTGAAGGTGGCTTATCCAGAGCCAAAGAATCACAGCCAGGAAGCTTATGAGAAAAGTTATAATGAGGATGTGCCTGCCGGTTTCTGCCTGGACACTTACTATATGAAGTTAGAAAAAGATGAGGAAGTACAGGTGATGGTGACATTTGCGGTGACAGATAGCGCAGGGAATACGACACAGGAAAAAATTCCAGTCAAAGTAAAGTATAATAATTATCCTGAGATTAGCAGTGAAGAGGTTTTTTATTATTTAAAGGAGGAGGCAAACCGAGGAGAGATTACAGCTGAATCACTGGTAAGCCGCGCTTTCGCAGAAGATAGAGAAGACGGAGACATTACTAGGAAGCTGGAACTTAAAGAGTTTGACGCACAGGCAATTAAACTGCAGACGGAGCCAAAGGCGAAGTATTCTGTCACCTATAAGGTGACAGATGCTTATAAAAAGACCACTTACAAGACCGTGAATCTTATAGTATGGGATGAGCAGGCCGCCATAGCACAGATGCCAAAGTGTTATGTCAGGTATATATCAGAGAAATATCTGGATACATTGGAGGAGAACTCCGTCTGGAGGGAACCAGAGAACTTTGCGTACCTCAAACATATCCTTGGGAACAAAACGCCAATAGAAATTTGGGAATTTACCCATGAAGATGTGCTTGCCGTTCAGGAGTGGATGACCGAAGGAGGGGAAGGGCATTGGAAGGTTGGAACGCAGGCAAACCAGCAGTTCTTGGCAAAATTTGCCCATTGTAGGAGGTGACGGGGAATAAAGATTTTGCTTTTCCACAGGAATGATGGTATGATGTAAGAAATCAAGAACGAAGGATAGTATATTCTCGCAAGCAATGAGCCAAGCTGCCACGCTCGCGCGGAAAGATCAAGCTAAGTCATGCCCCGTAGCTTGCTGCGGGGTATTTGGCTTTCTGAGGGAAGGAAAGGTAAGGTAAGGGGAATGAAAAAGTTAATAGGGGTATTGTTGGCAGCAATCGTATTTTCTGCCAGCATTCATGAAAGCGGAATCCAAGTACAAGCGGAAGACTTGGAAGAAGAGAAGAAAGATATAAAAGAATGTACCGTTGTTGAATCGTTGGGGGAGCGTCCCTATAAAGTTCCATATCAAGATACTTATAAGCAAGGAACAATACGGATACTTCCAAGCCAAAGATATACTGGAAGTGCAATAGAGCCAAAAGTAACAATTATGGATGGCGATTATAAGCTTGTGGAAGGCAAAGATTACAAGCTATATTATGAAGACACAAGGAAGACGGATTTATCTTCTCCGGTGGAGCCATACTGCGGGTCATTCCTGAATGAATATGGAAATGAGGAGGGTCCGCTTGTTGATGTGTACGGCATGGGAGATTATTCTGGAAATATATTTTTCTGTTTTGCTATCCTTTCGGAAAATCAGAAAGAGACAGAGAATCATTTAATTTATAGCGACAAAGAGGTGCTGGCAGGATATGATGGGCTTACGATTGATGGATATGTCGGTGTAGGGACGGAAGTCGATATTCCGCTTTCTATTGATGAGAAGCCTGTGCAGGAGATTAATAAGAGGGCCTTTGCTTACAATCCGACACTGGAAAAGCTGAACGTCTCAGACAATGTGTTTCGGATATTGGATAGTGCTTTTTTCAGATGCAGGAATCTGAAAGAAGTAACCCTCTCTAAACAGTTATGGGGAATTGGGACTGCTGCATTTGCAGGCTGTACATCTTTAAAAAATATCTCTTTGCCTAAAAGCTTGGAAATGGTAGGAGGTTATGTATTTTTAGGTAACAGGGCGATGGAAGCGGTGTATTCGGAATCAAATGTTATCTATGCCGTGGATGGGGTAATGTTTGTAAGGAACGGTGGACTGAGTCATCGTACAAATGCATTATATTTTTATCCACCGGCCAAAAAGGGAGAAACTTATTGTATTCCGAATGGAATTCAAGAACTTGACAGCTGTTCATTTCGTCAGGCGGATTATGTCAAAAATGTCATTATCCCGCAATCAGTATCAGATGTTGCACAGGCGGTGGATTGCCCTTTTGGGGGTGCAACCAATTTAGTAGGTGCAGGAGCTGAGGAAACCTCCACAAACGCAGTCAATATCATATTCAAGCATGATACTCCGACAGAATACATCCTAGGGTCAAGGGCCCCGTTCTCCTATACCCTTCCGGCAGGCAGTATGATTACCGTGAAGAATGAGGCGATGAAGAAAGCGGCAGAGCTATCTGTAACAGATGAATTCAGGGAAAATGTAACCGTAAGGGTTGCTGCTAAGGCATCCGAGGGTTTTGAGCTGGCTAAGAAAGAATTTACCTTGTCAAAGAGGGGGGCGGAACAGCTTGAATGGAGTCAGATGCCTACAGATACCACGGAAAATGTATCCTGGGAAAGCTCTGATAAATCGGTGGCAGACGTTGACGCGGTACAAGGGAAAGTCACGGCAGAAGGGTATGGAAAGTGTGAAATCATTGGGGTAGATGAGAGTGGACATAGGCGGGAAGCAGAGGTATTTGTTTATGACCCATGCTCCAGGTCATCGTTTATGCTTGACTATGATACAAAAGGTCAGATATTTAAGAAGGACGATAGATATCCTGATGGTGTCTGCGTTATCCCAGAAATGACGAATGGCAAAAAGGAAGGAAGTTTCATACTGGGTGAGGATAAATTTCATGTGGCAGTTGCGTTTGCAGATGGATATGCGGGAGCAATGCCGATTCGTTTTGAAAGCAGTGCAGAGGATGTTGCGTCTGTTGAAGATGTTCATGAGGGTACGTTTGTGACTGGTGTACCTACCGGGGAAGAAGGGTACTTTCAGGAAAACAACAAGTATGCGAAAGCATATATATATTTCCACAATCCTGGCACGGCTACGATTACTGCAGTTTTCGACGACCATGGGAAGGAAATACGTGAGGACCTTACCGTCAATGTGAAAGGATCTTCCGTTAATCTTCCAGAGCCAGTAAAGAAAGATCAGGAGTTACTGTATAAAAAAACATTCCAGAAACCTTTCGGGAGCAAGCCGTTTCTCTTGAATGTGAAACGTAAAAAAGGGGATGGCGAAATTCGTTATGATAGCTCCGACAAGAAAATAGCGACTGTCAGCCAGAATGGGAAGGTAACAGTAAAAGACACTGGCAGGACAGTCATAACAGCGACTGCCAAAGGCACGGAGAAATATAAGAAGAAAAGTGTGAAGATTACTTTGGACATAACTCCTAAAAAGCAGATAGCAAGCGTAAAGCTTGTAAAGGGGAAAAAGATGACCGTCAAATGGAAAAAAGATAAGCGGGCAACCGGGTACCAGGTGCAGTATTCTGCTGATAAGAACTTTAAGAAGGGAGTTAAGACAAAGGATGTCAGCCGATATGATACAACAAGCAAAATAATCACAGGGCTAAAAAAGGGGAAGGTGTATTATGTCAGGGTGCGCGCTTACAAAGACGTTAAGGCGGGCGCAAAGATTAAGGAGTTATGCGGCCCATGGAGTGCCAGTGCCAAAAGCAAGAAAATAGTGTGAGATTGACGGAACTGCATAATTACTGCAAAAGAAAGCTGTCCGGCCAGAGTCCATGCCAGACAGCTTTTGAATAGTTGTGTTTTGATTAGGGAAGTATTGGTAGTTTGGCCAGAAACACTGTAAGACGGATGCTGGCCGGATAATATCGTTAGTTATTTATCCGAAGCTTTCTCTGCATAGGAAGTGTCTACTAATTCCTGATACGCAGGGCTGCCGGTAAGTTCTCCGGCATCCGAGAGGATATCCAGTAACAGCAGATAACTGTCTTCTTCAAACACGAGATTTTCTTTCCAGGTATCCTGCTCGTGGTATCTTTTCACAATCGTAGTGAGTGTCTGTGAATCTGTCTCCTTAAATTGAGGGGCGATTACTGCGGCAATCTCTTCCGGCGTGTGGCTTCTGGTATAGTCCATGCCTTTTTGCAGAGCATTGGTAAAGCTCTGGATGACCTGGGGATTGTTTTCCATATAGTCAGCTTTGGCGCTGAATGCCGTATAGGGGACATAACCCGAGTCAATACCTAAAGATGCGATGACATAGCCGCTTCCTTCAAGCTCCAGTGAAGTTGCGCCAGGTTCAAACTCTACCGAGAAATCTCCCTTCCCGCTGGCAAATGCGGCTGCCGTAGAGCCGAAATCAATACTTTGGTCAATGGAAAGGTCCGAGGAGGGTTCGATGCCATTTTGCCTTAAGATGTATTCAAATATCATTTCAGGCATACCGCCCTTCCGGCCGCCAAGCACTTCTTTTCCTTTTAGGTCATTCCAGGTGAAATCAGGCATTTCTTTACGTGCCACCAGAAAATTGCCGGCGCGCTGCGTTAGCTGGGCGAAGTTCACTACATAATCCTGGGCGCCCTCATTGTAGGTATAGACGGTTGTCTCCGGCCCCATGAAGCCGATGTCTGCTTCGCCAGATAAGACCGCAGTCATTGTTTTGTCAGCGCCAAAGCCTGTGACGAGCGTCAGGTCAATGCCCTCCTCCTGAAAGTATCCCTCTTCGATTGCAACATACATCGGGGCGTAAAAGATGGAATGCGCTACTTCATTGAGCGTCACTTTTGTAAGCTCCTGTCCATCCTTTTTCGCAGAACAGCCGGTTAACAGTGCAGAACACAGGACTGCAGCAACGCATATAAACGCGGACAGGCAACGGAAAACATGTTTTTTCATAGATTCGTCCTCTTGCTTTTTGTTTATAGTATGTAGCACAGTTGGAATCTGTTAAAAGCATAACCCTTGTTTTTTTCGGGAAAAACGGCTAAAATAGTATAAAAAGAGAAAAGAAGGAAAAAGGAAATGATAACAGACAAGATAGATTTGCATACGCATACGATAGTCAGCGGCCACGCCTATAATACGAGAAATGAGATGATTGCGGCGGCCTATGGCAAAGGCTTGGAGGTATTGGCCATTACGGAGCATGCGCCTGCCATGCCAGGCAGCTGCCAGCATATTTACTTTTCCAATTATAAGGTTCTGCCTCGCAGGCATAGGGAGATGACGGTGCTGTACGGCGCAGAGCTGAATATCCTGGATTATGCAGGCCATGTGGATCTTCCCGACGATACGTTGAAAGAAATGGATGTGACTTTGGCGAGCATACACCCGCCATGTTATGTGTCAGGTACGGCAGGGGAGAACACCTCCGCGTATCTTGGGGCTATGGAAAACCCATATATCAATATCATAGCCCATCCAGATGACAGCCGTTTTCCCGTCGATTATGAGGTTTTGGTCAAAGCGGCGAAGGAGTGCAAGGTGCTGCTGGAGGTCAATAACACTTCCCTGTCCCCGGTAAGTTTCCGCAAAGACGCTAGGAAAAATTACCTTAAAATGCTGGATCTGTGTGCGAAACATCAGGTTCCGGTCATTGTAGATTCCGATGCACATGCGGACTGTTTGGTCGGAGAGCATGTATATGCCCTGGAAATGATGGAGGAAATAGGTTTTCCGGCAGAATTGATTGTGAATGCGCATAGTGGGATGATATATGATTATATCAACTATAAACCCGAGTAAATATCTGTTTACTTTACGACTTTAGTATGATAAAATCAAAAAGAAATACATAGAAGGAGAACGCATATGAGCAGGAAATTGAGGACAGAAGCTGTAGACCATTTGTTTGAGGCGATACTGAGTCTGGAAAGCAAAGAAGAATGTTACAAATTTTTTGAGGATGTATGCACAGTGAACGAGCTGTTATCGTTTTCCCAGAGATTTGAAGTGGCGCGGATGCTGCGGACCCAAAAGACATATCTGGATATTGCGGAACAGACGGGGGCTTCTACGGCGACAATCAGCAGGGTGAACCGTTCTCTGAATTATGGCAATGACGGATATGACATGGTATTTGCCAGAATGGGAGTTGGGGAGGAAGGGTAGCAGATGAAAGGGGACTGCATATGCTGCAATCCCCGGATATCTTTGGTGTGGTAATTAAGGCATCAGTCCGAAGAGGATTTCGGCTTGTTCTTTTCAGGAGATTCAGCCTTTCGTTTTTTTTCGGAAGAATTCTTATTACGCCCCTTTTCGGAGAGAGTCTTATCCGTTCCCATCTGTGGGAGCCTGGAGTCTATCATTCGCTCAATCAGCTGTTTTTTCACATAGACATCGAAACACAACATGCAGATAAAAGAAAATCGCTGCAGTTCTTCCTGGTCGTCTTTGGACTGATCCGCAAATGTCTGCAGGCTGGTCTGATATTTTCTTGTAAGGTCTTTTTGCATGTTCAGCATCCCGGATTCCTCCAAGCAGAAAATCTCAGAGTAGATGTTTTCCAGGCCGAAATCTGAGCCGGAAGCAAAATATTTATCCGTAATAGGATTTAAGATCGCCTGGATATCCCCGATGCTTAAGATATTTTTAAAATAATAGATAAAAATCAGGACAAACATATGCTCTTTGGAGTATTTTTTCTTGACCGGAGGCGGGAGCAAGTCATTCTTAGCATAATTATTAATCATGGTCTTGGTCAGCACCTTGTCCTCTGGATGCCGTTTGCAGGCAGAGAGCTGGGTGTCCATGAAAGTCGTGACCTGATCCATATATAAATCAATATTCGGGAAATCCTCCGGTTTGATAAAGTCAATGTTGGACAGGCTGTTTAGAATGCTGTTCAGTAAATCTTTTTCGTCAATCGTCATTGTTTTCACCTCAAAAACATTATATAGTATGCAAAACCAGATGACAAGCGGTTTGTTGTTTTTTCACGATAATGGAAGAAAAACAGGTTGAAATATAAAAAAACACCAGTTTACAACTATTATAAATAGCGCTCCTTTTGCTGAACAAGGTAT
>CAJUFQ010000026.1 GCA_910585625.1 uncultured Lachnospiraceae bacterium
TTGAGTTTTGCAAATACGAATTGAAAGGCGGTAGTTGCAGGGAATACACAGATAAAGGATACAGCGGCAAAAACACAGACCGCCCGAAATTTCAAGAGTTGGTGCGGGATATTAAAAAGGGCCTGATAGCAAAAGTCATTGTCTACAAACTTGACCGTATCAGCCGTTCCATTCTGGATTTCGCAACCATGATGGAGCTGTTCCAGCAGTACAATGTGGAGTTTGTTTCTTCCACGGAAAAGTTTGATACTTCAACCCCGATGGGCCGGGCCATGCTGAATATTTGTATCGTGTTCGCACAGTTGGAACGGGAAACGATACAGAAGCGGGTGACGGACGCTTACTATTCCCGCAGTCAGCGGGGCTTCAAGATGGGCGGGAAAGCCCCCTATGGCTTCCATACGGAGCCTATCAAGATGGACGGTATCAATACAAAGCGGCTGGTAGTGAAGCCGGAGGAAGCGGCAAATATCCGGCTGATGTTTGAAATGTACGCCGAGCCGACAACTTCCTATGGGGACATTACCCGGCACTTTGCGGAACAGGGCATTTTATTTAATGGCCGGGAACTGATACGCCCCACGCTGGCGCAGATGTTACGCAACCCCGTCTATGTGCAGGCGGACTTGGATGTGTACGAGTTTTTCAAGAGCCAGGGGACGGTGCTTGTCAATGACGCCGCCGACTTCACGGGCATGAACGGGTGTTATCTCTATCAAGGCCGGGATGTGAAGCCGGGCAAGGCCCAAAGCCTGAAAGACCAAATGCTGGTGCTTGCGCCCCATGAGGGGATTGTCCCCTCGGATATATGGCTGACCTGCCGCAAGAAGCTGATGAACAACATGAAAATCCAGTCCGCCCGGAAAGCCACCCATACATGGCTGGCGGGGAAAATCAAGTGCGGGAACTGCGGGTACGCCCTTATGAGTATCTTCAATCCCTCCGGCAGACAGTACCTCCGCTGTACGAAACGGCTGGACAACAAAAGCTGTCCCGGCTGTGGGAAAATCATCACGGCGGAACTGGAAGCGGTGGTGTATCGGCAGATGGTGAAAAAGCTGGACAGCTACAAGACACTGACGGGCAGGAAGAAAGCGGCAAAGGCCAATCCCAAAATCACCGCCCTGCAAGTGGAACTTGCCCATGTGGATAGCGAGATTGAAAAGTTGCTGGACAGTCTGACAGGCGCAAATAATGTGCTGCTCTCCTATGTGAATGTGAAGATAGCCGAACTGGACGGACGCAAGCAGGAACTTCTGGCGAAGATGGCGGAGTTGACCGTGGAAGCCATCAGCCCGGAACAGGTCAGCCAGATTTCCGGCTACCTCGACACTTGGAAGAACGTATCCTTTGACGACAAGCGGCGGGTGGTGGATTTGATGATTACCACCATTGCCGCCACAAGCGACAGCTTAAACATCACATGGAAAATCTGACGGGCATATCAGCGCCCGTCAGACCGTTACCTTGTGTAGTCCCTTGTAAACTGTACTTTACTTTTCCGAAAACAAACTGATATCCCACCATGCCTGTTTTTAAGAATTTTTTATAAAATCACCTGCCTTACAGAACACAGGAACTATCAGTTTCCTATTTCAATTAAACGGAATAAATACAGAAAAAGGAACCTTCTACAATTTAAAGTGTAAAAGATTCCTTAAGTTAATGGTATTAAGCAAAACTAATTCCCCTACGCCTTATCTTCAAAATTGCTTAGCTTCGCCGCCTGGTCGGCTGCAATACAAGCATCCACAATCTCCTGGATATCGCCGTCCATAACTTTATCCAGCTTATACAGTGTTAGGTTGATGCGGTGATCCGTGACACGCCCCTGGGGGAAATTGTAGGTACGGATTTTCTCAGAACGGTCGCCAGTCCCTATCTGGCTTCTCCTGGCTTCCGCCTCCGCATCATGCTGCTTCTGGCACTCCATGTCATAAAGTTTTGCGCGCAGCAACGCAAAAGCTTTTTCTTTATTCTGCAACTGGGATTTCTCCGTCTGGCTATAAATGACAATCCCTGTGGGATAATGCGTCAGACGGACTGCTGAGTCCGTAGTATTGACACACTGCCCGCCGTTTCCAGAAGCACGCATCACGTCAATCCTGATATCTTTCTCATCAATCACGACATCCACTTCCTCTGCCTCCGGCATCACCGCAACCGTAATCGTAGAGGTATGGATGCGCCCGCCAGACTCTGTTTCAGGCACTCGCTGCACCCGGTGGACGCCGGACTCATACTTCATCACAGAATATGCACCCTGCCCGGTAATCATGAACGTGACGTTCTTCATCCCGCCAATGCCGATTTCCTCACATTCCATAGTTTCCACTTTCCAACGGTGGCTCTCTGCAAAATGCACATACATCCGGTAAATCTCTGCTGCAAACAATGCCGCCTCATCCCCGCCGGCGCCGGCACGGATTTCCACAATTACATTTTTATCATCATTCGGGTCTTTCGGCAGGAGAAGGATTTTCAGCTTGTTCTCCAACTCTCCCACTGCTTCCCTTGATTCATTCAGTTCTTCCTTCGCAAGCTCACGCATCTCCTCATCATTCTCATCCTCCAGCATGGCAAGAGAATCTTCTATGTTCTGGTTGGCCTGCTTATATGCTTTGTAGGCGTCCACGATGGGTGCAAGGTCGCTCTGCTCCTTCATCAGCTTACGGAAACGATTATTGTCATTCGCCACATCCGGCTCGCTGAGCTGATTCATAATCTCTTCAAAACGCAGGAGAATGTCCTCCAACTTATCAAACATATTTATCTTCCTTTCTATTTCACTGACGGCTGGCCGCCAAGAACTGGTTTACCGTACTGACGGCAGATTGCCACGGACAACCCTGTCATTTCCGGCAAGGTCTTTCATAACCCTTACATTGCGATAACCGTTTTCCTCCATGAGGAACGCTACCCGGCCTCCCTGGTCATGCCCGATTTCCAGGCAGAGATAGCCGTTCGATTTCAGAAACTTCCCGCTCTTTTTGACAATTTCCCGGTAAAAATCCAGTCCATCCTCCCCGCCGTCCAAAGCCTCCACCGGCTCAAAATTCTTAACTTCCGGCATCAGCGTGGCTATTACTCCCGTAGGGATATACGGAGGATTGGATATGATCATGTCATATTTCCCAGTTATATTCTGAAAAAGATTGCTGCGTACCAACTCAACTTCCACCTGATTATTGCGGGCATTCTCCTTGGCAATCAGGAGCGCCTGCTTGGAAACATCGCTGGCCGTGCCTTTCAGCTGCCTTTGTTTCAGGAGACTGATAATCACACAGCCGGAACCCGTACAAAGATCCAGCACCTCCATGCCTGGCTCCAGCACTTTTACCGCTTCCTCCACCAGTGTTTCCGTGTCCTGGCGGGGAATCAGCACATGGGAATTGACCTTGAATTCCAATCCCATAAATTCCTGGCATCCGGTAATATACTGTAACGGCACGCGTTCTGCCCGTTTCCTGAGCAGAAGTTCATATTCCAGAAATTTCTCCTTCCCCATCTCCTCTGTATTATGGGCATAATACCAACTCCTGCCGACTTTACAAGCATACTCCATAAGGTACCACGCATCCAGCTCACAATCTGATACATCTGCGTCCTGCAAAACTCCTTTTCCATACTCCAATGCATCTTCAAATGTCATTTCATCTCCCTCTCCCTCACGGTTTCCACATAACCCTTCCAGTCAAACACAGCTTCCACAGACGCAATCCCAACCTCAATCATCTCTTCATCCGGTTCCCTGGTTGTCAGCTTCTGCATCCAAAGCCCAGGCTTGCTAAGTAAATTAATCAGCGGGTTATCGCTTCTGCCTGCCAGGCGGATAAATTCATAAGAAATCCCTGCAACCAGCGGGATTATGGCTATCCGCAACGCCAGCCTGAGAAGCCTGGAATCTACGCGTATGAACATAGTCGCTATGATGGTAATGATTACCACAAAAAACAGGAAGCTGGTTCCGCAACGCTTATGCTCCCTGGAACTTTTCTTTACGTTCTCCACTGTCAGATCCATGCCATGCTCAATGCAATTTATACACTTATGTTCTGCCCCATGATACATGAACACCCGCCGGATATCCTCCATCCTGGAAATCAGCACAATATACGCAAAAAAGATGAAAAGGCGCAAGAGGCCTTCTATCAATATCACAAGGGTCTCAGAAGGGATATATCTCCGGAAAAGCAATGACGCGTAAAAGGGCAGCGCCATAAAGATTGCCACGGCAAGCACGAAAGACAGCAGGACTGTGATTCCTGTCTCAGCCTTCTCCCTTTTCTCACTTTTGGGCTTAGCCTCTTTTCCTTTCTCCTCTTCCTCAAAAAATGAAGCGGAAAAGGTAAGCGTCGACATCCCCAATGCCATGGATTCGACAAAGCTGATAATCCCCCGGACAAAAACAAGATTCCTCAGGACTTTATTTTTGCAAATCCCTTTGTATTCTTTTTTCTCAATAATAATCTCATGGTCTGGCTTGCGCACTGCCACGGCGTATGTGTCTTTATATTTCATCATCACGCCTTCCATGACCGCTTGCCCGCCGATTCCTGAATAAGCCAACCTTCCCACCCCCTACAGCTTGTATGATAAATAACACGAAATGAAAATGCTCATACATTTTTCATCTATCAGTAAGACCCTTCCTTACTTTAACAGGACAAGGTCTTTCTTATAGAATGAAAAGAGAGGATGTCCCACTAAAAAGACATCCTCTTTCGGTTCACCTGAACTTAAACCTTACTGATTGTTCATGCCATACTTACGGTTGAACTTGTCAATTCGTCCACGAGCCTGAGCAGCCTTCTGCTGTCCGGTGTAGAATGGATGACACTTGGAACAGATTTCAACGTGGATATCTTCTTTGGTAGAACCTGTCACAAAGGTATTCCCACAGTTGCATGTCACTGTTGCCTGATGATATGCCGGATGGATTCCTTCTCTCATGTTTTCACCTCTTCACTCTCTATTTTAAATCTTTAATACGGATTCTCGCGTTTGCGCCATTGCCTACGCAACAGCTTTATCATTGTAGCATAGATTTTTCATTTATGCAAGTTCTTTTGTTAAATTCTTTGACAGACCATAACACTTCAGCCTATATAAGCTTCGTCTTTTTAATCATCTGGCAAAACTCATGATTATTATTGGTACGCACAAAAAGATTGAGAATAGTCTCCACAGCGTCGTCCGCCCGCATCCCGTTGATGGCACGGCGCATGACCTCCACCGCCTCCTGCTCCTCGCGATTCAGAAGCAAGTCCTCCCTGCGCGTCCCAGACTTAGTTATGTCAACTGCCGGGAAAATACGGCGTTCAGAAAGCTTACGGTCAAGAATCAGTTCCATGTTGCCAGTCCCCTTAAATTCCTCATAAATCACGTCATCCATGCGGCTGCCAGTGTCGACGAGCGCAGTAGCAAGTATGGTGATGCTGCCTCCTTCCCGCATATTCCTCGCAGCCCCAAAAAAGCGTTTAGGCATATGTAAAGCTGCCGGGTCAATACCACCGGACAACGTCCTTCCGCTCGGCGGCACAATCAGGTTATACGCCCGTGCCAGGCGGGTGATGCTGTCTAAAAGTATCATGACATCTTTCTTATGTTCTACCAGACGCCTCGCCCGCTCAATGACCATCTCCGATACACGCTTATGGTGTTCCGGAAGCTCGTCGAACGTGGAATATATCACCTCCACATTCTTCCCCTCGATGGCCTCCTTGATGTCCGTCACCTCCTCCGGGCGTTCATCAATCAGCAGGATAATTAAATGCATCTGAGGATTATTCCTGGTCACTGCCTTTGCCACCTGTTTGAGCAGTGTCGTCTTCCCTGCTTTGGGCGGAGATACAATCATTCCTCTCTGCCCCTTGCCAATCGGAGAAACTACATCCATAATGCGCATGGCGACTGCGCTGCGGTCTGTCTCAAGGCGGATGCGCTCATTAGGAAATATCGGCGTCAAATCTTCAAAATTAGACCGACGCAATATCTCTGAGGGATGACAGCCATTGATGCTGCGGATATATAAAAGCGCACTGAACTTCTCCTGCTGCGTCTTGACCCTCGTATTACCCTGGACAATATCCCCTGTTTTCAGGCCAAACTTACGAATCTGGGAAGGAGAAACGTAAACGTCGTTCTCCCCCGGGAGATAATTTGCACAGCGAATGAACCCATAACCATCCGGCATGACCTCTAAGATTCCATGGGCGCTGATTCCGCTGTCCAGTTCCGGATTATCAATCTCAATGCCATCTGCCGTAATGATCTTACCAGTTTTGCGCTCCTGCCGCTCACTTACATCCACACGCTCAGTCCTGATATTCCGTTCGACATGCATACGTTCTTCCCTGCCTTGCAGGCTTCTCGCATCCGGCTTCCGTTCTCCGGCCTGCCCGGGCCTGTCCTCCACCCTTGCCGACGCCCTTGCCTCTGTCCGTGGCAATGTCTGTCCTTCTGCCCTTAATGGCGCTTTCCCTTCCGTCCTTAAGGCCTTAGCTTCCGCCCTTGCCCTTATTTTCTCCTCTGCCCCCCCTGCTGCCTTACCTTTCGTTCTTGTCACTTTCTCTTGCGACCTTGATGCCGCATGACCTTCCGCTTCCCCTGCTGCCTCTGACGATCCTGCCTCCGCCTTAGCTTCCGTCCCTTCTTCCGGCTTCTGTTCTGTCCCTGCCTCCGCTTTCTCCTCCGTATCCCCCTCAGCATTCTCCTCTTTTAACACATCTTTTTTGTCTTCTTCAAGCATCAGCTCTACCAGCTCGCTTTTCTTCAGTCCGGAAAGATGCCTCAATCCTCTGGATTTCGCCACGTCCCTCAATACCGCTACCGATAAACTCTCATATTTTTCTCTCATACATTTCTCCTTTTGCCATCATGATTGGGAATCTATGTCAGAGCCGACAATGAATTCATGAACAGAAATTATGCCTCCGCAATGGGTTCATTATACACTATCTTTTTCCAAATAGGAAGTCCTTTTTTCTTGATTTGCATATTTTTTCATGCTATGATGTGAACAACAAAACTGCAATTTTCAAAACATCAAACGGAGAAATAAAGGAGTAAAACATCATGACGACACAAGAAAAAGCAATTTTTTTACATAAAGAATGGAACGGCAAGCTGGAGACTGTTGCCAAGTCCCCCGTCACCTCACGCGAAGACCTGTCTATCGCCTATACCCCGGGCGTAGCAGAGCCTTGCAAGCTCATCGCGGAGAATCCCGCAGACGCATATGTCTACACAATGAAATCGAACACCGTCGCTGTCGTCTCAGACGGCAGCGCCGTGCTTGGCCTTGGCAATATCGGCCCTTACGCTGCAATGCCTGTCATGGAAGGGAAATGCGTGCTGTTCAAAGAGTTTGGCGGCGTCAATGCAGTCCCCATCTGCCTGGATACGCAGGATACGGAAGAAATCATCAAAGCAGTCACCTGGATGGCTCCCGGCTTCGGCGGCATTAACCTGGAAGACATTTCTGCCCCGCGCTGTTTTGAAATTGAGGAACGCCTCAAAGAGACGCTTTCCATCCCGGTCTTCCATGACGACCAGCATGGGACTGCCATCGTGGTACTGGCAGCCATCATCAATGCCCTGAAAGTCGTAGGAAAGAAAAAAGAAAACTGCCGCGTGGTCGTAAACGGCGCCGGTTCAGCGGGGATTGCCATCACGAAACTCCTTCTGACTTACGGCTTCCCTGACATTACCATGTGCGACCGCCAGGGAATTCTTAGCAAAGAATACCCTAACCTGAACTGGATGCAGCGCAGAATGACGGAACTGACCAATCTGGGAAATAAAACCGGCAGCCTTGCCGACGCCCTCAAAGGCACAGACATTTTCGTAGGCGTTTCCGCGCCGGGAATCGTGACGGCCCAGATGGTGTCTGCCATGAACCGGGACGCCATCCTCTTCGCCATGGCTAACCCGGTGCCTGAAATCATGCCGGATGTGGCAAAATCCGCCGGCGCAAGGATTGTCGGCACCGGACGCAGTGATTTCCCAAACCAGGTCAACAATGTGGTCGCTTTCCCCGGCATTTTCAAAGGAGCTTTGGAAGGACGCGCACGGCAGATTACGGAAGAAATGAAACTGGCTGCTGCCCAGGCGATTGCCGCACTGGTAGAAGACGATCAGTTAGGCGAGGACTTCATCATGCCGGAAGCATTTGACCCCAGGGTTGCGCAGGCCGTGAGCCAGGCAGTCAAATCCCACATCCCAGGGCATCAGCATGTGGGATGAGAGACGTTATTACGCCATAGATTGCTATCTGAAACAAAAATATGGCGAAAAAGTCTACCGTCTTGCCTTGAACGGCGGCATGACCTGTCCGAACCGCGACGGCTCCTTGGACAGCCGGGGATGCATTTTCTGCAGCCCGGCAGGCAGCGGAGATTTCGCCCAGCAGATGGGTACGCCTATCGCACGGCAGCTTGAAGCTGCCAAAGAACAGATTCGCCGCAAACGCAACTGCAGGAAATTTATTGCTTATTTCCAGGCGTATACCAATACTTATGCCCCGGTAAACTATCTCCGGGAGATTTTCACGGAGGCAATCAACGACCCGGACGTAGTCATCTTATCCATCGCCACGCGTCCAGACTGCCTCCCTCCTGAAACATTGGATCTGCTTGCGGAACTGAACCAGATAAAACCCATCTGGGTAGAACTTGGATTACAGACTGTACATGCGGATACCAGCCGTTTTATCCGCAGCGGGTTCACGCTTGAATGCTTCCATGAAGCAGTAAGATCGCTCGCCTCCCGCCACATCCCGGTCATCGTGCATGTAATTCTCGGACTTCCCGGAGAGACAAGGGAACAGATGTTGGAAACCGTGTGCCATGTGGGCAGCCTCAACATTTTCGGTATTAAGCTGCAGCTGCTGCATGTACTGTCCGGCACAGATTTGGGAACATTGTACCGCAAATCTCCTTTCCCGCTGCTTTCTCAGGACGAATACTGCGGCTTAGTCGCAGACTGCTTAGAAAGGCTGCCGGAACATATCACAATCCACCGGCTCACCGGAGACGGGCCAAAAGATCTGCTGATAGCCCCTCTGTGGAGCCGTGCCAAGCGCAGCGTCCTGAATCAGATTGCGCAGACCTTGAAAATGCGCGGCACATGGCAGGGAAAATATTTCGGAAGCAATGGCCAACAATGACCCTACCTGGCAAAAAAAATGCCAGGACTTCATTATTTCAATTCATATAAGGAGCATATGCCATGGCAGAAGCATCTACGCAATATAAATTAATTGTACTGTACATGCTGGATCAGGTAGATTTTCCCCTGACCAACACACAGATTTCCAATTTCATGCTTAACAAAGATTATACGACCTATTTTACCGTACAGCAGGCAATCAGCGAACTGGTCCATGCAGAACTGATACGCACGGAGCCAACGCATAATAATACCCATTATTACCTCACGCCTGCGGGCAGGGAAACGCTTTCTTATCTTCCTGACAAAATATCTGACGCCATCAAGGCTGACGTCCTTGACTATTTCAAAGAAAACCAGATGGAACTGCGGCAGGAGATTTCTATAATCGCAGACTATTATAAGACGACCTCGCAGGGCTTCGCAGCCCGCTGCCAACTCAAAGAACGGAACCGGCCACTGATTGACCTGACTGTCACCGTGAAGTCAAAAACAGAGGCGGAGGCCATCTGCGCTAACTGGAAATCCCAGCATGAAGACGTGTATGGCTATCTTATGGAATTATTGCTGAAATAAAAACTGCACAAAAAGAAGCTGCCGCGGCAGCTTCTTCATTTATTCCATTCTTTATGGACCGCTCTCATTTTCCAGCAATATGTACTAACTTATAGGTTTCTCTAATCATCACTGCCTGAACCGTCTTTCTCCAGGAAACGCATTTTGCTCTTCTCACCAGAAAGCTGCAAGGGCGCGTACCCCGCAGCCGTATGGTACTTCTCACGGTAGCATTTCTGGCAGAGGGTGCCAAAGGTAATCTGCTCCCCGCACATCGAACAATGGAGGTTCACCATCTTCTGCTCCTGCTCCTTATACTCAACCCTTCCCTCTGCAATCCACTTCTTGACCAGAAGCCTGGGAATATTGAAATGTTCCGCCACTTGGTATTCCGTCACGTCTTTCGAGCGTATATATTCTTTTACTTCTGAGAACAGCTGGTTCTCCTGGCAAGCTGGACACATTTCTTCTTCATAGTTTTCCGGAAGGCTTCTGTGACAGATTGCACAAAATTTCATATTGTCAAATAACGATGCCTGTTCCAATATCTTCACCACTTTTCTTTTATCGAATGATTAGCGCTTCTTCTTCCTTACGCTATAGCCAAAAGTTCCGAGAATATTCTTCAAATCATAATAAGCGCCATGGGAATACACCACTGGCCCTGCCTGCTCTAAATGAAATTTCCCTGCTTCATCCATGTAGGCTTCCGAGGCATGTACTGCAGCCACCTCGGCAAGAAACATATGATGGGAACCAAGTTCTATGCACTTTGTTACCCTGCATTCTATATTCACAGGGCTTTCCCCTATCAGGGGCGGCGTGACCTTTGCCGCTTTCTGCCTGGTCAGCCGCAGGGATGCAAACTTGTCTGTATCCCTGCCTGACTTGACGCCGCAATAGTCAGTCGCATATGCCAAATCTTTCGTGGTAAGGTTGATGACAAACTCTCCGGTTTCCGCTATCATATGATAGGAATAGCGTTCCGGCCTCACAGAAATGTACACCATGGGCGGATTGGTACAGACCGTCCCTGTCCATGCCACGGTAATGATATTGTCTTGTCCCCTCTTATCTGCAACAGTCACCATGACTGCCGGAACCGGGTACAGCATGTTCCCCGGCTTCCACTCCTGTTTGCAATAAACTAAGTCTTCCTGCACTGCACACTCCTAGAAAAATCCAAACATGTGGGCAAGGATTGCCACGACGCCCACAATATCCACAATGCCAAGGATAATCAATACCCCAAAATAACTCTTAACGACTTTCATGCTCTGTGCCCCTATCTCCACATGCTCAATCTTGCCCTCAAGCTCTTCCAGCAATGTCTGGATATTACGGTAGCACTTTACGTTCTCACGGTGGATTTTCTCCCCAAGCTCCACCTTTACTGCCTCTAACTGCTGGCTGCCTTCTCCCTCTTCCTTAGAGGCTGCGGCCAGTTTCTCCACCTCTGCGCTAATCTTTGCCAGCTCGGAGGTTACTTTCTCCAGAGTCGCTTTCACGGATTCCGCCTGGCCTGAGGAAATCTCCTCCAGCGCTGCCTTCATAGACTGTGCCTGTTCCTCCAGCTGCACCGACGTACTCTGGGAAAAATCCTGCATTTTCTTATCCAATTCCGCCATCCCCTGACGGGAATTGCTGTTAATCTCCACAATCTGCTCCGAAATCTGCTCCTCTAGCGTATTGATTTCACTGCTTATGGTCTCGTCCATCGCGCGCATCTGGGCGTCCACGCGGGAAATTAACGCGTCAACCTGGACTCTTACATTCTGTGTTAGCTTATCTGCCTCCCCCTGTTTTTCATCGAGGATTTCCTGAAGGCTTTTCGCTTTCTCTTCTTTCTCCTCCAGGACTCCCTCCAGCTCTTCCACCTTGCTTTCTTTGGTCGTCATCAGGTTATGGAGATATTTTGCTTTCTCCTTAAATTCATCAATTTGTTTTAAAAAAAAGTCTTCTTTCTGCACCTTATCCTTATATCCTTTCTTATGTTATGGATATCATTGTATCATTAGACCACTCTTTTTGCAACATTGTGTCGCAAATGCCAGATAGGCCAAGCCATGATACCCGGCTCCTATTAGTTTCCCATAATATCGAAGCCTTATGCCTCCATCCTTATGAACCCCTGTCACATTTTGCCTGCTTTTGCTGGTATTTACACATTTTCTATCTGCCAGTCAATCGGTTCCATGCCATTTGCCTCAAGAAAATCATTCGCCTGGCTGAAATGCCGGCAGCCGAAAAAACCACGGTATGCAGACAAGGGACTGGGATGGGGCGCTTTCAGAATCAGATGTCTGGGATTATCGAGCATGGGAATCTTGCTCTGAGCAGGCTTGCCCCACAGCATGTAGACAATCGGACGTTCCTGTTCATTGACCGCATGGATGATTGCGTCCGTGAACTGCTCCCAGCCCTGCCCCTGATGGGAAAATGCCTGATGCGCACGCACGGTCAGTACCGTATTCAGCATCAGAACCCCTTGCTTTGCCCATTTAACCAGATAGCCGTTATTGGGAATCTCACAGCCCAAATCGTCATGAAGCTCCTTATAGATATTCTCCAGCGACGGTGGGACTGCCACCTCTGGCCTTACGGAGAAGCATAGTCCATGCGCCTGTCCCTCATTATGGTACGGATCCTGGCCTAAAATCAATATCTTCACCTGGCTAAGCGGCGTTAAGTGCATAGCATTGAAAATATCATCCGCCGGCGGGTAGATTACCCTGGCGTTGTACTCTTCTTTCACGAACTTATAAAGCTTCGCATAATAAGGCTTCTTAAACTCACCGCCTACTGCTTCTGCCCAGTCATCCTGCAGCATCCCCATAAGAACTGCTCCTTTCTCTTATGCAACTTAGTCCTCTTCTGCGCTTTCTCCTGCAGACCTACATAAACCGTACCGGCACGCCTCTTCCTGCCAGGTACTTTTTCAGCCCCATGATTTCCAGCTCTTTATAGTGGAACAGCGATGCAGCCAAGGCCGCCTCCGCCCCTCCTTCGGTCAGGGCCTCATAAAAATGTTCTTCCCGGCCGGCGCCGCCGGAGGCGATGACCGGGACAGAGACGTTCTCTGCCACTGCTTTCGTCAGCTCCAGGTCATAGCCGGTTTTCGTACCGTCACAGTCCATGCTGGTCAGCAAGATTTCCCCGGCGCCCATCCGGTCTGCTTTCACTGCCCATTCCACCGCGTCCAGACCGGTATCAATCCTGCCTCCGTTCTTATAGACGTTCCAGCCGCTCCCGTCCGCCCTGCGTTTGGCGTCAATGGCCACCACCACGCACTGGCTTCCGAACTTGTCTGCCGCATTGCCAATCAGTTCCGGCGTATTGATTGCAGAAGAATTGATGGAAATCTTGTCTGCGCCTTCCCTGAGCAGCAGTTTGAAATCTTCAACCGTGCGAATGCCGCCGCCTACCGTAAAGGGGATGAAGACCGTCTCAGCAACCCTCCGTACCATATCCACCACGGTATTCCTTGCGTCCGAAGACGCCGTGATATCTAAGAATACTACCTCATCTGCGCCAGCCTTATCATAGGCTGCGGCCACGGCCACCGGATCCCCAGCGTCTTTGAGGTTGACAAAATTGACGCCTTTCACCACACGCCCGCCATGGACATCCAGACAAGGGATAATCCGCTTTGTAAACATCGCCTACACCTCCCCTGCCTTAGCAAAATTGCGCAGGATCTGCAGCCCTACGCTGCTGCTTTTCTCTGGATGGAACTGGCAGGCAAATACATTCCCCTGTTCCACAGAAGCATGGATCTGCACGCCGTACTCCGCAGAAGCCTTAACGATCTTCTCGTCTTCTGCGCGCAGATAATAAGAATGCACAAAATAGACAAACGCGCCTTCGCCAATCCCCTCAAACAGCTTTCCCTGATTCTGCAGATGCAGGGAATTCCAGCCAATATGCGGAATCTTAAGTCCCTCCTTCGCCGGAATCCTTACAATCTCTCCATCCAAAATATGTAATCCTTGCGCGCCTCCGTTCTCTTCGCTGCCCGCAAACAACAGCTGCAGGCCGAGGCAGATGCCCAGGAGCGGTGTCCTGTTCCCAGCCACTTCTTGGATTACCTTATCTAATTCATACCGCCTCAAATGCTCCATGGCTTCTCCGAACGCTCCTACTCCCGGAAGGATGACTTTATCCGCAGCCAGGATTTCCCTTCGGTCCCTGGTGATGGTATTTTCCTCCCCCAGATAGTCCAGGGCTTTGCCAACGCTTTTGAGGTTGCCCGCATCATAATCAATTATCGCTATCATGTTATCACTCCTCTGCAAGAAGCCCGAGTTCGTCTATGATTTTATATATTTCCAGCGTGAAATCTTCTTTCTCCCGGATTGCGTAAAGCTCCCTTGCCTCGTCCAGCGTCACATGATACTGTTTCTTAAGTGCCTTCTTAATGCTCTCCAGCATATTGTCATACTCCACCGCCGCACCTGTGGCCGCAGCTTCATGCGCATTCTTATCATATCTTCCTACGCCGAGGACTAATGCGCTTAATGCTTCTGCATGCATGTTCTGTTTCTTATAAACCCTATAGCTGTTAAGCTGCTGCTGCACATATGCGGTAAGCCTGGCTTTGTTGTATAACTCTTCGTCCACCTCTTTTACCTTCGTGCTGCGTGAAAAACAGTCGTATGCTTCTACATATTCACCTTTATCGTAATGCTCCTGCGCCTGAGAGATGCTGATTGTGTACCCTATCTGGCTGCTTAAAAGATTAATCAGGATTACGAGTGAAACGCCTACGAGCAGAATCAGGATTACCGGGCCTTTGGGAAGGGGCTTGCTGCGCTCAATGACCTTGACATCTTTCTTCTTTTCTTTCTTAGGTTTTTTCTCCTTCTCAGCCTGCTTTTGGGCTTTCAGAGCCTTTTTCTCCTCTTTTTCCTTCTTCTTCTGCTCCTTCTTCTCCTCTTTCAGGTCTGCTTTTTCTTTTTTCTTCTTCTCCTTGGCCTCTTCTTCGTCAGCTAACTTCTGCAAATCTTCCTTATCCTCTTCAGAAAGGTTCTCCACATCAGAAGCATCGATAACCTTATCGTCCTCACCAAACATAAGCCGGCTCAACCTCTTAAAAAATCCCGGCTTATTACCGTCTGTCCCGGCTTCCTGTTTTTTCTTTTCCTTTTTCGCTTTCTTATCTTTCTTGACTTCCTCGTTCTCCTTGGGTTCATCCGGCATCTGTGCTTCTGCGCTTGCAGGATCCTCCAAATCGTCCAGTCCAAGTCCTTCCAGCTGACGCGCCAAATCCTCCATCTCAGATTCTTCGTTCCCCAGCTCAGTTCCAAGTTCTCCCATGTCAAGCCCTGCTGACGGCCCGTCATCCAGGTTATCCACAAATCCTTCGTCTGAGAAATCATCCCCGCCGACAGAAGGCATATCGTCCAAGGACTGGCCGGCGTCCGGCTCATCATCCCCTATTCCGGACAGCATATCCAGAAGTTCCTGGTTCGCTTCGCCAGAACTATAGTCCGGCTCTGCTTCCCCTTCCAGCGTGTTTACCTCAAAATCTGCTTCCGGCTCCTGTGCATCCAACTCCATATACCCCGCCCCGACATCATTGAGGCCAAAATCTTCTTCATCGTAATTCTTCAGGGACTCATCAATGGACAAATCGCCTCCGTCGTCCAGAGTGCCTGCATTATCCAAATCATCCAGGGTGCCGTTCTTTATATTGCTGACGATACTGTCAATGTCATCCAAACCGAAATCATCCCCGCTTTCGGAGGGTTCTTTACTCTCGGCTCCCGATTTGCTTTTTTCAAATGCTTTCAGGAAATCATCCTCATCACTGTCAGAAATAGGGTCTCCGAATTGGCTGAAAAAATCGTCCTCATCACCCTTTTTCCCTGATTCGCCTTCCACTCCCCGTAACAATCTGTCCAGGTAATCTTCTCTCTCGTTCAAAGATTCCACCTCCGGTGCTTTTTCTCATAATGTATTTTTATCATAACACACTGTTTCCCAATACACAAGTGCAATACTGTGCTTGGTTAAACCCTATAGCAACAGTTCTGTCCGAACCCTTCCCTAAAACGCCCTTAATTCTTGAAGCTGTGTACCGGCGCAGGAATCCTGCCTTTGCGGCTGATAAACGCCTCGCAGCCGTGCCTGTTGACCTGCATGACCGGCGCATGGCCCAACAGTCCTCCAAATTCCACGGTTTCGCCAATCCCTTTGCCAATAACCGGAATCAGACGTACTGCCGTTGTCTTTTGGTTAATCATACCGATAGCCATCTCATCCGCAATGATGCCGGAAATTGTCGAAGGCAAGACATCTCCTGGTATCGCAATCATGTCAAGCCCTACGGAACAGACACAGGTCATCGCTTCCAGCTTCTCCAGTGTCAGCGCGCCTGCTTCCACGGCGTCAATCATCCCTTGGTCTTCACTGACCGGGATAAACGCGCCGCTCAGCCCCCCCACATAGGAAGAAGCCATAATCCCGCCTTTTTTCACCTGGTCATTCAGCAAAGCAAGGGCCGCGGTTGTGCCTGGGGCGCCGGCATGTTCCAAGCCGATTTCCTGCAGAATTTCTGCCACGGAATCCCCGATTGCCGGAGTCGGGGCCAGGGACAGGTCAATAATGCCAAAGGGGATGCCCATTCTCCTGCTGGCTTCCTGTGCCACCAGCTGGCCCACGCGGGTAATCTTAAACGCTGTCTTCTTGATGGTCTCGCACAGCACTTCAAAATCTGCACCGCGCACCTGTTCCAGAGCTTTCTTCACCACGCCGGGGCCGGACACGCCTACATTGATGATAGCTTCTGCCTCCGTCACGCCGTGGAAAGCCCCGGCCATGAAAGGGTTATCATCCGGCGCATTGCAGAATACGACCAACTTAGCGCATCCCAACGAGTCATTCTCTTTCGTATACTCCGCTGTCTTTAAGATAATTTCCCCCATCAGCTTCACTGCATCCATGTCAATCCCTGTCTTCGTGGAGCCGACGTTAACGGAACTGCATACACGCTCTGTCTCCGCCAATGCCCGGGGAATGGAACAAATCAAATTCTCGTCGCCTGTCGTCATTCCCTTGGACACCAGCGCGGAATACCCGCCGATAAAGTTCACGCCCACAGCCTTCGCCGCTTTATCCAAGGTCTTAGCAATTGTCACAAAGTCTTCTGGCGTCCTGCAGGCAGCCTGACCAACCAATGAGATAGGCGTCACGGAAATCCGCTTGTTCACGATAGGGATGCAGTATCCCCGTTCGATTTCCTCTCCTGTTTCCACAAGTTTCTGTGCCACCGTTGTGATTTTATGGTATATGTTGTCATTTAATTTCTGCAAATCTGAATCTATGCAGTCCAAAAGGCTGATTCCCAGCGTAATCGTGCGGACATCCAGATTTTCCTGCTCAATCATTTTGTTCGTTTCATTTACTTCCCAGATATTTATCATTACGCCGCTCCTTAAATCCTGTGCATTTTTTTGAATATCTCTTCCCGCTGGCACTTGATGTTCACGCCAATCTCCTCACCCAGAAGTTCCAAATCCCTGGCGCACTGGTCAAAAGGCTTGTCCGCATGTTTCATATCTGCAATCATCATCATATTGAAAAACTCCTGCACGATTGTCTGGCTGATGTCCAGCACATTAATCTGGTGGTCTGAAAGATAGGTGCATACCTTGGCAATGATTCCCACCGTATCCTTTCCCACAACCGTTATAATTGTCCTGTCCGCATTTCTTTCCATTGAATCTCACCTCCAAAATAACTAAATCTCTATAATATCCGAAACCTGATCCCGCTTCGCGACGTGGATTGGAAAATCTCCTGCATGGTAAGGATTGTCCGCCATGTCTATCTCCAGCCGCACCGTCTCATAGGCAAGCCGCTCATAATTATTTTCCTTGCTGAGATGCCCAAGTACCGCCGCTTTGAACCCATCATGCAGCACCTCGCCCAAAAGCCGGCCTGACAGCTCGTTGGACAGATGCCCTTTATCACCCAAAATCCGCTGCTTTAGGTAATAAGGGTATGTCCCGACCTGAAGCATATGTACGTCATGGTTCGCTTCCAAAAGCAGTGCGTCCAGATTTTGCAGCTTTTCTATGATATAAGCATCATATCTTCCCAGGTCTGTCATCACCCCGATAGACTTCCTGCCCTGCCTGAGGACGAACGCCGTCGGCTGGGCAGCGTCATGGGAGATGGATATTGGGCTGACCTTAATATCTCCAATAAAAAACTCTTCATCTTCCCGGATTTCCCGGAACAGTTCAGGCGGGATTTCCCCAACGCTTTTACACTTTAAGACTGCTTCCTTCGTGCCTTTTGTCGCATAAATCGGTATCCCATAACGCCTGGAGACCACCCCCAGCCCGCTGATATGGTCTGAATGCTCATGGGTAACTAAAATCCCCCCCATATCCCGGGCCGTATGCCCAATCTCGTTCAGCCCTTCTTCGATACGCTTGCCGCTGATACCGGCGTCTATCATGATGTTCATGGTATCGGAAGCCGCAAAAATGCAGTTCCCGCTGCTCCCACTTGCAATGCTGCACAATTTCATGCCTGTCAGTCCTCCCAGTAAATATCAAGGACGTCGCCTTCACTGAGCCCTGCCGTATAAGAAGGCGATTCCCCATTCAGGAGGGTCACGATGCTTCGCCCATTCCCGGCATGCACGTCAAATCCAATCACATCAAACACATCCACAAACACATACGATTTCTTGCCTGTCAATGTCACGGGCATTTTATTTACTGTGATATGCAGATCTATCCCTGCCATTTTCGCAGCGGCGCGCTTCGCCACACGCTGCTCTGCCTTCTCGATAATCGTCGGACGGATATCGTTTTCCGCATCCTTCTGCTCTTCTATGAACTTCTCCTCCAGTTCCTCCTGGCTAAGCTCTCGTTCCGCCTCTTCATAAGTCCCGCCTACATTACGCAAGGCTTCAATTTTTTTTTGCAGCTTAGATTTCTTCTTGAGGCCGTCTTCCTTGTCCTCGGATACTTCCAGCAGCTTTACATCATTCTCTTTCTTATCCTTGTCCTTCTTCTTGTCTTCCATTTCAGACTGCGGCGTACGGAAAGCCTGCACCGTCCACTCAATGGAGAAATTCTCATAGACAAGAGTATCTAAATCCGCCGGTTTATTGTTCACAAGGATTTCCTGCTCCATGTCAATTTCCACATCCATGAATTCTATAATCTGCGATACGGTATAATAACCGCGCATTTCAACCCGGTCATTCTCCTTAATCTCATAATCGGGCATTTCCAATACCCCATTGACCTCCGCATACCGCGGGCAGGAAATGAGTTTGCCATTGACCTCCACGTTCAGCATGGAGTTTCCGTACTCTTCCAAATCGTCCAGACGGCAGACAGCATCGCTGCCCTGTGTGGAAGGCTCAATCGTAATGTCGCTGTTTGGCTCTAAGGAAGCGTTGATGTTCGTAAGATGCCCATTCACGCGCACGACTGCCGATTCCCCTGCCTCGCCCCGGGCAATCCGTTTCCTGCCATTGACGGTGAAGTTAATCTCCCTGCCCCGGCGCGGGAAAAGCTGCTCATTGGGAAAGCCTGCCTGCAGCGCGGCATCTACGATTGTCAGTTTGTCATTGTCATAAAGCTTAATACGTTCCCCGTTAAAGTGGACAAAGATGAAATTATTTTTCTGATCATAATAATTCAGGCAGATGCCGATTGGCGTTACCAGCAATGGATCTTTGCGGATATCCTCTTGCTCAAAATGGATTTCCTGCAGCACCTCTTCGCCACGCAGAGCCACACGTTCCTGAGGCAGACCCAGCTCATTGGAAAGATGCTCAATGAAACCATGGATTTTGCCGCCTCCGCCAACCACAAAGGTTGCGCTGACTGTTTCCCCGCCGTTCAGCTCCTTAATCTTCGCGGCAATGCTCTCCGCCAAATCGTCCACCAGCGGCTTGAGCAGCTCCCAGACCTCCTCGGCGGTAACAGTATGTTTGATCATCATGATATCCTGATATTCGATTTCTTCCACCAGCCCAGACTGCAGCTTGATATTCTCCGCCGTCTTGAAGTCCACCAGGTAATGCTGCACTAAGAGTTCTGTCAGCTCGTCCCCTGCGCTGGGAATCATGCCATAAGCAATGATGCTCCCATCCCTGGTCACGGAAATATCGCTGGTCCCTGCGCCAATATCCACCAGTGCGATGTTAAGCATACGGAATGTTTCCGGGATTGCCACATTGATTGCGGCAATAGGCTCCAAAGTCATATTCGCCACCCTTAGGCCTGCAATCCCCACGGCGGAATAGAGCCCGTCCACGACGTCTTCCGGGAGGAAAGTCACAATCACGTCTTCGCTGATTTCGTCTGCCTTATGGTTTTCCAGATTGGAGAATGTATCCCCATTCAGATAATATTTCACCACGGAATAACCTACGCAGTAAAATTTAAATTTGGTGTCATTATTTTCGTTTAATATCCGCTGTGCTTTCTCAATGCCCAGCAAATCCAGCGTATGGATATCCTCGCCGGTGATTACCTTCTCTTCGTCAAATTCATAACTCACCGTGGTCGTCACTGTCTTTAACACACGGCCCGCTGCCGCGATGCATACATCGTTCAGTTCAATCTGCAGCTGCGATTCCAATTCTTTTTTGACCGTGTTAATGGTACGTCCCACGCGCCCGATATCATGAATCTGTCCATCCAGCATCGATCTCGTCTCATGCTCCTTCACATACTGGGCCAGAACGAAAAATTCTTCCTCCTGGCGGTACCCTACCGTACCGACCACATTACGTGTGCCGATATCCAAGCCGAATACCAGGGGAATCCCTTCAATCTGCTGCTCCTCCACCTGTCCCGATTCTCCTTTATCTTTGATTAGCTGCGCAACCTGATAGAAAGCCTCTTCCTTGGAACCATTATTGTCAATCACTATCTGGCAATGGCTGCGGTACTCCTCCTCCGGCATCTGGCTTGCAAACATCTGCTTTATCTTCTCGCGGGTATACTTACGGGACTCCAACAGCCGCTGCCTGCGGGTCTCTTCCGTGGCATAGACATACCAGATTTCATCACAAATCTTGTCATAATGATCCTCTATCAGCAAAGCAGCCTCGATGATGACATAATCAAGGATGCGCATCTGCCTCTGCTCCTCAATCCTCTCGGAGATGTACTCCTTGACTGCCGGATGCACTACCTTATTCACTTCCTGGCGCAGCTGCGGGGATTCAAACAGCTTCTCCGCCAACGCCGGACGGTTTATAGTCTCATCTTCGTTATAAATTTCCACCGGAAGGAATTTCATGAGCTTATCATAACACTCTGTCCCCGGCTCCATCAGCATCTCGGCAATCCGGTCAGCCTCCAGGTTCCTTACCTTATAATTCTCCTGCAAATATTCTAAGATGACGGACTTTCCTGCTCCCACTCCGCCAGTAATTCCAATTACCTGCATAATCTCTGCTCCTCTTTTCTAATGTGCTTCATACCAATCACGTCCCTGTTTCATATCGACTTCCAGCTTCACGGAAAGTTCCGCTGCCATTTCCATCTCTTTTTCCAGGATTTCCTTCACTTGCCCGACTTCCTCTTCCCTGGCCTCAATCAGCAATTCGTCATGCACCTGCAAAATCATCCTAGATTGCAGGCCGTGTTCCCGCAAGGATTTGCCAACCCTTACCATGGCAATCTTGATGATGTCTGCCGCTGTTCCTTGTATAGGAGAATTCATGGCTACCCGTTCCCCGAAAGAACGCTGCATGTAATTGCTTGAGGACAGCTCCGGCACCGGCCTTCTCCTGCCAAACATGGTCGCGACAAATCCCTGTTCTTTTGCCTGCTGCACCTGCCTGTCCAGAAACTGCTTCACGCCTGGATATGTCTCAAAATAAGAATCAATGTATTCTGACGCTTCCTTCGTTGTGATGCTTAAGTCCTGGCTAAGCCCGAAAGAACTGATTCCATACACAATACCAAAATTGACAGCTTTGGCATTCCTCCGCTGCAGGGAGGTCACCTCCTCAAACGGCACATGGAATACCTGGGAAGCCGTCATCCGATGGATGTCCTGCGCCTCCCGGTAAGCCTGGATCAAATTCGCGTCTTCCGACATATGCGCCAGCACACGAAGTTCAATCTGGGAATAATCCGCGTCAATCAGCACACAGCCTTCTTTGGGAATAAACACTTTACGAATCTGCCGTCCCAGCTCCATGCGGATTGGGATGTTCTGAAGGTTGGGCTCAGCGCTGCTGATCCTGCCGGTAGCTGTGATAGTCTGATGGAAACAGGAATGGATCCTTCCGTCCTCCCCGATAAAGTTTGCAAGCCCATCCGCATAGGTAGACTTTAATTTGGCCAGCTGCCGGTATTCCAATATCTTAGAGACCAGGGGATATTCGCCCGCCAGCTTTTCCAGCACATCGGCTGCCGTGGAATACCCTGTCTTCGTCTTCTTTCCGTAGGGCATCTTCAATTTATCAAAAAGGATTACGCCCAGCTGTTTGGGGGAATTGATGTTGAACTTCTCCCCGGCATCTTCATAGATTTCCTGCTCAAGCTCCACAATTTTCCCTGAGAGGTCTTCGCCGTATGCTTTGAGCTGGCTGGCATTCACTAAAATGCCTTCACGCTCCATCTCATAAAGCGTATTTATGAGCGGCATCTCTATCTCTCGGTACAGCTGCCACATCCCCCCATCCTTCAGCTTCTGCCTTAACACCTCCGCCGCCTGCAGGCACACATATGCCACCCAGCAGCCATATTGCAGAAGCTCCTGCGGTTTCTCCTCTGCCGCCTGTCCCACAGTCAGCTTCCCAAGCAAATCCTGCCTGGATGGTACCAAAAGATCCAGATGCTCTTTGGCAACATCATCGTAAGCGTAATCATTTTTCAGCGGATTCAGCAGATATGCCCCTATCAGCACATCTTCCAGATGCTCCTCTGCCTTCCCGTAAACAGATAAATAGGGAAGCTGTGGCTTTAAATCAAACGTAGCCGCCATATCCGCAGCCTCTGCCAGCCGCCGGATCCCTCCTAGCAAATCGTCCGCCAGGATGTCCCCGCCTGCTTGTATAAGGCAGATTTTATCAGCCCCATAAGCAAGGCAGACCCCTATTACCTGGGAACCCCTCTGTGGATGCTCCTTTGCCCCTTGGCTGTCTTCCGGCTCCAAAAAATCTTGCAGAGAAAGCTGCCCTTGCTTCTCAGCCGGCTCCCTATGCGGGTCTGCCAAGAGATAAAACCCGACGCGCCGCGCTTTTAAGGCTTCCACAAATACCCTGTCCGCTTCCGCTTTCGCTGTAACCTTGCGGAATCTTTCTTCCAATGGGTTTACCGGGCTTTCCATATCAAAACGTTTCATCATGTTCTTGAATTCCAGCTTCTTCATCCATACATAAGCTTCTGGCGTGAACAGATTTCCCAGCTGTGCTTGGCTGACCTCATATTCGATGGGCGCATTGACTTCGATTGTGGCAAGGCTCTTGCTCATCTGTGCCAAATCGTAATGTTCCCTGAGATTATTCTGTGCCCGTGGGGGCTTCACTTCTTCAATATGCTCATAGGCGTTCTCAATGCTTCCGAAAGCCACAATGAGATTGGTCGCCGTCTTCTCCCCGATACCCGGGACGCCTGGAATGTTATCCGCGCTGTCTCCCATCAGCGCCTTTACGTCAATGAACTCCGTAGGCGTAACCTGGTATTTCTCTTTTACATCTTTGGCATAATAATCTTCAATTTCTGTTCCGGTACGCTTCGTCTTTGGAATGCGGATTTTAATATGGTCGCTGGCAAGCTGCAAAAGATCCCTGTCACCTGAAACCAGAGACACTTCCATCCCCAGCTGCTCACTGCGCCGGGCCAAAGTCCCCAGGATATCGTCTGCCTCATATCCTTCTTGCTCCACGGTGACGACGCCCATCGCCTTAAGCACCTCTTTCATCACGGGAACCTGCTGGCGGAGTTCCTCTGCCATAGGTTTCCTTGTACCCTTGTATTCCGCGTACATCTTATGGCGGAACGTCGGCGCATGCACATCAAATGCCACCATTAAGTATTGCGGCTTCTCTTCCTCAAGGATTTTGAACAAAATGTTCAGGAACCCATATACGGCATTCGTATGCAGCCCTTCTGCATTTGTAAGGTCCGGAATCCCGAAAAACGCCCGGTTTAATATACTATGTCCGTCTATCAATACTATTTTCTGCATCATATCACTCCTATTTTACACCAAATGAAGTAGATTTAAAAGTCAAATTTTCCCGAATTTATGTGATATCCACTAAATTTCCCTTGTGTACTCTTTCAGCCATTCCTTCTCCTCTGCATCCAGAAACGGGGAAACCTTCCCATACACCATCTTATGGTACTCGTTTAAAAGCTTTCGCTCAGATAGCGTCATTTCCTGTGGGAGGATGGCGTCTAAATCAATCGGCGCATAGGTAATGATTTCAAACTCCATGAACTGCCCATACTCATTCTTCTCCGACTTCTTACAGAGAAGCTCGTTTTCTGTGCGAATGCCGTATTTCCCTTCCAGATAAATCCCAGGCTCATCCGTCGTCACCATGCCCTCTTCCAGCACGCAATCACTATTTGACGCCGAAAGGTGTTTCCAGCGAAAAGCATTCGGCCCCTCATGGACATTCAGGAAATAGCCAATGCCATGCCCTGTCCCGCACTTGTAATCTATCCCCTGGCTCCACAGCGGGCCGCGGGCAAGAATGTCCAGATTCGTCCCCCTGCATCCATAGAGAAATTTCGCCGCCGCCAAATTTAAGTTGCCGCGGCACACCAAAGTGAAATGCTGCTTCTGCTCCTGGCTTAGCGGGCCCAAGGCCAGCGTCCGCGTGATATCCGTACTTCCGTCAAGGTAATGCCCGCCGGAATCCACCAGCAGGAATCCTTGCGGGTGCAGCAAAGCATCGGTCTCTTTGGTCGCCGAGTAATGCATCATCGCCGCATTTGCACCGTATGCGCTGATTGTATCAAAGCTTAGATCCATAAACAGATCCTGCTCCTGCCTGCGTTCCCGCAGATATTCCGCTGCAGAAATCTCTGTAATCTTTTCCGTTTTGATATGGCTCTTCAGCCAATACATGAATTTCGTAAATGCAACGCCGTCTTTCACATGGGCGTTGCGGATATTCGCAATCTCCGTATCGTTTTTGACGGCTCTCCATAACTCCGTAGGATTCCATTCTTGCACTATTTCCGCACGCAGGCTGCTGCAGATTCTGAAATTGACAGTTGCTTTGTCCAGCATTACTTTGCTGCCTGCCGGAATGTCCCTGGCATACTCATAGATTTCCTCATACCCTTTCGTCTTTATCCCATTTTCCGCACAATAGCCGCTTACTTCCGGGGTCAGTGCCTGGGGATGGACAAACCAGATGCTCTCCTCCTGTGTGACTGCCGCGAAAGACATCGCCACAGGGACATGCGCAATATCCCCTCCGCGGATGTTGAACAGCCAGGCAATATCATATAGAGAGGTCAGGATATGGACGTCTGCCTGTTTTTCCTCCATCTTGTCACGGACTTTGCGCAGCTTGCTTGCCGTGCATTCCCCAGCGTATTTTTCATCCAGGAGAAATGCCGGGTGTTTGGGGAAAGGGGGGCGGTCTTCCCAAATGACGCCTGCCAAATCCTCATCTGCTGCGATACTTCCCTGTTTCCCTGCGGCAATCTGGGCATATGCTTCCCCTGCCCGGGCATTCATTGCCCTGCCATCAAACCCCAGGCAGCCGCCTTCGCGCAGCTTTTCCCTGACATATTCTTTTACTGCGGGAACTCCCTCTTCCCCCATGCGGTAAAGCTTGACAGGGCTATCTGCAAGCTCTTTCTGTGCTTGTATGAAATATCTCCCGTCCGTCCACAGCCCTGCTTCCTCTTGCGTAATGACGGCCGTACCGGCTGAGCCGGTGAACCCGGTCAGGAAACTCCTTGCCTTAAAATAGTCTCCCACATATTCCGATTCATGGAAATCCGAGGTGGGCACAATGTACATATCAATCCCGCGCTTTCGCATTTCCCCGCGTAGCGCTCCTATCCTGTCAGTTACCGTAGCTAATCCCACTTGATGCATTCTCCTTCTGCCGGCCTGCCAGACCCGGCCATGATCAGTCCTTCTTTACTGCAACTACTTCAATCTCCACAAGCCCTCCCTTTGGAAGCCTTGCCACCTCAACGCAGGAACGCGCAGGCGTCTTTCCCTGGAAATACTGGGCATACACCTCATTGACCTTGGCAAAATCATTGATGTCGTCCAGAAATACTGTGGTCTTTACCACGTTCGCCAGGTTGCTGCCCGCTTCTTCCAGCACAGTGGCAAGGTTTTTAAGACTCTGGTGCGTCTGCGCTTCTACGCCTTCCGGCAAGGTTCCGCTCTCTGGAACCAACCCCAGCTGTCCGGAGGTAAAAATCAGTCCGTTTGCCTCCACGGCATGTACATAAGGTCCTACTGCAGTCGGCGCTTTCGGCGCATTGATTGTCTTTTTCATTTTTTTTCCTCTTTTCTTAAATCACTTATAGTATCTGTAAACAACTTGAATTTCATTTATAGTATAATCATCTATGGTAAATTTGTCAAAAAAACTCTTGCTTTTTTATCCTCTATATGCTAGAATAATTTTTGTTCGGGTATACAAGTTAATTACATAGGCCGGTGTGTCGGAATTGGCAGACGAGGCAGACTCAAAATCTGTTGTTGGCAACAACGTATGGGTTCAAGTCCCATCACCGGCATTAAAAAATTGTACTCCACTTCAAGCCAAAGAAAACGGTAAAATGGTTGAGTATTGATGACAGGAAGTCCGTGAGCGTACGCTCACGGACTTTTTCGTCTTAAAATGTTATAATTTAAATATCATATAATATACTATGGTATTTTTTTGCCCCCCTTTATTCGATTTAGAAAAGGCTTCACCATCTGCTTTTGGCCGCCCGCCACCGTTCCGGCTCTGCCTCCCACAACGCATTCAGCCAGGCAATGCCCATGCAAATACCAGACTCGCTGAATTCCGTCTCCATGCGCTGCTTCTTTTCCTCCGGCGTGGCATCGTATGCGTAGGGGCCTTCCCAAGCTGTGAATTCCAATATCTGCTCCTTCCCGCCCATTCCTTCCCCTTCTTCACCGGGCAGTTCCTTCTCCACAGCGGCAAGGCGGAAGCGCATCCCCTCATAGCTTCCGGTAAATGCCGCCTTTTTCAGATATGGGATTGATAATATGTCATCCCGTTCAATCATCTTCTCCCCCTATCACATCTTCATGTCTTTCAGTATGTCAAAGCAGTCAAATGTGGCAAAATAATCCTTTGGCGTCTCCGCGCGGCGGATCAGCTGTGTACTTCCATCCTCCTTCAGAAGGACTTCCGCTGATTTTAATTTCCCATTGTAATTATATCCCATGGAAAAGCCGTGCGCACCAGTGTCGTGGATGACCAGAAGGTCTCCGACGTCAATCTTGGGCAGCATACGGTCAACCGCAAATTTGTCATTGTTCTCACAAAGGGAACCGGTAATGTCGTATTTGTGGTCGCATACGCCGTTATCCTTGCCCATGACGGTAATATGATGATACGCACCGTACATTGCCGGGCGCATCAGGTTGACGGCACAGGCATCGCAGCCAATATATTCCTTGTGTGTGTGCTTTTCATGAATGGCCTTTGTCACCAGGCAGCCATACGGCCCAGTCATGAAACGCCCAAGCTCCGTGTAGATTGCCACATCCTCCATCCCTGCCGGAAGCAGGATTTCCTCATATGCCTTGCGGACGCCCTTTCCGATAGCACGGATATCGTTGGCTTCCTCCTCCGGGCGGTATGGGATGCCGATGCCGCCGGACAGATTGATAAAACGGATGTCCGCCCCTGTCTCCTCCTTCAGCTTCACAGCCAGCTCAAACAGGGACTTTGCCAGCGTCGGGTAATACTCATTTGTCACAGTGTTGCTGGCCAGGAATGCATGAATGCCGAAATTCCTGGCCCCCTTTTGTCTCAGCACTTTGAATCCTTCAAACATCTGCTCCGTAGTAAAGCCATATTTCGCATCGCCTGGGTTGTCCATAATGCTGTTGCTTATCTTAAACAACCCTCCCGGGTTGTAGCGGCAGCTGATGGTCTCCGGGATATGGCCGATTGTCTTCTCCAGAAAATCAATATGAGTGAAATCATCCAGGTTGATGATAGCGTTTACCTTATCTGCGTACTGGAATTCTTCCGCCGGCGTAGTATTGGAAGAGAACATGATGTCCTTGCCCTCGAAATGAAGGGCATCCGCCAGCATCAGCTCTGTCAGCGAAGAGCAGTCGCACCCGCATCCGCATTCCTTAAAGATATTAAGCAGGAAAGGGTTCGGCGTCGCCTTCACCGCAAAATATTCCTTGAACCCCTTATTCCAGGAAAATGCCTCTTTTACGGCCTGCGCATTGGCGCGAATGCCCTTCTCATCATAGAGATGGAAGGGGGTAGGATATTCCTTCACAATCTCTTCAAGCTGTTCTTTCGTTACAAATGGTTCTTTCTTCATCCTCTTACTCCTTTTATCTTATTCTGTTAACTGAATTTCCCTCCAGCTCCAGCAAGCGGATTTCATTCTTCATGGAATCCTTGAATATCTGGACGAAATTCGCCTGCCCGGTATATAAGCAGGTACTGTCCCTGCCTTTCCCTAATTCCCCGCTAAGCACATAGCGGGAATCTGTAATGATGCCCACCTGGTTCTTCTTGTCGGAAGTCACATAGACCTTAATCCCCTTCACTTTCCCGGAGAGCAGTTCCGGCCTCTCGTCCATGCTTTTGGGGAATGAAGTCAGTACCACCACTTTGATTTTCGCCTCCAACAATATGCGCAACTCATCCTGGAACTGCGCAAGCAGCAGCGCGGACATCGACAGATACACTCTCTTCTTAGCCTTAAGCAGCATATTGCGAATCTTGTCTGCAATATTCTTGTCAGAGGCAATCGTGACATACCCTTCTGCCTCTTCCTTTTCCTTGGGGATATGCGCTGCCAGGAACTCCTGTTTCCGTATCAGGCTGTTGATTTTGTTCTGGCAGAATTCTTCAATCTCCACCGCTGTGAATTTGCGGGACGTACCTTCGCTGACATACGCTGCGCCCTTATCCGACAGCCCTTCCAACGCCTTATACACATTTGAACGGGATATCCCCGTCCTCTTTGCCAGTTCATAACCGTTGCTGGTCCCTGAACGGAACAGTTCCAGGTAGACGGAGGCTTCCTGCCCTGTCAGCCCAAAGGATACCAGATACTCTGCCAGTTTCTTTTCTTCCATAAAAACCGCACACGCTTTCTATAGTATTATCTTTCAGGAATACTATAATGCCTGCCGTAAGAAATGTCAAGAAGTAATTTGCAGCAAATACAAAGCAGGCAATCCAGCTTCAAGCTTCCTATAACAAAAGAAGGGCATGCCCTGCTGCATCTGCCCTTCTTCTGTCCGATATCTATATAATTGCCCCGCATTCCCTGTCTTCCATACTTTTACAGCTTGAACTTCATAGTCTCCTCATTCTGCCGCTCGCTCAATTCTACCAGGGACTTGGTATCTTTGCTGCACTCCTCTATCCCTTCCGCCACAAGCTGCATACTGGCGCTCGTCTCTTCCGTGGACGCTGCATTCTCCTCGACGATGCTTGCCAGGTTATTTACTGAGTCTGCCACAAGCTGTTTCAAGGAAGCAAGCACGCCTGTCTGGCTACCGATTTCCTTTGTCACGTCTTCCACCATACGGATTTCTTCGTACAGATGGCTGAATGCCTTGCGCGTTTCTTCCAGGCGTGACTGCTGCTCTTCCACGTTTTTGGACACTACCTGCATATTGTCCACGGAAATTGCCACGTTGCCCGTAAGCTCCCTGACAATGCCCTCAATCTCCTGTGCGCTCTCTGCTGATTCTTCTGCAAGGTTGCGGATTTCCTCTGCCACCACGGCAAATCCCTTTCCGGCCTCCCCGGCGCGTGCTGCCTCAATGCTTGCGTTCAGCGACAGGAGGTTCGTCTGCTCTGCCAAGCCTTTGATAATCTCAACAGCCTTATTGATGTTCTCCGCCGACTCATTGTTCCTATTTGTCTGCTCATAGACAGTCCCGATTGCCTGTATCGTGACCTCCGTAATCTTGTACAGCAGATTGATGCTCTCGGACGCCCCCGCTGAATATTCCATCATGGTAGAGACGGAATCTTCCAGCTTCCTGACATCCTGCTTCTCTATTTCGATGACATTGCCCAACTCTGTTATCTTGCCGTTCACGTTCTCAGTCTCGGACGCCTGGCTGGTTGCCCCCAGCGCAAGCTCTTCTATCGCCGTGTTCACATTCTGGATGCTATTAGTTATCTCCATGAACTTTTCGCTGAATTTCTCGCTGCTGCTCTTTAAATGGGCCCCTGATTCGCTGATGCCCCCAATCATTCTCGCCAAGGAGTTCTTAACACCGTCCAGGGAACGCGCGATTTTGCCGATTTCGTCTGCACGTTTTGTAAGCCTGGGATCGATTTCATAAGATAAATCCCCTTCCGCGGTCTTCCTGAGATTATTTTCTATGCGCTGGATCCCCCTTGTGAGCCTTCTGCCAAAAACCAATGACACAAGGGACGCCGCCAGCAGCACTACGGCAACCGCAACAGCAAACAGCATGATCATCTGCCGGAACTGCTGATTAATCCGCCCCCTTGTGACTGAAATCTCCTCATTCATCTCATCCACATAGTTCCCGGTTGTGACAATCCAGCCCCACGGCTCAAATTTCTCGGAATACGCCACCTTGGGCGCGACAGTGACGCCATCTGCCTTTGTAAATTTAAACTCGTTATATCCGCCGCCTGCCTCCGCGGATGCCATGATGTTCTGTATTATCTTCACCCCATCCTCATCCGTCAGTTCATAGCGGTTCTCTCCCTCCTGTTCAGGAAGGATCGGATGCATCAGCAGCGTATAGTCCTCTGCGTCAATCCACATATATCCTGAATCGTCATCTCGGTAACGCAGGCTCCTGACAGCCTCTAACGCCTGTTTTTTCGCCTCTTCCTCTGAGAACTCACCGGTCTCAGCCCTGTCATAGAATCCCTGCACCAAGGCTATGGCAGACTGTACCTGTGACTTTATCTCTGTCCGGTAGTCCGCATTTTTAGTTGACTCAAACTCGCTGGCTGATTCGGCCATTGACTGGCGCAGGAAAAATATCCCAAGCCCTCCGAGGCAGATAGCCGTTCCCGCAATCAGCAGGAATACCACTAAGACCACCATGGTTGCCAGGCTCTTTACACCCTTGCCTTTCGTTTCATTGCCCATAACTTCCTTTGCACTTTTCATGATTTCAATCCCCCATCCGTTCATTTATTGTATAATTATCCTACTTTGTCCTTTTATTGTCAATGCATTTCGGCACTATGCACAATGAAAAGGTGTAAAGCCAGAATATACAATCAGGCAGGAGTCCATACCATGTGTCGGTATGCCCTCCTGCCTGACTGTATGTTTCTTATAATTTAAACTTCAATGTCTCTTCGCTCTGTTTCTCACTCAACGCCACCAGGGACTGCGTATCCTTGCTGCATTCCTCTATGCCTTCTGCCACAAGCTGCATGCTGGCGCTGGTCTCCTCTGTAGACGCCGCGTTTTCCTCCACGATGCTTGCCAGATTATTTACTGAGTCAGCCACAAGCCTCCTCAGGGAATCCAATACCCCAGTCTGGCTTCCTATCTCTTTCGTCACATCCTCGACAAGCTTTATCTCTTTTGATAAGTTGTTAAATGCCTTGCGTGTTTCTTCCAGGCGTGATTGCTGCTCTTCTACATTCTTAGACACCACCTGCATATTGTCCACGGAAACTGCCACATTGCCCATCAGTTCCTTGACAATGCCCTCGATCTCCTGGGCGCTGCCCGCAGATTCTTCCGCAAGGTTGCGGATTTCCTCTGCCACCACGGCAAAGCCTCTTCCGGCTTCTCCGGCGCGTGCTGCCTCAATGCTCGCGTTCAGCGACAGAAGATTCGTCTGTTCTGCCAAGCCCTTGATAATCTCAACAGCTTTATTGATGTTCTCCGCTGACTCATTGTTCCGGTTGGTCTGCTCATAGACAACCTCAATGGTCTTTATCGTCGTGTCTGTAATCCTATACAACAGCTCAATGCACTCGGAAGCCCCTGCCGAGCATTCCGTCATCGTAAAGACGGAATCTTCCAATTTCTTCACGCCCTGCTTTTCTACCTCAATGACGCTGCCAAGCTCCGCCATCTTATTGTTCACGGTCTCCGTCTCCGAAGCCTGGCTGGTTGCCCCCAATGCCAGCTCCTCTATCGCCGTGTTCACATTCTGGATGCTTTCCGTTATATCCTGGAATTTGTCATTGAACTTCTGGCTGCTGCTCTTGAGGTGGCCGCCTGCTTCTGAAATGCTGCCAATCATTCCCGCCAGGGAGTTTTTGACCCCATCCAGGGAACGGGCGATATTGCCTATCTCGTCAGCCCGGCTCATCAGCTTGGGTTCAAGCTCAAAGGACAAGTCTCCCTCCGCCGTCTTATGCAGATGGCTTTCTATCCTCTGGATGCCCTTGGTCAGCCTCGTTCCAAAAAACAAGGATACGACAAACGCCGTTACCAGAATCAGAACCACAGCCACGCCGAACATCGTCATCATCTGGCTGAATTGACGGCTGATCCTTGCCCTGGCAATTTCGATTTCTTCGTTCATGTCATCAACATAGTTGCCGGTAGCCACGACCCAGCCCCAAGCTTCGAACTTCTGCCCATAGGCAATCTTAGGCGCGACTGTGACTCCGTCTGCCTTTGTGAAAGAAAACTCATGGAAACCGTCGCCGCTTTCTGCCGCGTCAATAATTCCTTGCGTAATCTTCACGCCGTTCGGATCTGTCATATCGATGCGGTTCGTTCCCTCCTGATCGGTGAGGATGGGATGCATCACCAACGTACCGTCCACAGCGTCAATCCAGACATACCCGGAATTGTCATCCCGATAGCGCATGCCCCTGACTGCCTCTGCCGCCCGATCCTTTGCCTCTTCCTCCGAGAACTCCCCGGCTGCCGCCCGGTCATAAAAGCCCTGCACCAGAGATATGGCAGACTGCACCTGTGACTTTATCTCTGTCCGGTAATCCTGATTTTTGGCCGCTTCAAACTCTCTGGCTGATTCTGTCATAGACTGGCTCAGGAAATAAATTCCCAGCCCTCCCAGACAGAGAGCCGTCACTGCAATCAGCATGAACACCACTAAAACAACCATAGTGGCCAGGCTTTTTAAGCCCTTGTTTTTAGCATATCTACTTGCTACATCTTTGGTATTTCCCATATTTCCTGTCCCCCAGTCATTTATTCATAGTACAATTATCCTACTTTCCCATCCTATTGTCAATGTTTTTATGCAGTTTGCACAATTTCGTTATCATGAGCCACTTTAAAACCCAAAAACGTCTGAATTGCAGCAAACCAACCGGGGGGTGCATTCTGCCGGCTGCATGTGCCTTGTCCCTCCTCAGGCACAATGTAGCACGACCCTGCCTTCCCGTAAGGAAGCCGGAACGTCAATGACACGCTGGTTGCGGCTGCCGCGCCAGTAAAGCTGCGTATCTTTCTGTTCTGTAATAAATTCTCCATCCACCAGCACATCCAGATACTGGACAATTTCTAATCTTGAAACCGTCTCCCACAGAAACCCGGTGTACAGCCAGATTGTTTTTGACGGAAATAACTCCTTGATTTCTCTCACCAGCTTCAGTATGTCTGAACGGTTGCCAAAATACAGAGGATCCCCGCCGCTAAACGTCACGCCAGATATGTAATCCTTGGAAAGCTCCAAAAACAACTCTTCCTTCGCCTTCTTATCAAAAGCCAGGCCGCCGTTCGGATCCCAGGTGATGGGGTTTTGGCAGTCTTTGCAGCAATGGGAGCAGCCGGATACCCATAAAACGGCTCGCAGCCCATCGCCGTTGAGCATGTCGTCTTTTGTAATGTCGTGATACCTCATCTTCCATCTCCTTACATGCTCTTACGCTCTGCGATTTCCGCCATTTTCGCCTCATTGAGCCGTGTATCGCCCTTTACCCTGGAATAGGACAGATAACCGTTCATCCTATCAATCTTTGTGAGGTTACGGCTGCCGCACTTGGGGCAGACATCCATCTCCAGTTCCTGATGGCCGCAATCATCGCAGTAGGCAAGCGAAAGGTTGACGCCCTCGTAAAAACCCATATCCATAGCGCGGCGCACCAAGGTCTTTACCGCATCCTTGTTATAGTCAATGGGATATTTCACATACTGGATTTTGCCTCCATTGCTCAGTTCCCAGAAGCGGTATTCCAAATCCTGTTTCTGGATGGGGGTGATATCCTCTGTCACATGGCAGTGGAACCCATTGCTGACATATTCCCTGTCTGATACATTTTCCACAATCCCATACTTCTCCCGGAACTGCTTCACCTGCAGGCCGCAGAGGTTTTCTGCCGGAGTCGCATAGATGGCATAGAGGTTCCCATCCTCTTCTTTGTATTCATTAATCTTCTCGTTGATATGTTCCAAGACTTCAATGGCAAACTGGCCGTCTTCTACCAGAGACTTGCCATTGTAGAGCCGCTGCAGTTCGTTGAATGCCGTAATGCCAAAAGATGCCGTTGCCGCTTTCAGCAATGGCTTAATCTTATCATGTATGCCAAGATGACCGCCATAAAACCCACCCTCGCAGTATGCAAGGGGATTGGTGCTGGCCCGCATTTCCCCCAGATAGGCATAAGTACGGATATGCAGCTGGCGTATCAGTTCCAGATAATAATCCAGCACATCGTAGAAGTTTTTGCCCTCCTGCCTGGACTTTGCCAGAATCATTGGCAGATGCAGGCTGACCACGCCGATGTTAAACCGCCCCACAAAAACCGGATGGTCGTTCTCATCCTCTGGATTCATGCCGCCCCGTTCATACCATGGGGACAGGAATGCACGGCAGCCCATGGGGCTGATGATTTCGCCATACCGTTTATACATGCTTGCAATATAACCTTTGCCAGTCAGGCTTAGCCAATCGGGATACATGGTCTTCCTGGAACACTCAATGCCTGCCTCAAAAATGTCTTCCAGTTCCTTCCCCGGCCCATGAAGGTTCTCGTCATAGAGGAATACCAGCTTGGGGAACAGTACCGGCTTCTTGCATTCTGACTTGCCCTGTCCAAGCCTGCGGACATTCAGCATGGCCAAAGAGGCCATCCGTGCAAAACGCCCGGTTCCGGTGCCAAAAGTCATCGTGATAAAAGGATAATCCCCACGGCTGGAAGAGACAGAGTTAAACTTATACTCCCACCCCTGGACGCCCTGTTCGAAATCCCTCTCAATATCCTTAAACGTCTCCTCCTCGGCGCGCGTTTCCTCCAGCCCAAGCTCTATATACCGCTTTTTATATTTCACATAAGACTTTTCCGCATAAGGCTCTAGGATTTTCTCTACGCTTGGCACCGTAAACCCTCCATATTGCTGGCTTGCGGCGCTCAGCACAATGTCGCCAATCACATCAAACGCAACGTCCAGCGTCTTTGGCTCATTGTACCACAGATTTCCCATCTCAAACCCGCCGCGCAGCACATTTTCCACATCAAAGAGGCAGCAGTTCATAGTGTCACGCCTCGCAGACATGTCATGCACATAAAGATATCCGTCCCTGCAAGCCTGGATTTCTTCTGTCGTCATAAAAAATTTCTGGTAAAGCTCTTTGTTCAGCTGGTTAAAAATCAGGCTGCGTTTCGTGGACACAAGGGCACTGTCTGTATTGGAATTCTCCTTATCGCCAATATACATGATGGACTGGCTCTTCTTATAGACTTCGTCCAGCATTTGCACAAAATCCTGCTTGTAATTGCGATAATCACGGTAACTTTTCGCAACCACCGGATTGACTTTTTCTAATGCCCCCTCTACAATATTGTGCATCTGGGCAATCTGAACTTCGGTCAGCCCCATGGAATCCACTTTCTCCTCCACGAACTGGCAGATAAATTTTAATTCTTCATCCGTAAACTTAATCAGCGCACGATAGGCAGATTTGTTTACCGCAACAATCACTTTCTGTACATTAAAGTCTTCCTTGGTCCCATCTTTCTTGATGACTTTGCAATCCTTCTTCAATTCTTCCCACTCCTCTTCTTCGGCGTTATTCCTGATGCTAATTTCCCGTCTCTTCCATCTCCATCAGGCTGCGCGTCTCATTGGCAAGCCTGTCAGCAGCCTGCGCTTCGGACACTTTATGAAGCACGATGTCAATCCGCTCGCACAGCTCCTGCTTTTTAAACGGCTTCAGCACATAGTCATATATTTTAAACTTGGAGCTTTCCAGGACCATCTGCTTATCTGCGTTCGATGTGAGCATGATTACCGGTATATCCTGGCATCCCTGCATCCCGCGGATTTCTTTCAGCGTCTCGATTCCATCCTTTATTGCCATCTGGATGTCTAAAAGGATCAAATCCGGTTTCTGCTCTTCCTTTTTCAGGTACTGCAACGCACGGATACCGGAATTTATTGGAATGACCTCAAACCTCCCTTCCAGTTCCTGTTCAATCGTCGCAAGACTGATACTGTTGTCATCCACCGCCAATATCTGTTGTTTGGTTCCCATCCTTTATGATTCCTCCTTCTCAATTTCTTCTATCAAGTCTCTAAGCAGCTGCTCTGCCGCATCATCCTCATATAGCTTAAGCTGTTCTTTGATTTCTACAAGCTTACGTTTGACATTGTCCGAAAGGCGGTACTGTAGGATGTCATCCACTTTCCCGGCACACTTCTTTGCCCGGAAATGCTCCAGGCTCTCAAGGGCTTCCCTCAGTTCCCGTACTAGTTCTGCCGTTTCAATCTCATTCCCGCTCTCTTGGGTTTTTTCATCCGTCCTCCCGCTCTCTGCCAGAAAGTCCTTGATATGCCCTATTTGTTCTTCATACCCTGCCAAAAGCTGCTCTGCATGGCTGTCAACAAAAGTCTCATCCCCTCTTTTGACCGCCCTCTCCTGCTCCCTGGCAATCTCCGAAATCTTCATAGCCCCCACATTGGCGGACGCGCTCTTTAGTGCATGTACCTCGATGCCGTATGTCTGGTAATCCCCTCTTTCCAGTAGCTCGCGCAGAAGCTTTAGCTTACGTTTTCCATCCAGACAGTAAAGGTCTAGGAGAGACTTATACTCTTCCATGCTTCCGGAATAATGCTCCGCCAGCTCATCTGTATCAATTCCTTCAATAAAGATATCTTTATACTGTGTATGGCTGCCATCATCTTGCCCGCTTCCTCCCCAGCTGCCGCTTGGCTTCCTCTTTTCTTCCGGAATCCAACGCTGCAGCGTCTTATGCAGCATCCGTCTATCCAGAGGCTTGGCAATGAAATCCTGAAACCCGTTATTCAGGAAAGTTTCCCGGATATTTCCCATGGCGTTAGCCGTCAAGGCAATGATGACCGGCAGGCTCCCATTCTCACCGCAATCTTTGCGGATAATCTGCACGGCTTCTATCCCATCCATCTGCGGCATCATGTGATCCATAAAGATGATGTCATACAATTTGCCGCGGACAAGCTGTATCGCTCCTTCACCGCTTTCCGCTTCATCTATGTCAAAATCATAAGACTGCAGGAGTGTTCTTGCCACCCTCCTGTTAACGACGTTGTCATCCACTACCAGTACCCGGTAACCCTTAGCGATAAAAGGTTCCAGCTTATGCTCCTTCTGGACAGGTTCCTCGGGAACCTCAGAAAGCGGCCTTCGATCTACGATTTTCTGCGGGATTTTCACGGTGAATACCGTCCCCTCCCCATACACGCTCTCTACGTCGATCGTCCCCCCCATAAGTCCGATGAAACGCTTCGTAATTGAAAGGCCAAGCCCTGTCCCTTCCACGCTTCGGTTCCTCTTGGCGTCCACTTGCCTGAAATTTTCAAATATACTCTCAAGGTCATCCTGGCGGATGCCACAGCCGGTATCCTCTATCTGAAAGGAAAGGCACTCCAAATCCTCCGCCTCCCCCTGCACACCGGCTACAGAAATCTTGACTTGCCCTTCCTTTGTAAACTTTAAAGCATTGTTAATGAGGTTAATTAATATCTGCTTAATCCTGCCGCCATCGCCCAGGTAACGGCAGGGGATTGTCATGTCAAACTCACTTTTAATCAACAGCCCATGCTGAGATGCCACCACATCCATCATATTCAGCACTTCATTGACAAGGGTTTTTACATGGTACTCCGCCAGCACCAGTTCCATCTTGCCCGCTTCCACTTTAGATAGGTCAAGAATGTCATTGATAAGCGTCAGCAGATTGCGGGAAGATGACTTAATATCACAGGCATACCCATACACGTTCCGCCCCCGGCTCTGCTCCATAATGACATCGCTCAGTCCCACAATAGCATTCATAGGCGTCCGAATCTCATGGGACATATTTGCCAAAAACGCACTCTTAGCGATATTGGCCTGTTCTGCCTGCTCCCGCACACGCTTTATTTCTTCGATGTAATTCCTTGTATCAGTCACATCCAATATAAGGACGACATACCCTCTGAGCCTCCCTGACCTATCCGGAATCTGCTCCACATGCCCCTGATAATAGAACCCATTTAAAGAGAATTCCTTCCTCTCCTCATCATCCAGCATTCCTTGCGGAAATCCCTCCAGTTTCACGATATCTCTCCCTATCAGATGACTGCCCAAATGGGAAAAGATGCCGACAGCAGCGGAATTATAGCTGACAATCCGTCTCTGTTCATCCAATGCTATCACGCCATCTCCCATGCTGTTTAGCAAAATCCCTGCCGCCAGGCCGCTGAAATCGTATACTTTCCTGCTCCATATGAGGATTACCACGACTGACAGGATTACCCCCAAAGTGAAAGGCGTCGGGTCATATATGTAGGTAAGTTTGAGGGCATATGAGCCAAGCGCCACTACCGGCAGGAAGGATAGCACAAGGATCAGCTTATATTTGCGCTCTGCAGCATACTCTGGATTCCTGATGCAGGCGCGGGTAAGCGCATAGATTGACAGTGCATAAGGCACAGCCGTTCCACACAACAGAAAGGCCCAGTACCCTGGCCCATACTCCAGGCTCAGGTAACCGTGCCCATCTTCTGTTACCAGCCATTTGGTCTGGCGATAATAAATATTGTGCGCATCACAGGTGAACACCAACCCAAAAATGATAACATCTGCTATTTTTAAAAAATGTAATATCTTTGTCGGCGTTTTTCGGAAGCAGTAACTGAACATAAAATAGCAATAGCAGATTGGGATAGTAATGGCGCCTATATACTGCACCTTAACAGCTACAATGGCTGCCTCCATCCCCGGTGCGGTCAGCTCTAACAGACACCCGACATTCTGTACCAGCGAAGCTATCAAAAAATACTGCATCAGCTTCTGTCCGCTCGATCCGTCCCCATTATACAGAAGCATCAGTGCAATGACGATCATGCAGATTGCAAATATCCCAAGTCCTATAAAAATGCTGTTCATAATCCTACACCACCCCGCAGAAATTATCTAATCCATTATCACAATGAAAAACTACCCTTATGGTATCAGCTAACGGCAACTTTGTCTATGGGGTTCATGCAAAATTTTCCATACATCCATACATTTAAATTTTTGTTATTCCGAAAAAACTTATGCCACGTCAAATTGTGAATTGTACAGTTCTGCATAGAACCCACCTTTTGCCAACAGGCTCTTATGATCTCCCTGCTCAATAATATCCCCGTCTTTCATAACAAGGATGAGATCCGCATCCTTAATCGTAGAGAGGCGGTGCGCAATCACAAAACTGGTCCTTCCTTTCATGAGGTTATTCATCGCTTTCTGAATCCGTTCTTCTGTCCTGGTATCCACAGAAGAAGTTGCCTCATCCAAAATCAGGATAGGATTGTCCGCAAGGATGGCCCTTGCAATCGTCAGGAGCTGCTTCTGCCCCTGGGACACATTGCTGGCGTCCTCATTCAGCTCCATCTGGTAACCTCCGGGCAATGTTGAGATAAAACGGTGCGCATGGGCCGCTTTCGCCGCCGCAATCACTTCTTCATCTGTGGCGTCCAGCCGGCCATAACGGATATTCTCCATAATCGTTCCTTTAAACAGCCAGGTGTCCTGCAGTACCATGCCAAAGTTCTCCCTAAGCTCGCTGCGACCGAACTCCCGTAAGTCGCTGCCGTCCACACGGATGCTTCCCTTTACCACGTCATAAAAACGCATCAGCAGCTTGACCATCGTCGTCTTTCCTGCCCCCGTGGGGCCGACAATCGCCACCATCTGGCCTGGCTCCACCTCACAGTTGAAATCATGGATGATGATTTTTTCTCTGTCATAGCCAAACTGTACATGTTCAAACGATACCCTTCCCTCCATCACAGACAGTTCTTGCGGATGCTCCACAGGCGTCTCTTCTTCTTCGTCCAGGAATTCAAACACGCGCTCTGCAGCTGCTGCCGTCGCCTGCAGCATATTCGATACCTGCGCCACCTGGGAAATAGGCTGCGTGAACTGGCGTACATACTGGATGAAAGACTGGATTTCCCCTACTTCAATCGTCCCCCGGATTGCGAGCATTCCGCCAACGACCGCCACTGCAACATAGCCAAGGTTCCCCACAAAGTTCATGATTGGCTGCATCATGCCGGACAGGAACTGGGACTTCCATGCTGACTGGAACAAGACGTCATTCGTCTCATCAAACTCCTGCAGCATGTCATCCTCCTTATTGAACGCTTTCACAATGTTGTGTCCACTGTAGACTTCCTCCACCTGGCCATTGATTTTGCCTAAATATTCTTGCTGCGCCACAAAATACTTCTGGGAAAATTTCACCACAACAGCAATCAATATGCCGGATATCGGCAAGATTACAAGGGCAATCAGGGTCATTACCGGGCTGATACTGAGCATCATCACCAGAATCCCAATCAGCATCGTGACGGAAGTTATCAGCTGCGTAATGCTTTGGTTCAACCCCTGCCCCAAGGTATCCACATCATTGGTGATTCTTGAAAGGACTTCCCCCACCGTCCTGGATTCGAAATATTTCATAGGCATACGGTTGATCTTCTTGGAAATGTCTTCCCGGAAGCGGAAGCATACCTTCTGGGTTATCCCGGTCATGACAAAGCTCTGGATAAAAGAACAGAAAGCGCTGAACAGATAAATGGCAAGCAGAAAAATCAGAATTTCCCCAATCCTGCCAAAATCTATCTCTCCTGCACCTGATACCTTGGCCACCAGCCCCTTGAACAGCTCTGTTGTCGCATTTCCTAAAATCTTAGGCCCGGTTATCCCAAACACGGTGGACAATACCGCGAACACCAATACCGCAAAGACGCCAATTTTATAACGCCCCATGTACTGCAGCAGCTTTAATGCCGTGCCTTTGAAATTCTTTGCCTTCTCTCCCGGCATCATCCCACCCGGGCCATGCCCGGGACCATGCCCCATCCCTCTTGGCCTTTTCTGTTCGCTCATCAGCTGACACCTCCTTGATCTGCAAGCTCCTTCTCGGAAAGCTGGGATCTGGCAATTTCCTGGTAAGTCTCACAATGTTCCATCAGTTCCCGGTGGGTTCCTATGCCGGCAACCTCCCCGTCTTCAAGAACAATAATCTGGTCTGCATGCAAAATCGTGCTGATTCTCTGCGCAACAATAATGACCGCAGCCTCCCTGGTCTTCTCTCCTAAAGCTTTGCGTAACGCTACGTCCGTCCTATAGTCCAACGCAGAAAAACTGTCGTCAAACAAGTATACTTTGGGGTTCTTCGCAATCGCCCTGGCAATAGAAAGCCTCTGCTTCTGCCCGCCGGAAACATTCGTACCCCCTTGGGCAATCGGACTTTCAAAACGCTCTTCCTTCGCTTGGATGAATTCTTCCGCCTGGGCAATCCGCGCTGCTTCCTCAAGCTGCTCCTCTGAGACATTGCCTACAAACCCGATATTCGAAGCAATCGTCCCGGAAAACAGCACGCCCTTCTGCGGCACATACCCGATGAGGTCACGCAGCTTCTTCTGGCTCATCTGACGGATGTCTGCCCCATCCATTGTAATGCGTCCTGCCGTCACGTCATAAAATCTGGGAATCAGGTTCAGCACCGTCGACTTCCCGCAGCCGGTACTTCCAATAATGGCTGTCGTCTGCCCCGGCTTCGCAACAAAAGAAATATGACAGATGGCATCCTCATCCGCGCCCGGATATCGGAAAGAAACGTCTTCAAACGCCACTTCCCCGCGCCATCCCTCCTTCAATTCATCTGCCGGATTTGCAGGGTCTGTGATTGTCTCCTCTGTACAGATTACCTCCTCGATACGGTCTGCGGCAACGCCGGCACGCGGCAGCATGACAGACACCATGGTAATCATCAGGAAAGCCATGACAATCTGCATCGTATAAGTGATGAAGGCCATCATATCCCCTACCTGGAGATTGCCCATATCCACACCTTGGGCTCCAAACCAGACAATCATGACCGTAATGCAGTTCATGATCAGCATCATCGCCGGCATCATCATGGACATGACCCTGCTAGTGAACAGCTGCGTCTTCATCAAGTCTTTATTAGCCCCTGCAAACCGTTCCTCCTCAAATTGTTCCCTGGAAAATGCACGGATGACCGACACGCCAGTCAGGATTTCCCTGGACACAAGGTTCAGGCGGTCCACCAGCGTCTGCATCTTCTTGAACTTCGGCATGGTAACTGACATCAGGACGCCCACCAGCAGGATGATGCTCCCCACTGCAATACCGATAATCCAGCCCATCCCTGTCTTGGTGTTCGAAACTTTCACCACGCCGCCAACGCCGATAATCGGCGCATATAAAATCATGCGCAGCAAAAGCACAGACACCATCTGCACTTGCTGGATATCATTGGTGCTTCTGGTAATCAGGGAGGCCGTAGAAAAACGCTCCATCTCACAGCCTGAGAAACGAACAACCTTGTTGAACACCCTGCTCCTGAGCGTCATTCCTATGTTTGCAGATACCCGGGAAGCCAAAAGCCCTACCAGGATTGCAGCAAGCATCATAACGATGGAAACGGCAAGCATCTTCCCTCCGGTACGCAGCATATAGCGGCTCTGGTAAGCCCCCATGTCATAACCTAAGGCCTCATACTCCGCTTTGACCATGAGCCGCGCCCGCTGGGAAATGATAGACTCGCTCAGGTCTCCCATTCCCTCTTCCGCTGCCTTCTCTGCCTGCAGTACCTGTTCTTTCGTCATCTGCCCGCTGTTCAGCATGGCTTTGAGGTCGCTGGCTCCCATCTCACCCTCAGCTTCCATGGAAGACATAACCACCATAGGCATACCAAGGAATGCCTCCAATTCTTCCAGTTCTTCCTTCTCCAGCCCTGTCAGCCCGTAATTCCCATCATCCGTTTTCCGATAGGCATCCCGCAGCGTCCTTTCCTCCTGCTCCGGCAATAATAAGCACAGCCCTTCCAGCGTATCCGCACGAATCTTCTCCGGGACGGCATAAGCAATGCCGCCCTGCTGAATTCCGATATCCACAATGTCTGACATATACTGGGGAAGCGACAGATCGCAGAGCGCCTGAACAACCAGCAGTAAGAAAATAGCAACTACCGATGCCTTGTGTTCACCCAGATACTTCATTATCTTTCCCATGTTCTCATCTCTCTTCTTATAGGTTTTCCGTCCATGCTATTCTATTTGCCAGTATTTGTCAATATTGCAAATCTTAAACTTTCTAAATTTTTTATAAACAGTCCGATAAGCAGGACTTACAGACATTGATTCCGTAAACCGGGACAAACATGCCTGCAGGCATATCAAAGCAGCCCATAATGCTCGCAGGCTTTGTATATCCCATCTTCCATGAGCGGCGCCGTCACAAAGTCTGCCGCATCCTTCGCCTGCTGCATCCCATCTCCCATGGCGGCGGAATGCGCCGTATATTCCAGCATGTCTAAATCGTTCGTGCTGTCTCCGAAAGAATATGTATTTTCATGCGCAATACTGAGCAGCCGGCAGATTTCCTGTATGCCGGTAGCCTTATTAAATCCTTTCGGCACAATCTCCATGAAATCCCCTCCCCTGTGGATTACCGTGTAATCAGGCTCCAATACGCGTTCCAGTTCCCGCTGTTTTTGTTCTTCCTGCAGATAGTTTGCGCAGAACTTGCTGACCTCGAGGCTTTCTTCGTTGCCAGTCACCCGCAAAAGCCTCTCGCCCATGCTGCTTTTTAATTTCTTCGGGAAGGCTGACTCCTTTGGGAACCGCTCTTCATCTAAATAAAGGAAATGCCTTCCCTCCAGGATATAGGCTGCCTCCAGGCTCCGTAGGAAATCATTTACGCGCTTAATCCTTTCCTGAGGGATATGATGATAAAACTTCACTTCCCCATGAAATTCCCCATAAGTGCCGCAGCCTGCCAGGATACCGTCAAACCCCAGCGGCAGAAGATCCTGATCCGGTATGAATACCCTGGTCCTTCCGCTGCTGATAAACAGGTAATGCCCACGCTCTTTCATCCGTTGGAAAGCCTCCCGCGTGCTGTCCGGGATTACATGTTCCTCATCCCATATTGTGCCGTCAATGTCAAAAAACAATGCTTTTCTCATAAATTTTCATCTCCATCTGCATCATACATTAAAATTCTCCGGTCTCTCCCCACTCAGAGCATATTATATCACAACATCCTTGGAACATCCATACGGTTGTCCTTTCATTTATTTGGGGAATATGATACAATACTTCTATAATTTGAGTTCCCAGTTTTTATATCAACTGATATTTTAACGCCAAAGGTTCTTGCTGCCTCTGACAGCATAGACATCTTGGTACCATAAAATTTCAAAATGGGCCAACTCGAGCCCTATAAAAATTGCCATTTCGGGGTATCTTATTAGGTAAGAAATAATACCCGAAATCAGTTTATCAGGAGGTTATCATGAGAAATCACGTAGATGAATTTCGTGGAGATTTAAAAGAATTTGATGAGATGACGGACAAGTTCTACAAAAAAGAAATTAACGTCGCGCAATACAAAGGATTTTCCGGCGGTTTCGGCAGTTACGCCCAGAGAGGCGGCAACGCAAGCATGCTACGCTTAAGGCTTACCGGAGGCGAAATCACAAAAGAGCAATTAAAATTCATCGCAGACAGCGTTGAGAAATATGACATTTCCCTCACGCACATTACCACTTGCCAGAGCCTGCAGCTGCATAACCTGTCAGCCGAACAGGTCTGCTCCTTAATCCAGGAATCTTTTGAGCATGGCATTATCACCCGGGGCGGCGGCGGGGATTTCCCGCGCAACGTAATGTGCCCGCCCCTTTCCGGCGTACAGCAGGGCGAATATTTTAACGTGCTGCCTTATGCAAACGAAGCGGCTGACTATTTGCTGGGTTTCATCAAGACGGTCAAATTGCCGCGCAAATTAAAAGTATGCTTTTCCAACTGCAAAGAAAATGTCACCCACGCTACATTCCGTGACCTGGGATTCGTGGCAAAGGAAAACTGCCGTTTCGACGTATACAGCGCAGGCGGCCTTGGACGCAACCCACGCATGGGCGCTCTGGTCGCTTCCGATATCGCTCCTGATAAAATACTCTATTATATAAAAGCTATGGTCGATACCTTCACCGCTTATGGCAACTATGAGAACCGCGGGAAGGCACGCACCCGCTTTATGCAAGAAGAGATGGGTACAGAGAACTATGCAGCCGCTTATAGGGAAAAGCTTGACCATGTCCTTGACAGCGAAAACCTTGACCTGACTGTCACAGTACCGGAAATCACAAAACAGGGGGACGGAAAGAACCTTGACAATCCAAGAGCTATCCCCCAGAAACAGGATGGGCTCTATTCCGTCTCTTACCACCCAATCGGCGGAAGCCCTAAACCAGAATTTTTCCGTAAATTATACGACGCCATCCTTCCTATGGAAGACGTGCTGGTACGCCTCTCCCCGGATGAAAGCATGTATATCATCAACCTGACATCCTCCGAGGCGGAAAAAATCCTCACGCTCACCGCAGACGGAGCCGCAAATACGTTCGAATCCTCCATCTCTTGTATCGGGGCCTCCATCTGCCAAGTTGGCGCAAGGGATTCCCAGAGCCTGCTGCATGCCTGCGTGGAAAGGGTGCGTAAAGAGAATTTCCCGGATGGCACCCTGCCCAAAATCCATATCTCAGGCTGCCCTTCTTCCTGCTCCGCACACCAGGTCGCACCTTTAGGCTTCCGTGGTGGCGTAAAGCAGACCCCCGACGGCCCGAAGCCTGCATTTGCCGTATTTGAGAACGGCTGTGAACTTGAGGGTGAGGAAGCCTTCGGCGAAGACGTGGGCGTCATGCTGGAATCGGAAATCCCGGAATTCCTGGCAGACCTTGGAAAAGCGATTGCTTCTGAAAACATGGATTACGGCCAGTTTATCGCAAAACACCATGATACATTCATGGAAATTGCCGGAAAATATATATAGATCGGAAAAACAAAATTTGTGGATTCTTATAGACTGAAACGTATTGGATAACAGCACAAAAAGGGGGATATGATTCGAATAGAATCATATCCCCCGGTTACTGCAACCCGGCTTCCGTCTTATACATCCTTTCATGCCTCAAATCTCTTAAGGTTATCCTCATAAAATGTATCTTTATCCACCGGCCTCCCATAATAAAATCCTTGTATATAATCCGGCTCCAGCTTTCTGAGTTTCTGCAGTTCCTCCTCCGTCTCAATGCCCTCGAAGCAGACTTGCAACCCGACGCTGTGCGCCATATCCACGATATGCCCAATCAGGTTATAATCAAAATCGTTGACGACCGCTTTTGCGGTGAACCCTCTGTCCAATTTTAGTAAGTTTACCTTAAGATTCTGCAGATATGCCAAAGAGGAATATCCTGTCCCGAAATCATCAAGAGCTATCTTGACCTCATTCTCGTTCAGCACATCCAAGAGCCGTTGGACGGAATCATCATAAGAAATCATGCCGCTCTCGGTAAACTCAAACAAAACCGTAGACGGCTCTATCCCAAGTTCCTCAATGGAAGCCATGATTCCACTCACAACGTCTGATTTGCAGATTTGGATGAAAGACAGATTGATATTAATCCGAAACCTCGGCATGACCTTTTGCCACTCCATAGTCTGACGCATCGCCGTGCGGTATACCCACTCCCCAACCGGGATAATCAGGCCGCTTTCCTCTAGGACAGGGATGAAAATACCTGGCGAAAGCATCCCATACTCTCTGGAAGAAAAACGCAAGAGGGCTTCCGCGCCTACTACCTGACCGCTCTTTAAGGATACGATGGGCTGATAGTACACTTCAAACCCCTCGAAACCATGGTTCACACTATAGCGGAGTTTTTCTTGTATCTTGATGGATTTTAGATATTCCTCATAATCTTCCATACTGAAAATATAGGAACAATTCTTGCCGTTTTTCTTGGCAATGCCTAGGGCAAATTCCGAGTACGTACACAATTTCTCAAAATCCGCATCGTCATAGCAGAATCCCACCACGCCGGCAGAAATCGTATAGAAATTCTGATATCCCTGCACCCTGCGCTGCTCCTCGATAAGAATCCTTGTCCTGTGGTACTTCTTTCTTGCTTTCTGCTCGTCCACTTCGTCCAGCAGCATCACAAATTCATCGCCGTCTAAGCGGTAACAGTTATTTCCCTCTGCAACCTGTTTCATGCACTCGGCAATCATTTTCAGCACCACATCTCCGGTTTCCATCCCATACCGCTCATTGATTTCCTTGAAATTATCCACACCTATGCGGAGCAGGATACCTTTGCCCTGCTTTCCTTCTTTCTTCAGCCGCTCAAGGTCAAGCTGAAGCTGGCGTTCTGCAAAAAGCCCGGTTACATTGTCTGCCTTGCGCTTGCTGCCAATCTCTGTTACCCTGCCTATCAGAAGCTTTGTCTCTTCTTCTTTCGTGCTGTCCTGAATCACCACGCCGCGGCAGCTAATCCAGACAATCTTGCCGTTCCTGTCGACCCAGCGGTATTCCAAATCATGCTCCTGGCTTTCGCCGCTCCTGAGCTGTGCGAGGTTCTCCGTCAGCCCCGGCATATCCTCTGGATAAATAATCTTCTCCAGCACCTCTCCCGCATTGGAAAAATGGTTGTCCGGCAAATCAAATTTTTCTAATGCTTTCTCTGAAATAATATATTCATCCTTATCTAAATCGAACAGAAATAAATAGTCATCTGTACATCTTGCAAATACTCTCATGACATCTTCAAATTCTTCTTTTCCTACCAGATTAATCGATATTGTCTTTCCCATAAATACCCTTTCTCAGCTTTCCCTTCTCATATATGAGTCTTCCACGCTCCTATCTATAATATTATTGTATCACTTTCCAAGAGTATTTCAACAAAATATGCAAAATTTCCATTTTATTTTCTATTTTTTGTGAATATTGCACAGGTAGCTTTTGCGGATTTCTATTTATGGTGGCTTCCATGATGATGGCCTTCATGCCCCCCACTTTCTAAACTTTCACCCGCGTCCTGCCGGTCTGTTCCCCAGTAACTGTCCACGCCTTCCCGGACTCCTTCCTGCTGTGCTTCCCGGCAGCCGCCATGCCCATGCTCTATAAGCAATCCATGTATCTGCGCCATGCTCATATGCCGACACTCATCTAACGTCACCTCACTGTCATACTGGGACAGCTGCAGATATGCATTATATTTTCCTACTGACATCCCATTGTCATGTGCCAGAGCCGCCGTTTCGATATCCGCGCTGACACTGTGGCATCTATGCCGGACACTGCCAGAATAATAAGCAACCCCGCTTTCTATTTCCTTCTCTTGGCTGTCCACTGCAGCCACTGTCAAGACCAGCTCTTCTTTCCCCGCCAGATAACGCCCCATGGCTTCGCTTTCCACAACGCAATCAATCGCTTCTGTATATCTTTTCCCTTTCAAAGACAATCCCCGTAGGATCTCCTCCCCTTCCGGGTTATAAGCCGTGGCAGACACTACCCGTTCAAAACGGTTCAGGCCAAGCTCTATGGAAGGATTGATATCAATGCTCACATAAGACACCGGGGTCTGTGCCCACCAAAACCCTCCAATCCCTACTGTCAGAAGCAGCATAGCACAGGCTGCTGCAAAAGCCTTGAAAAATGCCCGGGACGGAATTGGGTTGATTATCGCGCCGCGTTTTTTTGCCAAATAATCTTTGGTAGATTCCTTCAATGCCGCATCCGCTTTAATTTTACCAAACGCATCCTGAATCTTATTGTCCACTCCATTCACCTCCCAGCTTCTCCTTTAACATTCCCCTACCCCTAGAAAGCAGAGAATACACCGTATTCTCTGCTTTCCCTAAAATCTTCCCTATTTCTGCCGCCGTGTATCCCTCATAATAACTCAGATATATCACATCTTTATATTTTGCGGGAAGGGACAGAACCGCCTCAAAAACTTCCCGGTATTCTTCTGTGCTTTCCGCCTCTACCTCATCCAAAGCCTCCAGGGAGACGACATTCTTATGGAAAAAGCTTTTCAGCAAATCTTTGCAGGCGTTGATTGATACACGAAGAAGCCAAGCCTTCTCATGCTCGCTGTCATGAAAAGGCTGGTCATATGTCATATACTTGAGGAAAACATTCTGAAACACATCTTCCGTATCTGCCTGGTTCTTCAGATGATAAAAGCAAATGCGCTGCACCATATCTGCGTATCGTTCCACTGCATGGTTCACTTCTGCTTCACTGCGCATTTACGCATCACCTCCTCCAAGTTTACCATCCGTGATGGCCTCCTCCGTGATGGCCTCCTCCATGATGGCCTCCATAGCCTCCGCCATTTCCCGAACTGCTTCCGCTGCTACCGGAACCACCTTGGCCGCCAACCCAATATGGGCAGTCTTGTGTATGGCTGCCGTCTGTGTAGCCGCAGCCCTGACATCCATCCCAGTTCGGGCAGTCCGGCGTATGGTTTCCGTCCGTGTGGCCGCAGCCCTGGCTTCCGTCCCAGTATGGGCAGTCCGGCGTATGGTTTCCGTCCGTGTGGCCGCAGCCCTGGCTTCCGTCCCAGTATGGGCAGTCCGGCGTATGGTTCCCATCTGTGTGCGGGCAGGCGCTGGTCTGAACCGCACCGGAATCCGGAACTGCCTGCTCCTGGCTTTGGCTTGTATCTGCGGAACTTCCTGCTGCCGGTAGTTCTGCTAAATCTTCCGTATCAGCTTCCCTGGATACGGTCGGGATTATACTCTCCTGCACGGGCGCAACGCTCTGCTCCACGAATTTCTCAGGTGTAATCACAACTGTGCCAAATGTTAAAGCCATCGCGCCGACCATGCCAAACATAGCTCCTCTTATCATACTCTATTTCCTCCTTATATCAACCATCTTTTTCCTGTTTCAATTATAACACGATTGACAGAAGAAAATCCTTGCAAAAAAATCTATTTTTCTTTTTTTAATAGCAATGATAATACTTTCGGCCTGGCACCTCTTTCATATTTAAAATTTAAGGCATGTCTGATAATCTCCGGAAGATAATATTTATCATTCTCTATTCTTAAATACCCTTCCTGTTTCATAACTTTTTCCTCCGTTTGAGAAAGATTAAACGTATCATTATAGAATGGTAGGATTTTTTTATCCTCTGACGCATTTTCCAATCTATCAAAAATCGGGTCAAGCGCTTTGATTTCTTGTCTAATCTCACTTATTTTATCGTAAGAGCAATCTGATACGGCACTTTTTATTTCTGCTGGCATTAGAAAACGGTCATCATAAATAGTCTTTCCAATAGTTACAGTAGCTTTTTCCAAAAATCTAATTATATCACGGGCTTGTAATTGACCATTGAAATCTGATAATGCAGCTAAAATCCATCTAGAAGAATTTGCCTCATTAGATGTAGGTTTCCCCAATTTCACTCCCCACAATTTATGAAGCGAGCGATCCATTACTTCTCTCGGAGCCATTTCAATTCCTGCCTCTTCTTGGTAGAATCCCGGCACAGCCTGATTGACCATCCAAATCACAAGTCTTAATGCCTCTGTACTAGACCATCTTAATTCCACAGGACTGTATAAAGAATTGAAATGCTCAAAATTAACTGTGATAGAATCCCGTACCATATCTTTTCTGAGAAAAACCATCATCCCTAGATTATGGTATCTTATTTTAATATCATTAATGACGTCACGACACAATGCCACTATGGCATTCTTTTCAGTTTCTGATGTTATTGTCCGAGAAAAAATTTCTTCCAGTCCATCAATCAAAAACACCATTTTAAGCTCATTATTCTGCAAATCCTTATCCAATTCTCCCAACGACTGATAAATATTACTCAAAGAATCCAGAATCATTTTTTCCCAAACCCGTCTCCAGCCAAGTTGGTCATTGTCTTTTCTAACAAATTCTAACAATAAATCCCTATTATCCAAATATACGGCATTCTTAATCTTTCCTCTTAAGTGGTATTGATTATAGCTATTGATAGCACTTTCTAATAATTCATGGAAGCCCCCACATTACCGGATGCAAGCAAGGGAATCAACAAATCGGGTTGCTTTTCATCCCCATTTTCTGTCCCAGAATTGTTACTCATCCCCGCTAAAAATTTGTCCCAATATTTATTTCTTACGATTTCCCAATATAAAAACGTTTTTCCTGAACCTTTGGCTCCCATTATCACTGTATTAGGAACAATATTTTTATATTTCTTAATCAAATTTTGTATTGATTCAGTCATTAGTACTTTAAGTGCGCCATTTCCTTCAGCCGTAATCTGATTTTCAGCATAAATGTGAATAGACCTTATAATTTCATCCCTTGATGTAATTTTTTCATTACCCGAAACTTCATTCTTTCTGACATAAGTATTTTCAACAATCTCAAGTATATTCTTATAAAAATCCCTTCCATTTAAACTCTTCATAATCTTCTGCATGGAATCCAAATGCACAAGCTCACTCGCAAAAGGGAGTTGAGTTATAATATCATCCGTTATAGAAAGATTATCATCTGTCGCACACTTATCATAAATTGCAATCATTTCGCTAATCATATCCGCAGTATCTACATTCTCTTTCACCATCGTCAAAAAAATCTCAGGAATTTGCGTCTCTCCATTTAACGGCAATCCTTTACTTAACTGACTCAACAAAATTTTTGTCCCTTCTATAGACTGATACGAAGTTGATGTCACTAAAAATTTTTTCACCCTGGGATCAAACAATAAAGGTGCTGAAAATTCACTTAAACCTGCCCGTAAATCAACTAAAACATAATCAGCATTCACTTTTTCTCCCAACTTTGACAATACCTCTGCTAAAATATATTTTTTATCAAAACTCAACGCCAAGCTTTCAGGACTTGAATACATATCCAATAATTGCTCTATATATCTGTAAGTCGGTAAAACAATATGTTCAACAATACTTTTTTCTGTTTCTATTTTAATTGTCAATTCGGAAATCTTCTCAGCAATTAAATCAATAATTTTTTGAACATCATCATTCTCTTGTGTAATTTCCAAAAGATCCAAAAAACTAAATGCAGACTCTTCTTCGTTACTCGTTAACCAGGTAATACCTGGCGCCTCTATATCCGCGTCCACAATCAGGAGTTTCTTAGAAGTTTTTAAATCTTTAAGCGCAGACCATGCTTTGACAAATGCGAGCAAGGATAACGTTCGTCCCACTCCGCCTTTATAAGAATGAAAGGCCAAAACAGGCACCCCAGGCAATTCCGTTTCAATCAATTTATCATAATATGCAGATTGCTGATACAACACGTTTTTAAACAAGGGGATGGCTGTGTGAACTTCTGTTGTATCATTGTCTTCTTCGTAACTTACATCTAAAAACTTATCTGACAGATCAAAACATATGCGATTATTTTTACTGTCATAATTTTCAGTAAATATAACTCTCAATGTATTTTTTACAGCTATCTGTGTTATACTTGACGAATGATGAATTATGATTTCCTTAAAATATATTTCAAAATCAAGAATCGCATCTCCCCACATATTTTTATTTAACAGGAGTTTCCTTTCAACATCTTTCCATGTATATAACAGCATCTGCTTCACATCCCTTCTGCAATCCAACACGCAATGCTATTCAAAGTCTCTTCCAACTTTTTTTCTTTCCCTTGCTCCCCTTCTTGCAACCGAATACCATATCGGTATAATTGATGATAAGTTTCTGATGATGCGGAATCTCTATGAACCGTTTTCAACTGTACAAACTTAAAATTTCCCTGTTGCCCCAACTCTTTTAACATCTTTTCCAAATTATGTGACTTCAGAATCTCTTTTTTCTTATTATCTTCACTTTCTAATATCCTTTTAGGATTTTCTTCATGCCATCTATCCAACAACAAATATTTCAGGCCACACTCAACACTATATGCCAACAACAGCCTCCTGCCAATAACATCAGAATTCACATGGGTAAATTTCCGTAAGGATGTTATTGCATAGACTAAAATATAATGATGTGATTATGTAGAC
>CAJUFQ010000027.1 GCA_910585625.1 uncultured Lachnospiraceae bacterium
CCCCATTCAAACCTTTTAACGATTCCTGCTATCGTTAAAAAGTGGTGCAAAATCAGAAAACGGAGCTGCTCCCTCGACAGAAAAAAGGCTCAAAAAGCGAAAAAACAAAACTGCAGAACCCGTGAAATGCCTTGTTTTCAGGCATTTCCGCAATTCCGCATTGTATCAATTTCGTTGTTGCGATGTTCATGGCGGCTATCAGCATAATGTCCGCCGGATAGAAATACGTCCCTCCTTTGCGCACCAAACGGATTTCCCTCTCTTCCAAGGGCTGGCGCAGGACTTCCAGCACTGGTTTCTTAAACTCCGTCAGCTCGTCCAGGAACAGAACCCCCTTATGCGCCAGGCTGATTTCCCCAGGCTTAGGCACAATGCCCCCTCCTGCCATCCCTGCCAGACTGATGGTGTGGTGCGGGCAGCGGTACGGCCTTTCCAGGAAATTGCGTTCCCGCTGCCCAAACAGCCCCATCACACTATATACCTTGGCAAGCTCTAATGCTTCTTCCTCCGCAAGCGGCGGCAGGATGGTGGATACGGCACGCGCCGCCATCGTCTTCCCTGCTCCTGGGGAGCCAAGCATCAACATATTGTGCCTGCCGCTGGCCGCAACCTCACAGGCGCGTTTGAGAACCTTTTGTCCATGTATAGACGCAAAGTCAACATCTGCATCCCGTTTATTTTTTGCTGTTTCTACTATATTATCACGGCCTGACATACCATCCGCCGTCCCTTGGAAGAACTCGCCCACCAAACGGATGACCTGTCCCAAATCCTCTCCTGGCAGGATGGTAATTCCTTTTACAACCTGTGCCTCCCGGATGTTTTCCTTCGGGACACAGACAATCCGTTTCCCCGCCTCCCTGGCTGCAAGTGCCATAGGCAGTATCCCCGCCGTAGGCCGTATCTCTCCATTCAAGCTGATTTCCCCGGCAAATAATATTCCATCCAAATGTTCCTGGGGAATCCTGCCGTATGCTGACAGAATTGCAAGGGCAATCGGCAGGTCAAACACTGTCCCGCTTTTGCGGATATCTGCCGGGTACAGATTCACCGTTATCTTCTTAGGAGACAGCCGGATTCCGCTGTTACGGATTGCTGCACGAATCCGTTCTTTCGCCTCTTTCACCTCTGAGGACAGTACGCCTACCATCTCGAAAGCAGGCATTCCATCACACACGTCTGCTTCCACTTTTACGAGAACGCTCTGGATGCCGCAGACAATCGCCGTTGATACTATACTGTACAAAGATACCTCCCTTTGTGCCGGTTGGGAAAATCGGGCTGACACGCCCGGAAAAAAGATAATCTCATCATAACATGTATTGCGCCGGTTGAAAAGCTGTTTTTCAAAAACAGCTTTTCAGCTTTTCCAACGCACGCTTTTCAATACGGCTGACGTAAGAGCGGGATATCCCCAGCTTATCCGCGATTTCCCGCTGAGTCACCGGCTTGCGGTTATACAGTCCATACCGCCATTCAATAATCTGCCTTTCCCTGTCATTCAGTACCCTGGGGATCATCTCATAAATTTTTCTCGTATTGCTCTTTAGCTCAATCATCTCGAAAATTTCCCTGTCCGTACTTTCCACCACATCCATCAGATTAATCTGGTTACCCTCTTTGTCCGTGCCGATAGGCTCATACAAAGACACTTCCCGGGACGTCTTCTTCTTTCCCCGGAAATACATCAGCAACTCATTGTCAATGCACCGTGCCGCATAAGTGGCAAGCCGGTTCCCACGCTCATAATTGAAAGTGCCGATAGCCTTAATAAGCCCGATGGTGCCAATAGAAATCAAATCTTCCATGTCCTCTTCCCCGCTCTGATATTTCCTTGAGATATGCGCTACCAGCCTCAGGTTCCGTTCAATCAGGGTGTGTTTCGCTTCAAGGCTGCCCTCTCTCATTTTTTCCAGATAATATTTCTCTTCCTCTACGTTCAGCGGCTTCAAAAAAGTTTTCAAAAAAGCACCTCGCAGCTGATTTATTACATTCTATGAAAAATCAAGCTTTGAAGTGCCTTTCCATATAAAATTCAACTTGTCATCCACGAGGAAAGAAGGTATACTGATACCGGAAAACATAGAAAATCGGAGGTATTCGCCATGAAATTGCCAAAAGATCCCGTCATGCTGCTCAGTGTCGTCAATACTTACCTGAGGGACTACCACTCCTCTCTGGACGAACTCTGCAAAGATGCAGAATTATCAGCAGAAGACATCAAAAAACAGCTGGCCGCCATTGACTATCACTATGAGCCAGCGCAGAATCAGTTCATATGATCTTGGAGGCCTTTGGGCTTCCTATAAGGGGTTCCATAATCTTTCTGCTTTAGCAGCACGTGCTTGATGTAATGGAACACGGCTTCTTCCCCCTCATCCGCCAGCATGTGCAGCAGCTTTTCCAACAGCTCCCGGCTGTCTTCATGGAGGATGTGGTATTCCTTCCCATGCTCATAATAGTCGAGGGCACTGGCGTCTGTGTATTTTTCTTTCTGGTAATTCTTAGACGCAGACATACGGTCAATAAACATCTCCACGACATATTTCAAAGGCATCTTCATGCCCGTGATTCCTTCATTATTTTCCCCAACGCCATAGTCCATCCAATATTCCAGATGGTGCTTGTTCCTTCCCTTATGGTGCAGCCAGGCCTGGGAATACCCTTTTTCCAAGCGTTCCATACTGTTTGGGCTTTTGTTTCCCTGGAAATATTTGCAGCCCACCAGAAATTCAGTTGGACTGTACTTAGAAAGGTCATGCAACAGCCCTTGCTTATACAGCCCCACCCGGAAACAGCCTTTCATCACAAGCATTTTGTGATGGTTGATTGTTTTCAAATGCTGCCAAGCTTTCATGATTCACCTCGCAATAGCATAAATTCAATAGATAATCTCAAAAACAAAATGTAATATTAATAAATGAAGCGGATAAAACACATAGAAGAAATATTTCATGGAAGGCCCTTTCCTGCCATTATAGAGCAGCATCGGAAACACTGCAAAGGAAGCATACATCTGGACGCCCCTTCCATACAGCAGGAAATTTTCCAGCAAAAACAGCAGCTGCTTGACGGCCTTCCTCTCATACAGCAGATAATAGCATAATATGAACACGATGCCTTTCCCGCCATAATCCGTGTTCAAAAATTCTGCAAACAAAATCATCAAGGCAAAAATCATAACTAGAATAAATTTATTCTTATAGCGTTCCGCCAATTCTATCGCCACAACACCCAAAAACAGCGTGAAAAACACATTCTGATGTTCCCAATTAATACCTCCGCGAAAGGCCAAGTCAAACGGAATCTCAGAAATCAGGGCAAACCCCAACAGCCGAAGTTCATACTTACGGATATCCCCGGTATGCATCGCCCCTTCCACGAGAAGGAAGCAATAAATAGGAAAGGCAATCCTTCCTACCATACGCAAAATCAGATACTGTGGGAACAGAATCGCCCCCATGTGATCGATCAGCATGGAAACCATGGCAATGCATTTCAGCGTAAATCCGTTAAACCCAAATGTTTCCAGTTTCTCTTCCATTTCCTTGCGTTCATATCCCCTTTCCTCTATCTCTTCCACGGATCAGCTTGCCTGACAGAAGACAGACAGACTGTTCCCTCACCCGGAATTCCTGCACACGGCCGACCATCTTTGGTTCTTCCAGCACAGACTGTTCCTGCGAGGTATCCAGCAGCAGCTTCCACTCCATGTTCTTGGGCAATGCGAACTTCTGGGTCGAATATTGAAAATTATATGCAATATAAATATTTTCCTTGGCATGTACATATTCTCCCGCATAAAACATGCCGATAAATCCCCGGTTCATGTCAAAATCTATCTTCCAGCCTCCATCACTGTGATAAGACAAATCCGGATACCCCAGGTTCTTATAATCCATCATATAGTAAGGATTCGGGCTGCGCAGCACGGGGTTGGCCTTCCTCAGCTTTGCAAGTTCCCTGACATAACTGGTAATCTGCCTGCCTGTGACATTGTTCTTCCAGTCCTTCCAGCCTACCTCATTGTCCTGGCAGTATGCATTGTTATTGCCATCCTGGGTATTCCCGCATTCATCCCCCATCCATAGCATTGGGACTCCTTGGGCAAAAAACAGTGCTGTCAGGGCGTTTTTGACTTTACGTTTCCGTAAATCAAGAACCGGGCGTTTCCGGCTGAACCCTTCCTGCCCGCAGTTCGTGCTGAAGTTCCACGAGTTTCCATCAAGGTTCCCCTCTTCATTCGCCTCATTATGCTTATACTCATAAGAAAATAAATCCCACAGCGTGAATCCGTTATTCTCAGCAACGAAATTCACAAATCCCTGGCGGGTCTGCTGTCTGCGCATCTGGCAGGAAAATTCATAAATATTACCGCCTTGATGGTTCAGGAGTTTGCGAACCTCATAGAGGAAGCGTTCATCATAAGCATAAAGCTCCGGCCCGAACCGCTGCGGATCTTCCGCAATCTCTTCCGGAAACCCATCGAAAAAAAGCTTACAGCCCGCAAGTTTGGAATCCCGGGCCGCCAAATGCGCTCCCAGCGAATTCCCGATAAGCCGAAAACCATCCACATGAAATTCTTTCCGCCAATAATGCAAAACTTCCAAAATAAAAAGTGGGTTTATCTTCTGCGGAAAATAAAATTCCAAAACACATTCCATGTTTTTTTGATGCAGTTTAAGAATCAGGCGTTTCAATTCATCGGGATTGTTCTCTTTCAGAAAAGACGCCTTAGGGGCAAAATAACTACCCGCCGTATATCCCCAGTAATTAATCTTTGTTTTAACATTTTCCTGTTCCTTGTTCTCATCCAATGCAAGGAATTCCTCAAACTCATACAGAGGCATAAAAAGCAGCGTAGTGACTCCCAGCTGTTTTAAATCGTCCAGCCTGTGTTCGACTGCCCCTACCGTCCCCCGCTTTACATTATTGTTTCTCATCCCCATAGAAAATCCGCGCGCATGAAGCTTGTAAATGACCATATCCTCTTTGCGAATCAAGGGGAACTTATCTTTTTTCCAATTAAACTCAGAAAAATAAAATGAACTTTTAATTTTATCTCCATCTTTGCCCGGCTGTTTCCCAGAAACAGCCCCTGCCCGTTCTGCCTCTTCCTGCGCTTTGCGCTGCTTCTCTCGTTCGGGTACGAATGGTTCCGCCTGCCAGGCCAATGGCACTCGCCTCTCGTCGCCCCAAATTTCCCTGCCGCTGATTTTACGCGCATATGGGTCGGTCGCTTCTTTTGCATCTACCAGAAAATTGTAATCATGCGTCTCCCAATCCAGCCCCTGTACCCCCACAGTATACAGAGTTTTCATATTATCTTCTGCCTTCATAGGAATTTTCAGAACCGTTCCATTGTCTCTGGGATACAACATCAGCTTACATTCCGTGCCTTCTGGCGCCTGAATGGAAAAGAATACTTTATCGCCTTGTTTAGTCACTCCTGTTTGCTCCTGGATTCCGGTACAGATTTGAAAATTCATATGCTCCTCCTATGCTGTCTGCTACTCTCTGTTTCCTGTTTCCTAGCTTTTATTATATCAATTTGCTTTGGATTTGGAAAGGGAAATTTAAGAATTGTCTGGATAACAGTGGAATTTTTCTTCTAATTATGGTATTCTATTACAAAAGACAGCCTGTAGCTTGGGGTTGCAGACAGTTACAGCCGTCTACTCCAAAGAAAAGAGGAACTTCACATGATCAAAACAGCGACAAAAGACATTCAATCTGGCTCATACACTGCCACACCCGTGTATACGAAAACCGGGCAGATGATATTGTCTGCCAACACCCTTCTGACATCACAGCAGATTTCCAGGCTGGAATTCTATGGGATTGAATGGGTGAACATCCAGGAACCTTCTGACACTGCTGATGATGCAGGTTCGGCACCCCAGCAAGAGCCTCCCTCTTATTCGCAGAAAGTACGTAAGAGCAAAGAATTCCATGCCTTCAAAATAGATTACGACAAAAAATCCCGTTATCTGGAATCTTCCTTCGATGATTTGCTCAATGAAAATATCCCGATGGAATCCAGGGCGCTCATTGACCAGGTCAGCACCTTGTATGCGGATCGGCTGACTTCCCTCTCCGTATTTGACATGCTGCATAATATGCGCCAGATCGACGATACTACTTTCGCGCATAGCATCAATGTCGCACTGATTGTACGCATGATGGGAGAATGGCTGGAATTTTCTGAAGAAGATTTAGACGTCCTGACTCTTGCAGGGCTTCTCCATGACATTGGGAAATGCACCATCAACCCCAATATCCTCCTAAAGCCCTCCTCTCTTACCCCCAAGGAATATGAAGAAGTCAAGAAACATGCCGCAAATGGCGCAGAAGCCCTTTCCACGCAGGATTTAGACAAACGTATCATGGAAGCTGCCCTTAACCATCATGAACGCTGCGACGGAAGCGGATATCCTTCCGGGTTAAAAGGGGATGAGATTCCTGATTTTGCCAAAATTATTGCTATTGCCGACGTCTATGATGCCATGACGTCCAACCGCCCTTACCGCAAAGGCTACTGCCCATATGAGGTGATTGCCGCCTTTGAGCGCGAGGGCCTGGAAAAATACGACGCTGAGTATATCATTACTTTTATGACGCGCATCCTCGATACCTACATGGGCAACAACGTACTTCTCAGCGACGGCTCAACCGGCACGGTCATCATGAACAACAAGGTTCATCATTCCCGCCCGCTGCTACGCCTTGCCACAGGCGAATGTATCGACCTTGTAAAACATCCTGAACTATACATAGAGGCAATCATATAATTTCACAGAAAGAACGAGGTGCCATCCATGAATGACAATCAAAATATGAACCTTTCAGATTTATTGGACGATGATACTATGGAAGATTTGCGCGTCACCCTGACATTGGATAACGATGAAGAAGCAGAATGCCAGATTCTGACAATTTTTGAACTTGGCGAACAGAATTATATCGTACTGATGCCGGAAGATACCGAAGAAGATGAGGAGGAAGAAAAAGAAGTATACATTTACCGCTACTTTGAAGATGAAGATGGGAACCCTTCTCTGGAAAACATTGAAGATGAGGAGGAATACGAGGCCGTATCTGACCGTTTTGAAGAATTGCTGGACGAGGCAGAATGGGACTCCCTTTTAGACGGCGAATGATTTCGGTTATGCGACATAAGCAGCAGGATGTTTCAGAGCAATCTGTACACCCTGCTGTTTTTACGAAGTTTCCGTATTTTCTCCCCGCATTTCTCCCACAAACCTGGAAACTTCCATCTCCCTCCCATTAAATTTCCTGACACTGTGAATATACAATTCCTGCTTGGCGCGCGTGATGCCCACATAAAACATCCGCCTCTCTTCTTGGATGTCTGCATCCAAGACAGCCTTCTTGTAGGGCATCACTTCCTCATTGACGTCAAGAATATGCACAACCGGGTATTCCAGCCCTTTCGCACTGTGCAGCGTAGAGAGCGATATACAGTCTTCCGCCGACTCTTGCTGTTTCTTCTGCTTCTGCAGCTCCTTCGTGTATTCCTCCATATGCGCAAACCAAGCTTCATAATCAGGAAAAGCTTTCGCCCCTTCCTGCAGCTCGTCCAAGACTTCCATCAAATCATCCGCACTGATCCGCCGGTACTCCGCATATTCCTGCAGATACCCCTCATAACCGATTCCCAGGCGAATATAATTCATGGCGGCAAAAGGGCCCAGGCGGCTGATTACCCGCAAATCAGCTTCCAGCTGCTCGATACGCTCTGCCACCCAATGCTGGTTCTTGTCATAGAAATAGTCTGCCCACACATCAAATGCAACCGTCTCTTCCTCCAGGCTCTCCCGTGAGATATAGCGGTTGGGGCGGTTCATGATGCCCAGCACATCTCTGCGCCTGCGGCTTCCCATGGCAAGACGTATGTAGGTAAGGATGTCCCTGGTAATCCAGTGTTCATAGAGATTAGGGATATTGTCCCGCGTGCGGAACGGAATATTGTATGCCATCAGCTGAGACATGAACATCCTCGGCTGCGTATTGGTACGGAACAACACCGCACAGTCATTGTAAGCGTAACCAACACGGCAGGACTGCAGGATTTGCTCTATAATCCCCTTACCCTCCTCTTTTGCTCCCTCCCATACGCAGTAATGCACATGCTTCCTGTCTGCCTGCGGCATACCATTCCTCCGCTTCCCATCTGCCTGCGACATGCCATTCCTCTGCTTCCCATCTGCCTGCGGCATACCATTCCTCCGCTTCCCGTCTGCCTGCAGCGTGCTGTTCCTCCGCTCCCCGTCACTGTTCAGGGAGCTGTCAGCCTCCTCGGAACGACAGGCTGACATGTTCTTTTCGAACCGCTGCGCATTATGGGAAATCAGGCGTAGCGAGGTCTCCACGATTTCTGCCGGGGAACGGTAATTAATAGCAAGCAGCACTTTTTTCGTCTGCGGATAAGCAGTTTCAAATCCCAGCATCAGTTCCGGCTTCGCCCCTCGGAAACGGTAAATGGACTGGTCGTCATCCCCCACGGCAAACAGGTTGTCTTGTGGCTGGGCAAGCATCTTTACAATCTCGAATTGGATTTTATTGATGTCCTGGAACTCATCAATAAGGATGTACTGGAATTTTCGTTGCCAGGCCGACAGGATATCCTTGCGCTGAGAAAGTAATTCGTAACAGTAGACCAGCATATCGTCAAAATCAATTAGCCGTTGCCTGCGCATCCTCCCATCATACGCCTGGTAAATCTCTTCGAACACCTCCTTGGCGCAGTTCTTGGGATAATAATGCTCCAAGGGGATTCCCGTATTCTTCACAAGGCTTATCTCGCCCAACAGATCCCCGATAAATTCATTTTCATCCTCATACTCCAGATGCATCTTCTGGATGATTTCACGCATGAACTGGACACGCTGCTCTTCCCTGGCAATATTGCCGCTGTGGAATCCATAAGCACGTTTCAGAATCTGAAAAAAGACGGCATGGAATGTGCCAAACGTAACCGGATATTTCTTTTTGCCCATCAGGCGGCAGAAACGCTCTTTCATTTCCATCGCTGCAGCTTTGGTGAACGTGATGACAAGAATATGGGAAGGATCGACGCCCGCCTCCAAAATCAGATACCTGGTACGCTGAGTGATAACGGTGGTCTTACCAGACCCCGGGCCGGCCAGTACAAGCATTGGCCCGGTAGTATGTCTGATTGCCTCTGCCTGGGACAGATTGAAACTCATAGAGCCGGAACCTGGCTTTCCAATTTGGCAACCGCCGTACGGATCCTTGCCAGAGATTCCTCTTTGCCCAGGACTTCCATAATCTCCGTGGCGCCGCCCGGCGTCATTTGTTTGCCAGAAACGGCCGTGCGCACCGGCCACATAACATAGCCGTTTTTGCAGCTCTTATCTGCCACGTACTTAGAAAGCGTCCCATACAGCGCGTCATTCGAATAATCTTCCTGCTCCTCTAAAATTGGCAGAAGCTCTTTCAGCACTTCCAGGGCGGTCTCCGGCGTCGTTTTCATTTTCTTGTGGGCATACATCGATATGTCATATTCCGGCATCTGCTCAAAGAAATCGACATGGCCTGCGATGTCTGGGAAAATCTCAATCCTCGTCTTCACCATGGCAGCAATCTTCTCTAGGTCGTAATCTTTCGTCAGGATCTGCTGCAGATATGGTTTTGCCATCTCATAGAATTTTCCAAATTCCATAGCTTTCAGATATTCACCGTTCATCCACTTAAGCTTCACGATATCAAAGACTGCCGGGGATTTGCTGATCCTGTGGTAGTCGAACTCTGCAATCAGCTCCTCCAGCGTAAAAATCTCCCGGTTGTCCTCCGGGCTCCATCCAAGAAGCGCAATGTAATTCACGACCGCGTCTGTGAGGAACCCCTGATCGATCAGATCCTCAAAAGAAGCGTGCCCGCTGCGTTTAGATAATTTCTTATGGTTCTCATCCGTAATCAACGGCAGATGGATGTATACGGGAGACTCCCAGCCAAAAGCATCATAGAGACGCTGGTATTTTGGCGCGGAAGACAGATATTCGTTGCCGCGCACTACATGGGTGATATTCATGGTATGGTCATCTACCACGTTCGCGAAATTGTAGGTAGGATAGCCATCAGACTTTATCAGCACCATATCGTCCAGTTCTGCATTCTCCACGCTGATATCTCCATAAAGTTCATCATGAAATGTGGTCGTCCCCTCATTCGGAATGTTCTGGCGAATGACAAAGGGCTTACCGGCTTTCAGGTTCTCCTCTATTTCCTCCTTCATCAGCGACAGGCAATGCTTATCATACATCATGATTTCCTTGCCCTCCACAATCTCTGTCTTTAAAGAGTCCAGACGTTCCTTGTCGCAGAAGCAGTAATATGCCTCTCCGCGTTCCACCAGCATTTTGGCATGTTCCATGTAAATCCCGCTTTTCATGCGTTCACTCTGCACATATGGACCGAAGCCGCCGTCCTTGTCAGGGCCTTCATCATGGGAAAGCCCTGCGCTGTCCAGCGTCCGATAAATAATGTCCGTGGCGCCTTCTACAAAACGTTCCTGATCCGTGTCTTCTATCCTCAGCATGAAATCACCGCCTGCATGCTTGGCAATCAAAAATTCATACAGTGCAGAACGCAGATTCCCCACGTGCATTTTCCCAGTCGGGCTTGGCGCATATCTTGTTCGTACCTTACTCATTGCAATTCTCCTTTTCCTGCTGCAGCCCCGGGCTGCAGTTCATTATAACCTGTTGCCTATTATATACTACCATTCCAAAATTTACAAGAAAGAATCTTCTCAGACAAAAAGAACCCTGCACCCAGGGTTCTTCTGCTATTTAATTCCCTCCTGCAAGGCCCCGCTTCTTGAGGATGCGCCTCTCAGCAACAGAGAAAATGCATTTGTCTATAATAATGCCAACCAACACGATAACCAGCATGACCAGCATGACCTGATTGATATCGGCCAAATCCCGTCCCATGATGAGCGTCTGCCCAAGCCCCACGGAAGTAGTCATTACCTCACCTGCCATCAAAGCACGCCAGGCAAAAGACCATCCTTGCTTCATGCCGGATACCAGCTCCGGCAGACATGCCGGCAGGATTACATTGAAATAAAGCTGCTTTTTGTTCGCTCCTAGCGTCAGCGCTGCCTTCATATAAATAGGCTGCACGTTCTTAATCGCATTGTCCACGGAAATAGCAACGCTGAACGCCGCGCCCATGACTACCACAAACAGAATCGCCTGGGTAGAAAGCCCGAACCAGAGGATGGAAAAGGGAACCCAGCACACGCTGGGAAGCGTCTGGACACCCAGCACCAAAGGTTTTAAGTTCTTCTGCAGATACTGGAAACGATGAAGCAGAAGTCCTAAAGCCACGCCGATGACTAAAGCAATCGCATATCCGCTGACTCCCCGCAGTAAGGAATTGCCAGTCGCTTCCAGCAGCTTTCCGCCCTGACAGAGATCCAAAAAGCTCTGCGCCACTCCCATGGGGGAAGGCATTGCGTATGGCTTCCACAATTCCAACAGTTCCACGCCAAGCCAGTAAAAGCCTTGCCAGGCTGCAATCAAAATGACAAGAAAAATTAAGAATCCCATTACACTGCCTCCCCTCTTACTTCTTCCAATATTTTATGACGTAAATCCACGAACTCCGAAGCATAGACATGCCTGGGCCGCGGCAGCTCTACCGTGACAATCTCCACCACTTTCCCGCTGTCCGGGGAAAGCACTACGACGCGGTCTGCCAGATAGACTGCCTCTTCCACGCTGTGGGTGATGAAAAGGATGGTCTGATTCGTCTCCATCCAGATGCGCTGCAGCTCCTCACGCAGCCGATTGGACGTCTGCTTGTCCAGTGCGGAAAACGGCTCGTCCATGAGAAGCAGTTTTGATTCCATAGTCAATGACCGTGCCAAAGCCGTGCGCTGCCGCATCCCGCCGGAAAGCTGGTGGATGGGATAATCCCGGTACTCCCAGAGATTCATCATCTCCAGATAACGGCGTGCCTTTTCTTCCTGTTCGTCCTTGGAAACACCCGCCAGTTTCATGCCGAATTTGACATTCTCCAGTACATTGAGCCATGGGAACAGGCCATGTTCCTGAAACATCACGGTGCGGTCCGCGCCTGGCTTGGTTACCTCCGCGCCGTCTAGCAAAACCTTTCCCTGTGTAGGCTGTTCCAGTCCTGCCACCAGGTTTAGGAGCGTACTTTTGCCACACCCGGAAGCTCCTACGATACAGACAAATTCCCCTGTCTTCACTTCTAAATCTATTTCGTGCAAGGTATCTTTCTCACTATTGTCAAAACGCTTGCACAAACCTTGTAATACCAAAGCCATGATTTCCTCCATTCTGTGCTGTTTTTCAGCAAAAACGGGCAATTAGCGAAAGAACCTGAAGATTCTTTCACTCATTGCCTCCTAATTTGTAAACCTATTTTGTAAACAACGTAGCCTCGTCCGGCAATTCGTCAATGAACTCCTGATCCTTGCTGATTTGCGCAAAGTCTAACACAGATTCACGGTTCAGTTCCGTGCTGACGCCAATCCTTGCGAACGATTCTGAAATGATGTCCTCACCCAAAGCCTTCCCGGTAGCGTTTTTCAGTTCTTCATTAATGATGGTAAGCGCATTTTCCTTATCCTCGTTGATTACCGTTGAGGCCGCCTCATGCTCTTCCAGGAATTTCTCTACGATTTCCGGGTGTTCTTCCATAAATTCCTTACGCACTACAACCACAGCCACATTATATTTTCCTTCCATATAGAACTCGTCATAATCCAGGAGCAATTCTGCGCCGTCCTTGAGCAGCGTAGCCCCCCAGGGTTCCGGAACCAGCGCCGCATCAATGTCCCCGCGCTCCATCATGTTCGCAACATCCGCATTTGCCACCGCACTGACAGTCACCGTACCGCCATCTGTCACAGGCTTGAGCCCATTCTCGTCCAGGAGCTTTAAAAGGGAAAGGTGCTGGGTATTTCCAATCTGCGGAATTGCCACGTTCTTCCCGTCAAGGTCATCTACGCTCTCTATCTCCGCATCCGGGCGTTTTACCAGGATTGCCCCTCCTGTGGAAGAGCCGGAAAGTATCACCACGTCGCCTTTGCTTTTCACATTTGCGCTGACAGCTGGAACCGGCCCGATATATCCGATATCAATATCTCCTGAGAAAAGAGCCTCCACTTCCGCCGGGCCAGCGTTAAAAGCTGTCCAGCTCACCTTCGTGTCTTCCCCGAGGCTCTTCTCCAGAGTTCCCTGTGATTTCATATAAAGCGCCTGCGGATGCGTCACGTTATTGAAATACCCAACAGATACTTCATTGTCCCCGCCTTTGGATCCGCAGCCTGCCATCCCGATAATGGAGAATGCCGCTACTGCAACCATCATTAATTTCTGAATTTTCATCTTGTTCATCTGAAAATCTCCTCTCTGCATTTCTCTTTTTTCTATTCTTTAGCTCCACTCTAGTGTAACGGAAAAAATTTATATTTCAAACCTCTATTTTTGCAAACGTTTTCACTTGATGACAGACCTCCTTTATGATAGAATATTACTATATTTTAAGTTTTTCATATTTTCCCAAATTCTTATAAAAAAATTATTCTTCTCGCAAATATGAAAACGTTTTCACATTTAAAGCCAAAAAAACAAAAAAGAAAGAGAGAGATTCCATTGTCATTAAAGCAAATTGCCAGGCTTGCCGGCACGTCCGTATCGACCGTGTCAAGAGTGCTGAACCAGCCGGAACATAACTGCAACGAACCAGGGCTTGCAGAAAAAATCTGGAAGATTGCCCGGGATATGAACTATCTGCCCAATTCATCCGCCAGGAATTTAAGAATGGGTACTGCGGATGAGTCTTCCCCCTTCACGGCAGACGTCTTCCTCACCCGATTTGATTCCATGGACACAGACCCATTTTTCCAGGAACTGTTCCAACATATTAAAGAAGAGCTTATCAGCCAGCATTGCCTACTGGGAGAACTGCTATACTCTGCGGATCTTGCAATGTCGGGAGCTGTGGATTCTGTGCCGGGCGCAGTCCCTTACCGATCCTCCGAGAGCATCCGCAGGGAAACCCCTATCAACTCCCCTGCCTTAGTCGCGCGGAAACACAATACGGGGCTTGTCATCCTCGGGAAATGCCCGGAGCCTCTGGTTCCGGCCCTCCGCAAACGCTACGACTGCCTGGTAGGCATTGACCGCAACCCTACGGATTATTTGTATGACGAAGTATTCTGTGACGGCAGCTCCGCTGCCGTAAAAGCTGTAGAATACTTGATTTCCCTGGGACACCGCCACATTGCTTATATTGGGGACTGCACGTTCGAGGCACGTTATATCGGCTATTACCAGGCTCTCCTTAACCACAAAATCCCTCTAAACTACCAAAACGTTTACCCCAGCAGACAGACGATGGAAGAAGGCTTCGACATCATGCGTTCCCTGCTGCATTCTGGAAAGGAGCTTCCGTCTGCTATTTTCTGTGCCAATGACAGCACGGCTGTGGGCGTGCTGAATGCCCTGAAAAAACACAGGAAAAGAGGCTATATGCCCTCTGTAATCTCAATCGACAATATCGAGGCTTCTGAAAAGACCTCTCCCATGCTCACAACCATCAATATCCCCAAAAAGGAAATGGCCCACCTGGCCCTGAACCTCCTTTTGGACCGCAAACGAGGATTCCACCAGGAAACTGTGCGCATGGAACTTCCCTGCAGGCTGATTGAGCGGGAAAGCTGCAGATAAATCCGTTTCTTCCTGCGCATAGTATTGCCTTTTGAGATAATTTTATGTAACTCCCTGCCCATAACTGCAGACAAGGCTGCGGCATCCAATGCCGCAGCCTTGTCGTTCTCATTCTATTAGGAAAGACCTTGTAACGCAAAAGCGCAAAAGAGTCTTTTTGTTCTTAGAAGACTTCATTATTTAGAAAACATGACTTTTTCATTGTCAAACATCCTGGCAAGCACAAACACGCCAATTCCCGCATAGCAGACATTTGCCGCCACGGTCACTGCAATGTTCACCACGCTTGCATCCATGGAAAAAATGCCGTTCATGCTCTGCACGCTGTTATAGAGCGGAATCAGGAACCATACCGGCTCTGTCATACAGAGGCTATCCACCATAGAGGTCACGCCCAGAAGCATGGAAATAATCATTACCGGCGTCACCCAGCCCGTCGCCTCCTTCACATTCCTGGCAAATGCTGAGATTATGGAGACTATGGTAATGATGACCAGTACCGTTGATAAGACGACGAGCAGCACCAGGAGATAGTCTGTCATTTTGTAGACGCTTGCATTCACGCCATCCACATCACCCATCATCTTCGGCAGGGAAAGCATCATTCCCAGGAAGCTGGAAAGTCCGCTCAATATCGCTATCACACTGAGGCTGATAATCTTGCCGATGGCCAAATGGCTTCGTTTCATGGGGGTGACAAGAAGCGTTGCGATTGTCCCACGTTCCTTCTCCCCGGCAATGGATTCCGGCGCTACTGCCATACAACCGCTGAACAGGAATACCATAAGCAGCATGGGTACCATCATAGAGAAAATCTGGGCGGACACGCCCTCTTCCGTTGCCAGGTCATAAGCCTCTTCGCCGGGGTTCACATCAAACTTATTGGCAAGAGCAGACTCATATGTGTCCAAAAGTTCCGTCATCATACTATAAGAAGACTGGGAATCACTGTCTGTGGAATTATAATAAATCTTAACTGCCGGAGCCGCGCCTCCTGACGCCACGTCATAGGCTGCCACCTGCGAGTCGAAATCCTCTGGGAACACTGCCAGCAAATCAAATTCTGCGTCTGAGGATTTCAGCTCTTCCTGCGCCTTCTCTGCTTCCTCCTGGGAAATCTCCGTAAATTCCAGCAGCGCCCTATCCTTCCGGGCCTCTTTCATGCTTTCCGGCAGATTCACCGCATAGACGTTCGCCGTATAATCCTCTGCCGTCTCGAACTGGGAGGCCAGGCCGCTCCCCATGAAGGTGTAGAGAAGGTAAATCATCAGGCCCGGCATAACCACAGTGGTCAGAACCATCCTGCGGTCTGTAAAAAAACGCGTGAACTCTTTTTTCATGATTGTCATTATGCTATTTTTCATTTATCACACCAGCCCTTTCTGCAAAAATGTCAAAGAATTTCTCCTCCAACGGTTTGTCTGCGGTAAGATTGTCAAGGGTGTCGCAGACGGCCATCTTCCCATCTATCACGATACCTACCCTGTCGCATATCTTCTCAATCAGGCTGAAAATATGCGTGGACACCACGATTGTCTTACCCTGCCCTTTCAATTCCAGCAGGAAATCCGTCACGACCTTTGCCGTCAGGACGTCCAGGCCGTTGGTCGGCTCATCAAAGATAATGATGTCCGGGTCATGCACAATGGAAACCACAAGGGATACTTTCTGTTTCATGCCAGTTGACAGATCCCCGACTTTCACCTCGGCAAACTTCGTAATCCCAAACTTCTGGAACAGATTCTGCTTGCGCGCTTCCGCCGTCTGTTTATCTACTCCATGCAGCTCTGAAAAAAAAGAAAACAGGTAATTTGGCGTAAAAAACTCTTCCAGTTTCAGCTCGCTGGTCAAAAAACCAATCTTGCCCCGAACTTTCGCCGGTTCCTTCACTACGCTGGCGCCATCCACCAGCACATCGCCTTTATCCGGTTTCACAAGCGCAGACATCATGCGCAACGTTGTCGTCTTGCCAGCCCCATTGGGCCCCAGCAGGCCGAACACCTCGCCTTCATACGCGGTAAAGCTTAAGTCATCCACTGCAACCTTGACGCGCTCTTTCGTCTTCTCAATCTTCTGCTGCTTTGCCGAAATCTTAAACGTCTTCCGTAAATTATGCACTTTCAACAATTCTTTCATACGCGGTCCTCTCTTCTTATTGTACTATTTGCTTAATACAGTAATATAATCTGGCCAATTTGTCAAGCCTCAGACTGAAATTCGAATCTTACAATTTTGTAATGTTACAACACCTGTCTTCTTTGAGTCTCCCTATTTATTTATATCAGCTAATATTTTAGCGCCAAAAGGTCTTGCTGCCTTTGGCAGCATAGACATCTTGCACAAAAAGTGGGGAAACTTAAAATGTCTTCCTCTTTACTGCCCGAGTTTATGCATCTTCTTCGTCATCCTCCATGACATGAGGAAAAACCCCGCTACGATAGCATAAAGCAAGCCCATGAAGACAAACAAAAACATATCGAAAAAAAACTCGCGCATCGCCCACCCCTGGAGGCTCATCTCGTTCAGCCACTTCTCTTCTTTATCCTTGTCAAAATATAACTTGAATTTCTTCATCTGGTTTCTCCCTCCCTTCCGGCATTACCGCAACATCTCTCTCATTCCTTTCCTGCTTTTGCTCCGGCTCCGCTGCCAGTTCCTGATCCAGTACCCGCTTTCCGTTCACCAGCAACTCCTCAAGCCGCTCCATCTCCTGCCGCAACGCAAATTCTCCGTCTTCCGTAATAACATACCGCTTCTTCTTTCTTGAATGCTTATCTGCACTGTACAGCCGTATCCATCCTTTCTCCAGTAATGTGTTGAACGCCCCATAAAGAGTCCCGGCTCCCATCTGCAGCCTCCCATCTGTCAGATCCGCTGTGTTCTGGATAATCCCGTACCTATGTCGGGATTTTTTAGGATAACAGGATATGAAAGACAGCTTCTGTCATTGCCGCCTGCTTTTCCGCCATAATGACCACCGCCTTACCACGCATATTTTCAATTCCTGTGTTTTTATGTCTCGTCTCCGATACATTTGTCAATCACAGTATTTATATCTGGACTCCGGGCTGCCAATTCCTAACAGAAAAACAAATCTATACCTTGTAATTTACGTTCGTGGGACAGTCATATAAAAAGATAAAGGGCAGCCGAAAAACTCGGCTACCCAGAATTCTTGCTTGCTATTATAGTTTTTAATGTCCTGAATTACTCCCGGTGCATGGAGAAGCTCTCCATGTCGTATTCTTCCAGGTTCTCATGGATGTCGCGGTTGTCTGCCTGAGAAATCAGCTCATCCCTGTCTTTCTTAAATTTCATCTGATCTTTGAATGCGCTCGGGCCGCCGACACAGCCGCCGTCACAAATCATACCTTCTACGAAATCATTCGGCAGTTTTGCCGCCCTAAGAAGCAGGAGCGCCTTCTTGCACTCTGCCGCGCCGTTCGCCCTATATACCTTGGCATCAATCTCTTCCCCAGATTCCTTAAGGCTCTGCAGGACGGCCTCGGTAACCCCGCCGGAATTCGCAAAACGCTTACCGTAAACAGAAGAAATCTGGTCGTCATTCCCACACGGCTGCAAGGAAATCCCCTTCGCACGCATGATGGCGCGCAGCTCACTGTACGTCAGCACATAATCTGCATTCCCCGGAATCTTCTGATCGACAACTTCCGACTTCTTGGCAAGGCACGGCCCGATAAATACCGTAACGGCATCCGGATCCTTAGCCTTAATCAGACGGGAGACTGCACACATCGGGGAAACAGTGGTGGACACGCACTCTGCCAGCTGCGGATAATGCAGGCGTACCATGTTGACAAATGCCGGGCAGCAGGAAGTCACTTTCTTCTTGCCTTCCTTATAGGCTTCCGCCCACTCTTCTGCCTCATAAGCCGCCGTCATATCGCCGCCAAGGCCGACATCATAGAAATCGTCAAACCCTAATTCCAGCATGGCGTTCTTCCAACTCGCCATGGTAATGTCCCTGCCAAACTGTCCTTCTGTCGCCGGCGCAGCCATCGCATATACTTTCTTGCCAGACTGCAATGCCTCGATGACATTTACGATATATGTCTTAGAGCCAATCGCCCCAAACGGGCAGCTGTGGATACATTTGCCGCAACGGATGCATTTCTCCTTGTCAATAATGGAAATTCCGTTCTCATCGTATGTAATGGCATCTACCGGGCAGCTATATTTGCACGGTCTCTTTAAATGCGCGATTGCATTGTATGGACATGCGTCTGCACACTTGCCGCATTCCTTACACTTGGAAGCATCGATATGGGAACGATGCCTTCCCATCCTGATGGCCCCAAATTTGCAGGCATTGATACAAGCCTTACCGATACAGTTCTGGCAGTTCTCCGTTACCGTGTAACTGGAAATTGGGCAGTCCTCGCATGCGGAGCTGATGACTTGGATGACATTTCCATCGTCTTCAGAACCAGGCGCCTTACCCTCGGCAAGACGGACTCTCTGGCGGATAATCTCCCTCTCCTTGTAGATACAGCAGCGGAACTGCGGGGTCGGTCCCGGAATCAGCTCCATCGCAATATGGTCTCTCCCGGCTTCCAGTTCTCCGGCAAAGGCCAGCTTTGCCACTTCGTAAAGTACATCATGTTTGATTCTAATCACATTTTCATCTGCATACATCGTATTTACCTCGCTCTTTTTCGTTTGTTAACATTTTAACATCCCACTACCTGTCTTGCAAGAGGAAAATCAATTCCTGCCAAATCTTTCTTATGATTTCCGCCGTTGCAGAAACCCTGCCTATCTGCAGCCAGGCTCCTGCCCTCCTAATGCGTCCGACGGTTGATAAATTCTGTCTTATATTTGGAATATACGATTTTCTGGCTGCGGTACAATCCATAATACCCGGAGAGCATATAACTCAAGGCAATGGACAGAAGGAAATAAGGCATCCCCGCAAACCCAAACATCTCAAAACAGATCAGCAGGGATGTAATCGGGCAGTTGGTAACGCCACAGAACACAGCTCCCATGCCTGCCGCCGTGCAAAGCCCGGGGGCAAAGCCAGTCAAGTTCCCGAACAGACAGCCAAATGTGCCGCCGACCACAAAGGACGGCACAATCTCCCCTCCTTTGTACCCGCAGCCAAGCGTCACCGCCGTAAAAATCATTTTCAGCAGGAACGCCCAGGGGACATACTCATTCTCAAAACAACGCTCAATGACCGGCATACCCGCGCCGTTATAGTCTTGGGATTTAACTACCAATGTCAGGATTACAATAAATGTCCCGCCGGTAAATATGCGCAGATATGGATCCGCAAGGTACTTCTTATACAACTTTTCCCCATGGTGGAGCATGATGCAGAAAATGATGCTGATCCCTGCGCAGAGTATGGCCAGGACAGAAATCTGAACCGCAGACGCCACTGAAAACTCAGGCAGTCCCGACAGCAGAAACTGCTCCGGCAGCACCTTACAATAATCAGCGATTCCTTTGGCAACCAGCGAGGAGACAACACAAGGCACCAATGCCGCATAATGCATGATGCCGACGCTGACCACTTCCATGGAAAAAATAGCCGCCGCCATAGGCGTCCCAAACAATGCGGAAAATGCCGCGCTCATGCCACACATAATCATCACATGCTGATCTTTTTCATCAAACCTGAAAAGACGCCCCAAGGAATTGCCGATGCTCCCGCCAAGCTGCAGAGCAGCGCCCTCCCGCCCGGCAGAGCCGCCGAAAAGATGCGTCATCACCGTAGAGACAAAAATCAGCGGAGCCATTTTCAGCGGGATATTTTCCCCGGAATGAATTGCAGCAAGCACCAGGTTGGTGCCGGTATCCTTTTCGTCATGGAGGAGATGATAGGCGCCGACAATCACAAGCCCAGCGACGGGCAATAGGAGGATAAGGACGGGATTTGCCGTCCTTGCATCATTCGCCCATGTCATGCAATAATGGAACAGGATGCCCGCGCTCCCGATGACTACTCCAGACAGCACGGAAAATGTCAGCCATCTAAAAAATGTGAAAATACTGCCGGCCAAGTGCCGGATATAATACTCAAACATTTCTCTGAAATCAAATCCTTCTCTCATATGTGAACTCCCGTATCTCTTTTGCAGTTTTCCATCATATTATCACCCATCTGAAAAATTGGCAAGGGAAGCGTTCCTTTTTGCTTGTAATTTTTCACGACGGCGTTATAATTACTGTATACAGGAACGGAGGAGAAAACATATGCGATTACTACTGGCGGAAGATGAGAAAGAACTCGCGCGCGCCCTCACAGTCATCCTGGAACGCAGCCATTATTCCGTGGACGCAGTATATGACGGCGAAGAAGCCCTTGCGTACTTAAGTAACAGCAGCTACGATGGGGCAATCCTTGACATTATGATGTCCAAAATGGACGGACTGGCCGTGCTGAAAGAAATACGCAGGCAGGGCAATCCTGTCCCCATACTGTTCTTAACGGCAAAGTCAGACATTGACGACAAGGTAGAAGGGCTGGACGCAGGGGCAGACGACTACCTGACTAAACCATTCGCCGCCAAAGAACTTCTGGCAAGGATCCGCGCCATGACCCGGGAGAACGTGGGCGCTGTCAATTCCATCCTTAAGCTAGGAAACCTGTGCCTGGACCTTCCTTCCTATACCCTCTCTTCCCCCAGCGGCAGCCTGCGGCTGGCCAACAAGGAATTCCAGATGCTGGAGATGCTGATGGGGAACCCCGGGCAGCTGATTCCCAGCGAACGGTTCCTGGAACGGATATGGGGATATGAAAGCGAGGCAGGAACCAATGCCGTGTGGGTCTATATATCCTACCTTCGCAAGAAACTGTCAACCTTGCAGGCCAACGTACAAATCAAAGCTGCAAGGAATGCCGGTTATTACCTGGAGGAGACGACATGATCCAAAAACTGCAGAATAAATTCATCTTGATTTCCATGCTGTCCATGCTGCTGGTGCTGTCCGTAATCATGGGCAGCATCAACATCATAAATTACCGCCGCCTTGTGCAGGATGCCGACCATATCCTGCACATCCTGTCTGAAAATAATGGGGAATTCCCCAGAGAACGCCCACACCCACCTTTCCCCAAGGAACCAAAGCCCCATTCCAGGGATATGTCCCCGGAAATGCCTTATGAGACGCGGTACTTTTCCTCCCTGTTGGACAGAGACGGCACGGTGGTTTCAACGAATATCACAAAAGTTGCCGCCGTCGACAATGAGACTGCTTCCGCATACGCCATCCAGGCATGGAAACGCAAGGAAGCCTCAGGCTTCTTCTACCCATACCGCTATCTTTGCGCGGAAACCCCGGAAGGGACAAGGGCCATCTTCGTGGACTGCACAAGGAGCCTCTCCACCTTCCGCTCTTTCCTGCTTACGAGCGTTTTCGTGTCGCTTCTCGGGCTTTTTTCCGTATTCCTGCTGGTACTGTTCTTTTCCAGGCTTGTCACAAAGCCGGTAGCGGAAAGTTATGAAAAACAGCGGCAATTTATCACAGATGCCGGCCATGAAATCAAGACCCCTTTAGCCATCATCAATGCCAACCGGGAAATCTTGGAAATGGAATATGGGGAAAACGAATGGAGCCGCGGCATCGGCAGGCAGGCTTGCCGGCTGACGGAACTGACAGACAGCCTCATCTACCTTTCGCGGATGGAAGAGTCTAAAAAGAACGTACAAGACACCGACTTTTCCATCTCTGACCTAGCTGCTGAGACGACCGAATCTTTTCGGACGCTTGCTGAGGCACAGGGGAGGCATTTTTCCGCGGAGATTACGCCGCTTCTGACTTTCCACGGAGATAAGACCGCTATCCGGCGTCTTTTCTCTGTCCTTTTGGACAACGCCATAAAATATTCCCCGCCGCTGGGCATAGTGGAAGCTGTCCTGGACAAGCGGGGAAAAAATATTCGGTTTACCGTTTACAATACCGCAGAAAGCATTTCCCAGGAATGCCTCCCGCATCTGTTTGACCGTTTTTACCGAACGGATGCGTCACGGAATTCCGAGACCGGGGGATATGGCATCGGCTTATCGGTCGCACGCGCCATCACAGACGCCCATAAAGGAAAAATTTCCGCGGAAAGCAATGACGGCCATTCCCTATTGGTTACCGTACTATTATGACAAACCCTTCTTTACAGACGGATGTCTACGCGCTGCCCCTGTGTCTCTCCTTCCTTCCCGGCATCTGTTTTCTCTGCTGTGCCATCCGTGCTTGCCTCTTGCGTCTTCACGTCTTTTGCTTCTTCCTCATGCTTGCCGCCCGGCTCTGCTTGCCCGGCATCCTTCATGGCCTGGTTTGCCTCGGCAAGCGCGGACACCTGACCGGTAACCGCCTGCTGGGCTACCTGTTTTACATCCGCCAGTTCTTCTTCTTTCTTCTCCACATTAGCGCCCAGCGCCTTGTCCTGCTTGATTTCTGATTCCAGAACACTCGCCCTGTCTTCCATCTGCGTAGCAATGCTGCCCTGCACCTGTGCTTGCTTCATGGAAACATCTGCAGAAATCATAGCCTTCATGCCTGCCTGCGAGATTCCGCTGCCCTTGCCTCCCGCCTTCGAAACACCCTGTTTTTTGCCGCTTCCCAGCTTTTCATCCATCGAATCGCCCTGGGTCTGCTGTTTTTTCCTCATCTCAATCTGATGCTGCCTCATCTGCTGGTTGAGATCCGTAATTTCCTTCTGGATTTCCTGCCTTTTCTTCATTTTTTCTTCCAATGGCATATCCTCATTGGAAGAAAGCTCCTGCAGCCGCTTCTGTGCATTCTCAATCTGTTTTTGGATACCCTTGCTGACGGAATCAGACGGCATATTCCTGCCCACTCCTACCTGCACATTGCTGCTTGTGCTTGTTGCACTGCCTATCGTCATCATAAACTTTAACTCCTTTCTGCTGTAACGTCAGTGTACCTGTTGCCAAATGAGAGTTCCTTCTCCCATTCTCATAAACTTTTTCGGTCTTTCACAGCCAGATTGAATGAAAAAAGCGCCAAACGGCTTTTTTCTGTTGTGAACCAGAAGAAAGCCGTCCGGCGTCATAATGAAGACTCCCTGAACATAAGGCAGGATATTGGCATCCTATGTGTTCCTGGCACTGGAAACTACTATGCCGATGTGGTCAGCGTCTTGCGTATTCCGCCAGGCATCGCGGGCCTTCCAGCACTTCCCTTCCAACATAGAGTATGTTATCTTCCCGAACCTCAACGCTCCATCTGACCAGGGAAATTTCTCCGCATTCCAGCTCCAATGCCGTAATACAGCGGGGATGCACACAACTTCCATCATTGAAATAATGCCCCTCCCCAGGCTGGGGAAAGGAGGGCCTGTGCGTGTGCCCGGCAACTAAAATCTGCCCATGTCTGTCTGCCCATGCTGACAGCCTCCGCTCTGTCTTTTCTTTCCTGCGGTAGTTTTTCGCCGCGCTCGTAGGGTCATTGCATCCGGCAAGCTCCAGCGGACGCCAGAGGTAACGAACCAGAAGCCTGGTCAGCTTCCACAGGATATCGTTCCATAAATCCCCCTGATGTCCATGTACCAAAAGCAGCTCTGTCCCGCTGGACGCCTCCTGCAGCCGGATTGCCTCATGTACCTCCATATTCGGGAACATATCTTCCAGCTGCCCTTTTACCTGGCAGTCAGACGCATGGCAATGGGATCTGAAATACTTCTGGCATGCTTTCTTGCGGTCATGATTCCCATAAATCATATGGAAGCGTCCTCTTTTGTAAAATTCTCCCATGACCCGGAACTGATCGTCATGAGTCCGCAGGATTTCCTTTAAGTTACGGTTTTCCCAAAGTTCATCCCCATCCCCCAGCTCAATATAGGTGAAATTCTTCCGGTAATAATACTGCAGGGCTGCAAAGAACAGATTCTGGTTCGGCTGGAAATTGTCACCCCAGTTGCCGATGCCTCGGTGGCAATCGCTCATCAGCACAATCCTGCTCCCACGGCTGATGGGAAGGCAGAGGGCATTCTCATAAGCCCTATTTAGTCTTTTTTCTGTCAGATCCATGTTTTTTCTTCCCCCAGGCTATTCTTCCTGTTTTCATAATTATGCCAAAAATCCTGGGGTATGCCTGCATGAGATAGTCCAGTTTGTCAATCGTCCTGATGAAGTCTTTCGTAACCCGCTGGTAAATCCTGCAGTTATGACGGTTCTGCCACTGAATCCATCTGCCGAATATCCTGCCGTATTTCGATGGCTGCCTGGTCTTCGGCTGATACAGCCGGAAACACACCCGCTTGTACCACAGTCGGAAATCTTCTGGCTGGTATCCGGCATAATAGCAGCCCTCCAGGAACGATTCCATCATCTCAAAATCCGGGAAGTTAATAGACACTTCCAGCATCAGCTCTCCCGGCCAGGAGAATTCCCCCAGCGCGAACCCGGTAAGCCACCAATGCCTTCTGTCCCGCTGGAACAGCCGCTTTCCGTTTTTATACAAAATCATGCTGATGGGAAGCTCTTCCTCGTCCGAAACACATTCATAAAATACATCTTCCGGATCTTTGCCATCGTCCCGCTCCTTTTCCACATAGATTCCGACTTCCGCCCCGGTGGTAATCCCATACTGCCCTTTCCACAATTCAATCATCCATCTTCTGTCCCCATATTCAAAATAAATCGGCTCGCTGTGGATTACCATATTCATGACCGGAGCCATCTCATCGTATACCTTCCCATAGCCAAACTGCCTCTGCCACGCATCTTTGAGGGAATAGACGATATCCCTGCGCAGATCGTAAGCAAATCCGAAAGGCTCTAATGCATGGTTGATGTCGTGCAGCTTCTCTTTGTCGCTGCGTCGCCTGACCCGGCATTTCGCCCGCCTGCAGCGTCGTGCCCTGAGACAGCAGAAAATAAACAGCAGCAGGAAGATTGCCGCCAGCACACCGAAAACAATCCAATTAATATGCAAAACTCTCCAACCCCTTTCTGAAAATTTATAGATGCCGCTGCCCAAGCCCTCACGTCATGAGGACCTGAACAGTTACTATAATATATTCAGAAAGGTCTGGAGAGTTCTGGTATCAGCCTCCGAACAGATCGTTGGCGTACCGCACGGAACCCATGGCATCTTTGGAATAGAAATCTGCGCCAATCATATCGGCATACGTCTGGGTCAGCACCGCGCCGCCCACCATCACCTTGCAAGCCGGCAGCTCCTGCTTCAACAATTTTATCGTAGCTTCCATATTAGCCACAGTGGTCGTCATCAGGGCGCTTAAGCCCACCAGCTTCACCTGGTTATCCCTCGCCGCTTGAACCACAAGTTCCGGCGAAACGTCTTTCCCCAGGTCTATGACATGGAATCCGTAATTTTCCAGAAGCACTTTGACAATGTTCTTGCCAATATCGTGGATATCCCCCTTGACCGTGGCAATCACAATCGTCCCCTTTGAGGCAGACTCATCCCCCTCTGCCTTCAGATACTCCTTAATCGCGTCAAACCCGGCCTTAGCGGCGTCTGCGCTCATCAATAGCTGTGGCAGGAACACCGTCTTTTTCTCAAAGCCCTGCCCTACCTTGTCCAGAGCCGGAATCAGTTCCCCATCAATGACTTCCAGCGGCTTTTTCACCGCAAGCTCTTTTTTCGCGGCCTGATAAGCACTCTCTGAGAGTCCCCGCACTACCGCGTCAAAAAGGCTGATTTCCCCCGACTTTGCCGCCTTCGGCTGCCCGTCCTGCCCGGAATAACGCGCGATATAGTCTGCACACTGGCAGTCGCTGCCGTTTAAGGCACAGTAAGCATGGTACGCAGCCATCATCGCCTCACTGTTGGGGTTTATGATGCCCGCGCTCAGTCCTTTCGACAGCGCAACTGTGAAAAACGCGGTATTGACCAGTTCCCTCTGAGGCAGTCCAAAAGAAATATTGGATACGCCCAGCGTCGTATGCACGCCAAGAACATGGCGCACATGGTGCAGCGCGTCCAGAGTAATCGCTGCATTTTCCTGGCCGGTGCTAATCGTCATGGTCAGGGTATCAATCAGCAGATTTTTTTTGCCAATCCCATACTTCGCCGCCTCCGCGATAATTTTCTCTGCTATCTCTATCCGTCCCTTGGCCATCTGTGGTATCCCATTTTCATCAAGCGTCAGGCAGACTATCATACCGCCATATTTCGCCGCCAGGGGAAATACTGCGTCCATCGACTCCTGCTTGCCATTGACGGAATTCAAAAGCGGCTTTCCATTATAAAGGCGCATCGCTGTCTCCATCGCTACCGGATCCGAAGTATCAATCTGCAGCGGCAGATCCGTGATTCCCTGCAGTCCGGTGATGACTTCGCGCATCATCTTTACTTCGTCAATTTCGGGAAGCCCCACATTCACGTCCAGGATATGCGCCCCTTTATCCTGCTGTGCCAGCGCTTCCTTAAAAATATATTCCAGGTCATTTTCCCGCAAAGCCTGTTTGAACCTTGATTTCCCAGTAGGGTTAATCCGCTCGCCGATAACCTTCGGGCATTCATCCAACCCCACGGCATGGGTATAGGAGGAGACCACGGAACGCTGCTTGTCTGTGAGCGTCATGGCGGGAATTTCCCGGCAGGCTTCCACTAATGCCCGGATATGTGCTGGCGTCGTGCCGCAGCAGCCGCCCATCAGTGAGACTCCTTCCAAGGCAATTTCTTTCATGATGCCGGAAAATTCCTCCGGCCCTACATGAAAAGAAGTCTTGCCATCCACAACTACCGGAAGGCCGGCATTTGGATTCAGGACAATCGGCAGCGATGATACTTCCCTAAGACGCGGCAGGAATTTGCACATCACATCCGGGCCAAAGCCACAGTTCAGTCCCAGGGCGTCTACCCGGAGACCTTCCAGCATGGCGACTGCCGCCTCCATGTCTGCCCCGGTCAGGAGCTTGCCATCCTCGTCAAATACCATTGTTACCACAACCGGCAAATCTGTATTCTCCTTCGCTGCCAAGACTGCAGCCTTGATCTCATAAGTATCGTTCATCGTCTCAATCAGGCATAAATCTGCGCCTGCCTCCTGACCGGCAATGCACATGGGCCGGAAAGCCTCATAAGCTTCCTCAAAAGGCAGATCCCCCAACGGCTCCAGCAGCTTCCCAAGAGAGCCGATGTCAAGCGCAACATACGCTTTCCTGCCTGACGCTTCGATTGCGCGCCTGGCAATGCAAACGCCCTTTTGGGTCAGTTCTTCACACGTATAGCCTGTCCCTTTCATTTTAAAAGGATTGACACCGAAGGTATTTGCCTTGACAATGTCGCAGCCCGCGTCCAGATACTGCTTATGGATATCGTAAATCTGCTCCTCTTTCGTCACGTTCCAGATTTCAGGCAGCTCCCCGGATTGCAGTCCCTGCGCCTGCAGCATGGTGCCCATGGCGCCGTCAAAAAATAACAGTTTCTTTCCCAACTCCTCTTTAAAACTCATCTCGTTCTCCTCCCGCTGATGTATTTTGGGTGCGGAATTCACAGTCTGTCTTATCGCACAGGCTGCATCTTTCCATATGGCAGGATTCCCGTTCCTTCGTGGTAAGTCCGATAACTGCCGTTACGGATTTCGAGGGCATCATCAGATTTCCCTCTGTCAGCATAACCCCAATCCGCTTGCTGCATTCCAGCATCTGGAAAATGTCTCTCTGGTATTCCAACGAAAAATCCCCATAGCCAGGACTGAACCTCGGTCGCAGATAAAGCCCGCGCCCTCCGGCTTCTTCCCGTATTGCCGCTTCCACCTCATCCACATAGCTTTCAATGCAGGCTGCGCCTGCAGCCTGCACCACGGCAGCTTTCGCCATGTTAGACACAGAATATTTTTTAATCATGAAATCCGCCGCCCGCCCGATGGTCGCTGCCAGCAGCACCGCGCGTTCACACCCCCGGAGATTCACCGCAAGATTCCTGCTCTCAACTTCCAGGCTCCCCAACTTCACATGGCTTTCTGACACTTCACAATCATATTCCTGGTAAATGCTTTTCGGTATGCTCTTCTGCTCCAGCTCCGCTGCAGCTTCTTCAATCATCTGTAAAGCCTGCTCTTCTATTTCCTGCCCGCGGTATCCTAAATACCGCAACGTTTCTTTCCTGTCTGCTCTCATAATCCCTTTCTTCGCCCTACTCCGCATGATATATTTCTGAAAGGTTCGCAAAAATAGCCCCTGCCACATCCGGCTTATTCATCGTGTAAATATGTACATGGGAAACGCCGTTGGCTATCAAATCGATAATCTGATCTGTGGCATAGGCAATGCCCGCCTGCTTCAAAGCAGCCGGATTGTCTGCAAACCGCTCCACCATCGCCCGGAAACGCCTGGGCAGGATGCTCCCTCCTGACAGAGACCCGATACGTTCCATCTGGCTGGCGTTCGTAATCGGCATAATCCCTGCAATCACTGGTACTTCGATGTTTTTCTTTAATGCCCGGTATAAGAAATTATAAAGGATGTCATTATCAAAAAACATCTGGGTAGTGAGAAATTCACACCCTGCTTCTACCTTACGCTTAAGATTATCAATATCTTTCTCAATCGATTCCGCTTCAGGATGCCCCTCAGGATAGCACGCCCCGCCGATACAGAAATCCCCGAAAGATTTAATCTCCTCTATCAGCTCACTGGCATGGTGGTACTGGTTTGGCAACGGAAAATCCGCATTTTCGGGGATATCCCCCCGCAGCGCAAGGATGTTCTCTATGTTTTTTTCTTTCAGCTGACCCAGCACTTCCTGGATTTTGTCCCTCCCGGAAGATGCACAGGTCAGATGCGCCAGCGCAGTCACGCCGTTTACGTTCTGCACTTCATTTGCAATATCCACCGTATGCTCACTGATGCCGCCAGTCGCCCCATAAGTCACGCTGACATATGCCGGCTTTATCTTAGCAATTTCCCGTACAACTTCATGCGCCTTTGCCAGTCCGGAACCTTTTTTCGGCGGGAACAGCTCACAGCTTATCGTCACTTCTTTCCGTTTCAGTAATTCAGATATTTTCATGTTTTCCTCCGTTCTGCACGTTTTCTGGCACAAGCAGATCAATACATTCTAAAACTACAAAATTTTTCTTACAGTAAAATACACATTTGTAATTGTACTCCTGTTGTGAGATTTTTACAAGAAGAAAGAATTGTATATATTTTAGGAAACCACAGATACTAAAGAATGGATTGCCAGATGCGTACTGCATCTTATTCCAAAATCCAAGAAAAGAGGTATCACATGAACAGCGAAGACAGAAAAAAAGACACCCATCCGGCGCCTGACCATACCAGCAGTTATGATTATCTGAAAGCAAGTTCTGTCATGGACTGTACCGGAGCTGTCCCCAGGCCTCCGCAGGACAGCGCGGAGCTTGACTCCTACCTGGACGTGTACAATTTCCTTCCCCAGTGTGCTTATGCCAAGCCCGGCCCGGTGGAAATTGACATGCTGCAGAATAAGAAATCAGAGCAGAACTATAGCAAATAGGCAACTGCTGATTCAAAACGCAAAGAACGAACAACCAGCGTGGTCGTTCTAGCGCGACAAATATTTCCTATAGGACACAAAAGGGATGCCAAAGGCCGGTTCCTGACACGGCAGCCTTCGGCATCCCTATCTGTTTTTATATGTTATATCGTATAATCGAACTGCTGGCCTACATATGTCTCTGCCTGCGACTGTATCATATCGCTGCGTCCCATGGCCATGGTCTCATTAATCTTCTGCAGAAGCTCATCCCAGGAAGAAGCTTCCACTGTCACCAAATCATCATGGTCCCTATACTTTTCTTGTACTTTGTCCTGTTTCTCTTTCCGCTCGGCTTTCTTCTCAGCTGCTTTCTTGTCTGCTATCTTCTGATCGTGCTTCTGCTGGATGCGGTCTCTCTGCGCTGACAGGGACTTGTCGACTACCGCAAAGAAAGATGCATTGCCATAATCGTCAAACTTCATCCCAAACGCCTTCACGCTGTCCGCATTGCTGCCAAGGCTCTCCTTCATCTGTGCGAACTGCCCGGTTGCTTTGTCCAGGATTCCTTCATATTTCTTGCGGTATGACTCATCCTCCGCCATTTTCTCAATTTTGTCTTCATCAATGAGGACAATCAGGCTCTTGTTGCTGCCGTACTTGGCCGCATTTGCCTCCGCCTGCTCTTTCTGGTCTGCACTGACAAGGATGAAGTCCATGTTCGCATATTTCTTTTTGAGTTTCTCGTAATATTTCTGCGCCTTTTCGCTTAACTGCGGGTCGCCAATCTGCTTGCCATATGTCTTGCTGGTTTTTGCCGCGGGCCTCGTCTTGTCATTGGCCGCTATCTGTGATGCATATGCATCTGCTATTCCATTAGTATTCATTTTCATTTCCTCCTTGAAATAAAATCATCCATCAATATGTACTCCTAATTCTTATATCGGATGATTCCAGGAAACGGCAACCGCTTTAGCGGATAAAATTTGTCGGCGTCTTGATTTCCTGTTCCGGCAAGCCGTAAGCTTCCTTCCCCAACGCAATGCTCTTCATGAGGAAGACCATATTCCCTGCCAAGGTACGCATGGTCTGCAGCCCCTCTGCATCCTGAGCTGCCTCACCCGGGGTCTTACCATGGATGCTGTTCCAGTACTGGCTGGAAGCCACCGGCATCCCGCAGACGGTAAAATACTTGTTCAGCTCATCGAAAGTCGCCGACATGCCGCCTCTTCTTCCAGCAACGACGCTCGCCCCTACTTTCATACGCTTGTCAAAATGCGTGCTATAAAAAAGCCTGTCAAGAAATGCAATCAGCGTGGCATTAGCCGATGCAAAATAAACCGGGCTGCCAATAACCAGACCGTCGCACTCCTCAAATTTGGAGGCAGTCTTATTTACCAGGTCGTCAAATACGCATTTTCCTTTCTCCATGCACGTATAACAGGCGATGCAGCCCCGGATGTCCTGATTGCCTACCTGGAGAATTTCTGTCTGCACACCCTCTCTCGCAAAAACCTTTTCCATCTCCTGCAGTGCTGTAAAAGTGTTGCCTTCCGCATGCGGGCTACCGTTAATCATCAATACTTTCATATTACTTACCTCTCTTTCTTCAAAAATATATGCTTATTATGGTTGATTCTTTCCATGACTTATTGACTGCTGATAAGACTTCTCCATACCGACCATGTTCACGCCTCCCATAATGCACATGGACACCGCAGCAACCGCTGCCGAACGATAAGTTTTGTGCATATCTTCAACTTTGCATCCATTGCTTCCACGCTCTTTCTTCTGTTAAACCATCAAGGAGGATACATACCTTCCCGTCCGGATATTTATGCATTTAAATTTTAGCACAGATTGGGAGGCAAGAAAAGTTTAAATCCCAAAAGAACTTCAAAATTTCTTGACATCAATCTGAAGTCTACATGAAAGCATTTCGTAGTCTTCTCGTAGACTTCAGATAACCTTCAACACAATTTCAAATTTACGTGGACAAGTTGTAGACTTTAAACAAAATTTTATTTATTGGGTACTATAAAAGAGGACTTTCAGATTTCTCCGAAAGCCCTCAAACCCTTAATCTTATAGAGTTTCCTTAAAACTTCCCAGCCTTTGCCGCTTCCTCCACGGAAACTGCAACTGCAACGGTAGCCCCTACCATTGGGTTATTCCCCATACCAATCAGACCCATCATCTCTACGTGAGCCGGAACGGAAGAAGAGCCAGCGAACTGTGCGTCAGAATGCATACGTCCCATAGTGTCTGTCATGCCATAGGAAGCCGGTCCTGCCGCCATGTTATCCGGGTGGAGTGTACGTCCCGTACCGCCGCCGGATGCAACGGAGAAGTAATGCTTGCCCTGCTCGTTACATTCTTTCTTATATGTACCTGCTACCGGATGCTGGAAACGTGTCGGGTTTGTAGAGTTACCTGTGATAGATACGCCCACATTCTCATGGTGCATGATTGCAACGCCTTCCTGAACATCGTCTGCGCCATAGCATTTTACAGTTGCGCGGAGCCCGTCAGAATATGCTTTTTCATACACTACGTCCAGCTTTGCTTCCTTGTAGTCATATTTTGTCTCAACGAAGGTAAAACCATTGATTCTGGAGATAATCTGCGCTGCGTCCTTGCCAAGGCCGTTCAGGATAACGCGCAGTGGTTTCTGGCGTACCTTATTTGCTTTTTCAGCAATGCCGATTGCACCTTCTGCTGCTGCGAAAGACTCATGTCCAGCCAGGAAACAGAAGCATTCTGTCTCTTCCTCTAACAGCATCTTGCCAAGGTTACCATGCCCAAGACCAACTTTCCTGTGGTCTGCAACAGAGCCCGGGATGCAGAAAGCCTGGAGGCCTTCGCCGATAGCTGCTGCTGCGTCTGCTGCCCTCTTCGCACCCTTCTTGATAGCGATTGCCGCACCTACAGTATAAGCCCAGCAAGCATTCTCAAAACAGATAGGCTGAATCTTCTTCACCTGCTCGTAAACATCAAGACCAGCGTCTTTGGTAATCTTCTCAGCTTCTTCAATGGAGCTGATTCCATAATTATTCAACACAGAATTAATCTGGTCAATCCTTCTCTCATATGATTCAAATAAAGCCATTGTATTCGTTCTCCTTTCCTTACTCTTGTCTTGGGTCGATAATCTTAGCAGCATCTGCTACGCGGCCATACTGTCCTTTTGCCTTCTCCCAAGCAGTGTTAGGATCATCGCCTTTTTTGATGAAGTCAGTCATTTTGCCAAGACTTACGAACTGATAACCGATTACTTCATTATCTGCATCCAAAGCGATACCGGTTACATAGCCTTCTGCCATTTCCAGGTAACGAACACCTTTTTCTTTGGTTGCGTACATGGTTCCAACCTGAGAACGAAGTCCTTTTCCTAAATCTTCCAGACCGGCGCCCACTGCCAGCCCATCATCAGAAAATGCACTCTGGGTACGTCCATAAACAATCTGCAAGAACAGCTCTCTCATAGCCGTATTGATTGCATCGCAGACAAGGTCTGTATTCAATGCTTCCAGGATGGTCTTGCCCTGCAGGATTTCTGCCGCCATAGCTGCAGAGTGGGTCATGCCGGAACATCCGATGGTCTCAACCAAAGCTTCCTCAATTACACCATTTTTCACATTCAGGGAAAGCTTGCAGGCACCTTGCTGCGGCGCACACCAGCCTACACCATGCGTAAAACCGGAAATATCTTCAATCTTCTTGGAATGAACCCATTTGCCTTCTTCCGGAATTGGAGCGGGTTCGTGTTTTGCGCCCTTGGCTACAGGACACATGTTTTCGACTTCCTTAGTGTAAATCATTTTAAGACTCCTTTCAAATATACAAATTTTACCGTGTGAAAGACAATATATGTATGCCGAAACTCCCTGCCAAGCCGGGAAATAAAGCTTATATCTTTCTCACACCTATTCATATTTAATCATATTTTGCCAAAATAGTCCAGTATTTTCCATAGAAATTTTAATATCCCGGCATCCTCAGACAGGCGCTTGATTCTTACACCGTTTATTTATATAATGACATATAAAAGACAATAAATATTGTAAATGGAAGGTGGAATTTATGAAATGGAAAAAACTAACAGCATTAATCTTGGCGGCGATGATGCTGTTCCAGCAAGGCATGTACCAGCAGGGCATGGAGGCCAAGGCCGCAGGCAGCTCCGAAGATCCTGCAAACACCGATGAGATGCCAGAAGAAGCGTATCAGGATGCCAAAGAATCTTTTGCCGCTCTGATTGCCGATCATGACGTCTATGCACTGTTATATCAATGTGAATCGTATGATATCCGGGAAACCCCCGCTTATGATGCAACGCCAAAGGCCAGCATCCTGACCGGACACCAGGTACGCCTGACAGGAATTGAATTTACGGATGGCCAGCTCTGGTATCAGGCAGAAGCTATGATAGACGGCATATCTTGCCGCGGGTATATCGAGGATGCTTACCTGATTTCAGCTGATGAAGGGCTGAACGGGTGGAAAGATTCCCTATATAGCTTTCACGCTCCTAATGGTCAAGTGACCCCTTCTTGCGGAACTGAGCGGGCGACACGGGCAGGCAAAACGGACATAAATGCGTTTCCTGCAAGCTACCGGCCATACATACAAGCACTGATTGCAGCGCACCCGAATTGGACATTCGTGCCGATGAACACAAACCTCAGCTGGAATACGGTCATCCAGCAGGAAATGGTTCCTGCCAGGAACCTGGTTCCCTTAGATAGCATGGAAAGCTGGAAAATGTCGAACCAAATCCTCAGCGCACCTTACTGGGTACAAGCCAGCGAAGCCATTGTCCGCTACTATATGGATCCCAGGAATTTCCTGAACGAAGACTCCGTCTTCCAGTTTGAGATGCTGTCCTTCAATTCCGCCTGCCATACAGAGGCTGGGGTAAAGGCTATTTTGAAAAACACGTTCATGGAAAACCGCACGCTGGAAAATGGCTTAAGTTATTCCCAGAACTTTATGCAGATTGGCAAAACACTGAATGTCAGCCCTTATCACCTGGCCAGCAGGGTACGCCAGGAGCAAGGCGTCGATGGCTCCTCCCCTTTAATCTCAGGAACTTATCCCGGTTACGAGGGCTATTACAATTTTTATAATATCCAGGCTTCCGGGACAACCTATGAGGAAATTATCCGCAATGGACTCCAGGAAGCAAAGAACGCCGGCTGGACGACCCGCTATGCCGCTTTGTACGGAGGATCTCAGAAGGTCTGCAATAATTATATCAAAGTCGGCCAGAACACATTATACCTCCAGAAATTTGACGTGGACGGCTCTGATGGGAACTTGTACTGGCACCAGTATATGCAGAACCTCCTGGCAGCAGATAACGAGGGGAAAAGCGTGAGGAGAGGCTATGCGAATATGGGGGTTCTAAACAACCCTTTCCTATTCCGCGTCCCGGTCTACAATAATATGACCGCTTCCGCCTGCAAAATGCCAATGGACGCCCTGGCAACCCCCGCGCTGAGCATTACTGTGTCCAACTATGACAAAATCACCCTGAAATGGGGAGAGATTGCTGGGGCGCAGGGATATGAGGTATACCGTTCCTCGAAGCCAGACGCAGGCTATAAAAAGGTTGCCGTCATCACTTCCGGGGGCATCACTTCCTGGACGGACACTGTGGGCATAGACAAAACCTATTACTACAAAATCAGGAGCTGCCGGAATTATAACGGCATCGGCATTTTCTCCTCTTATTCTTCCGTAAAGGAAGCCACAACTAAGATACCCGCCCCTCAAATCGAATCTCTGTCCCTGTCTTCCTACCGCAAGATTAAGATAAGGTGGGAAAAGGCAAACGGCGTGACCGGCTACCGTATTTACCGAAAGACAGGGAAATCCGGGGCCTACCGGGCTATCAAAAAGGTAAAGGGCGCGAACACCATAACTTATACCGACGACAGCGTTTTGCCGAACAATACCTATTATTACAAAGTGCGGGCTTACAAGACAGTCAAAGGCAAAGAACATCATTCTTCCTATAGCCGGGAAAAGGCCAAAAGCACCAAGTTGGCTACGCCTGTGCTGACCAGTGTTTCCCTGTCTGGGAACAAAGAAATGACCCTGGAATGGGGGAAGGAGAAATGGGTCAAAGGTTACCGTATCTACCGGGCGGACAGTGCAAAAGGAAAATACAAACTGCTTAAAACGATAGACGACAAAAACAAACATAAATTTACAGACAAGCCGCTTTCCGCAAACGGGACCTATTATTACAAAATCAAGACCTACGTTATAGTGAACGGAAGCAAGAAGTTTTCCTCTTACTCCAACATAATCCTAGGTACGACAAGGCTTTCGAAGCCGACCGTCCGTTCAGCAAGCGCCATCTCCCCTACCAAAGCCAAGCTGTCCTGGAAAAAGACGGCGGCAGCGCAGGGATACCAGATTTACCGGGCAGACTCCTATAACGGCAAATACAGCAAAGTCAGGACTATCTCCAAAGGAAGCTCGCTGAGCTGTACTGATACCGGCCTTACGCCCAACAAGACATATTTCTATAAAGTACGTGCTTACAGTACGGTCAACAAGACCACGAAGTATTCTAAATTTTCGTCCATTGCCTGCATCACTCCCAGGCTGGAAGAACCGGAAATCAAGTCTGTCACTAAGATATCCACAGATAAAGTGAAGATATCATGGAAAAAGGCAGATAACGCCCAGGGATACCGCCTCTACCGGGCTACGTCCCAGAAAGGTCCCTATAAGCCGGTGGGCAACACTTCCGGCAGCTCTTATACGGACACTGGGCTGTCGAAGGGAAAAACCTATTACTACAAAGTCCGGGCTTATGTAAAAGCCTCCGGTTCTTACCGTTATTCTGGATATTCAGATATCTGGTCTGTACAGACGAGAAAATGACTCATTGAACAAAGTGTGCGGATTTGTCCTGAGGGGTGACCGGCAGATTCCTTAGGACGGCCACGCAGTGACATTTTCCGTTCGCACGAGTGCGCATATCATTTGTTCTCTTAATAGGTATAGGAAAAACACTTTCACACTTTAGCATGACAGTTATTTATAAGCTAAAAATCCCCCACAGCCTTGCTGTGGGGGCATATTCATTCTATGACTTCCATCCGTTCAAACGAGAGGGACGCAACCATCGCACCGCCAAAGGTAAGCACGCTCATCACAAGGATCATCAGGAAGAACCCTGCTTCCACGCTGAGAACCATGCCGCCGATAACAGCAGCTACGACTGCTATCCCGATAGCGAATCCCTGGAAAAGCATCCTTACCAAGGAACGTCCGAAATTCCCGAACAAGTTCCCAATCAATACATCTGCCAACATGTTATAATAGAGGCGGTTTGCATTCAGGCAAATGTATAACAGCACGGTCAGCACCGTCAGCACCGGGCTAAGCCCAAGGACGATGGCTCCCGGAAGCGTAACCAGAATCCCGTCCACGACTGCCCGCATATGCTCAATCTTAGTGGCATACCAGACCTTCTTCAAAGGCTTATCCGGTATCAGGTAAGTATAAGGGTTCTCTAATTCCTTCGACCATTTGGTCGCATAGCCGCTGAATACAAAAACCACATAACTCACAACTGCCGGCACAATGAAGATTTTTGCCTCCCCAAATTCCCCGATGGCATCATTAAAATATGAAATAGCCGCAATCGCAATGCCAAGACCCAGGCACAGCAGCGTGTTCCAGCCGAAGATAAAAACCGGGCTTTTCTTATATTCCAGCATCTGCCTGAAATAGATGGCCTTCGCGTAAGACCCTTTGTATTCCACGGACGCCTCGCGCAGCTTCCCTTTCTTCTTCCATGGAACACTGATAATCCCTTTCTTCTGGTTATTCCGCAGCTTCTGGTAGTCATCCGCAAATTTCATGGCGTCCTCATAATATTCCCCGGTGCATTTCATCTTCCACGCATATGCAAACATCCCGATAACGGAAACTATATACAACGCCGTACCGATGAGGCTGAACATGTCCGGCCCTAAAAATATCAGTCTGGTCGCTGCGACATTCCAGCCTACGATGGGCACAAGCTGAATGACCGGCATTGCAAAATAATCACAGATCAGCGCAAAAGAAGGCTCCCCATTCATCAGCTTATAAAAGGCCGTGCCTGCCACCACCGTCATGAACAGGTACATCACCAGCGGCAGGCGTTTGAAAAATTTCTCACTGAAATATTCATTTCCGAAGCAGAAAATGATAATCGTGGCTTCCAGGATGCTCTCAAATACCACAAAAAACAGGCAATATGCCAAGAGCTGCCAAATTGCAATATGGAACCATAAACCTCCGCAAATGACAATAAGAACGCCAATCACCAAGTTCCCCAAAAAGGACTTCGCGCCCTCAAACATCAGCACCATCTTAGGGCTGACCGGCGCGGAGAACACAAAATGCACCTCGCTGGGCCGGAACAGCAATCCCTTCCGCTTGGAATAACTGATGATATTTCCCGGAATCATCGCAAAAATAATGATTGAAAGCACGGCAACTATGTTTTCCGGCGTCCCAAAATCCCCCTCCTGAATCATCGATTGGAAGCCAAAAAACACCATACCCATATATGCCGCACCGAACGCCAGCCAAAGATAGGTGACAGGACGTTTTAAGGCACGCTTGATGTTATTGGCGATTGTCCGTTGATAGATATAGATTAACCCTCTCATTCTGACTCACCGCCTCCCGTAATCTGGAAGAACAGCTCCTCGATGTCCGCGTCCCCCTGCTGCTGGCGGTCAAACGTGCCGATGATTTTGCCTTTCTGCATGATGAACACATAATCCCAGAGGTCTTTAACCATTTCCAGCATATGCGTGCTGATAAGCACGGTGACTCCCTGCGCCTTCAGTTCCAGAACCACCTCTTTGAGTTCCTTGATTGCCGCAGGATCCAGCCCCACCATCGGCTCATCCAGGAGAATTACCTTAGGCTTGATGGCAAGAGCGCAGCAAATGCTCACCTTCTGCATCATCCCTTTGGACAGCTCACGCCCCAGCTTCTTCTGCTTATCGTCCAGCTCAAAACGCGCAAGCAGATGTCCGACCTCTTCCTCCGTAATATCAGAATCGTAAGCGCGCCTGACATATTCAATGTGTTCCCGCACGGTCAGGGCATCGAACATGGACGGCACCTCCGGGACATAGCCAAACACCCGTTTCGCCTCCAGCGACCTGGCAGGCATACGCTCAATGCCGACGCCTCCTTGGTAACGCAAAAGCCCCGCGATGCTCTTTATGATTGTTGACTTCCCCGCGCCATTCGGGCCAAGCAAAATGCCGACCTGCCCGGTGGGCACCGTAAAGCTCACATGATCCACGGCAAGGTATTTCCCATAATTTTTCGTCAATTCCTGAATTTCCAGCATAACTTTTTCTCCTTTTAACTGTCCGTATACGGCGCTTCCCCCCAAAACATAGGATACGGAAGCGCTCTTTGCAACTCACTTCATCGCTAATACAAAAATATCACACGCCATCTGTATTACTCTTATAATACAATAGTTCATGTGATATTTTTTGTCAATATTTTATTTCCAAACTTACTGTTTTCCTACGATTTCGTTTTTATTTTTATAAATGGAATTCGGGGGCACCACACCCCGCACCATTGACAAGGGATAGACATTACTGCCTCTGCCGATGACGCTGCCAGGGTTCAGCACGCTGTTGCAACCCACTTCCACCTCATCGCCAAGCATAGATCCGAATTTCTTAAGCCCGGTGGCAATCTCCTCCCCGCCATCCTTAACTACTACCAGGGTCTTATCTGACTTTACATTGGACGTGATGGATCCCGCTCCCATATGAGCCTTATAGCCTAATATAGCATCTCCTACATAATTGTAATGCGGCACCTGAACCTTATTGAACAGAACGACATTTTTAAGTTCCGTGGAATTGCCGACCACTGCGCCCTTCCCAACGATGGCATTCCCCCGGACAAACGCGCAGTGGCGGATTTCCGCTTCCTCGTCGATAATCACAGGGCCGTTGATATTTGCGGTAGACGCAACTTTTGCGTTCCTGGCAACCCAGATATTCTCTCCTCTCTGCTCAAACTTCGCAGAATCCAAAGATTTCCCCAGCTCGCAAATGAAGGCGCTGATTTTAGGCAACGCCTCCCAAGGATAAGTAAGTCCCGCAAACAGTTCTGCGGCAATCGTCTCCGATAACGTGTATAAGTTGCTGATTTTACATGATTCCATAAATCCAATTTCCTTTCTGCTGCCATATCCTCTTCCTGCCCGCCTGGCAGCCTGGCTGTCATTTCTTTTCCTGTTTCTGTTTCTTTTCTTTCCTTGAAGGCTTGTAAAATGCTGCCGCCTGCTGGAAATATCCCCGCAGCATATACTGGTTGTTCAGCCCAAGCACCCCGCTGGTGCGGCTTGTGATAAAATGCTCCAGCTTCCCCATATACTCCTGTGGCGTAATGCTGCCCTCTGCGACATATGTAAGCCCTTTTTCCCAGCTTGCTGTTAATTCTGGGTTTAACAAAGAACGGATTGAGGCATTTACCACGTCATAAATCATTTCCCCAAGCAATGTCGGTGTGATAACCTGCGACTTTTTATTAAGTGCAAGATATTTATTGTTGATTAACTTTTTAAGGATTTCCGCACGAGTTGCGCTGGTCCCTATCCCGCTGCCCTTAATCTGGGCGCGCAGCTCCTCATCCTCAATCAGCTGCCCTGCATTCTCCATGGCAAGAATCATGGAACCAGAATTATAACGCTTGGGCGGGGACGTCTCCCCCTCCTTGATATTTAATGCAGTTACCTGAAGTTCCATGCCTTTTTTTAACTTAGACAGCTGCTCCATGAATTCCGCATCACAAGCCTGCGCATTGTCTTTTTCTCCCTGTCCCTCTTTCTCCTGGGCCCTTTTCTTCTGAAAAGAATATTCCATCACTTTGAGGTAGCCCGGCTCCACAAGAAGCTTAAAAGAAGCAAAAAACTTCTCCCTGCCATCTCCGGGCCGCCCCATAGAAGTCACCAGGCTGATCTTCTGGTAAACGGCCGGCAGGCAGAAAATGCTTAAAAACCGCCGTACTACAGCCTCATAGACATAGAGCGCAGTCTCATTGAGGCTGCGGATTGCGGAAATCCCCTGCCCGGTTGGGATAATGGCATAATGATCCGTAATCTGCTTATCGTTGACATAACGGGTTTTTGCTATATTCTTGTAACTCCCCTTTTCCAAAATCGCCTCCGCAAAAGCTTGAACCGAGGGAATGTTCCTCAAACCGCCGATATTCTTATGTACCTCCTTCGCTACTGCAGTGGAGAGGACGCGGGCATCCGTCCTGGGATAGGTCACCAGCTTCTTCTCGTACAATTCCTGCACTATCTGCAGTGTCTGATCCGGACTGATTTTAAACAGCCTGGAACAGTCATTCTGGAGTTCGGCTAGGTTATAGAGCAGCGGCGGATTCTTTGTCTCCTTCCGCTTCTCCATAGACTCCACCTTGGCTTTCAATCCTTCTGCCTGTCTTAAAGAAGTCAATTCTTCTATTAATTTCTCTGCATCCTCTTTCGTTTTAAATCCATTTTCCTTATAGAGTCTGGGAGATTGGTAATACGCGGAACCTTCCACTGCCCGCCATTCCCCCTCCACAGTTTTTCCTGATAAACCCAAAGTATTCAACACACGGTAAAAAGGCGTCTTCACAAATTCCCGGATTTCCCGCTCCCTGCGTACCGCCATTCCCAGTACGCAAGTCATGACACGACCCACGCTGATAACCGTATATTTGGTTCCCATAAAATTAGAAATGGCATTCCCATATTTAAGCGTCAGAAGCCTGGAAAAATTAATCCCCATTAAATAATCTTCTTTTGCCCTCAAATACGCGGACTCGCAAAGATTATCATACTCTGCCAAATCCTTTGCTTCACGGATTCCCCGCAGGATTTCCTCTTCGGTCTGCGAGTCAATCCATACCCTGCGGCGCTCCTTCCCCCTGACCTGTGCTTGGCGTTCTACCAGACGGTAGATATATTCTCCTTCCCGCCCAGAGTCAGTGCAGACATAAATTGTATCTACGTCCTGACGGTTCAGAAGCCCAGCCACAATCTTATACTGCTTCTTTACCCCGGGAATGACCTCATACTTAAAATCTTCCGGGATAAAAGGAAGGGTCGCCAGGCTCCATTTCTTATATTTCTCGTCATAAACCTCCGGATAACTCATTGTCACCAGATGGCCAACACACCAGGTGACAATTCCATCCATGGACTCCATATAGCCGTCATGATTTTTAAAATCCTGTTTTAATGCTTTTGCAAATTCCCTTGCTACACTAGGTTTCTCTGCTATATACAAAGCTTTCGCCATAACTTATCCTGCTTTCTTTATACAATACGGTTCATATCCACGAGCAGGATGCGCGCGTCCTGTGATACCATACGCATCAGTTTCTCATCAAATGACTTGGCCGTGAACAGATAATAAAAGTTTGCCGATACCCTAGCCTGTTCCATGCTTGCAAAAAGCTTCTGGCACATCTCAAAGGTCATCTCCGGCTCTTTCCAGTTACAGAGGCAGATCAGGTTTTCCCGCACGCTGTTCTGCGCGATGATGTCAATGCTGCCTCTTTTCCCAACCCAGGTCCCCATTTTATGGATCTCTAACGGCAGCTTATGTACGCTGTCCAAAAGTTCCAGGTATTCCATGCACACTTTGGTAAAATATGGGGTTAGGTAGTCTTCCAGCTCCCCGGCAATATAACTATCATAAAATTCTTCCGGATCCATGCAATGCAAATCAGACAAATGCGGGTACACAAATTTAAACCAAAAATTAATAAACGTATCTTTTATCTGATATAAACCCTTCTTAGCGTTCTCCCAACCTCCGGTTTCTATGGAGCAGACTTTTTCTGCCACATCAAATTCCATGAGGTTCTTGAGGTAAACGCTGATTTTCGCCCTCGAAAACCCGGTTTCCTGATACAGTTCGTTCAGCTTATGCTTGCCGCTGGCCAATGCCTCCAGGATTGTATGGTATACTGACAGCTCCCTCAGTTGGCTGCGGATGATTTTTTCTGCCTTGTCATAGAGATAACCGTCCCTGGACAATATATGGGTACATATATTATATCTGGCATCCCTTCCAGCATCCCATATAGAAAGATATTCCGGCTTGCCACCGATAATCCCATACACCTCTACCTTCTGCCGGAACGTGTAATCCGGAAACGGCTGCACTGCCGCCGCAAAAAAACCTAAATCCTGAATCTTACGCTTGCCGGAAAGCTTTTTTTCCGCGGTTCCCAGTACTTTTGGCATCTCCTGTTCCACCCAGGGAATATCCGTGCTGCACAATAGAATCAGCACCGGGCCAGGGTAAAGCTTCTTGCCATGAAGGTTTAAGACGCTGTCAAAAAACTGCCCATCCCGCTTTACAATATGCTGAAATTCATCAATGACCAGTACCAGCTTACTGGGATCCCCGCTCCTGATACGTTTGAAGTAATTGTCATAGCTTTCTTCCTGCAGTCTGACCTGGAAATGCCGGGCAATTTCGCGCCCCATCCTGGTTTTCTGTGCCTTTGCGGAAACCTCTGGTGCATAATAATAAAAAGCTTTCTTCCCCTTGCAGAATTCGTGTACCAGTTCCCTGCCCTGGTTTTCCCCGCGTCCGTACAGCACCAGGATTTGGTTACCGCTCTGGCTGTATATCTGCTCTAGATTCTGCAATTCTTTTTTCCGTCCTACCATAGCCATAATCCTTTCTCACCTGATGGATATTCTTATGCTTCATACTATCACGATTTAACTTTTTTGGCAATAGCAGGGCAAGTATTTTCACTGGGAATCTGTAGGTTCTTCCGGCTCTTCACCCCCCATATTCCGGACATCTTCAGATATCTCTTCTGCAATCGCTGCTTCCTCTTCTGCCGCTATGGAATCTTCTCCTTTTTGGAAACGGGCCAGAAGGTTATCCTTCTTCTCCAGCATGTTTTGCCGCTTCTGCGCCCTTACGGAAAATCTCTGTTGCCGTTTCTCCTCCTTCTTGAGAAGTTTTTGCTGTTTTGCCGCCTGACGATCAAGGAGCCTCTTCTGCTTCTTTTCCAATCTCTCCCTATATTTCTGGCTCTTACGGACTTCTTTCCGTGCTGTCCGCTCAATTTCCCGGATAGTGTCTCTGGCCGCCCCCACGTTCCTTCTCTCTTTGCGATAGGGATTGTAGAAGAAATAAGCTGCCGTCCCCAAAACGAGAACGCAGATAGCGAAGACTGCCAGCCAAGGCAATATGATACGGTACTCCCGGTAGCCCAGTTCGAAACAGATGAAAACTACCATCATCAATGGGAATATCAGTAGGTACAAGCTTTTGCATATTATTTCCAGAATCTTCGTCCTGCTTTGGGGCTGGGCCAGGAGCGTGCCTTCTACTCCCGAAAACGCAATCATGAACAGGCAGATTTGTGACTGGAATCCATGCAGGACACCGCACAACACCACCAATACCACAGAAAGCAGGAACAGGGAAAAGGCGCACCCTCGGTAATAGGCGTTCTTATACTCCCGGATGCCTTGCAGCTTGTCCTCCGTTATGCCGTACATAGCATAGACCTGTGCATCCATGCGCTCCTGGAATTCCTGGTTGTATTTCCTGGCTTCCTTAGTATGTTCCATATTGTCCCCGATGGACTGATTCAGTCGGTCCAAGACCTCTTGCTCCTGGCGGATTCTCTCAAACAACGCATCCTCTGCTTCCCGCTGCTTCTGAATCTGGTCATAAATCCATTCGGTTTTCTGTATCTTTAAGGTATGTTCCTTTTCTTCCATTCCTTTTCCTCTCTTTGCAAAGATTCCCCTTTCCTGCTGTTTCCAAGTTTTATGCCACCCCACCCTGAGCATTCGCATACTTCATCAGAAATGATGTTATGGCTTCATCCCAATCACCATTCCGAGTATGTATGGGACTAGCCAAACGGCCCAGACCGCAACGCTGAACTTGTGAAAGTTCTCTGTCGCGTTTTCCTTATTCTTAACCAAAACAACTGTGGCCCAGACTGCATGTACAATCATCAGGATAATCGCAAGCGCCCCCGTCACGCCATGCAGGGACACTTTTCCTGAAAACATGGAATGTTCCGCTATCTGCCCCATGAGAATTGTGCCTATTGTATCCATACATAGTCCAAGCCAGAAGAAAATCAAATGAATTTTTTTCAGTTTTCTGCTTCGATGCTCTGACCACACGCCAATCGTATAAAATAGCAACGCTGACGTTATCGCGATAATCGCCGTCATCAATTTTCCCGTCATTTTATCAGCACTCCTTGCTACGCATATAAGACTGCCCCCGAAAGAAGCAGCCTCATATTTCATTTGATAGGAAAGACCTTGTCACGCGAGAGCGTGAAATCAGGCTTGCCCACTGTTTTCTATCTATTATTTCGCCGTAATGTACCCCTGTGCTTTCAGAAGCTCCGCGCAGAGAATTGCCCCGCCTGCCGCGCCGCGCACAGTATTGTGGGAAAGTCCGATGAACTTCCAGTCATACACCGTATCTTCCCTGAGGCGGCCGACACTTACGCCCATGCCATTTTCATAATCCACATCCTCTGTCACCTGGGGGCGGTTATCGTCTTCCAGATACTGGATGAACTGCTTCGGTGCGCTGGGAAGCCCTAATTCCTGCGGCTTGCCGCTGAAATTCCTAAGTTTTTCTATCAGCCGATCCTTCGTTGGGTTTTTCCTGAACTTCACGAATACGGCCGCCGTATGGCCATTCAGCACCGGAACACGGATGCACTGACAGGTAATGACTGGGGAAGATGCCGGCACAATCACGCCGTCCTTGACCTCTCCCCAAATCCGCAGAGGCTCTCTCTCTGACTTCTCCTCCTCGCCGCCGATATAGGGGATGACATTGCCTACCATTTCCGGCCAGTCCTTGAACGTCTTCCCTGCGCCGGAAATTGCCTGGTAAGTCGTAGCAACCACCTCGTATGGCTCAAATTCCATCCATGCAGTCAGCACCGGGGCATAAGACTGAATGGAACAGTTCGGTTTTACCGCCACAAATCCTCTCTGCGTACCTAGACGTTTCTTCTGGAATTCAATGACCTCCATATGCCCGGCATTGATTTCCGGCACGACCATCGGCACATCCGGCGTCCAGCGGTGTGCGCTGTTATTCGAAACTACCGGGGTCTCTGTCTTGGCATACGCCTCCTCGATGGCTTTAATCTCATCTTTGGACATATCAACCGCACTGAACACGAAATCTACCTCAGAAGCCACAGCTTCCACCTCATTCACATTCATGACGACAATATCTTTCACAGACTCCGGCATGGGCGTATCCATTTTCCAGCGGCCACCCACCGCGTCTTCATATCTCTTACCAGCAGAGCGCGGGCTGGCGGCAATCGTTGTAACCTCAAACCATGGATGGTTCTCCAGCAAGGCGATAAAACGCTGCCCTACCATGCCCGTTCCGCCAAGGATTCCTGCTTTCAATTTCTGACTCATTTCTGTTCTCCTCACCCTCCCACTGCAATTTGGGGAGCCTTTCTTTCTCTTGTCCGTCTTGCGCGGACGTTTGTTTTTCTGTTAGATATACTAATATATTTTCCCTAAAAAAGCAATCCCGAATATTATACAAACTTCACAGAACATATCTTCCAATTATGTCAATTATGTATAATATCATGGCTGCAATCATACTGCCTTAAACTCCGCATTGGCTGCCGGCTATTCCAGCAGCGTTTTTTCCCAATCAGGGAGTTCCGCCTTCCAGTCCCGGGCAAGAAATTCCTTTTCCAGCGCAATGACTTTTTTCATCGCCTCCTGCCCCGGCGCGCCGATGGTCAGGCGTTTTTCCACGCAAGTCTCCATGGACACCGCCTCAAAAATGTCCGCCTCAAACACCGGGCTGATTTCCTGAAGTTCCTCCAGGCTCATATCATCAATGGCAATCCCTCTGCCAATACAATAAAGCACAATCTGCCCCACAATCCCATGAGCGTCCCGGAACGGAACACCGTGGTTTACCAGGTAATCCGCCGCATCCGTGGCATTGGTAAACCCATGTTTGGCGCTCGCCTCCATCCTGTCTTTGTTGAACTTCATGGTGGAGAGCATTCCGGCAAACAAGGCCAGGCAGCCTTTCACCGTATCAATGGCGTCAAACACCAACTCTTTATCTTCCTGCATATCCTTATTATAGGCAAGCGGGATTCCTTTCATTGTAGTCAGCAATGAGACAAGCGCGCCATAGACACGGCCGGTCTTGCCCCGCACAAGCTCCGCAATGTCCGGGTTTTTCTTCTGAGGCATGATGCTGCTTCCGGTGCTGTAGGCGTCGTCAATTTCCACAAACTGGTACTCATTGCTGTTCCAGATAATGACTTCCTCTGAAAATCGGCTCAGATGCATCATTACCGTGGAAAGCGCTGAAAGGTATTCTATCAGGTAATCCCTGTCCGACACACCATCCATACTGTTTAAGGCAGGACCGGAAAAACCTAACAAATCGGCTGTATACTGCCTGTCCAGATTGTAAGTCGTGCCGGCAAGCGCGCCGGAACCCAACGGGCAGAAATTCATCCTCTGGTAAATATCCTGCATACGCTGGCGGTCGCGCCGGAACATTTCAAAATACGCGCCCAGATGGTGCGCCAGGGTAACTGGCTGAGCTTTCTGCAGATGTGTGAACCCTGGCATGAACGTATCTGTATTCTGTTCCATGATACGCAAAAGAACTTTTAATATCCCTTCCAGCAATTCATCGGTTGCCAGAACTTCCTGCCGTGTATAGAGACGCATGTCTAACGCTACCTGGTCGTTGCGGCTCCTCCCGGTGTGCAGCTTCTTGCCGGTATCTCCCAGACGGTCGATCAGCGTTGCCTCCACAAAGCTATGGATGTCCTCATATTCATGGGAGATTTCAAGTTCGCCTGCTTCTACCTCACGCAAGATATCTTTCACTGCTTTTACCAGCTCGTCCGTCTCCTGTTCGGTCAGAATCCCCTGTTTCCCCAGCATCTTTACATGGGCAATGCTACCCTCCATGTCCTGCCGGTAAAATTTCTTATCAAATGATATGGACGCATTGAAATTATAGACCAGCTGGTCTGTCTCTTTCGTAAAACGCCCGCCCCATAATTGTGCCATGTCTGTCCTCCTTCATATTGTTCTGTCCCTGCAAGTCCTGTCGCATGGTTTTGCCATGTTCCTGCAAAGTCACTGCTTACAGATATCCTCTGCCGCTGTCTGGGCAATCTGCCGCTCTCGCTCTTGCTTAGAAAATATACAGCCGCAGTAATCCTGACGGTACATGCCGTATTCCTTTGAAAGCTCCACGGAACGCTTATACCCATCCTTTTTCTTGAAATCTGAACAGAGATAGGAAATGCCGTATTCTCCTGCCAGGCGTTCCCCAATCTCATTGAGTCTTTCTGCATTCTTAAGCGGGCTGATAGATAATGTGGTCGTAAAGTAATCCATGCCCAGCCGTCTTGCATACTCTGCCGCTTCCCGCAGACGCAGCTCATAGCAGCGGAAACAGCGTTCCCCTCCCTCCGGCACGTCTTCCAATCCTTTCACAAGTCCATAAAACCTGTCCGGTTCAAAACTTCCTTCCACAAATCCAATCGGGTAAAACCTTGGGGTGCTTTCCTTCCCAACACCGCCAACCGGCTGATACGCCGTGCCTTCTTCCTTATTTCTATTGGAAATTTGCTCCGAAAACTGCCGGATAAAACGTTTCTGTTCTTCTACCCTCTTCCAATACTCCTCCTCAGGATAAATATTGGGGTTATAATACAGAACCGTAATCTGAAAACAGCACGACAGATACTCCAGCACATAGCTGCTGCAGGGAGCGCAGCAGCTATGCAGCAGAAGCGTCGGAACAGTACCTCCAGCCTGCAACCTATCGATTATTCCATCCATCTCTTTCTGGTAATTACGTTTCATATTTCCCTCATCGCCGGAATCTGTACAAGGTTTCTTCATCCATCACAAACGGATAATTCTTTAATTTTGCCTGATTTCCCATGATAAGCTCCACGTCCTTCTTCCACAGCTCGTCTGAAATCTCTACTTTGCCCAGCAGTTCGTCCAGATATTCCGTGAACTGCTCCACACTGGCAAATCCCATGTTCCCAAGCACTGCCTGAACGTCCTCTTGCGCCTGGTAGCATTCTAAGAATCCCGGCAGGAAAATCCCTACCGCTTTGCCATGGGATACGCCCATTTCATAAGTGACCGGATAGCTTAACCCATGAGGGAGCGAGGTGCTGGTATGGGTAATCGCCATGCCTGCTACTGCCGCTATCTGCATCAGTTTCTCGAATACTTTGTCAGAAAGCGTAAGCTTTGGCTCCCTGCCCATCTGCCTGCATTGCAAAAGCTCCTCTCTCACCTCTGCAAACAGAGACAGCCCTTTCTCAGAAAACATGCGGTTATATGCATTCGCATTCGTGTTCAGGTAACTCTCAATCAAATGAGCCAGCGCGTCCACCGCTGTGTCAATCAAAGTGTCGAGGCTTGCCGTTTTCAGATAACGGCTGTCAATCAGTGCCAGCTTGGGATAAATCCTATAGCTAATGCTCTGTTTCGTCCTGCGGGCATGGATTGTGAGGATTGCATATGGCGTCACCTCTGAACCGGTTCCCGCCGTAGTCGGGATTTCCGCCACTGGCAGAGCGTCAAGCTCCTGCTTCTCATAGAGAATGCCGGCCCCCTCCTGAGGATTGGCAATCATCAGGGCAATGGCCTTTGCTGCGTCCATGGGCGAACCGCCGCCAATCCCTATCACGAAATCCACGCCTTCCTGAATTCCAAAATCCCTGGCCTGCATGACCGTCTCAATGGAAGGGTTTTCCTCAATCCTGTTAAAAATGGCATATGCACGTCCTTCTTCCTGCAGCGCATTTTCCACATCTTCCAGGGAACCGTTTGCCCGGGAAGAATGCCTCCCGGTCACAAGCAGCGCTTTCTTCCCCAAGGCCGCAAGCTCCTGCCTGTGATTCCTCACGCAATTACTCCCACTGTAAACATTTGTCGGCATATAAATCTGCATATCGTTTCCTCCGTTCTGCTTCTGTCACGAGCTGGCTGTGAACATATCAGTCTCTGAACAATTATCTCCATTATAGCTTTTTTATCCCGCCAAGACAACTACTTTTCAAATTTGAGTTTCTCCATTTTCCTGCCCCGGCCCTCGGTATCTGCACCATACCAACTTTTCCCTCATACAATAAAATAAGCAATCATAAGGAGAATCCTATGGAAAAATTAATGGAAATCAACCACGTGGGCTATTCCTACCATACAATACAAGGCGAGACGCCCGCGCTTCATAATATAAATTTCACGGTTCACAAAGGTGACTTTCTGGCTATTGTCGGTCCCAGCGGATGTGGCAATGCAATGGTTTCGCTGCGGAAACAACTCACAAACGGACGCTAGGGCATGGGCATCCTGTGCAACAGGATTCGCCGCCCGCGGCTGGTCGCCTAGCGACATCATGCCCCATAGCCGCAGTGCGATAAATCTTCCTACCGAAGAAAGATATGGGCCTGTTCTCCGTCCCAGACGACTTTATCTAATCTGATTGCCAAATACTCCCTCTTTTCCGGCACGCTCAGCGTTTCAAACAGATTCTGGAAAGAAGAAAGCTGCTCCATCAGAAATGCAAGCTGCTGCCCATCCCCCCGGATATCTGCGCCCTCCGCTTTCAGCTCTGCTTTTTCTTCTTCCAATGACGCACATTCTCTGTTTCGTTTCAGAACCTCCTGCTCAATCCTGCTGATAAACTCCCGGTCACCGCCGGATTTTGCCAGGGTGGTAATCAGATTCTGCACTTCCTTTTTCCGTTTCTGTATCTCCCGCTCCAAGAGTTCTGCGGACGTCACTTTTTCTTCTTTTATATCTTCTATGCACTCCACTGCTTTTCGCATCATCTGATAGATATCAGAGTGTTCCTCCGTATAACGCAATACCTCCCTGCACACCAGCTCATCCAAGGCATTACCTTGGACATTAGGTACGGAACATTTCTCACTATGGGTCATGTCCTTATAAGGACAAAGATACGAAAACTTCCGCTCCCCCTTATCCGTCACCTGTTTCGCTGAATAATATTTCGGGCGCATCGGATGGCCGCAGGAACAATATAGGATTCCCGACAAAACCGCCACCTGATTATGCGGCTTATGCCAGGCTTCCCCTTTGGCGCTGTTCCTAGCAAGGAGATTCTGGACTCTGGAAAAGTCCTTCCCAGAAATTATTCCAGGATGTTTCCCTTTTGCCACAATCCATTTATCCGGCGCGTTTCCCTTATTCTTATACTGAGACGAAGAAGTCTTCGCATAGGCAAGCAAGCCGCATTTTCCATCCGCCTCCTCTTCATCCATACATACCTGGCAGCCCAGGTTCCAGAAATACCGATAAGCTTCCGGGTCTGCCCGGCAATACACTGGATTTTTCAGAATATCGCGGATAGCTGTGGTCGTAAACTCATTCCCAAGTTTTGTCTTGATATCGTACTTCAACAAGTATTTGACGACTCCCATGAGCGACTGTTGTTTCAAATATTCCTCAAATAGAAAGCGGGCTGTCTTCATCTCTTCCTCATCGACAACAAGGCGGAAAGATTTTTTATTTTTCCCATTGACAACGACCTTCTCCTCCGATTCCGCCCGAAACCCCAAAGGCGTGTTACCGCCAAGCCATCTTCCCTTCCTTGCAAGCATAATCATATTGTCGCGGACGCGCTCTGCAATCTGCTCCCGCTCCATCTGCGCCAGTACCCCGGCAAAATACAGCATTGCCTTTCCTATAGGCGTGGACGTGTCAAACCGCTCCTTAATACTAATAAAGGACACGTCGAGTTTGTTCAACGTCTCCACCAGATTTGCCAAATCTGCAATGTTTCTCCCCAATCTGTCCAACTTGTAACAGACAAGGTAATTGCAGCCGCCTTTCTCAATCTCCTGCATCATTTTTCGGAATTGGGGGCGGTTCGTATCCTTCCCAGAATACCCTTCATCTTCAAACACCGTAATTTCCGCCTGACTTGCCCCCTCTATATTATATTGGATGTAATCCCGGCACATGGCAATCTGATTCTCCACGCTCTCGCCCCTGCCGGTCCATTTGGATTTCCTACTGTATATGTAAATATGAGTTACCCTTTGCAGTTCACTCACATTAATTCCCCCTTCCCAACCATCTTTCAACTTTACTTTTTGCGCTTCCATCCTTTTCTTTTATAATTGGCGCTGCTATCAATCTCAACTAGCGTACTGTCTTTGTATAATAAATGCAATCTGTCATAGGTATTATTCACTTTGTTTGCATGTATGGCACGTTCTTTATCCCAAATGAAGACTTATATTGCAAAGGTTTGAAGAAAACGATATGGAAGCAATATACTTGCTTTTTTCAGACAAAGAGGTAAATACTTTTTTGCCTTGGTATCCCGTAAAAAATATGGATGATACTAAGAATTTTTTTGAAAAGCAGTTAAACGGCAGGAGGTATTGTTTTGCAATCTGCCTAAAAGACGAAGTTCCCCCTAGCGGTTATGTACATGCGGAAGATGATGACACTGCCATCACGCTATGCGGTACAAAAAAGGGAGCCTTTGTTCCATTATGAAGAAAAATTAAACGGCATTTATGAAACTATGCCTTGCGGACGCACGAATCAAACTGATGAAAACCCAGGATTTTGATAACATCAATGTAAACTCGATTTGCAGGGAAGCCGACATCGGCAGGACTACTTTTTACAGGTATTTTGAAAACAAAAACAGCAAAGAGGAAATGCTTCTTTTTAAGATAAAATACGAGTGGGA
>CAJUFQ010000028.1 GCA_910585625.1 uncultured Lachnospiraceae bacterium
TAGTGTCAAGAAATGAAAATCTAATACATAATATCAAAAACCCCTGCAAATGGCATTCACACACCATCTACAGGGGTTCTCATTTTTATCTCAATTCGCCTTATTTCGACAAATTTCTATGCATTCATCTGCGCTGCAACTTCAGCCGCAAAGTCCTCCTGCTTTTTCTCCAGCCCTTCTCCTGTCTCAAAGCGAACAAACCTTTTGACGGAAACATTCTGTCCTATTTCTTTGGAAACCGCCTCCAGATATTTGCCGACAGTCTGCTTGCCGTCCTCTGCCTTAACATATACCTGGTCTACCAGGCAGATTTCTTTGAGTTCTTTATTAACACGACCCTCAATCATACCATTGATTACTTTCTCTGGTTTCTGGGATTCTTTGGGATCGTTCATAATCTGCGCGCGAAGAATTTCCTTCTCGTGTGCGATATACTCATCGCTGATTTCATTTCTGGAAACATATTTCGGAGTAAGGGCCGCAATCTGCATAGCGATATTTATCATTGCCTCTTTTACGGTATCATTTACAACAGCCGTATCAGCCTCTACGATAACGCCAATCCTTCCTCCGCCGTGGATATAAGATACTACGCAGCCATTCTCTGCAACAACTTTCTCAAACCTTCTGATATTCAGGTTCTCACCAATGACTGCTACTTTCTCCACAAGCGCGTCTTTTACTGTCTTACTGGAGTCTTCATTCCAGGCTTCTGCCATGAATGCTTCCATATCCGCTGCATCGGAATTGACAGCCTGTGTTGCGACAGCATCAACAAAAGCCTTAAATGTGTCGTTCTTGGCCACAAAATCTGTCTCTGAATTCACTTCAACGACAGCTGCCGTCTTATCGTCTTTTATCATTACAGTGCAAAGCCCCTCAGCCGCAATCCGTCCTGCCTTCTTCTCTGCCTTTGCCTGTCCATTTTTCCTTAAAAACTCTACGGCTTCATCCATGTTGCCGTCAGTCTCATTCAAAGCCTTCTTGCAGTCCATCATTCCTGCACCGGTCATTTCCCTCAACTCTTTTACCATTGCTGCTGTAATAGCCATTTTTATTCCCTCCGTTTATGATAATCTTCCATTATTACTTTAATCGAGGACAGGCAATATTGTCTGTCCTCGCACTGAATACAGTTTCTATATGCATTAACCTGACTGAATCTTATTCTTCCGCAGATGTTTCTGCTCCTTCTGCGTACTCCTCAGGCATCTCCTCAATAGTGCCCTGATTTGCCTCCACAACAGCATCAGCCATCTTAGAAACAATCAGCTTAACAGCCCGGATTGCATCGTCATTGCCTGGGATTACATAATCCAGCTCTTCGGGATCGCAGTTCGTATCGCAGATGCCAATCAACGGAATGCCCAATGTGTGTGCTTCCTGTACACAGATTCTCTCCTTCTTGGGATCTACAACAAAAATTGCATCTGGAATTCTCTTCATCTCTTTGATTCCGCCAAGGTTCTTCTCAAGCTTCTCCCATTCTTTCCGCAATGCAATAACTTCTTTTTTCGGAAGGACATCAAAGGTGCCGTCCTCTGCCATGGTCTCAATCGCTTTCAGCCTGCCAATACGGCTCTGGATTGTCTTAAAGTTAGTCAGCATACCGCCTAACCATCTCTCATTTACATAGAACATCCCGCAACGCTCTGCCTCAGCTTTGATGGCATCCTGCGCCTGCTTTTTAGTGCCTACAAAAAGAATCATTCCTCCGTCAGCTACAATCTCTGCTACCGCTTTGTAAGCCTCATCTACCTTCCCTACTGATTTCTGTAAATCAATGATGTAGATGCCGTTCCGCTCTGTGTAGATGTAGGGAGCCATTTTAGGGTTCCATCTTCTTGTCTGATGTCCAAAATGAACACCTGCTTCTAATAACTGTTTCATTGAAATAACGCCCATTTTCCATACCTCCATTGGTTATAATCTTCCATGCGCTTCAACTTGGAAAACTACCGACAGGCACCGGTCTTCCAATCTGCCCATGTGTTTACTGATTGCCATTGCAACCTTTCTCCTGCACCCTGCATATGTCTGCATGAATGCGCATATATTATATCATACCAATTTTATCCTGGCAAGCCTCTCATAGCTATTTTTGCAATATTGCAATAATTTCATCTTGTGTGGATCCAGTCGGAATATCGTAAACCCCTACTCTGAGATTCTGATCCGCACCTTTCTCCGTCAGGTATTTATTGAAAGTATCCGCATCCGAAATAAGGCCGGCCTGATACAACTTCCGACTGACTGCGTCTGAATATTCCCCTGCCTTAATTTCAATTTGTACCGTACTTTGGGAATCTGGATGCTGTGCAGAATTATTTACAGAACTATCAGAATCCGGCTGGTCTGCAGGGCTGTCTGTCTGATTTGTGTCTGCTGCCTCATCCTGTCCTTTGTCATCATAGGAATCCGAGGGTTCGCCGTCTTCATCCTTACTGGTTTCGGCATCCTCTTCTCCTGATTTATTCTCATATTCCCCTTCTTCCGCTCCTTGGGGCTTTGAAGCTTTGGCATCAGGCGGTTCCTGCCCTTCTTCCTCAGAAGATTCCTCCGTATCTTCCGGCATCACCATCCCCAGGAGCCTGGCACGCTCTATAATCTCGGTATCTGTAAGCGTCTCCTTTTTATTTCCTGAGAGGGCGATTCCCATAATAATTGCGGTGCATATGATTCCAATGCCCAATCCACGCAAATAGTATTTTAGCTTCATAACTTATAACTCTTCCTCTCTGAATAATCCAATTACAAGCCTCACCTCTCCAACGCCAAGCCCCAGCTCTTTTGCAATATCTATTGCCGATTTGCCTTCCTTGTATTTCTCCAGAATCATCTGATTATGGTTTGACTTTTCCACACCCTGCTGTTGGGGCAGTGTTTCCTGCTGTTCCGAAGGCTCCTCCTCTGCTTCTCCTTCCTCTGGTACAGAAGGAAGCTGCTGTATCTGACGGGCCTCCCGGACTTTCTGGATAATTTCATCAGATTCCGCTATGGTTTTCTCGATATTCTGCTCTAGTTCTTCCAGGTGTATAGCCAGCTGCGCAAGGTTCCCTGCATACTTTGTCAGTTCGGAGTGCTTATCATTCAACATACTGTATAGAAACATGACTTCATTATGCGTCTTGTTAATCGATTCCAGCACAGTATCAGAATACTCTGTCAGCACCCGCATTTTTTCATTAGTTTCCTTGTCCAATGCCCGCTCCACGACATCCATGGATTTTTCAATGGAGTGGTCTATAACCTGGTCAACCATGTTATCTACTTTCTTCTGAGCATCATTCAAATTCCGTTCCAGAATCTTCTGCATTTCCTCTGTACTCAGCTCTGAAAGCTTGTTCAATTCATTACTGGACAATTTTTCTGTGATAAAAAAACTGGCAATCATCAGGACAATTCCAACCACTAATAAACAAATTTCTAATGTGCTCATCTTTATACCTATACCTTCATGTCAAAGCCTCTTGTGGGGGTCTTTGCGCTTGCCTTTCCACTGTTATCTTCTTTCTTTTTTTTCTTCTGCCTGCGAAGGTTTTCATATTCATTGCTGCCCTTTTCCCGGGCATCGAATTTCTGCTCCGGGTTGTCAGAATCGTTGGCCTGGTTCACCTGATGCATATGCTGTGCAGTATCCTTCGCAAATTGTGTCTGCACATTCTGTTGCTGCAACATAGGTTTATTGTCTTCATTCTGTTTTAAGGAACTTATATCCTGGCTTCTCTGCACTACACCGCTGAATTCTACTGGCCTAATAGACATTTGTCATCACTCCTTTTCCCTTACCAACATGCTCCCTACATGGGACGAGCCACTATCTCTCCGCGCTCCCGGACATATTTCGTGCAAGAATGCTCAGACTTAATCGTCTTGCTCATGTCAGAAATCGTTATGGTAACGCCCGGGTAAACGGTTCCTGTTATTTTTACTTTCGCGCTGTTTGACATCTGGATTTTCTCATGCAGCTTTTTCATCTCTTCCTGCTGCTCCGCCAGTTTTTTCTGCTCTGCTTTGAAATTCTTGGCGATTGTCTGCACCTGCTGTACCCGATCGGGCGTCACATTCTCCTTTTTCTGTAACTTTTCATTGAAATTCACAAGGATTGGGCGCATCTTTTCCAAGTTCTGCTTCGTAGTTGTTATAAGCTGGCTAAGCTCGTCATAGCGCACTTTGATGGCTGGGGGAGAACCTACTTCAACCTGGGTGATGGTTCCCATCGCAGAACCAATCGTCTGGGCTTCCACCACATTGCCGGCACGGATTAACCCGCCGCTGACGAACCCTTTCTTTCCCCGGATGCGAATGTCTGCCTCTGCTGAAACCTTACTGTGCAGGATGCATCCCGTCTCAATGTAACCCCCTGAAATGACAATAGCATTTTCAATAAATTTACAAATGATATTATCTTTTGCCTCTACCCGGCCTTTGCTCATGCCGTTGATGCCACGTTTCACTATGATTTGCCCTCCGGCAGAAAGGAATGCCGCTTCCACGACGCCTTCTACAATGATGTCCCCCTTTGCTGTGACAGAAAACCCGCTTTTTACGTTTCCTTTGACGGTAACATTCCCATCATATACGATGTTACCCGTAGCATTGTCCACATCCGCAGGCACATCATACACATCCGCCACAAAGACTTTACCGTTTACTAAGCTTGCATGACCGGTCACGTTTGAATAAATCTCTGTCTTGTCCTCGGAAAGCGTGATGTTATTGGCAAAATCCAATTTCATATTCTTTTCCTGACGTCCTTGTACCCTGCCGCCGCATACATCAATTCCAGGCTTTCCAGGCACAATCGGATGGAGCTTTGCCAGCATCTGCCCAGCCTCCACGCGGCTGATGGTGTTCAGTTCCCGGTAATCCACGCTGCCGTCCTCATTTCTTTTGGGCCTGAGGTTATGGTTCGTATTGAAAAAGTACTCAATCCAGGCATCTTCCCCATTGACCGGGGGGACTCCTTTTGCAAAGATATATTCCGTACAGTACTGGCGGTCAGCCAGATATTTCTGAATTGCTTCTTTATTAATCCCCTGGGAAACATTGCATTGCGCGAGGTCACTAAGAATGTCTTCTTCCGTCATTAGTTTCCCCTGGTTGGATGGCGGATAAAAACGGCAGAACACCAGCATCCTATCGCTGGAAATGGTGACCCCCATCTGCTCATTCTGGTAAATATTATGCCCTTCTCCGACATAGACCTGACGAATCTCCTGCGTGGGCAAAGTCACAGCATCATTCAGTTCTTTTAAGTTATACTTATCGTATCCCTTTGCCTCCAGATACTCTGTGACTTCTTTTATATCCAGCTTCTTTCCACCATCTTCCGGAGGAATAATCTGTATCATTACACCCGCATCTCTGATGTCTAATTTAAAATATGCGTTTTTTCCCATCAAAACCCTCCATTACTGATCAGTCAAGATATTCATATACGGGCCCATGGTTTTCTTCATTTTAAGCAAAGCCTTTGTATGAAGCTGGGAAACCCTGGATTCCGATACTTCAAGTACATTGCTGATCTCCTTCAATGTCAAATCCTCATAATAATATAATGTTATGACTTTCCGCTCCTTCTCCGTAAGCGTTTCCAATGACTGCCCCAATATTTTCTTCAGTTCATCTTCTGCGACAGCATCCTCAGGCTGGATGAAATGTGAATTCCCCTTGGCATCCATGACGGGTTCCATGCCTTGCTCCACATACTCATTCAGTGAAACCATACTGGTCACCTTAAGCTGCGACTGCCAGTTCAGCAGCTCCTCTCCGCTGACGTCCAGTTCCTCTGCAATTTCCTCGTCAGATGCCGTTCTTCCGGTTCTCTCCTCAACCTTTTTGATAGCTGTCTCTATTTTTTTCTGCTTCTGCCGGACGGTACGCGGTATCCAATCCATTTTCCGGATTTGGTCCAAGATGGAGCCGCGAATCCGCAAGCTGGCATAAGTTTCAAATTTCACGTCCTTTTTTACATCAAATTTATCAATGGCATCAATCAACCCAAATATGCCATATCCCACTAAGTCGTCATATTCTACGTTATATCCCAGATACATACTGAGCCGCCCTGCCACAATCTTGACCAATGGCGCATACTCTACGATAATCTGTTCTCTCAACTCTGGTGTAGGCCTTTTTAAAAATTCAGCCCATAAATGTTCTCTTTCTGCTGCGTTCATTCAAAGCCCCCAAGACTACGGAAATCCCAGTGCCGGGCTTCCGTGTTATAAGCACGTTACCTGTTCACAAAAAGCGGTAATTCTCTTCCCGCGGGCATCAAACATTCCATAGCTGGCTATGGGGTATTTGACGCTTCTGTGGATTCTTCCGTCGTCTCTTCGGCTCCTTCTGTCCCTTCCCCGACGGATTCCTCTCCTGCCTCTTCCGTGGCCTCTTCTTCTGGCTCTTCCTTGAAATTCTTATCTAACACCAGTTTCGCAATGCATCCTAAAATATAAAAAGAAATTAAGATAATAACCAGCGTACGCACAAACTGCGCCGTCCCCATATGCATTTTGAATCCCAGTATACAGGTGATTAAGCCTGCAATCAGCGTAATGATTACCGGTACCTGTTTCGTCTTCATAACCTATCACCCTTTAAATGATTTTTAATGGCTTTCCTACTGCCTTAATGTAAAACTCTCCCGTTGCCGGATACAGCTCGACGGTACGGCCATAGTTCAACCCGGTATCCTCGGCAAGCAGCGGAATCCCCAGCTGGTTCAGCTTTGCCTTTGAGGCAATCGCATTGCGCTCGCCCACATTGCCGACGCCTGATATTCCTTTGACCTCGAACATTTTTGCCCCGCCAGCAATTTTTGCAACAAGACGCCGTTTATTGGCGCCTGCCATTGTCACTCTTCTAATCAATTCTTCAATTCCAGTGTCTGCAAATTTGGCAATATTTGAATTGTTCCTCATCTGCTTACTATCCGGAAGCATAATATGCGCCAGGCCGCCAACCTTGGTAACGGGATCGTATACTGCAATCCCTATACACGATCCTAACCCCAGCGTAGTAATCATATCCGGTGCTTTGCATATATTCAAATCTGCCATTCCAACTTTAATTGTAGCCATGCTCTTTCAGCTCCTCTTATAGTACGATTCCTAATGACGTCAGAATTTTATCATAGGACTCAACGTCCGGCATCAAAATGAAAAATCCTTGTATTTTTACATCATCTCCAAACTCCGTCTGTATCAAAAGCGCATTGTCACCATACTGGCCGAACTGAATTGCCGGCACACTCAAAATAGCTGCTGCCATATCGATTGCCAGATACGGCACTGATGACGTAATTGCCATATTCGTCATACTTGAAAGTGCGGACAAATATGAGCCGGAAATTATATTTCCTATTTCCTTAATTGCAGATAAATCCATCTCGCTGAATTCTTCCGCATAATCATCTGGTCTTCCCATAAGGCGGTTGACCAGATAACGGGCGGATTCCATTTTCAGCAGAAACATCATGCTTCCGCCAATATCGCTCTCCACTTCCAGGTAAATCCCTACCACCGTCTCTTCCTCTGCTGAGATTGCAGTGGGCAGTTCCTGAAATGTCAAAAACTCTACCTTGGGTACCTCCATGTTCACCTTGATATTCAGCATATGGGAAATTGCCGTCGTGGCATTCCCTGCCCCTATATTGCCAATTTCCTTCAGCACATCAAAGTACATGTCATTTACCTGATTCAAACTAAACTTAGCCATAGGCTCCTCTCTCCATTTCTAACATGTATCCAACAGATTCCAGGCCAGGCCGGATCTGCTTTCATGAATTACGAATAGGCTGTCGCAAAAAAGTATACGCTTCGTGCAACAGCCTTCTTATTCTGCTTATACAGCTTCTGTCTCGTCAATTATGCTGTTCGTGTCAAACAGCGAAATCAGTTCCTCCCCATTCTTACCTACCCCATTGATAAAATTACTCTTACTGTTCTTTGCGTCATAAGAAACCTTCTCGATTTCATCAGGCGCAAGGGTGACGACCTCTTTCACCTCATCGACAACTATTCCCAGCACGCCGTGTTCCTCTAACTTGAGGATGATGATTCTGGTAACGTCTGTGAATTCATCCGGCTCTAAATCCATTTTCGTGCGAATGCTCATAACCGGAACAATCTCACCACGCAGATTAATAATCCCTTTGAAATAAGGCTGTACTTTTGGCACCCTGGTAATTTTCTGCATACGGACAATATTGTCCACATAACTGATGTCAATCCCATACTGCTCGCTGCCTATTTTTACTACGATGAACTGTTTCTTTCCTTCTTCTGCGATAGACACATTGTTTGCCATGTCACCACCCCCTAAAATAATGTATTCACATCCAGGATTAAGGCAACTTCACCATCACCCAGGACAGTCGCACCGCTGATAATTTTGGTGCTGTTGTTTATATATTTGCCAAGAGACTTGATAACAATTTCCTGCTGGCCATCCAGTTCATCCACAATCAGTCCTGCAAACTTGTCTCCCTTTCTCACAATGATGACAGTCAGGCTGTCTCTTTCCTTGTCATCAGGCTCGCAGTCTAAAAGCTGATCCAAGCGTACCAAAGGGATGACCATGCCGCGGATATGGATTACTTCCTTTGCCTGGACAAATTTTATCTCATCAGGAGCAATCTCCTCAATCGTCTCGATGGATCCGAGGGAAATTGCATATTTCTCACCACGAACCTCTACCATCAGCGCCTGGATGATTGCAAGTGTCAGAGGCAGGCGCACGATAAACTTGGATCCTTCCCCAAGCACACTCTTTACTTCCACATCGCCGCCAAGAGCTTCGATATTGGATTTCACCACATCAAGCCCTACACCGCGCCCGGAAATGTCAGAAATTTTCTTTGCCATGGAAAAGCTGGGCATGAACAGAAAATCAATGATTTCTTTCTGGCTCAGCGCCGCTGCCTGTTCCGGTGTAATCAGCCCACGCTCAATCGCTTTATTCTTAACATTTTCTGTATCAATACCATTTCCATCATCGCTCACTTCAATGATGACGTTATTGCCTTCCTGGAACGCATTCAGGTGTATGGTTCCCATCTCTGGCTTTCCGCGCTTCCTACGTGTCTCAGCATTCTCAAGGCCATGGTCAGCGGAATTACGCAGAAGATGCTGCAACGGATCACCAATCTGATCCACAACGGTTCTGTCAAGTTCAGTATCCTCACCAGTCATCTGCAGTTCCATTTTCTTATCCAGCTTCTTGGAAAGGTCGCGAATCATCCGCGGGAATTTCTGCACCACGCTCTCTATCGGCACCATCCGCACTTTCATCACGGACTCATGAAGGCCGGTCGTGATGCGCTCTAAGTATTCAATCTGTTCATGGAATGCCTGGGCATTTGCCCCGCCCGTGCCATTATCCGAAGTGGCGCCGATAGATACCAGGGAATTCTTGGCGATAATCAGCTCGCTTACCTGATTCATCAGCGCGTCCAGCTTCTCAATATCCACTCGGACAGTACGGTTAGTCACCGGTTTGCCTGGCGTTGTCTTCTTAGCAGCCGTAGCCTGCTGGCCAGCCTGTGCCGGAGCAGGAGCGGCTGCCGGAGCTGCGCTCTTAGCAGCCGCTTTTTCTGCCGCTTTCGCCTCCTCCTCTTTTGCCTGTGCCACTTCACGCTTCTCGGCAGCTGTTGTTAATTCGCTGTATGTAAGCTTTTCACCGATTATTTTTTCTATCTCCGAAACAGCCTGGGCAACTTCCATAATCTTACCTAGGTCTTCGTTACTCACGAGATAGAAACTGAAATCAAAGTCAAATTTCTCATCTTCGATATCCTGGGAACTGGGATTATACACGATGATATTGCCGTAATCCTCTACTGCTTTAAAGACAAGGAATGCACGCGCCGCTTTCAGCAAACATTCCTCTTGGATAAAGACACTGATTCCGTAAATGTTCATGCCCTTTTTCTCGGCTTCCTGCAAATCTTCTTTGGCCTTCTCAGGGAATTCCATTTCCAGATATTTTTTCGGATATTTGTCATCTCCGGCTGCTTTCTTCTCCTCCGGAGCAGCAGGCTTCTTCTCTTCAGCCGGGGCATTTCCAGTACCTGCGGCTAAAATATCGTTCAGCTCTTTGATGATGGCTTCATTATCATCGGTTCCTTCGTCAGAGCTTTCTTTTACATTGTCAAGATATGCCTCTATGGCATCCAGGCATTGGAATAAAACATCTACCAGGCCGCTGGTAACGCTCATATTGCCGCTGCGGACTTCCTGAAAAACATTCTCCATGTCATGGGTCAGACGCTGCATACGCTTGAATCCCATCGTCCCGGCCATTCCTTTCAAAGAATGGGCTGCACGGAAAATCTCGTTAATTGTATCCATATTCTCAGGCTCTTTTTCCAGAGTCATGATACAATCGGACAAAATCTGCAGATGCCCATTGGTTTCATCAATAAAAATTTCAAGATATTGGCTTACATCCATACTACTGTACCCCCACCTTCTTCATTATTGTTTGTGCAATTTCAGTCAATGGAACTACTTCGTTTACAACGCCTGCTTCGGCAATCGCTTTCGGCATACCGTATACCACGCAGCTTGCAGCATCCTGGGAAATCACGTATATTTTCTTCTTCTGCTGCAAGGAAAGAATTCCGCCTGTGCCGTCGCACCCCATCCCAGTCAGCACCACGCAGACAATCTCGTCGTATCCGCTCGTCCGCAGGGATTCATAGGTCACGTTCGCGCAAGGACGAAGACCTCCAATCGGAGCGTCTTCATTCAGCCGGATGACATGGCTTTCATCTGCCTGCTTCTTTACCTCCATATGCCTTCCGCCTGGCGCAACATACACGCAGCCTTTCTTTAGGACATCGCCCTCTTTTGCTTCCTTAACCTCAATATCACTGAGTTCATCCAAACGGTCAGCCATGGATTTTGTAAAACCTATGGGCATATGCTGAACTAATACCATAGGTGCATTCAAATCCTTTGGGAGGTATGGGATGACGCTCTGCAACGCTTTCGGCCCCCCGGTCGAACAAGCCAGGGCTACCAGAACCTTCTTGCCGGAGTTCCCGGTGCGTTCTAACTTTTTCGGCATTTTTACCTGTGCCGGCTTCATGGTTTCCGCTGTCTGCAGCTGCACATTTGCCTGAGCCTTGGCATCGTCAGAACGTATGACTGCCTTAAGCATCTGCAGGATTCTCCTACGGAACTCATCACTCTTTGCCTCTATGATATTACACGGCTTCGTGATGAAATCAACGGCTCCCAGTTCCATGGCACGGATAGTCACGTCCGCATCTTTCGTAGTCAACGTACTAACCATTATGATGGTTGCCTTAATGCCATCCTGTTGCAGTTTCTCTAACAATTCCAACCCGTCCATACGAGGCATATTCACGTCCAGGATTACAGCATCATACGCTGTGGACTTTAATTTTTCATACGCCTCAAGTCCGTCTCTGCAAACATCCTTTGCCTGAAATGTACTTTCTGAATCAATTATATCACAAATAAGCCTTCTCATGAGTGCAGAGTCATCAACAACCAAAATATTTTTTTTCATACAATCACCCTTTTTGTCTGCGCAAGCGCTCTTGTTCAAAAATAAATTTTATAATCCATTCCCTGTCTTGAGGATTTTTCATCAGGAACTTCACGCGATACTCATATTTTTCCTGCGTGTCCTGCCTTTTTCCTATATTTTTCTTTATCCGCTGGCAGGTCAGAATGCTCGCCACGACTTCCAGCGTATAACTCATGCTCTCATTTTCTAACGGTAAGGTTATTACCAGGTATTCCCCTTCGTTTCCTTCCTCGTAGCCTACAAACCGCATCCCGCCGCCGCTTAAGTCGACGGCAATCGCTTCTTTGGCTAAATCTTCCGGATAAGTCAGCCTGTGGTGTTCTTTCAGCTCTTCTATGGGCAATATATCTATCTCATCCTCCTTAATCTGCTGGTAAAACATATCCAAGGCACATTCGAAACGATAATGCTCCCGCCGCTGGAATTTCTCCAGAGGAGTCTTCTGTTCTATTAATAGCAGATAGATATTATCGCGGATATACCGATCTTTAATATGCGCTATGCACCGATACATGCCCTCTTGGGCGTAAAATAAGAACTCCAGGCGCACACCGGAAGGCAAGGAAACATTTTTACCTTCCTGTGTCGGCATATCCACTTCAATATCGCCATTATCCAGAATATTTTGTATTTTGCTGGCATAAGAATCCGGACGGTCTCCTGTCTTCCAGCCTTGTTCTACCTGCTGTAAAATCCGAATATCAACGTTGTCACCAATTTTCAAAATACCTGAATTCATATCACACCTCTGTTCCTAATTTCTCTGAAAAATAAACCGGGACAAAAACTGTACAATTCCTCTTTTTTCCTCTATAGGCGTTGAAACGCCATCTAATAAATAGCCAGACAGCTGATCGAATGCTTTGGATGACTTTGCATCTGGATACAAAATGCTGACTGGCTGCTGCTGGCAGACCGCTTTTTCCACCAGCGCGTCTTTGGGAATTATCCCCAAGTATTCTAAATCGCCATTCAGAAACTGCCCTACCACGGCGTTCAGCTTCTCAAAAATCCCTACTCCTTCTTCTTCTGATACCACACGGTTTGAGATTACTTTAATCCGGCTTTCAGACTGCCTGAATTCCTCATTCCGATGTAATGCTTTGAGCAGCGAATAAGCGTCCGTCAGGGAACTGGGTTCGGAAGTGACAAGCAAGAGGATTTCCGGGCTTGCCATTACAAATTCCAGTACATTGTCAGAAATTCCGGCTCCCGTATCCACAATAATCACGTCAGCCAGTTCATCCAGCTGCTCCAGGTTGCCGACAAGGAATTTCAGCTGCTCTTTTGAGAGGTTATTGATGCCTGTAATTCCCGATCCTCCCGAAATAAATCCAATATCCATAGGGCCCGGCGTGATGATATCCTTGATGGACTTATCACGGTATATCAAATCGCTTAAGTTAAACTTAGGGATTGCGCCAAACATGATTTCCACATTGGCCAGGCCAAAGTCTGCATCAAAAATAATTACCCGCTTCCCGCGTTTCTTCATCTGTACTGCAAGGTTAACTGCCACATTGGATTTTCCAACGCCACCTTTTCCGCTGGTAATTGTAAAAATCCGGGCTTTTGGCGTAGTTTTCTGATTTTTTTTCACAATGTCTCTTAACTTTTCTGCCTGGTCCATAAACTATTTTCCTCCAAGCAAAAGCTTTACGATATTCTGGGTATTAAAAACCTCAATATCTTCAGGCACATTCTGTCCATAAGTAGTATAAGATAAGTCTGAGCCTGTGTATAGCTTCATGTTCAAAATGTTTCCATAACAACTGGTTTCATCTAATTTGGTAAATATCATCTTAAACTTGAAATTCTCTTTATAAATGTCTGCAATCTCCAGCAAATCGCGGTATTTCGTAGTCGCGCTCAGCACCAGATATACATCCTTGTCATATTCCTCGGGTACCTGGTCAACCAGCCCTTTTGTCTCTCCGCGTTGTTCCTCGTTCTTATGGGAAAAGCCAGCAGTATCCACCAAAACCAGGTCATACTCCTCTTCCTCCGCTTTTTTCAATTCTTCATTCAGTTCTTCTGAGGAGTAAACAATGTTCAGAGGAGTATCCAAAATATTGGCATATGTGCGGAGCTGCTCTGCTGCGGCGATTCGATAAGTGTCTGCCGTATACAGAGCCACTTTCTTGCCCTTTTCCACTTTGAACCGCGAGGCAATCTTAGCAATCGTGGTCGTTTTCCCAACGCCGGTAGGACCGATAAAAAATACTACCTTGGGGCCATTTTCTGAGAGCTTAATTGGCTGAGGCTGCCCAAATTTTAAAATCATCTTCTGATAAATGCTGGAAAGGATATAGTCCAGGCTCGCACCCTTTTTCATTACCTTCTCGACTTCATCAAATATTTGATTGACATATTTCTCATCTACCTCATTGTCCAGCAAAATACTGTAAATCATCTTTACAAATTTGAGGTTTTCATCTATCGGCGCTTCTTGTATCAGCTCGTCCTTCTGCTCCTCTATGGGCTGGGAAAGCTTTTTCTCCAAAAGTGATTGCAGATTTTCCAGCTTTTCCTCAAGATTGTTGGCATTGTTATTAGCATTATTTGTACTGCCGATATTATTTAAGCTGCTGCTTGCATTGCTGCTGTTAAGGTCTGCCACTTCCTCATTTTTATATTCTTCTTTATTTTCCTGCGTCATCGAAGAGGCCCACGTGTTCTCCACAGACGCAAATACTTCTTTCATGTCCTCCGCCCTTGGTATGGAAATCGGTTCATCTGCCGCCATATTGATGTTTGCCTGTGCAGGGACATGTGCCGGCATCTGAGGCATTGCCGGCATCTGCGGCCTCACTGCCTGGCGGGAATCTGACTCCTCAACTGCAGCTGTTACCTCATACATGGATGTCTTGAAGGAACGAAGGATGCCTTTGGGCTTTATCTCTTTGACATTCATTATCACAGTCCCTTCTCCGAACTCTTCCTTTGCCATCGCAGTCGCTTCCGTCTCGGTTTTTCCTATAAACTTTTTAATTGTCATGAAAGGCTCACCATCCCTACTGATTGTAATTCAATATTGGATTCTACTTCATTATATGATACTACAATCAGATCCCTGAAGTAATCCTCCGTCAGTTTCTTAAAGTACATCCGCACAATGGGGGATGTAATGATAATCGGATTTTTTCCAAGTTCCTCCAGCTTCTTGATTTCCTGTTCCAATGCGTCCATGATTGCCTTGGTCTTTTCCGGGTCGATTGTCAGATATGCACCCTGCTCTGTCTGCTTTACGGATGCCATAATCTCCTGCTCTACATTTGGATCCAAAGTAATTACACTGGTCATCTCATTCGCTGGGAAATACTTACTGGAAATCGCACGCTTCAAGCTCTGCCTTGCATACTCCGTCAGCACGTCCGTATCACGGGACGTCGCCGCATGATCTGCAAGCGTCTCAAATATTGTAAGCAAATCCCGGATGGATATTCCTTCATGCAGCAAGTTCTGCAGAACCTTCTGGATTTCCCCCACGCCAAGCAGCTTGGGAACAAGTTCGTCCACGAGCGTCGGGTGGTTTTCCCTGATATTGTCAATAAGACTCTGGACATCCTGGCGCGACAACAGCTCATCAATATGGCTCCTGATCACCTCTGTCAGGTGGGTTGCGATAATGGATGGAGGATCCACAACTGTGTAGCCCAGGCTCTCGGCACGCTCACGCTGGTTTTCCGTAATCCACAATGCCGGCAGATGGAAGGACGGCTCGAACGTCGGGATTCCAGAAATCTCTTCTTCCACGAACCCTGGGTTCATCGCCATGTAATGGTCGAATAAGATTTCCCCTTCCGTTATCTGTATGCCTTTTATCTTAATGATATATTGGTTTGGGTTCAGCTGGATATTGTCTCGCAAACGGATAATTGGAACCACCGTTCCAAGCTCCAACGCAATCTGCCTTCGGATCATTACCACACGGTCTAATAAATCTCCGCCCTGGTTTACATCTGCAAGGGGGATGATGCCGTAACCAAATTCCAATTCAATCGGATCCACCTGCAGCAATGATACCACATTCTCCGGCCTCCGTATTTCTTCTGCTTCTTCCTCTGCGGCATCTACTTCCTCCTCGATGGCTTCCACTTCAAGATTGTTGTCTACGCTCCTGCCTGCAATGACAAAGCTGATTCCCAAAGGAAGGAACAGCCTCCAGTCCAGAGGGGTGACGACTCCCAGAAAACACATAACCGTGCCTACGATATAGAGTACCTTGGGAATCCCAAACAACTGTTTTATCAGCGTGTCGCCAAAATCAGCCTCTTTGGAAGCTTTCGTGACAAGGATACCAGTTGCCAAGGAAATCAGCAGGGAAGGAATCTGGCTGACAAGGCCGTCACCAATCGTGAGTATTCCATACTGGCTCAGAGCATCCGTAATCTCCATGCCCTGGCGGAGCATACCCATGGCAATGCCGCCTACCAGGTTAATCAGCGTAACAATTATGCCGACGGTAGCATCTCCTTTTACATACTTCGTAGCACCGTCCATAGCTCCGAAAAAACTGGATTCCTGCTGGATTTTTTCACGACGCTCTCTGGCCTGGCTTTCATTAATAATCCCGGTATTCAGGTCAGCGTCAATCGCCATCTGCTTACCAGGCATTGCATCCAGGGTAAATCTTGCCGTTACCTCTGATACACGCTCAGAACCTTTATTGATTACAATAAACTGAATCAGAACCATGACTACGAAAATAATTGCTCCGATAATCAGATCATTTCCTCCCACGAACTGCCCGAAAGTACGTACTACGTTACCGGGATCGCCGGTATTCAGAATCAGACGTGTGGAAGAAACATTCAGGGATATACGGAAAATCGTCGTGAACAACAGCAGCGTCGGGAAAAAGGACATCTCCAGAACTTCCTTTACGAACAGTGCATTCATCAGAATGACAAGTGACAGTGATATGTTCATCGCCAGCATTATATCCAACAAAAAGGAAGGAATTGGAATAATAAAGAATATGATTGCCGCAATTAAATATACTGCAATTCCTGCATCTGCCTTCTTCATGCTCTCTTCTCCTTTCACGTCTTCCTCATCTGCATTTATCTATTTTCTCTCAGGCTATAAACAAAAGCAAGCACCTCTGCAACTGCCTGATACAATTCCGGCGGAACCTCCTGCCCAACATCGACATTAGCATAAAGCATCCTCGCCAGAGGCTTATTTTCTACAATTTCTATATGGTTTTCCTTAGCAACATCCTTAATCTTCTGTGCAAGGAAATTTTCTCCTTTGGCCACTACCACCGGCGCCGCATTTTGTTTGGAATCATATTTAATGGCAACCGCATAATGGGTAGGATTGGTAATGACAACGTCCGCGCTGGGAAGGCTCTGCATCATACGCCTCTGAGAAGCTTCCCTCATTTTGGAACGCTGCCGCCCCTTAATTTCCGGGTTTCCCTCTGTATTTTTATATTCATCCTTCACTTCCTGCTTGGTCATTTTCATATCTTCTTTGAATTTATGCTTCTGGTAGACAAAATCCAAAAGGCCTATAAAGATATAGACCAAGGCTATTTTCAGCCCTGTGTCAATGACGATTGTCCCCACAAGGAGAACTACCTGCAGCAACGGGATATCATAAAGCAGGAAAATGTCATTCTGATGATCCTTTATAGAAGTATATGCTACATAGAGGATAACGCCAATCTTAACAATGGATTTCAGTAACTCAAACAAGGAATCCTTTGAAAATATCCTCTTAAAGCCATTGAGCGGATTAAGCTTGCTGAACTTAGGCTTCATGGGCTTTGTCGTCACCTTCCACTTTATCTGCAGAATATTGCCCAGCAATGCAATCACAAATCCAATCGCCAGAAATGGGGCAAGTGTCAGCAGAATCGTACCCAGGACACTGTTAATCACTTTGTTCGCCAGATATACGCTCATCCCGCCTGCACTCTCATCTATAATATCCGGGATCTTGTTGTAAATCAGTTGGAACGTTCCCATTAACCGTTCCCCGATGAAGGAAATGAATAGCTTCATGATGACAAATAATGCAACCAGGCCTAGTGCATGGTTGACTTCCTGGCTCTTTGCCACCTGTCCTTCTTTTCTGGCATCTGCCAGCTTTTTGGCTGTGGCCGGCTCTGTTTTCTCCCCGCCTTCGCCGTCTTTTGCAAACCATTGCAAATCATATTCTAACACAAAACAGGGTTCTTTTCTCACTTCAATACATTCCTTCAATCATAGAAACAATCATGCGTTTCATTTCTGTAAATATCATACCTGAGATATTGGGAAGCAGCGCAATGGTCAGGAACATGATTGACAAACCTAACAGTACTTTTATCTGCATTCCCACTGCAAACATATTCATCTGTGGCGCAACTTTTGCCATGATGCCCAATATGCAGCTTAAAATCATGCTGCAGGCAAAAATCGGAAGGGCAATGCGAAATCCGATTATCATCATGTCCACCATATACATGAGCATAGACCCCAGCAGATGATCCCAATTAAATTCTGCGCCGTTCACTGGAACGACCTGATACGTATCCACCAAAGCACGGAGGATATAATGGTGCATATCGGTAACTATAAGAAGAATCATGATAAAATAATTATACATCGTGCCTGTAAGTCCCGACTGCGCCTTGGTCATTGGATCATACATATTCGCCATGGCAAGACCGATTTCCATATCTATCACTTTTCCAGAAAACACAATAATGGAATTACAAATATTTGCCGCATATCCAATGAGCAATCCTGTAATTCCCTCCTTCAGAATGATAATGGCAAAACCGATTACTCCAGAATACTCCAAAACCTCTTTCGGCTGTATCGTCTGATATAAAACAATCGCCAGAAATACCGAAAATCCAACTTTAACCCGATTAGGGGTGTTATTCATCCCAAAAAAAGGAGCAATAAATACAAACATTGCAACCCTTACCAGTATCATCAGAAAATATTCAAATGTATATAATGAAAACCCATAGTTTATCATACTGCCTCAACCTAACGCAGATACAATCCAAAATTACTCCACAGCTCCGTCATAAAATCAGCAAGCTGCTCCATCATCCAGCCTCCTATCAACATCAGTCCCAAAAAAACAGCTATAATCTTGGGAACAAAGGTCAGCGTCTGTTCCTGAATGGAGGTAACTGTCTGAAAAATACTGATGATAAGGCCGATAATCAAAGAAATCAGCAACAACGGCGCCGATACTCTTATAATCAGAAATAATGCTTCCCTTGCAATATCCAATACCTGGCCTTCTGTTATCATGCACATTCACCTCATTCTGTCGTCAATAAAATGTTTTTACAAGATTTCCGATTACAAGATCCCAGCCATCCGCAAGTACAAATAACAAAATCTTAAACGGCATAGAAATCGTCGTTGGAGGCAGCATCATCATACCCATGGACATCAGCACGGACGCCACTACCATGTCAATAACGATAAATGGGATATAAATCAGAAATCCGATAATGAACGCTGTCCTCAGTTCACTGACTATGAAACTCGGAATGATTACATTCATGGGAATGGGATCCAATGTCTCAGGCTCACTCAAATCCATGCCTGTCATGTCAATCTCTGCAATATCGCAGAACAATGCCAAATCTTTCCGCTGCATTTCTTTAAACATAAACCTACGGATTGGCTGTTCTGCGCGCTCTAGGGCTTCTTCCTGCATGATTTCTCCGGCATCCAGCGGTTTTAGCACATTCTCATTAAGCTCAGAAAATACCGGATTCATAATAAACAATGTCAGGAACAATGCAAGTCCCACTAAAATCTGGTTGGGAGGCGCTGTCTGCGTCCCGACTGCCGTCCGCACAAAATGGAGGACGACAATAATCCTTGTAAAGGATGTAAGCATTATCAACAGCGACGGTGCAAGGGAAATAACGGTCAGTGTCAGCAGAATCCTGATATTTCCTGACAGATTCCCTTCTTCATTATTCAACATGACAGAAACACCATTGGTTGTGTTCTCTGTGTCATTCGCGCTCTGCGTATTCGGAGGGTCAATCGTACCCGCATCCTCAAGCGCCCGATTTCTCAGCTCTTCTGCCGGAGTGGTTGCATAAGCGCTTTGGCCAAATAACAGAAACAAAGCCATTAATAGTGTGACTGTGCCAAAGGCAAAGGAAGTCCCGCAATATATTTTCTTTATTTTCTTCATAATGTCCTGCCTACTTCCTCGGGATTTTATCTTTCAGCCTACTCAAAACATCCTGAAAGCTTTCATTCACCTTAACTCCCCGGTTCTCCTCCTGTGAAGGCTTCCAGACCAATTCCTCTTCCGCCAGCTCCGTCAGTATATTTACTACATCTTTGCACACTGAAATAACCAGATATTTCTTCCCAACTTGGATAATCTGGATAAACTTATTATTGCTGACACGGAAAGTCTCTACTACCTGGATATTCTTATTTTGCATCAAGCCCTGCTGATACTGGCCAATCCATTTAGTAGTTACATATGTAATCGCCAGCACGAAAAGAAAAATCAGCAGTACGCCAATTAGTTGGAAGAAACTCTCCCATCCTGAGAAAAACCCTGATAAAACCATGTTATCCAACTACTTTTTTCACAGCTTCCAAAACACGCTCTGCCTGGAATGGCTTCACGATAAAATCTTTTGCTCCGGATTGGATTGCTTCGATAACCATCGCCTGCTGTCCCATTGCCGAACACATAATGACACAAGCAGATGGATCTGTTGATTTAATCTGCTTCAAAGCCTGGATTCCATCCATCTCAGGCATGGTAATGTCCATCAATACCAAATCTGGTTTGGTCTCGTTGTACTTCTCTACTGCTTTCAGACCATTCTCTGCCTCACCGGCAATGTTGTAGCCATTCTTTGTAAGAATGTCCTTAATCATCATTCTCATAAACGCTGCATCATCACAAATTAAAATATTCTTTGCCATATCTTCTTCTCCTTGATATCACTTTTATTTTAGTTGTTTATTATTTCAGTAATACGCACGCCAAAGCTTTCCTCGAGAACTACAACCTCGCCTTTCGCTACGTATTTACCGTTTACTAACACATCAATAGGTTCACCGGCTATCTTATTCAGTTCTATGATTGTACCCGGTGCAAATTCCAAAATATCCTGGATTGATTTGCTGGTTCTTCCCAATTCTACCGTAACATCCAGAGGCACATCCATAATCAGCCCAATATTTTCCTGCTGCGTAATTGGATTGAAATCCCCTGCAAATGCCTGAAACTGTACCGGCTGCGCGTTTACTGGCTGCTGTGCATACATCGGCATTCCCATCATCGGCATTTGTGGCTGTTGCATCATCTGCGGCTGCATTTGTGGTTGCTGCATCATCTGCGGCTGCATCTGTGGTTGCTGCATCATCTGCGGCTGTTCTGGCTGTGGTGGTGCAGATCCCTGTTGGGAAGCTGACGAAACAGTAGAACTGTCCGCTTCCATAGTCTCGGTAACGCCAGTACACATTTCTTTGGCAAAGGAAGCCGGATATAACTGCATAATGGTGCTTTTCACCAAATCCCCGATTTCCATGAGGAACGAAATTTTTACAAACTGCCCTCCAAGAAACTCGTCAATATCCGTACCATCGACCGTATCCTTCAAATCCACAAGATCTGCCGTTGGCGGACTGATGTCTATCATTTTATTTAACATGGAAGATAACGAGGTGGCGGCACTTCCCATCATCTGGTTCATCGCTTCGCAGATTGCACTCAGATGCAGTTCGCCAAGTTCAACTTCTGTGTTGGTTCCATCTCCCCCCATCATTAAATCTGTTATAATCTTTACATCCTGCTCCCGCAGTACTAAGAGGTTACTTCCATCCAAGCCCGTAGTGTAGGCGATGCGGATAAATACACAGGGTCTTTCATATTCTTCCACAATGTCATCCCATGTGGCAAAAGTAACTACCGGCGTAGAAATCTCCACTTTCCGGTTAACCAGGGAAAACAATGTCGTAGCCGCCGTCCCCATACTGATATTGGAAATTTCTCCGATTGCATCAATCTCATCCGTTGTCAGTAAATCATTGCCGCCTCCGTCTGCTGCTCCGGCATCATCGCTCAACAGGGCGCTAATTTCTTCCTGTGACAGAACTCCATCCATAATTTCACTGCTCCTCTCTGATTACTGATGTAACTCTTACTGCATATCGATCTCCCGATGCTCCAGGCAAAGCAGTAAATTTCTTGATGTTTCCAACATATACATTCAGCTCTTCTTCTACTTTTGTGTTCAGGCGGATAATGTCTCCTACCTGAAGATTTATAAAATCAGTGACAGAAATGGTACTCTTGCCCAAAACGGCTTTCACCGGCATGGGTGCTTTACAAATCAAAGCCTCAATAAGCTCCGTATATTCCTGATCCCCACGCTGCTGCATACTTGAAAACCAATATTTCGTATTCAACCTGTCCATGACGTCTTCCAACGTCATATATGGCAGGCAGACATTCATTAATCCCTCTACATCCCCAATCTTCATGTTAATCGTAATAATTGCAATCATCTCGCTAGGTGAGATAAACTGCGCAAACTGGGAATTTGTCTCGATTCTTTCCAGCCTGGGATGTATATCTTCTACATTCTTCCATGGCTCCCTCAGGAGATTGATGCAGGCATTCATGATTCGTTCTATAATCAGAAGCTCAATCTCTGAAAACTCGCGGGTTTTGTCTAAGGGTTCCCCTAAACCTCCCAGCATCCGGTCTACCATGGCATACCCAAGATTAGTCGCCAGCTCTATGATAATGCTGCCTGGCATGGGGTCGAAATTAACCACCCCCAGAAGCACCGGATTCGAAAGGGCATTGGAAAATTCCGAATATGTAACTGCCTCTGAATTCATCACTTCTACTTGGATATTTTTCCGTAAATATCCAGGCAGATTCGTGGATAACAGTCTTCCATAGTGTTCAAATATGATTTCCATTGTCCTAAGATGCTCTTTTGAAAATTTCGCAGGCCTCGCAAAATCATAATCCTTTACCTGCTTTTCTCCATTTTCCTTAATCTCCTCCGCATCCAGTTCTCCACTGTTCAATGCGCTCAGCAGACTGTCTATCTCATTTTGTGATAAGACCTCGCCCATTCTTTTTCACCACCTGACATTTTGTCATTCTTTAGTCGTTTGCTTCTTCATAAGTATAGGTCGGAAATGCCACGCTTACGATAAAATCAGAATCAAACAGCTTGCGCAGGCTTTTCAGCACTTCATCTTGTATATCTTTCTGAGCGGTTCTCATATCATCTATTGTATGGGTCGCTATGACTTTGATAACCTCATCTTTGATGAGATCTTCATTTGCAGTAATCGCCTCAGTACCTTTCTTGTAATCCTTATTCTTCGTATCTAACGCCAATGATATGGAAACTATCGCATAGCTTTTCTTCCCATCATCGCTCTTTAAGTTAACGGTAATGTTCTCTCCTTCCGCAATCTTAACAGTCGCAACCTGATCCATGGGAATATCAATGGAAGCTTTCTCCTTGCCACCCTCCAGTTCAAGGTCAATAGCCGAACATACCTTGCTAACCAACTCATTAGCTTTCTTGGTCTGCGGCACGACAGAAATCATCAGGATTGCGGTCAAGATTAAATTTGCAACAACCAGTGCCAGAATTAAGACGCTCATTAAATTCTTTTTCATGATGTTTTTCCTTTCTAATTAGAGTTATACGAATTGTATATCTTAATCTCCACCCTTCGGTTCCTTGCACGTCCCTCCGGCGTGGAGTTGTCTGCTACCGGATTATATTCACCGCAGCCTGCAGCATATATCTTACCGGGCTCCAGCACTGTGTGTTCCAGGATATAATACTTCACTGCGAAAGCACGGTATGCAGATAGCACATCATTGTTTTCATATTTTCCATTGCTTATAGGCACATTATCGGTATGCCCCTCTATCTCAATCTGATTATTATCATAATTTTCTAATATCATCGACAACTTGTCAACAAAGGGAAGTGCGTCGTCACGAATTTGTGACTGCGCTGAATCAAAAAGCAAAGCACCGCTTAAAGTAATCCTGACAAACTGGGCGTTCACATCAACTTCTACCTGGTCATCAATCTGCTTCTTTGCCAGCATCTCCTCAATCTGTTCTGCCATTTGTTCAGATTCCTTGAGCCCCGCCGCTTCAAATTCTTCCTTTAAATCTTCATCCGCAGTCGGCTCCGTCTCTTTGTCCATAGGTTCTGTCTCTTCTGCATCGGAAGAATTTGTCTTTTCCTTAAAATAATCATCCAGCATCTCTAACTGGCTGACGCCGGTAGCAATCATCATTCCTTCCCCGACAGAGTTACCCCCGGAAGACAAGATACTAAAACTGCTCTCATTCATGGAATTGATTAGCTGCTCCCACTTTTCCGCATCAACCGTTGACATGGCAAACAGTAATACGAAGAAGCACAGCAAAAGATTCATCAAGTCCGCGAACGTATTCAGCCACGATGCCTCTCCTCCGCCTGACTCTTCTACCTTTCTCTTTGCCACTATTCTTCACCTCCGCCCTGCTCCAGCATATTCTCACGCATTTTCGGTGACAGGAAGGATTTCAGTTTTTCTTCTATGACACGTGGGTTCTCTCCTGCCTGGATAGACAAAAGGCCTTCCACTGTGACTTCTTTAATCATTATCTCTGTATCATTATTCACTTTCAGCTTCGCCGATGTCGGCGTACAGAGCCAGTTGGCAATGATGGATCCATACAACGTCGTAATCAAAGCAATCGCCATACTAGGTCCGACTGTAGATGGGTCATCCATCAGCTTAAGCATGTTAATCAGACCAATCAGGGTACCAATCATACCCCAGGCAGGACCTAACGCCGCCCATTTGTCCCAAAACCCGATATTCGTCTTATGCCTGGCTTCCACACACATCAGGTCTGCTTCCATGATTCCCCTGACAAGTTCCGGGTCTGTACCATCAACTACCAGCATGACGCCTTTTTTCAAAAACTCGTCTTCAATCCCATTTGCCGCTTCCTCCAAAGCAAGAAGTCCTTCCTTCCTTGCTATATTGGATAAGTCAATGATGTGCTTGATTACTTCACCCACATCAGCTTTTGGTGTTTTGAACACCAGGGTAAAGCTCTTTAGACCATTAATAAAATCTGCCATTGTATGCGATGCCAGCACACCTGCAAGAGATCCTCCGATTGTGATAAATACAGAGTTCACATCAAAGAAATTCCCCAATGCTGCCGGTCCCTGGTCTCCACTGATAATACCGAGTACCATCAGACCAACACCAAGTATAATTCCCAATATTGACGCTAAATCCAATTTTTCCACCTGCCCTTTTCATCCATGAAATGTATTCTTTCCTTAAATTATTCCTTATCCAACCAGGGTAGACCGGTTGTCATGAATTCTCTCTTATACAATATTACTAAATTTTTTATCTCTTGTCTACTTTCTTTTACAATTAATTTCTTCCCTGTTACAAAAGAAATTACAGTGTCTGGTGTCTCCTCTACGGATTCAATCAGCTCTGCATTGACTAAAACCTTTGATTCGTTTAACCTTGTCACCTCTATCATGGGATCCACCTCTTTTCCGAATGCCATATGTTTCTGGCATTAGCGTCACGTTATCCCCTGTTCTTCCCGGAACAATCTGCCCCCAAGGCATATTATACCATACTTCGGGGAACTATGAAACACAGTTCCCCAAATATAGTATATTATTTTTCTAAATGACGCCAATTAGCGTTTCAGGTTAACCAGCTCTTCCAGCAAACTGTCGGAAGTAGTAATAATCCTGGAGTTTGCCTGGAATCCTCTCTGTGTCGTAATCATTTCTGTAAACTCATTCGCAAGGTCTACATTGGACATTTCAAGGACGCCGCTGGACATCTTTCCGCCATCTGCGGTAATGTCCTGGCCGATGCCATCGAACTCACCAGAGTTCAGGGTCTGCTGGTAACAGTTCTCCCCAAGCTTCTCAAGTCCGGCCGGGTTCGCGAATACAGTAACTGCAATCTGTCCTAACAGCCGGCGTGTGCCGTTGTCATAGCTTCCGTAAATCTCGCCATTTTCCTGGACAGCCAGTCCGGTAAGCGCTCCAAGCCTTCTTCCTGTCCCGTCTATCCCATTGACAGCTCCTTTGTCTGTTCCCAGTGTGGGAACTCCTCCATTATCATAACACCCTGAGGTGGAAAAGTCTATATTGATATTGCGGAATTGGTTGCCAAGTGCTGACATTTTTAAAATTACGGACTCAGCGCCCTGCTGCCCTACCCAGTCAAAAGTACCGGCATTCGGTTCCCCTTCCTTATAGTCCAGGTTATAGCCATACACTGTTTCAACATACTCAAATTTACCGTCGGCCGTAATCCTGTCTTCCCGGAATTCTTCCTGCGCCTGTTTGTCGGAAATCCCGAACATGGATGTTACTGTGTATTCCTTGCCGCCGGCTGCCACATATTTCTTATTTGCATCGTCGTAAGTAAGCTGGTTGCCGTCTGCATCGCGGAACACCCCGCCAGTATAGGTAAAACCATCTGCAAGCGCATAGGAACGGTCAATGTTCTGCGGCTCTCCGAATATGTTCGTTATGGTATTGCCTGGATCGGCATCCAGATAATCCTGCAGGATGGAATGATTATCCGCATCCAGGATGTCATCAAGCTCCACTGTATAGGTCAACGTATCCTGATTCACCGTCTTCACTGCAAACTTAGCTGTGTAACTGTAACCCAGCGCGTCATAGAAGTTAAGGCTCATCATATATCCGTCATCCGTATTGACCTGTTTGCAGTATTTATCAAGAATACCAGAACAGGTTGCCTCTGTGGTTGCCTCAGGCGGGGAAGTTAAGTTTGCCTCCTGCATAATCCGCAGAGAAGAAACCGTATCCTTACGGATAGTCTGTGTAGTTGGGTCTACCTGCCACCCCATGACCATATATCCGGTAGATTTCATGACAAGGTTCCCGCCTCCGTCAAGGGTAAATGCGCCTGCCTTCGTAAATAAATTCTGGCTGCCATTGTTGACGATAAAAAAGCTGTCGCCGGTAATCCTCAAATCCCAACCGTCACCCGTGGTCTGCGTAGAACCTGGAGACGTAACGTTCACGGAAGTGGAACCTGTAGTAACGCCAAGACCAATCTGCTTAGCGTTGACGCCTCCCCTTGTCTGTGTTGCGCCAGACGAATTTGATACTGTCTGATACATAAGATCGCTGAATGCGGTGCTTGAAGACTTAAATGCAACAGTGTTTACGTTTGCAATGTTATTACCTATAACATCCATCTTTGTCTGATGTGTCCTTAATCCTGACACGCCAGAATACAATGCTCTCATCATAATTAAATGACCTCCTAATCTTTTGCCGTATGGCCTTATCTGTCATTCAAAGGCCTGTTAGCTTCCTCTCGGTCCAGCTATATAATTACGGCTCCGTCTATGTTGGTATATACGTTCTCTGATGACTCTGCCTGATCCATGGCTGTCACCACAGTCTTGCTGGGCACATTCACAATAAAGGAATATGTGTCAACAATCACGAGGGACTCTCTCATTCCCTTCGCCTCTGCCTTTTCCGCCCCCGTCTCTAAGCGTTCCTGCTGTTCGCTGGATAACTCTATGTTCCTGCTCTGCAGACGCATGGATGCATGTTTGGAAAATTTTAGCGCAGAATTTTCGTCCACAGACTGCCTGCGTTTTAAGATATCCTCAAACGACACTTCTGGTGAAGTTTGCGCAGCCTCTGTAATGCCTTTTTTCAGATATTGGTCTGCAATCTGTTCTATAGAAGAGAATTGATTTGAAATTTTATTCATATTGGCTCTCTCCTCCTAAGCTTCCCTGCTTTTGTCTTACTTACCGCCCGTAGAGGCACCATCCTTGTCGCCTTTATCGCCGCCTTCTACTTTATCGTCGCCTTCTCCCTCAGTATCGCCCTCTTCTTTATCATCAGAACCACCGCCTACGCCGGCTGCTTCCTTCATCTCTTTCATCTTAGCAAGAAGATCCTGCAGCTTCTCCAAGGCTTTCGGAGAATACTTGGCAATGAATTCCTGCTGGTATGTAGTCAGGTTATTGTATGCCTTGCGTACTTTTTCCAGCTGCTCCTCATCATCCAGCCTCAAATTCTTCACATTTGGAAGCTTGCCCATGACCTTCTCAAAATCTTCTGCGATTGCCAAAGCTTCCAGATAATCATCATCCACCACTTTGTCAAGGTCGTCAATGTTATAAAGCTGGTCATCAATGGAGAGGTAAACCTTGTTGTTCTGTTTCACAATGAAATCCACTTTGCCTTGTACTACATTGGTTGCCCCCGTACTGCTCTGGACATTCATGATTACGGTCTTACCCACCAGGTTCGTTGCCTGCTGTGTAGTCATGGTTCCATTCAGGTTCTGCATTTCTTCCAAAGATGAGAATGTCGCCAGCTGCGAGATATACTCTGTGTTAGACGTCGGCTCTAATGGATCCTGATACTTCATCTGTGCTACCAGAAGCTGTAAAAACGCCTCTTTATCCAGGCTGCTACCTGATCGTTTATTGGTCAGTGAATCCTGGGAAGCGGTATTCTCTTCCACTTTGCCATCTTTTACAGGTATTAAGATTGACATATATTTCTCCTTTCTTACACGATTAAACTATCTGTGATTAAACTATGCTGTGATATCCATGCTGTTGCCTTGTTCTGCCATAATTTTAGCTGCAAGGCTCTCTTCCTCTGACATCAGCCCTTCCATTTCATCCAGGCTGTTCAGGTTGAGATTCCTCCTGCCGCCTTTGGCTGCTTCCTCTTCCTGCTGTTCTCTGGCAGCGTTCTGCTGGTTTTGCTCCAGATTCCGCTCAAACTCATGGCTGGCGATGGTCACTTCGATTGCTTCCACCTTCATGCCCTGCTGGTTCATGTTCTCCTTAAGCACGGCAACCTGACTCTCCAGAGCCTCTTTCACAGCTTCGTTCTGGGCTGCAATCTGAGCCGTTATCACGCCTTCCCGAGATACCACCTGCAGATAGATTTTTCCAAGATTTGCTGGGTTAAGCTGCATCTCGATAGAAGATTCTGCCTGGCTGACAAATACCCTGGTCATCTGGCTGACCTGGCGGAGTATGTCTTCCACATCCACTCTGGTCTGCACGACCGTTTGTGTGACTTCTACCATCTGCCCCTGTCCGACGTTCTGTGTCGTCGTCTGGTAAGTAATATGGGTCTGCTTGCCCTCTGCCTTATCATTTCCTGCGGATTCTTTGAGTAGCTCCGAAGGCTTTCCTCCTGTCTCAGAGCTTTCTGCCTCCTCCTGGTTTCCTGCGCTTTCCTGTGTCTGCGCAGCTGTAACGCTCTCTCTCTGCCCTTCCTCTGTCTGTACGGCATCCGCCTGCGCCGGAACTTCTTCTGAGGCCGTCTGTGTGTTTGTCTGAACGGTTGCTGCTGCGTCTTGCAAAGCTGCGCCATCCTTCATCTGCCCTGCCGGAACTTCCGTTGCATCCTGGACCGGAATCTCTGCCTCCTGGGTCTGCTGCCCTTCCTCTGCAGAAATCTCAGTTCCCGGCTGCGGTTGTTCTGATACCATAAGCTTTAATTGCTCTGTAAGCTGTGCAAGCTCCTCTGGCATAAGATTAAGTTGTAAGGCAAGCTCCTGCGACAATTCGCTGATTTGCCCCATCATCTGCTGGAAATCTGCATCGAACAGCAATCCTCCGATATCCTCATTCCCTGTCAGATTCATGACAAGGCCCGCTAATTTAGACGGATCCATCAAATCCATGACCGTAAGGCCCATGGCTTCCATCTGCTGCGTAACTTCTTCTTCAGAAATGCCTAGCTTTTCCGCAATCACTTCTTTGACCTGTTTGTCGAAAGCCTGCAGCTTCTCAGCCGTATCATCCGGAAGCTTGCTCTGGGCATCTGCCGGCTTACTGTTGGAAACCGCATTCTCACGGAAGCCAGACTTTGCATATTCTTTCTCGTATGCTGTCTGATTCACGACATCATTCTTCGCCGGCCTCTCAACACTTTCGGCAGAAAATAAATCTTGTTCCCGGCCGCCTGACGTCTGGCTTAACAGCGCACCAAACGCAAAACCTGCTTCCTGTGTCTGTTTCTGCATTCCCGGCAGCTCCGGACTTTTCAGCTGCGACATAATCTGCATTACTTTGCTGGTCGTCATCTTAGCTCCTCCTTTCTCAAATTATTCTATTATAAAATCCTATAAGGACCTTATAAACAAAAATTACATTTTTTGACTCTGTCAAGGCTCCATTATTTTAGTGAGCCTAGCTGCCACCTCAGAATCCATAGCGTCTAAAATCTTGGCCCTTGCATCTGTGTCCATATTTTCCAGTATTTTTGCTACCAGAGACAGGTTATCTGTCATCTGTTCCATAAGGGCCGCTGCCTGTTTGGGCTTCATGGATGCATACGTATTGGCATAATCCTCTATCTGGGAATCTGCCTCCAGCTGCTGGACTACCTGCTTATACAACACTTCCGCATTTGCCGGGTCGATGCTCTCATAATATGCTTTATATTCTGATATATCGGGTGCATTCTCGTTAAACACAACCTCTTTATAAAACTCTGTTTTCTGTTGTTCAAATTCAGACTGCTGGCTTTCAAATGCTTTCAGCCTCTCAACCTCTGCTTCCAGCTGTGCTACATAATCGGAGTTGTCCTCCGTCTGGGTCTTGGCATTCGACAGCTCCACTTCCAATTCTTTGATTCGCTCAATCGCTTCATTTAATGTTGTATATGGATACTGCGCATCCACCGGCTCTTCCTCCTGCACGGTTTCCGGCAGAATCTTGTTGACATAAGGGACATCCTTTAAGATTGGCTGAAGCACCGTGGAACCAAAGCCTCCAATGTCCATCTTAATCACTAACGCTAAAATCGCCAGCCAGATAATAATGAAAATAATGGTTGCAATGATGACAGCAGCCTTGCTTCCACCTTCTTCTTCCTCTTGCGGAACTTCTGCTTCCATCTGCTTTTGTTTTTTCTTTTCTTCCCGTCTCCTGGCTTTTTCTGCTTTTTTCTGGGCCTTTTTATCTAAAACCTCTGTTTCTTCCTGGCCCAATGCCTGTTCTGCCATACGTGTCACCGCCTATCCTTCTTGTGCATGGTTATGGGTGAAGCTTACCAATTCATCCACTACTTTACTTTCTTCTTTTTCCACTTCTTTCTTGAATTCTTCAAATGCTTTATCTTTCAAAATCTCATGGGTCTTGCGCTCTGTCATGACCTCCTGCAGATGCCTCCTGGCATTTTCCACATTCCGCTCCGCCACATGGACGGCAAGGATTTGGTTGCGGATTGCCTCTTTCATAATCTCTATCGCCGTGCGGGTGGTGCGGATTTCCAAAAAATCAAGCCTTCCGCTTGCCAGTTCACGCGCTTTCTTCTCATAGGCACGTTTCCGTTGTCGCAGGGCTTCCAATTTTTCTTCCTCCCTGCTCAGTGCAGCCGCGGCAATAGAGAACTCTGTCTTCGCCTGCGTTTCAAGCTTATATTTTATATTGAGGATGTTCTGCATTCTATATCGGAACTTTGCCATCACTTCTCCCGCCTATCTCATATACTGCCAACGGGTCTATCCAGACTCCCTAAAAAATCTGTTCCATCATATCCAATATCTCTTCAAAAGAAAATTTATCATGCGTCTCCTGCAGAAGGAATTCATTGACCCCATCGATTTTCTCGATGGCATAATCAATATTATTATTAGAACCTTTCTTATATGCCCCAATATTTATCAAATCTTCTGCCTCCTGGTAAGTCGCAAGCACATTTTTCAGCTTGCCCGCCGTAGCCTTATGCTCCGGCTTTGCAATAGAACTCATGACACGGGAGATACTTTGAAGCACATCAATCGCCGGATAATGGTTCTTGTGCGCCAGCTTGCGGTCCAACATAATGTGGCCATCTAAAATACTTCTCGCAGTGTCTGTAATCGGTTCGTTAAAATCGTCTCCGTCTACCAGGACGGTATACAGCCCGGTAATGGAACCTTTGTCTGAATTGCCTGCACGCTCTAAGAGTTTCGGCATCTCAGAATAAACGCTTGGCGGATATCCCCTTGTTACCGGGGGTTCACCTGAGGCAAGTCCAATCTCACGCTGAGCCATTGAAAATCGTGTTAAGGAGTCCATCATCAGAAGCACATCTTTGCCCTGATCCCGGAAATACTCCGCAATCGCCGTCGCTGTCTTGGCTGCATTACGCCTGAGCAATGCAGGACGGTCAGACGTCGCCACAACTACTACAGAACGGCGCATTCCTTCTTCTCCCATGTCCCGCTCAATAAATTCTCGTACTTCCCTGCCGCGCTCGCCAATCAGCGCAATTACATTGATGTCCGCACGGGTATTCCGGGCAAACATACCGAGCAAGGTACTTTTTCCCACACCGGAACCGGCAAATATACCAATTCTCTGCCCTTTGCCCACGGTAATCAACCCATCTACAGCCTTAACTCCCAAAGGAAGGACTTCATCAATAATTACCCTCTCCATAGGGTCAGGCGGCGGAGCATCTACCGGATATTCCTGTGGCAATGTCAACGATTCCACATCAGTAGGCCTTCCCATGCCATCTAAGGTATGCCCAAGCATTTCATCCCCTACAGAAACAGACAAAGGATGTCCCGTATTCTCTACGATACATCCTACTCCTAACCCTTCCACACTCTCATAAGGCATAAGGAGCAGTCTCTTGTCCCGGAAACCTACCACTTCTGCCATAATGAAAATATCCTTGTCTTTGTCAATAACAATCCTGCACAAGTCACTCAGTTTGGCATTGGGCCCTACAGACTCTATCGTAAGTCCTACAATTTTAACTACTTTTCCCAAATGTCTATAATAATTTTCGTCTGCTAACTGTCGGTATTTGTCCAAATCATATGTCACATTATTTCCCTCACAAACTTAATGACTTTAATGTCTTGAGCAGATTTTCAAGCTGGATATCCAGTCCGCATTCAAACACACCGGAATCCGTCTCTATCATGCACTGGTGTTCCTGCAAGGATGCATCTGCCATGATTTCTATGCCAATAGATGCCCCAACTTGCGCAGATATCGCATCTTTCTGGCTCTCCACAAATTCATAGTCCGCACGGCTTACCCTTACCTGAAACTCCTTTGTCCCTTCTGCGTTTAGTATCACTCTCTCAATCAAATAAACCAAGATATCTTTTTTGTCACCAAACTGTACATGGAATACCTTTTCAAACACATCTGAGACAATATCCACTAAATATGGTTCTAACTCATCTATTTTCTTACGGTAGCTTTCTTTCAGCTGCCTCTGTTCTTCTTCCATCTGACCGCGAAGCTCTGTCAGCTCCGCATCTGCTTTGGCAGCGCCTTCCTGATGTCCTTCTTCAAAGCCTGCATTTCTGGCTTCTTCACGGATGGCCTGTGCCTCGCTGTCTGCATCTGCCAGAATCATGTCTGCTTGTTTCCTGGCATCATTCAGAAGGTCATCTGCCTCCTCCTGCGCCATCCTGCGGATTTCTTCCGGGGAAATCACAGGTTCCTTGGGAACTGCATCTACCTCTTCTGCCTGCAGCCCCAGCATAAATCCGTCCGCAGCTCCCTGAGGATCTGGTATCTGAGCCTTCATCCTCTCTTCTCTCTGAAGCTCTTCCAGCCGTTCTGCCACCTTGACGTTGGAATTAATCACTCTCTTCGAAAAGTCATCGGAAAACACATACCTCTGCTTATACAAATTAGACAACGATCTCATCACCTCCGCCACGGGAAATTACAATCTCAGCAGAATCCTCCAGCTTACGTATAATTCCAACAATCTTCTGCTGTGCTTCTTCTACATCTTTCATACGTACAGGCCCCATGTATTCCATGTCTTCCTTAATCATAGAAGCAAGACGTTTGGACATATTCTTAAAGATTACATTCTGTACATCCTCATTAGCCGCCTTCAATGCCACTCCCAGGTCATTGTTATCAACATCACGCAATACACGCTGGATTGCACGGTCATCCAAAAGAAGGATATCCTCGAATACGAACATCTTCTTACGGATTTCATCTGCCAATTCAGGCTCTTCAATTTCAAGAGTTTCCATAATATGCTTCTCTGTACCACGGTCTACTGTATTCAAAATATTTACGATTGCATCCACGCCGCCGACAATGGTGTAATCCTGATTTACCAAGGCAGATAACTTGCGTTCCAGCACACGTTCCACTTCCTTTATCACATCTGGAGATGTTCTGTCCATCATGGCAATACGTTTCGCAACGTCTGCCTGCTTCTCAGGCACCAAGGATCCAATAATCACAGCTGCCTGCCCTGCTGAGAGGTAAGACAGAATCATGGCGATTGTCTGCGGATGCTCATCCTGAATGAAGTTCAGCAGCTGGGAAGGATCCGTCTTACGCACAAACTCGAACGGACGTACCTGCAAGGAAGCTGTAAGCTTGGAAATGACACCCTGTGCCTTTTCCTCTCCCAACGCCTTCTCCAACAGTTCTTTCGCATATCCGATACCGCCTTCGGCAATGTACTGCTGCGCCAGACACACCTGGTAAAACTCATTCAGCACATCTTCTTTCGTTTGCGGGGAAATGCTTCTGGTATTGGCAATTTCCAAAGTCAGTTCTTCAATTTCCTCTTCTTTTAAATGTTTGAATATTGAGGCTGATTTCTCCGGCCCTAATGCAATCAGCAATATCGCCGCTTTTTGGACTCCTGTATATTCTTCTGAATTTGCCATCTTATTCCCACTCCTCGTTTAACCAGTTCCTAAGCAACGATGCCACAGCCTCTGGGTTTTCATCTACGAATTTTTCTATCAGGACACGTGTCTCAGACTTCTCCGAGAACCCGATATCCTCCAATGAGTCTTCCGCTTCCTTCGTAGAAGCCAGCAAGGATTCCACAGAAAGCTCCGGCTCTTCCTCCACAAGTACCTGTTCTTTCCTCGTACTGCGGAATACCACATAACCTAACATCAGCATGATTATGACAGCAATTATAATAGGAAGATAGTCCATGATATTCTGGCTTCCGCCGCCATCATATTCGAAGAATGGCACCTGATATGCCACAATCACAATATTCTCCGCTGCAATCCCGGTCGCCATTGCCACCATCTGCACAAAATCCTGGTCTACATCCAGCTTAACTTTATCACGATTGGCCGCCACAAACTCATCAAAGGTCATATCGTCCAGCTCGCCGCTCGCCCGCAGTGCAGCTTCACTATAATACATATTCTGGTTTGCTACAACCGTGATAGAAGAATTCTCAGGATTAATCTCTACGCCGCCTTTTGTCGTAGTCACGCGCTGGCTGGTATTATATTTCCTGTCTGATTCAGAGATAGTCTCGTTGTTGTATGCGCCGTCCTGAAACACATAGGTAGTGTCATCGCCATCATTCGTATCGGTTCCGGGAACGCCTCCGTCACCTCCGCTAGCCTCTTTATCGTAGAGCCTCTCGCTTGATACCGGCCCACGGTCTGTACCCTCCGGCGTATAATAGTTGTTATCTGTCTCTTCCCTCTCATCAAAATTGATATCCAGATTCAAGCCGACCGATGCACTGTCATATACCCCGGTACCCAGAATCACATCCTTGACCTGGCTTTTCACCATATTTTCTGCTTTTGCCCTATAGGAAAGTTGTCCACTTGCCACTCCTACCGTAGTGGAAGTATCGCCCCCCAAAAACAGTACTTCGCCCGAACTATCCATGATGGAAACATCATCCGTATTGTCATTTCCAATCGCCGTGGCAATCCATTTTGCCAGACCGCTCGCCCACTCTTCGTCTACTTCCTCAGAAAGGGAAAGCTTAACCGCCGCATATGTATCTTCTTCCAATGCCAACACCGTACCGTCATCGACCGGCATACTCAGCTTTACCGTCGCACTGTCCACCGTGTCAAGCATTTCCAGCTGCTTTGCCAACCTGTCTTCCAGATAGAGCTGGTATTTCTTCGCCTTATCTGCTTCTGTGTTGCTGAATCCGCCCTCAAACACATTGTTAATATCATATCCCGAAGCCGGTATGCCATTAGCTCCCAGAAGGATGGCTGCATCCGCTTCGTCCTGCGCTTTCACGGAAAAGCTCAGCCCATCGCTGGAAACATCAAATTTTATACCTTCACCATCCAACAGCTGTTTGACTTCCCCCGCTTCCTTAGTATTGTCGCAAGTCCTGATAGGCACCATTGTGGGAGTCGTCAGCACTTTACCAAGAATTCCTAAAGCAACTACGACCACCAGGCAAATACTGGCAATCAGTGTTTTCTGCTTTACTGAAAATTTATTCCACCATCCCAACATCTGCTTGGGCATGTTTCTCAATCTCTCCTGCATATGCATCTCCTACCAATTCAATTTTCAATATAATTAAACCTGCATATTCATTATCTCTTTGTATGCTTCCAACATCCGGTCCCTGACCGCGATAGTATAATTCAGGGCAATGTCAGCTTTCGTCTGGGCCGCATTCAAATCATGCGTATTGGTCGCATACCCCAGTTCAAACTGCATCTCTGCCTCAGACGCTTTGTTCTGCGCGTCATTCGCCTCATTCAACATATTCATCATAGACTGCAGGATACCGCTGAATTCCTTATCCTGCGAACCTATCTGTTGGGCTGTATCGGCAACCCCGGTAAGATAACTGGGAACTACATTATTTAATGCTGAAATATCCATTTAAAAAGCCTCCCTGATATTCTACTTGCCAAGCTCTAAGCCTTTAAGCGCGATTGCCTTGCTGGTCTCAAACGCAGTAAGGTTCGCCTCATAAGAACGGCTGGCATCAATCATATTCGTCATTTCGGTAATGATATTCACATTCGGATAAGACACATAGCCATTTTCGTCCGCATCCGGATGGGAAGGCTCATATTTCATGATATATTCACTCTCCGTGTCCTCGGACACACGGCTGACCTTAACGCCGTTACCCATATAAGCTTCTCTTGTATTCTCCAGAACCCTGCTGAACGGCGTTGTCCGCTTCTCCTGGAAAGTCACTATCTTCCTCGTATATGGCGTCCCGTCCTCCGTCCTCGTAGTCGTCACATTCGCAACATTCTCAGATATCACATCCATACGGAACCGCTGTGCCGTCAAGCCGGATGTATTGATATTAAATGACTGAAACAATGACATAACCTTACCTCCCTGTTTTCTGCCTTATCTGGCGTTTTCTTTATAAACCTTTCAACTTACTTAATCACGCTTTTTATCCTGGCAAACTCCTTGTTCATGCTGTCAACCAGGCCATTGTACTTAATCCTGACCGATGCCAGCTCCGCCTGTTCCTGCTCCGGATCCACGTTGTTCTTGTCCAAACGGTAAGAATACCCTGCCGCGTCTGTATAAATCTCAGCGTTCAGGTGATCCATATGAATGTTTTTTACTTTTTCGTCCAGGGAAATATATTTTGAACTTCCCAGCTCCCGCTCAAGGATTCCTTCAAAATCCACATCCTGCCGCTTATATCCTGGCGTATCCCCATTAGCAATATTGTTGCTGATAGCGGTCTCTCGCAGCCACGCCGCATCCGCACCCTTATTTAACACATCGATATAATCATAAATCCCACTGGTTAACATAATATTGCTCCTTCCATTTCTCTTATCGCCTTCTTTTCCATATACGATTTAATACTATTATAGATTATCGCAAATGGCCTTTTATTGCAAGTATTTTTTGTAATTTCATAGTAAAATTTACATGATATTGTGTTTATGTGTCGAATGAAACACAAATACATGGAATCAGCCTCCTATCTGAGGAAATATCTGAAAAAAGATTTCCATAGCTTCCCATGGGTCTTTTTTCCATCTTATGTCCATAGAATGGAAGATATTCCAGGCAAATATTTTCCATCTGCAGTCCGCCCAGGGGAACACGCCGCTGCCGTACTTTTAGGCAAAAAAAGAAATCTGCAATTTTTATGCAAATTCCCTTTTAACTTCCACCGCCGATTCCGTTCAGCTGTTTCATCTCCGGCCCCTTTCCGCAGACACGAGGCTATCTTGTATATTTAATTGTTTTTGATATGATCCTTTTTAATCTTTTCCAGCTCCTCGAAGACCACGTCATTCAGTACTTTGATGTATGTCCCCTTCATGCCGGAAGACCGCGACTCAATGACTCCCGCGCTCTCAAACTTACGGAGCGCATTCACGATGACGCTTCTGGTAATCCCCACCCTGTCGGCAATCTTACTGGCAACCAGGATGCCTTCCTTGCCCTCCATCTCTTCGAAAATATGGGTGATTGCTTCCAATTCCGAAAACGAAAGGGTGCTGATTGCCGATTTGACAATCTGTACCTTGCGGCTCTCCTCGGCGCTCTCCTCGTTGACGGAACGCATCATCTCCAATCCCACAACCGTAGTCCCATATTCACTCAATATAATATCGTCAATGTCATATTGATTCTCAAGCCGGTATACAAACAGCGTCCCCAAGCGTTCCCCCGCGATGTCTATAGGGGTTATGATTGCCTGATACTTGCTCACCTCATCAGAGGCAAAGCCCAGCGTCTCCAGATTGACATTCTCTTTCGTGGAGAGTATCCCTAACAACCGTTCGTTCAGCAGCAAATCAATGAATCCTCCGACTTCCCCGGCAATCAGTTCTCCGATATCTCCTGTCTCCCTGCTTCTGCCAATCCCTAAAATCTTGCCTTTCTTGCTAATCACCAGGATATTAGAGTCTAAAATATCTGTCAGGACTTCACAAATGTCGTTAAAAACAACTTTCGAGGAATTATTATTGTGCAGCAACTTGTTAATCTTCCTAGTCTTGTCTAATAATTGGACACTCATGGTGATACCTCCCGACCAAACATCGTACTTCCCTCTCTAAATCCTCCATATTTTTAATAAGAATATCATATTTCTCACAAAAACACAACAGCTTTCTGTTTTTTTCGCTATTTTCAAAACTATTTTTATATTTTCTTACTATTTCTGCTTTTCTTTTACAAAGCCGCACTGGTTATCCGCACACACCAGCTTGTTCCCTTTCTCCACCATATACCCGCCGCAATTTGGGCATTTCTCCTTAGAAGGCTTCTGCCAGCTCATAAAATCGCAGTCTGGGTTTGCCTCGCATCCATAATACTTCCTGCCTTTTTTCGTCTTACGCAAGACGACCTCTTTCCCGCATTTCGGACATTCTACGCCAATTTTTTCCAGGTAGGGTTTCGTGTTGCGGCACTCAGGAAATCCCGGACATGCCAGGAACCTGCCATGCGGCCCATACTTGATGACCATGTTGCGGCCGCATAAATCACAAATCACGTCCGTCACTTCATCCTGGATATCCACTTTTTCCAGCTCTTTCTCCGCAATCTGCACGGCCTCATCCAAATCAGGATAAAAATTCCTTACAACGGTCTTCCATTCCACGCTCCCCTCTGCCACTTTATCCAGCAAGGATTCCATATTGGCCGTAAACTGTTCATCCACAATCGTAGTAAATGCCTCTTTCATTATGGAGTTGACAATCTCCCCCAGCTCTGTCACATACAGATTGCGGCTTTCCTTCGTCAGATACCGCCTAGCCAGAAGCGTCGTGATGGTAGGCGCATAGGTGCTGGGACGGCCGATGCCCAGCTCTTCCAGGGACTTCACCAGAGACGCCTCCGTAAAATGCGCGGGCGGCTGGGTAAAATGCTGCTTTTCCTCCATTTCCTTAAGCTCAAGTTTCGTATCTGTGTCAATCGACCTGAGCAATACATTGTTTTCGCTCTTTTCATCATCTTCGCTGGTATACACGGACAAGAATCCCTCAAAAGCTATCTTCGATGCCGACACATGAAAGCGGTAGTTTCCAGCCCCAATGTTGACGGATGTCGTCTCATATTCCGCGCTGGACATACGGCTCGCCGTAAATCTGTTCCAAATCAGCTGGTACAGACGGAACTGATCCCTGCTCAGGGATTCCTTAATATTTACAGGTGTCCTTGTGATATCCGAGGGCCGGATGGCCTCATGGGCATCCTGAATCTTCTGGTTGCTTTTTTTGCCTTCCCCGGCCCGGGCAAGGTATCGTTCCCCATAGGAACTTCCGATATATTCACGCGCCGCCGCGTCCGCTTCCTCTGAAACGCGCACAGAATCCGTCCTCAGATAGGTAATCACGCCCACGGTACCCTGCCCCTTGATATCGATTCCCTCGTAAAGCTGCTGTGCCAGGCGCATCGTCTTCTGAGTAGAGAAATTCAGCCGCTTCGCCGCTTCCTGCTGCAGCGTGCTGGTAGTAAATGGCAGCGGCGCCTTCTTCACCCGGCTTCCTTTCTTCACATCCAGCACCTGGTACTTCGCCTGCTCAAGATCCTTTAAAATGGCATCCAGCTCCTGTTTGGAGCCGATGGCCATTTTTCCTTTTTCATTGCCGTAAAATTTGGCGTCAAGCAGCTTTTTCTCACCCGGAATGGAAAATTTTGCATCCAATGACCAGTACTCGTCTGGAATAAACGCATTAATCTCTTCTTCCCTGTCACAGATAATACGCAGGGCTACCGACTGCACCCGGCCGGCACTCAGGCCCCGTTTTACTTTTGCCCACAGCACCGGGCTGATACGATATCCCACCATGCGGTCCAACATCCGGCGTGTCTGCTGAGCGTCCACAAGATTCAAATCGATGCTGCGCGCCTGCTTTAACGATGCCTTGACAGCGTTTTTGGTAATTTCGTTAAAACTGATGCGGCAGACCTTCTTGTCTTCCAGCTTCAACGCCTTCGATAAATGCCAGGAAATAGCCTCCCCTTCGCGGTCAGGGTCCGTCGCCAGATAGACCTTATCCGCTTTCTTGACCTCTTTCCTAAGGTTGGCAAGGATGTCCCCCTTGCCGCGGATGGTGATGTATTTCGGTTCATAATCATGCTCCACATCTATGCCAAGCTGGCTTTTCGGCAAATCACGCACATGCCCGTTTGACGCCACCACCTCATAGTTCTTTCCCAGAAATTTCTTGATAGTCTTCACCTTTGCCGGCGATTCCACAATAACCAAATACTTTGCCATGTATCTGCTCCTCCCTAATTTATATCAGAATGGACATAATAATTCTTATAAATCTCAGAGACAATGCCCCTCTCCCTTAATGTCCCCAATGTTTCCGTCAATACTCCCAGGCTTAATCCGGTTTCCGCTAAAAGCTCTTCCAGATTCCTGGGAGTCAAATCGAGACAACTATACACCAACCTCTCTGAATTTTCAAGGGATAATTTTTTCTTTTTGCATGAATTCTCTTCTGTTTCTGTAAAAATATGCATCTCTTCCAAAAAATCTTCCACATTTAGAAATATTCCTGCACCCTGCCGGATTAGGCGGTTCGTCCCCTGGCTGGACAGGTCTGATATCCTCCCAGGCACGGCATAAACATCTTTCCCCTGCTCAAGCGCAAAGTCTGCCGTAATCAAGGAACCGCTCTTTTCCCTGGCCTCCACCACCAACACGGCGTCGGACAGCCCGCTGATTATGCGGTTGCGTTGCGGGAAGTTCGTGGCAAATGGGCGCATATGGGGAGGGTATTCGGAAACTAAGCATCCCTCCCTGGCAATCTGCCCAAACAATTCCCGGTTCCCGGCAGGATAGCAGACGTCTACGCCCGTACCCAGCACGCCGCAGGTCCCCCCTGCCCCCTGCAGGGCTCCCTTCTGGGCAGCCCCATCAATGCCTGCCGCCATCCCGCTGATGACCAATACGCCGGCGGCCGAAAGTTCCCGCCCGATATGTTCTGCCGCCTGTCGCCCATAACAGGTGCAGTTCCTGGATCCCACAACGCTGACAGCTTTTCCTTGCCAGTCTGGAATCCTCCCGCGGTAAAACAGCCCATATGGCGGATTATAAATATGCGCAAGCCGCCCTGGATAGTCCGCCTCCTGCCAAACCGCAAGGCAAACCCCATGCAGCGCGCAATATTCCACCGCTTCGTCTAACGCTTCCTCCGTCCGCCCCTGCGCCGCCCGGATGCCTGCCTTCTCGCAGTCTGTCAGCAGAGGAATCCTGTCCAAGTCCCTCTGTGCGGCATGGTATACCCCCTCTGCTTCCGCAAAATAGTTTTCCAGATAAATTTTCTTCCTTCCGGGGAGAGAGGCTATGCCGGCAAGCCAGTACCTATACTTATTATACGCTCCTTGTTTTCCCCTCATGCCCAGTCCCACACCTTTCTGTCAATGCTGCGGTACAGAAGGCTCTCACGGATATGGGCACGCCCAATCCTGACTGCGCCTTCCATGTCGGCAACTGTGCGGGCCACACGCAGCACGCGGTAATACCCGCGCGCCGTCAGTTCCAACTGTTCAAACGATTCGTTCAGCAGCTTCTCCCCATCTGCCTCCATCGCGCACCACTCTTCCATGGCAGAAGGCGGAATCTGGCTGTTGTACAAAATCCCGCATCCGGCAAAACGTTCCTGCTGAAGCCGCTGTGTACGTTCCACTCGGCTGCGTATCTGCGCAGAACTCTCTTCCGGCTGCCTTGCCGTAAGTTCCGCTAACGCCGGGCGGCTGACCTCCACGCAGATGTCCATCCGATCGAGCAGCGGACGGCTGATTTTATCCAAATGACGGTCAATCACAGCCCTGGAACAGGTACAGCGGTTCCTGTCTGGAAAATACCCGCAGCTGCAGGGATTCATCGGTACAACGAAATTGATACAATTCAACGATGCACCCCCTAAATGCACCCCCCTAAACCTAAAAAATGCGGGCCGGAAACTGATTATTCCGGCCCAGAAAAAAATTTTCTTTCTATATTAAATAGCGAAATTTACACATTTTTACCTATCCATCAACTTTCACTTCGTTCCCCGCCTTGAAAGTGAATCGGATGTCGTCTCTGGCATAAACCGTGGCGTAGTCAAGGAGCGCCGTCCAAAGTTCCTCATCAAACTTTCCGCAGAAGCCGTCCAGCTTTTGCAGCCCGCCGATAAACCGCATATAGGTTTTCCTCTTTCCCTGCCTGTCGGAAATCTCCCCGGATGCTTTTTCGTACCCGTCCCTTGCCGCCTCATACCGGGCGACCAGTTCATTGCGGCGTCTCTGGTATTCCTCCTGGTCCATGGCTTCAGCTTTGTTTTCCGCCACAATCCTTTTTACCATTTCCGCCACCATCTTCGTCTCAGTCAGAAACCGGCTCTGCTCCACCTCCAGCTCCGTGGTGTCGCATAATGTCCGCATCATCACCTTGGTGTTCGCTATCAGCTCATCCTTTTCCGGGATGACCGCATTGACGGCTTTCACGAAGGCATCCTTTATCTCGTCCTCGGTAAGGTGCGGCGTCCGGCATTTCTTATCGTTCTTGAACTTGCGGTTGCACTGGAAGATCACCCTGCGGTATTTGTCCTGTGAGTGCCACACCTTGGAGCCGTACCAGTTCCCGCACTCGGAACACTTGATTTTCGAGGAAAATATGCTCGTGCTGCTGTACCTTGCGCCCATGCTCTTCCTCCGCTCCATCTCTTCCTGCACCAGCTCCCATGTTTCGGGAGGGATGATTGCCTCGTGGTTCCCCTCCACATAATACTGCGGGATTTCCCCCTGGTTCCTCTTCCGCTTTTTGGTGAGGAAGTCCGCCGTGTACTGCTTCTGCAGGAGCGCATCCCCTTTATACTTCTCGTTGGTGAGGATGCTCTTGACGGAACTCTGGTGCCAGGTGTCCTTCCCCGCGGGGCTCTTGATGCCAAGCCCCGTCAGCTTCTTGCCGATGGCATACGGGCTCAGTCCCTGCAGGAAAAGCTGGTATATCAGCTTTACCGTTTCTGCCTGCTCCGGGTTCACTCTCAGGCTGCCGTCCTCGCCTTTCTCATATCCGAGGAAAGTGCTGTAGGCAAGGCTGCCTTTGCCGTCCGCAAACTGCTTCCGCTTGCCCCAAGTGGTGTTCTCTGAAATGCTCCTTGACTCCTCCTGCGCAAGGGAGCTCATGATGGTGATGAGCAGCTCCCCCTTGGTATCCAGCGTGTAGATGTTCTCTTTTTCAAAATAAACCTCGATGCCCTTCTCCTTCAACTTCCGTACTGTCGTTAAGGAATCCACCGTGTTCCTTGCGAACCGGCTGACCGATTTTGTGATGATGAGGTCAATCTTCCCCGCCAGGGCATCCTCAATCATCTGGTTAAAACCATCGCGCTTTTTTGTGTTCGTTGCAGAGATGCCTTCGTCCGTATACACCCCGGCAAATTCCCAATCCTCCCGGCCGTTTATGTACCGGGTGTAATAATCGACCTGTGCCTCATAGCTTGTCGCCTGTTCCTCGGAATCCGTGGATACCCTCGCATACCCCGCCGTCTTCCGCTTTTTCGCCACCGCAATCGGACTGGAGTCAAACCGGTTCAGCGTGGCGGGTATGGTTGTTACTTTCTTTGCCATTCGACCACCTCCCCATCCGTAAAGTGAAATTCAAACCTGTCCTCGTATGCCGTCACTCCCGCAATCTCCTTCACAAAGCGGGGTTCGTAATCCTCCCGCCCCAGGACTTCCGCCGCTGCCTTTCGGAATTCATCATCCAGCAGCCTGCGGAAGGAACACCCCCGGCACACCCAAACCTTATATTTTTCCTTCTGCCCTTTCGGACCCATCTTCCAGTAATCGCATTCCAGTTTCCTGCCGCAGCACCCGCAGGTGATTTTCTGCGAAAATGCGCTGCGGCCTCTTTGGTATGCCCGCATGACCTCTCTTGCCTTCCCGCTTTTCATGCGGAACTCAATGCGGTCTGCATTTATGACAATCTGCTCGACTTCCCTCCGGACTGCCACCCCGTCAAAGGCGGCAAGCTCCAGTGCGGCGGCCGCCGCCTGCTCCAGCTCCGTTTCATAGACCGGCCGGAGCCCGCACACATCTTTCCCTTTGCGCTCCCTGGTATTGCAGTTCCATTTCTTGCCGTATTTTGTGGTGCGCCTGCTCACCGAACGGCCGCATTCCCCGCATTTCACCAGTCCTGAAAAAGCCGTGAGCGTGGGGTTTTTATTGGCGGCGGCATCCGCCCGCTGCTCCCGTATGAGCTGCGCCTTTTCAAAATCTGCCTGCGGGATGAGCGGCTCGAACATACCCTCCACCATGTACATGGGCAGCTCGCCCTTATTCCTTTTCCTCGTATGCCCCTCGGAAATATAATTCTTCTGCAGGAGCATGGAGCCCGTATAGGACGGGTTCGTGAGGATGAACTTGATGGTGGAGTCGTCCATCGGCACGCCTTTCTGCCCCGTGATGCCCCGCTTTGAAAGCTCCTTTGCAATCCCATAGGCAGATGTGCCGGAAAGGTACTTTGCAAAAATCTCCTTTATGACCTCCCCCTGCTCCGGTATGACGCGGTACATTTCCCCGTCCCACTCATATCCGTATGGCGCTTTATGCCCGTTCGGGATGCCCTGTTCAAACCGTTTCCGGATGCCCCACTTCACATTTTCGGAAATGCTGCGCGATTCCTCCTGTGCGAAGGACGCGAGCAGGGTGAGCAGCAGCTCCCCTTCGTCAGAAATGGAATGGATGTGTTCCCTTTCAAAATAAACATCAATCCCAAGCTCCTTCAGGTGCCTCGTTGCTGTCAAAGTATCCACGGTATCCCTCGCAAAACGGCTGATGGACTTTACCAGCACCATGTCAATCTTCCCGGCATCGCAGTCCGCAAGCAGCCTGTTGAAGTCATCGCGGTGGCTTGTGTCTCTTCCGCTGATGCCCTCATCCGCATATATGCCCGCAAACTCCCAATCAGGATTTTTTTGTATCAATCCGTTGTAATGGCTGACCTGCGCGGAAAGGGAATGGAGGAGCATTTCCGTCTCCATCGACACCCTGGCATAAGCCGCCACCCTCTTCCTCTTTTTCAGTTCCGGCAGAACCTGCCCGATTACGCTGATTCTCGGCATATCATCCCTCCTTGTCAGTGTCACATGATGCCATAGAATCGGCTTTATATCCACTCATTTCGGTCTGTAAACTAACCAAAATCGGGCGGTATTTTTCCCGGAAAATTGTATCAATCTGACCGTACTCCTCTGCCGTCATTGCCCCCTGTTCCATGAGGGATTTCGCTATGTTCATGGTGGCGTGGTACATTTTTTCATTCTGGAACTGCTCCTCACTCATCTGCGCCACCTCCGAACCTGTCAGCCACATAACACGCATGGCAGCAGTATTTCCTGCCGGCATTGCCGTAGGCCGTGAACGGCTTTTTGCAGTAAGCGCACACGAATTCATAACGTGCCTTCCGTTCTATCTGGTCCGGGTGGCTGTTCCACCACTTATTGCGGCATTTA
>CAJUFQ010000029.1:0-22418 GCA_910585625.1 uncultured Lachnospiraceae bacterium
CAGCGACAGCTTACATAGTATATCATGCTGTCCTGTTCCTGTCAAGCACTTTTTTCAAAAAAATAACAACTCTATTTTGGAAAACACGGAACGGAGAAAGAGGGATTCGAACCCTCGCGCCGGTTACCCGACCTATACCCTTAGCAGGGGCACCTCTTCGGCCTCTTGAGTATTTCTCCGAACTGACATTTTCTTATAAAATTGTCATTTGCGCCACAGCGCATAAATAATATTACTAAAAAAACCCTGCATTGTCAACACCTTTTTTTCTTTTTTTTAAGATTGTCCGAAAAACATTTTCCGGCCCCGAGAAGCGCAAGGCCCAAACGCAAAACTCATCTAAAGATTCCCACGCAAACTGCCGATATACTTTAAAATAAACATAAATATTTATCAGGCACAAATACATACGGTAAAAGGAATTACCAAATAGAACGGCAGGAAATAACCATATATTAAATGCCTGCATCAAGGAGGATGAGAGCATGAGTATGATGATTGGCGGAAACACCGCCCAAAAAGTAACACGCATAAAAGACTTAAACGGCAACACAGTTGCCACCGTCAGTTTTTCCTCTCCTAAGAAAGGAAAGAAAAAACGTCTGCAGTATAGTTTCAAATCCATTTCAAATCAAATCATGATGGCAAAGACTCCGAACATTGCCAAGATGGTTGCCACAAAAGCCCGCGGAAAGGTCGCAATGCTTCAGAGGAACATTGACAATGATGATTACGACGAAACTGAGCTTCGGCATGCCATTATACACGCTAAGAAAATGCTGCGGATTGCCAAGAAGAAAATGAAACATTTAGAAGAAGAGATGGAGGCAAAGCAGAAGCCCAATACCCCTATTGAGGAAGACGGAAACGGAATGCCGGATTTGCCGGATGAGGAGGAGAAGGAGCAAGAGGAAAAGGAACTGGAACTCGATCAGATGATACAAGAATACCAGGATATCATGAGCGAGTTCATGACAGAAGCCATGAATGAAATGATGAACCAGATGATGGAGGCTATGGAACTTGAAGAGTTGGCCGATGAATTTATGGGCGAAGCAAAACTGGAGGACTTGGAACCGGAAGACCTTGACCGTCTGAAAAAGAAACATCGCTCTGATGAGCTTCGGGAAATCATGGAAGCTGACATGAAATACCTAAAGGCCATGATTAACAAGCTGGAAAGAGAACGCCAGGAACTTTCCACAGAGAATTATTCCGCCCCTTCCGTTACCCTGGAAATCTCCGGCGTACAGATGCCGGTACAGCCAACGGAAGCCCCCGTCACTCCAGAAGGCGAAGTGATAGACGTTTCCTTATAACCAACGACAGCATAAGGCGTCAAGAGAAAACCATTCCTCTTGACGCCTTAATCAGATTATTCACACGGACACTGCATGATTTCTCCTCACACTATTCCGCATAATCTCCGGTCGCAGTCTCATACAGATTATTCCCTCTTGCATCCACTACTACAATTAACGGGAAATCCGCAACCTCCAATTTCAGGACGGCTTCTGCACCCAGGTCTCCATAGCAGACAAGTTCTGATGATTGAATACATTTCGACAGGAGCGCCCCTGCACCGCCCACCGCCGCAAAATAAACAGCCTGATTGCGGACAACTGCATCGATAACTTCCTGCGTACGTTTTCCTTTGCCAATCATGGCTCTCAGCCCTAAATCCAACAGACATGGCGCATATTTATCCATGCGGCTCGCCGTGGTAGGGCCTGCCGAACCGATGGGCCGCCCTTCTCTGGCCGGGGAGGGCCCCATATAATAAATTGCTGCGTTTTCAACCGGGAACGGCAGGTTTTCCCCTCTGTCTAAGGCTTCCATAAAACGCTTATGCGCCGCGTCCCTTGCCACATAAACAGTCCCTGATACATACACGTAATCCCCGGCATGAAGTCCACCGGCCGTCTCTGCGTCGATTGGCGTCGATATATGCTTATCCATAGTTACATCTCCATTCTGTCCTCATCAGAAGACAAATCCAACATCGTTCCCATGTTTTTCTTTCTTCATATTCAGATTTCCCGCACCACATGGCGATTCACATGGCAGCAGATATTAACGGCAACCGGAAGTCCGGCAATATGGGTAGGGTACGTATTGATATTAACGGCAAGGGCTGTGACCGTTCCTCCGAGCCCTCCCGGCCCAATCCCCAGGCCATTGACAGTTCGAAGCATTTCTTCCTCCAATTCCTTCACGTGAGGAATCTGGGAACGCACATCCAGCGGCCTGGCCAAAGCCTGCTTGGCAAGCAGCGCGCATTTCTCAAAAGTCCCGCCAATTCCTACTCCCACAACCATCGGCGGACATGCATTCGGCCCGGCGTCTTTTACCGCAGATAAAATCGCCTGCTTTACGCCTTCCATTCCATCTGCCGGCTTAAGCATGAAAACACGGCTCATATTCTCGCTGCCGAACCCTTTAGGCGCTAATGTAAGCTTGACCTTATCGCCTGACACAATCGAATAATGAATGACTGCCGGCGTATTGTCTTTGGTATTTTCCCGCACAATCGGATCCCCTACGACAGACTTGCGCAGAAACCCTTCCTTATAGCCCTGACGAACCCCCTCGTTGATGGCGTCCTCCAAAAGCCCCCCTTCCAAATGTACTTCCTGCCCAACCTCTGCAAAGATTACGGCCATGCCGGTATCTTGGCAGATTGGAATCATTTCCTCGCCTGCAATGGCAAGGTTTTCCTGGAGCTGGCACAATATTTTCCTCCCCAAAGGCGATTTTTCTGCCTGTGCCGCATCCTTTAGGGCCTTCTCCATGTCCGGGGACAGATAATGGTTTGCCTCTATGCACATTTCACGAATATTCCTTGTAATTTCTTCTGTTTGGATAGTACGAATCATCATGTCCTCCTCGTCATTGCCTTTTGCCTCCTATGCCTGAAACTCCCGCTCCCAGAACACGCGGTTCCTCCCCATCTCTTTCGCATGATAAAGCGCGTGATCCGCCGCTTTGACAGCTTTATCAAAATCGCCATTGTAACCCGCCACGCCTGCCGAAACATGGAAGTTAAAGGGACTTTCCTCCGACGTCGCAATCTTAACGCGGATTTCTTCCGCCTTTTCATAAGCCTCCTCCGGCAAGAACCCTGGCAGGATAATGATAAACTCCTCGCCGCCGAAACGGATGACCGTCCCGCTCTCGGGGATTTCCTGCATCAGCGTCGTCCCCAGAAAGTGAAGCACCTGATCGCCGGCAAAATGGCCATGAGTATCGTTTATCGCCTTAAAATAATCAACGTCAAGCATAATCAGCGAGATTTGTTCCTGGTCGCTGATAATCTGATTGTTTTCTAAAAGCTGGTTCATACGATGACGGTTATACACTGTGGTCAGTGGATCTGTAATCAAAGCATGCTCAAGCTTCCTGGATGTCAGATATCGTTCAAATTCCCCCAGGTTGAGGATGCAATGAACAAACATAATGCCCACGCAGCATGGAACATTAAGTGATAAAATCACATCCAGGTTCTCATAATGGTTAAACTGATGCGATATCAGTATCTCTGCAAAAAACACACCATAACCCATCAGCCCATAGCAGGGCCTCGCTCCCAGGCAGCACATCAGGAAAATAAAATTCATGATGGTAGCGCCCTCACTGAAATGCGTCTTAATCTCAAGATGATAAACAGACCAGATAGTTGCGAAAACTATAAGATTAAGCAGAAGGTAATTTAAAAATGCCTTTGCCTTATAACTTTCCGCCTTTGGCTCCAACATAATATACAAAAACAGCGGAACTAAAACGAATGTGCGCGGAATCAATGTAGGTAAAATGGTATTTCCATTCAGCTGATAATCCGACACAAGGTACGTAAGCGATGCAAAACTGGCCATAACCAGAATGAGTTTGATAAAAAATTGGTAATACTCACATTTATGTTGGTAAAAAGCACATTTTTCCTGCTGATCCATACCTTTATATATATGATACAGTTCCAGGATATGCATTACAGTATAATCCTTCACGGTTACGCCCTCTTTTCTATGCCTCAGGCTCTTCTTGCGCTTTTCTCCCCACGAGCAACGAGATCTGACTATTATTTCGGAACATCAGAAAGTAAGGTGTCATTCGTCCGCTGTTTATTATATAAAGGTTTATGGCTGATGTCAAGGAATCGGTTACGGTTTCCAGTACTCCCTGGCAACTTTTCGTGCCAGATATTTCGACAGATGGAACGTCCTTATATCCATGCCCTCCGTATCTTCGAGAACACGGCGGAATTTCCGGTTCAGCAGACAGCGTCTGCAGCCTTGCTGCGCATCTTCCCAAGAGTCGTAATACCAGTTCACTTCAAGTGCATAGTAATCGTATTCCTCAACATACCTCCCTTCATCCTTTCGGCAATTCTCATGCTCAAAATTGTATCGGCTCAGGAGTGGAACGGCATCAAGAGACAATCCTGCAAGATATTTCAAATCTTCATAGCTGATATCTTCCCCTATCTGAGCCACATTGTACTCCGCAACGAGGGCGTCTGTTTTCATAAAAGAAAATACCAGATAAAATACTGCGACAGTTCCCACACAATAATAAAACAGCTGAAACCCATGACGGAACAGCGCAATCACCACGCCTGCCAGCAAAGCTGCCAGCATGGCAAGAAACCACAGCACCAACACTCGCAGAAAGGTCAGATGGTATGTGCGGATGTAGAGAATCATCCGAAATGCGCTGGAAGCCATCATGATATAGGTGCAGCCGCAGCAGAGGAGCAAAAGCAGATTTAAGATACGGTTTCTTTCGAACACTGTCATGCAGGCTCCCACCAGAGCCAGGTTAAAAAAACATACGAATAATAGCTGGAAAAACCCTTGATGGGCATATTCTGCATAAGTATATCCTTCCGGCAGCAGCATCCCGCCCGTAAAGAGGAATGTCACTTGTATTGCGCAGAACACCACATAGATAACTGCCACCATGGACAGGAACGTGATTGCCGTCAGTGGATTTTTCTTTGTCATGCCGCTTCCATATTGCGGCATATTATCCAGCGACACGGCGGATAGGAAGCTATATATACCAAAAAACCCCAAAACCATCAGCAAAATTACCAAAAAAACATTTGGTGAGAATATGACCTGTCCGAACAGCCCATGCCAGGTCTTGCCGACAACTTTCGCAAATATCTGATCTGCGCTGCTCAGAAGCGCAACCATCATGCTAAGCATTGGCAAGCCAATCAAAACGCCCAGCATGATATATTTTAGCTTCTTGTTTTTCCTCTCTTGTTTTCCGTGCTTTTTCAGGTAATGCGCCAGGTGGATAAATGGCGCCGCCAGCTCTGGTATCATGTTCAGGTACAAGAACAGCAAATTCCCCACATAATGTACAAACTTCCATCCCCTGTCATCATACATCTGCCGCAGCATGAATACCGTAATCAGCAGGAGAATACCCACAGTATTGAAAAAGATGACAAAAATATTGGCCGTGAGGACAGTGCTGATACTCAAAAGCAGACAGGCTGCTGCATACAGCCAGCTTGACTTTTTCCAAGGAATCCGTTTCTTCCGCAAAAACAGCACGCAAACCGCCAGCGTTGCCGCAGTAATCAGCGGGAACGTGATACCAATATAATTACGGTAAAATGCAAAGGCAAAGCAAACGCTATAAATCAGCGTCATTCCCAGGTAATATGGGGCGTTCTCTTCCCCCCGTCTGCTTATGCCGCTGTTTTGATTGACATTTTTCCCCATTCCGCTGCTTTGCATTTCATTCTCTATCCTGCTGTTTTGCATCTCATTCTTCTCCATCCTGTCCCTCCTTTCTCCACTCCAGGATTTCCCCGGGTTGACAGTCCAATGCCCGGCAGATTTTGTCCAAGGTATCTACTTTGATTGCTTTCGCCTTGCCGTTTTTTAAAATTGATATATTCGCCATAGTAATGCCTACTTGCTCCGAAAGCTGCGTAACGCTCATCTTCCGCTTTGCCAGCATCACATCTATATTAATGATAATTGCCATAAAACTCCTCCTGACCGTTTCTTTCTCCCGCTCAAATTATGATTGTTCCGCTCGCGCCATTTACCAGGAAGCTTTATATCGTCAGCTTATTCTCCTGCTGAATCTCTGCCGCTTTGAGAACTAAGTGAGATAAAGCTGCCGCCGTCACTGCTACTGCGACGCCCGCAAAATCGACAAACAGGGAAGCCAGCAGAATGCTTGGATGGCTCATGTCCAAAAAAAGCATGGCAAGGTTTGCCGCAAAACAGTAAGCGGCGTCTGTAAGCGCAAGCATACAAATATGCTTGAGGCTGCGGGCATTTTCTTTGGAAAAAGAATTGTCCCGGGCAATCCGAGCCGTAATCTTCCAACCATGATACAGCGCCAAATAACAGGGAATTGCCGAAACCCACAAGATAGCAAGCCATGGATAATAAGCGTGTGCGAATTCCGGGTTTTCCATCGCTAAATCCTTCCCAAACATGGGAACCAGAACGGCATAAATAACCAGTCCGCAGACTGCAATTCCTACAATGACTCCTTTCAGCCATTTACTTAAACTCTTCTGTGTCATATTGATACCTCCTAAATCACCAAACATGTTATCTTTATTATATTTCCAAAAACGCAAAAAGTCAATACATATTTATTGCATTTCAATAAATATGTATTGACTTATAACATATCTTTCATTCTGCTGATTTATATGGCTCCGAAAATGCAGTCATGGGCACGCCACAGATTCACTCCACACGAAACCCTGCGCCAGACAGGATTTCCTGCGCTTTCTCCATATTTCTGCGCCCCTGAATTTTCGCACATCCGCCGTATGTCTCTGCAAATTCTCCATATAAGCTCTGCATCTGTTTGCCATCTATATATATCCCAGCGACCGGCTGTGCAAGAATTCCGCCGATTTTGGCGCCCCGTCCTTTGCCGCCTTCATCCGCTATGGCCAACTCCAAATCCTGGTACTTTTCTGTCCATTGGGCAATCCTGCTTTTTCCCGGCCCATTGCCATTACTGTCCACAAAAGCGGCAAATGCCTCCTTCCCCAAAAATAATACCGGGGTATTTCCCAGGACGATTTCTTCCTGCGCCGCCTGGAAGGAGAGCGGATAACGGTCAATCTCAATCCCTGTCAGCGTTGCCTCCAGTGTATACTCGTCCAGCCGCAGCGTCACCTGACAGGAAGACATGGGATTAAATTGATATAGCCCCTCTATCTTTGCCAGTTCCTTTACGGTACCTTCCGTAAGCTCTGTTTGCGACTGAATCATGATTTCATACACTTTCTGCTGCGCAAGCCAGAACTTCACCGCCTGCACTGCCAAGGCGATAAGCATACAGCCCATGGCTCCAAAAACAATTTCTTTATATATATTTCGCTCCTTCATGCTCTCATCCTCTGATAATGTTTCATCCTCAGGTACAGCCAGATAATCACCAGAACCAATGTGGCTATGACGAAAAACAAAATGGTAGCCCACCACTGATTTGTTTTCGGCTTCGGCTCCTCGATATGAAGTTCCTCCGTATCCGCTTTCTGGACAGATGTACAGATTTCCACCCTCTGTTCCGTCACCCGGCCTTGCTCATCCTCATAAGATAAGGTTACAATCCCTGAGGTATCGCCATATTTTTCGCCGCCGTTTTCCAGTACATTTCCCTCCGCATCCATGTCCAGGGTTCCCACAAAGACTTTCTGCTCGCCGTCTGCCGAAGCGCCGCCATCAATATTTCCAAGGAATACTTCCTGCTGGGGAAACAATCCCTTCCCCTCCAGCCGTACTGTCACATTGTAAATTGCGGACAATCCGGTATTCTGCACCTGGAAACTTAAAAACTCCGTGTCTGACGCATAGACCTGCGCGGGAAAGGAAAGATTGGCAAGCCTTGCCTGCTGGGGCTGGCAGATAAGAAGCCTGATTTCCTCTGTCGACGTGTAGTTTGTACCCTTTCCATCTTCATACTCAATCTGGAATTGCATCTGCACCGGCTCTGCAGGGGCTTTCTTCGCTACGGTAAGGCTCTGAGAAAGATCCATGGTCGCCTTAGGCGCTGTCTTTTCAAAATACCATGCATTTTTTTCAAAAACAATATCTTTGCTTTCTGACAACAGCGTTATCTTCACATTTTCGACACTGTTATGCCTGCTGCAATTTTGCAGCGCAATGCTCCAGACTGTGCTGCTCCCCGCTTCCAGGATATTTCCCTGCAGGCTGTTTGCCGTGACCATCAGCCTGGGCTGGCTGTTTTTTTCCTCTTCCGCTTGGGCAACGCCGCCTGCCTCTTGTCCAAACTGCGTCCCCTCATCCCCCGAAAATATCCCGTCATCTCCTGGAATCCCATCTGGCTCTGGCTGTCCGCCCTCCCCGGGCGTGCCGTTTCCCGGAACTTCCTCTGTCACTTTCGTCCTGCCATCTGTGATTTCTATATAAACTGTGAACTCCTGACGGAGCAGATTGCCTCCTTCTTTCCCTTCCGCCCACAAATACAACGGATACTGCCCATTGACCCGATTCTCTTTCAGCTTGAGGCGGCAACGGTACAGATAAACTCCTTCCCCAGACATCTTCACCTGTTTCTGGTAATTCTTATAATAGAACGGGCACTCCTGCCCGCTTTCAAAGCCAACGCCTACCGTAATGCGTTTTTTCTCCATATTCGAATCAGAGACAAAGGGAATCACAAGCGTCATCATATCATCTGCAACGGAAGGCTCATACCCCTTGGCAAACGGCGCGTCCATCCCTTCATAGCAACGGCGGCTGTCAATGGAAATAGCCCCTGCCCCCTGCTCTTCGGCAGCTGCGCCGGCCTTCACATAACTTCCCGCTTCCCATAGGCCGCAAGAAACCAGCAGCGCTGCCAGGACAAGCAACCACCGGGCAATACCAAAAACCTTTCTCCTTCTCATAATTCCCGCATCCTTCCTCCATCCATTTCAAATACTTTATCGCACAAAATGCGGATATCCTCGCTGTTATGGCTGGCAAGGATAATCGTCTTCCCCTGTTCTTTCAAATCAAGCAGCAAATTGCGGATATCCGCGACTCCATGCTTATCCAGGCCGTTGAACGGCTCATCCAGAATCAGGAATTCCGGGTCTTCCATAATCGCCTGGGCAATCCCCAGACGCTGGCGCATTCCCAGGGAATATTTCGAAACAGCCTTTTTCAGCGACGGATCGAGCCCAGCCTTACGGACGGCCTGTTCAATCTCCTTCCTGCCAATCTTCCCCCGCAAAGCCGCCAGGATTTCCAGGTTGCGTACACCCGTAAGATTCGTAAGGAATCCGGGCGTCTCGATGATGACGCCGATGCTTTCCGGAAAATCGATTTCCCTGCCAACCACCTTGCCGTTTACCCGGACTTTGCCTTCGCTCACCGGCAGGAAACCACAGATACATTTCATAAGGACTGTTTTCCCAGAACCATTATTTCCGGAAAACCCATAGACTTTGCCACGCTCCATGGCAACGCTGACGTCATGCAAGACGATATCCTCTTTAAACCTTTTCGTAACGTGTTCAATTTCGATATAAGTCTCCATTTTTCCCCCTTTCTCAGATTTCACTCAGGCAGCGGTATAACAGAAGTCCATGCAAAAGCATCACAGAAATGGAAAACGCCGCCAAAAATACCCAGATGCCGAGGCCATCCACGCCCCAGTCCTGCGCGCACCTGATCCACTCCGCCGGATACATGGCATACATTTTTGTAAAGTACCGCTCCTTTAAGATTACCAGCATATAATAGCAGACGAACGGCAGCCCATAGGCCATATAATAGTTGCGGGACAACGCCGCAAAAACCCCGGAAATTTCTGCAAGAATCCCGCCTGCCAAAGAGATACGCAGCAGCATGAGCCCGGCCTCCGACATGCCTTCCCATGGAAACGCTCCCTGAATCTCTAATGGGTAAAGCGCCAAGAAACTAAGGAGCATCCCCAGCATCCCTGCCAGGAAAAAGGGCAGGAAGCCGCTGGCATAAATCTGCAGCGTCTTTTTCCTGATATATTCCATGCGGCTGATTCTTGTTATGTACAGTCGTAAAAAACCGGCAGAAGACTCTTTCACATAGATTGCTCCCATAGGCAGCGAGGCTGCTATCGGGAGAAGAAACAAAACCATCTGCGTATCCAAGGTTTCCTGGTATAATTTCAAAAAACTACCCTCCCCAAGCGGAGGTTGGATGTTATCAAAGGGGAACCCGATAAAGAGCGTTGCAATACACAGCAGCAAAGACTCCCAAAGGCCTTTTTCCCTTAACAGTTCTTTCATGAAATCCTCTTTTCCTGACTATGCCTCTCCCGTAAAAGAACTGAAATTGTACCGTTTCAGTATATGGAAGGAACATAAAGACATCGCAAACAGCAACAGCAGAAACAGCAGGCAGGATTGCCCGACAGAGGGCAGTACGTCATAGCCAAAATCATGCATCCCATAAGTCGCATGGTTCAAGGGGCTGATCCATCCTGTAATCCTCCTGACCAAAAACATTTCATATTCTTCTTTGTGCAGGATTTTCGCCAGCGTGTCAGGATCGAGCAAGAACCCGAACAGGCTGTAGCAAAGCCCGGCCGCAATGCCTGCCTTCTTGCCCATCCGCATCTGAAAATACAACATAAAAAAACTGAGCGTCAATGCATAGCAGACAAGAAGCGCCACCATCTGCATACTGCATCCCCAAGGCGTCGTGCTTTCCATTACTTTCACCGTGGACGGCACGGAAAACTTATCCCCCATGGAGGAGTAAGCAAACAATGCCGCCGTCTTGCTCCATAAGTTCCCGGCATACGTTTTCTGCATACAGAGCAGGCTGGTGACAAGAAGCACATACAGCATATACCCGACCGTCACCAGGAAAATGTAGCATAGCTGTGCCAGAAGCCAGCATGCCTTACGTGTACGCAGCAGCATATATGGCGTGAACGGCGTCAGTTTCGGCAAGTCAATAAACAACAGAATCAACAGCAATGAGCTAAGAAGGATGGACGTCGCATCCCCGAACGTCCAGATAAACGGTTCCAACGCCTGCATGGAAGACCCATAATAATCCGCCACCAGCAATGCACGGTCGCTGAGGAAAAAACAGAGGATAAAGGAAAATAAGAATGTCAGGATAATTCTGGGATTTTTATGGAATCCCAGAAAATTCCAGCGCACAATAGCAGACGCCTGTCTTAAAAATTCCATATGAATCTTCCTAATAGCCGAGTTCACGGTCAATGATTGTCCCGTCTATGGCGTTAATGGTCATAAAACTCTGGTTCGAATACTCTCCATTGTTTTTTACGTTATAATCGTCAGTGATTGCGTCAAACCCGCCAATAAAATCCCAGACAGGCACCATCAGCCCGGTATCGCAATCGGTTGCCGGATCGTAAATCCTGCTATAGCCCAGCACAATCTTACGGATATGGTATGTCCTGTTATTTTCATATTCCGTAATATCAGCGTTAGATACCTCCATCATCTGCTCATATATTTTTATGATGCTGTCAAAATCCATCAGCTTTACATTTTCTGTCTTTATCTCGCCAATCTCATAAGGGTTGAAAATTTCAACCTTTTGGATACCGTCGTCCCCGACTATGACATCGCACCGCTCATAACTCCAGGGAGTCAGCGTGCTGTCCATATCCTCAAGCCCGCCGCCATAGGAGTCGGTAAATGTGACCGGCGTCCCATCCAGCTTCCTGGTAAAATGGAACATATACCCCGCGTCTAATATATTGTCTCTGTTTACCCCTCCTTCTCCATGGTGGTACACGGCGTAATCCCAGTTATACAATTCCAGCCCCCAGCCCAGCTTTTCCACCTTTTCTTCGGCCACTCTGCGGGCATCTTCCAAGGAAATATCCAGCATTCCTTTTACTTCGTCCTCAGTCAGCCTGTTTTCCCCATTTTCCTCCGATCCTAACACACAGGCGGTATCTAACCAATCGGAAAATTCCCTGGAATCTATCGTAGCTTTTTGGCCGTCTTTGGCAATGCTGAAAACTATATCCGGGGCCAGCCCATATTTCACACTATAATCATACGTCCCCTGCGCTGTCTCTGCCACGCCGTAAAAAGAATCCTCATCCACTTCTTCCGTCCGTTCTTCTCCTTTCCCAGTCCAATATTTCATGCCAAAGGATGGCTTCACTTCCTCTTTCGTAATCTCATCCGGGGCTTCCTGCATGGACTGTTCAGCCCAGGCAATCTGCTCGTCAATATCAAACTGTGGCTGCCCATTCTCATCCACGCCCATATCATAGGGGTCGAGGTTGCCCTCTGACTTGTATTTTTTCAGGCGGTTAATATCTTCCTGGTAATCTTCCTTCGTCCATTCCTTATAAGTATAGGCGCTGTAAAATGTTGCCTCTTCAAAAAATGCGTCTGATACCGTGTCAATCAGCTCTTGATTGACCGCTCTTGCCGATACGGCATAAGTACTAAGGGCTTTCACCTCCGGCAGAATGACGTCCGCATCCGTGTCAATGACAAGCCCGCCTCCTTCATAGGACGCTTTGTTTGTATAATGCATGGGAGCCCCCAGGGATTCCCGAAGCAAGCCGTCTGTGGCAGTTTCCGCACTTTCATATGATTTGACGGCGTCTGCGCCTTTCTGTTTTACAATCGTATCTTTGGGCGTTTCCTGACAGCCGGTAAGCATCGTGATGCATAAGCCTGCTGCAAGCATGGAAATATATTTTTTCTTCATAACAACCTCCTGCAATTTACTTTGGGTTCATTGGCTTCTTTGTATAGGGACATTTTATCAGTTCTTTTTGGGCAAATATTCACTCGGCTGTAAAGGTTTCGTAAACAAATAAATCCCTTACAAATGATGCTGTTTTTATCTCTGCTTCCGACAGCCTTCCACCCAGGAAACTTTCGTGCCTTCCCCCTCCTTGCTCTCAATCTCCATCCTCCCATGATGCGCAGCTGCAATCTGCTCACACAACGCAAGCCCCAGCCCCATATTCCCGCTTTTCCTGGACCGGGATTTGTCCACACGGTAAAATGCTTTGCGTACTTTCTCGATTTCCTTGGGCGGAATCCCGCAGCCTTCATCGCGTACCCACAGGGAATGCTCCCTGGCGCCCATATAAATTCGGCCGCCTGGCTGCGAGGCCATGATACTGTTATTGATTAGGTTAATCAGGAAACTTGTCATCAGGTCAAAATCAAGCTTCATCGCCCTCCCCTGATAGTCTCCCTCAATAATCAGGCTTATGCCGCTTTCTGCCAGCCGATAGCTGACATTTTCCTGCACGGCTTCAAACAGTGTTTCCAGCGGAACTTCCTGCAACGCAATGCGGCATTCCGGTTCATATAGTCTGGTCAGTTCCATCATTTTCTCTGAAAGCCTCGAGAGTCGCCCGCTCTCTCGGTTAATGTAATTTAACGCCTTTTCTTCCTGCTCCTGGGAAAGCCTGACGCTAAGAAGCGTCTCCGAATATCCCTTGATAGCTGTCAGGGGCGTCTTAAGCTCATGGGACATACTGCCAATCAGCTGTCTCTGCGCCTCATTCGCAGCCTCCAGGGGGCTCGTAATCTTCTTAATCAAGAATACCAACAGCACAGCCATGGCAAGAGACACCAGGACGGAAACGGTAATCTCCCGGACTGCCAGCAGGAAGCTCTCTTTATATAAAAAGGTAATGTCCACCACATAAAAACACAGGTAGGAATCTTCTTGCGCCCCTCCCCCATATAGCCTGTCCTCTGCGCAAAAAACCAGCAGATAAGAACCGTCTGATTTTTCCTGCTCACATAGAATGGACATCCCTTTTTCAAACTTCACTTTCCCGACGTCGAATGCAAACGAAGAACCGTTATAAATCTCCCGCCCTTCCTTAAACAGCGCCGAACCTTCCGGCATATTGTCCCTGAAGCAATAAGTGACCACGTAGTCTTGCAGGGACTCACCATAATTTACTTTATGGACGTCATTAAAAGTGTCCGTAATGCCTCTGGAAAAAACCTTTTCCTCCTGTGCCTCTAACAGCTTGATTTTTTCCTGCCTGCTGGCTAAAATCACATAAAATGAAAAAATCTGCGCCAACACAAATAGCATGGTTGACGCAGTAAATGCAATTTTTTTTATCATGTCCATCACGAAACCTCCATGCGGTAACCTACCCTGGGCACCGTCTTAATTACATCGCCAAAATCCAGTTTTTTCCTGAGGTTGCCGACATGGACGTCTACCGTCCTGCTCTCGCCCTCAAATTCCACGCCCCAGAGGATATTCAATATCTGATCCCTGGTCATCACACGGTTCCGGTATTTCCAGAAAGTCAGCAGGCAGTTGAATTCCATGGGCTGCAGGGCTATCTCCACCCCATTCTTGACGACCGTCCGTTTCTGCTCATTGATGACTACGTCTTTGATGCGTATCTCCTCCGTATCCTTCTGGAAGCGGCTCAGAACTTTGTCTACCCGCACCAAAAGCTCAAGCATCTCAAACGGTTTGACGATATAGTCCTCCGCGCCGCTCCTTAACCCCTTAACCTTGCTGGGCAAATCGCCCTTTGCCGTAAGATAGATTACCGGGATATCATATGCCTTCAGTTCTTCCAGCAATTCAAAGCCATCCTTGCCTGGCAGCATGATATCCAAAAGCGCAAGATCATAGCCGTGGTGTTCCTTTAAATGGCTGCTGAACTCAGCGCCGTCAAAAAACGGTGCTGGCTCATAGCCGGCAATCTCCAGGTTCATGCAGATTAAGTCGTTGATGGCGGCCTCGTCTTCGATTACCAATATTCTCTTCATAAAACTTCTCACCCAATCCCATTCTTGTATTGTTTATATTATAGAGGCTGCGCCGCATAAATGGAACAAGAATCTGTAAATGTTTTGTAAATAACAATCATAGATGCCGCCATGATGCCTGCTGCGCATGCCGCTGTACCATCATGCCTCCTTTCTGCTAATGCATCTTACCGTAAAGGCTTTCATACAATGCGTTTATCTCTTCCTGACTTTCACCTCAAATTCACTTCCATCTATCGTTTGTATTATCAGCAAATCTTCCCGGCAATTTGTGTCAATATCCCTCAATTCAAGTTCATCCTCCCCATGTTCGTTCAGGACATCAAAAAGTAAATCCAAAAACCTTTCTTTTTTCATTGCATCCTCCTTTGTCTGTTTCTATCAGATATGACGACGCCATTATACTTCTCCTTACATCCTAATCTGTGAAAGCAATTTTTACGGCAATATACCTCAGGCCCTGCCAAGCTGCCTGCAGGCTACCATAGCCTGCTATACAAAGAAACCGCTGTAATCCGGTCTTTCAGGTCATTGTCATACGGAAGGATTGTCTTCACTTCATAAAACTCACCTTCTTTGCGAATTACCATCACAAGCTCCGGCTCTTTTGTGAAGTCCACATTTACATGCAGAGGCAGCAGCCAAGACAGCTTTCCGTCTTTCCCAGAATATGACATCTTTGCATAAGAGCGATCCCGCATCTGTATCTGCAGCCCTCTTTCCAAAGACGTCATAATCTGTCCGGCAATTTTATTTTCCGGCTCCTCCTGGAGATTTTCAGGAAATCTATGCCTTCTCTCTTCTATAATATGTGTTAAGCATTCCTGGTTTATGTCAAATTCATCTATCGATGGTTCAAATATTATTTGGCATTTATCCATAAATTGGATAGGTTTCAATTCAGCAGAAGCCTGCTCCTTTGTGAATTCATTTTGGATATAATCTTTCTTTCCTTCCATCACCCGGTATGGGATATAGGTCTTACTTTTCTCATGAAACCGATAAAGAATGAAATAATCTTTTCCAAATATATTTATCAGACCCGAATTAATTATCACGCTGCCTATCTTATTTTTCACAAAATATTCCTCCTTATTCTGCGCGATTAATTGCGCTATCCTTCTGCCTATAATCTTGATATACCGATCCAGGCCACGAATAGAATTCCAATTTGAATATAAGAGATTAGCAAAGATTTTTTCTGTAACGTCCGCTATCCCTGCCGGTTCATCTCTTTCAGCTACTGCTGTTTCATTATCGCCTATCTCTTTCCTTTCAGCTACTGTTGTTTCATTATCGCCTATTTCTTCCTTTTCTTCTATTTTGAATCCAGCTTTATTTAATAGCTCTTTCATAATCGTGCCGCTTTCTGCCTCCGTGCTTTTTCTTTCTTCCGAAACGGCAGGCAGATGCTCGCCTTGTCTCTGAGCCGCCTTGGTTTTGTACTTTTTATGGAATTTTTGCAGATTCTGTCTATATTTGACGGCAGAATACGCGTTACGCTCTATAAGCCCATTCACCAGGAATGCAGCTGTCCCCACAAAATGCCCGCAAAATTCCCCCGAATAATGGATCATGGAAATAAATACCGCTTCTCCTTTATAACAATACCCAGTATCCGCCCAGGCGTAATAAATATCCTTATCCCCTTCCTTCCGTTCCGACAACTCCTCATTAAAATAAAAAATTGTATTTTCTTCAGTTTGGATAAATTTCACGATTTCTGAAATGGAAATATCACGGCATAATAATTTACAGATTCTGCCCTCCACATTTTCAGCCTCGTCAATAATATGCGTTTTGTTAATCATCGTCTCCATAACAGTATCTCCTTTCTTTTGATACCATTATTATATGCGCATTCCCTCCCTAATCTGTAAAAGCCATTGCCCCATAAACATTCCTGCTTATGCTGCAATGGCTTTTCTTTCTCTTACTGTCCTTCTATCCAGAATGGCAGGATTTCTCCCAATCCTTCTCTGGATTTCTGTCACTTGAGGAAAAAGGAGAAACATCAACCTGATATTTCTCCTTCATCCAATCCCATCATTTTATGTCCAAACGGACTAATGCCCTTTTTAATGCCAGTTCGGCGCGCGCCACGTCAAGGTCTGCCGCATGATTGCGCAGACGCTCTTCCGCACGGGCCTTTGCCTTCTCCGCACGCGCCAAGTCAATTTCATCCGGCCATTCAGCGACTTCCGCAAGGAACGTCACTTTCTCGCCGAGAATCTGCACGAACCCCGCATGGATGGCCGCTTCTTTCTGTCCCCCGGATTCTGTTATCGTCACAATTCCGGGAGCAAGTACGGTCGTCAGTGGAATATGGTGCTTATAGACGCCCAGTTCCCCATCCACGGTATTGAACTCTACCATGGATGCCTCTCCCTCATAAAATATGCGGTCTGGCGTAATTATCTGCAACTGAAAATACTTGTTTTCCTCTGCCATGTGTCCACCCCCTATTTCATGCGGGCGCGAACATCATCAATAGAGCCTGCATTCAGGAAATGGCCTTCCGGTACATCGTCATGCTTACCTTCCAGAATTTCCTTGAAGCCGCGGAGCGTCTCTGCAATCGGCACATATTTTCCGTCCAGCCCGGTAAACTGTGTTGCCACGAAGAACGGCTGGGACAGGAACCTCTGCACTTTCCTTGCACGGTTCACGACCAGCTTGTCATCTTCTGACAGCTCGTCCATACCGAGGATTGCGATAATATCCTGTAACTCTTTGTATCTCTGTAAAATCTCCTGCACACCGCGGGCTACTTCAAAATGCTCCTGGCCGACGACACGTGGGTCAAGGATACGGGAAGTAGAATCCAGCGGATCTACTGCCGGATAAATACCAAGCTCTGCAATGGAACGTGACAACGTTGTTGTCGCGTCCAGATGGGCAAATGTAGTTGCCGGAGCCGGGTCTGTCAAGTCATCTGCCGGCACGTAAACTGCCTGCACAGAGGTAATGGAACCGCTCTTTGTGGAGGTGATGCGCTCCTGAAGCGCACCCATCTCTGTCTGCAGTGTAGGCTGGTAACCTACGGCAGAGGGCATACGCCCAAGCAGTGCGGAAACCTCAGATCCTGCCTGTGTGAAACGGAAAATATTGTCGATGAACAGCAGCACGTCTTTGCCACCCTTGTCACGGAAATACTCCGCCATGGTAAGCCCTGTCAGGCCGACACGCATACGCGCTCCAGGCGGCTCGTTCATCTGTCCGAATACCATGCAGGTCTTGTCAATAACGCCGGATTCCTTCATTTCATAATAAAGGTCATTCCCTTCACGTGTACGCTCGCCAACACCGGTGAATACGGAATATCCAGAATGCTCCGTAGCAATGTTATGGATCAGCTCCTGAATCAGCACCGTCTTACCTACGCCCGCGCCGCCAAAAAGCCCAATCTTACCACCCTTCTGGTAGGGACAGAGCAAGTCGACGACTTTAATGCCCGTCTCCAGCATCTCTGTGGAGGTTGCCTGCTCCTCAAAGGTCGGTGCTTTTCTGTGGATTGGCATATATTCGACATTCTTAGGCGCTTCCTTCTCATCTATTGGCTCACCCAATACGTTGAACATACGTCCCAATGTCTGCTCGCCAACCGGAATACTGATGGAAGCCCCGGTCGCCTCTGCATCCATCCCTCGGACAAGACCGTCCGTAGGGCCCATGGCAATACATCTCACCGTATCATCACCCAGATGCTGGGAAACTTCCACCACCAGCTTTTTCCCACCGTCGCCAAGCGGAATATTGATGGCTTCGTTAATCTCCGGCAGGCTGCCCTCGGAAAACTTGATATCCAAAACGGCGCCGATAATCTGAGTGATCTTACCTATATTCTTTTCTGCCATAATTTCACTCCTTATAATTGTTATCCCAGGCCGAAAGTCTCCAGCCCGGTTTCCTCAGGCTAAGCCATTTTTCGCTTAACCTACATTCAGAAGAATTATATCAGAAAAACCCAACGGTTTTTCTGCGCGGACAGTTCGCCGCTTTTGCGGCTTCTTCTTCTAAACCGCCCCGCGGTATCTAGGCAATCCCTAAACGCAATGCGTTTAGGATATTGCCTCTGCACCAGCGATTATCTCGGTCAGCTCCTGTGTAATGGAACCCTGGCGCGCCCTGTTATATTTCAATGTCAAATCACTAATCATTTCATCTGCATTGCTTGTAGCGGAATCCATCGCCTGCATCCTGGCGCCATTCTCACTGGCTACCGCTTCCACCAATGCCCCATAAAAAAGGCTGGTGAGGTACTTGGGAACAATCATGTCCAATGCTTCTTCTTCATTTGGCTCGTAATTCATCAGCAGATTGCTGTCCGCCTCCTGCAGTTCCGTCTCATCGAATTCAATCGGAAGCAGCTTTAGCAATGTAGGCTCATGGCTTACCGTATTCTTGAAATGCGTGTATGCCAGATAGATTTCCCCTATCTCGCCCTTGCTGAACGCGTCTAGGACTTCCTTGCAGATTACAACTGCATCCTCATAGACAGGCCCCTCGATCACGTCCGAATAATCAGCCTTTATCTCATAGCCCCTGCGTACCAGCTGTTCCTTTGCCTTGCGCCCAATCATATAGATCTGAGCGTCTTCCACGGCAATGCCGCTGCTGGTGACAAGCTTTACGACATTGCCATTATATCCGCCTGCAAGTCCACGGTTCGACGCAATCGTAATGATTGCCTTCTTTTTCGAATCTCCGGCCTGCAAATAAGGATGGCTGATACTGCCGCTTCTTGCAAGCATGGAGGCTACTGTCTGATACATATGGTTGAAGTATGGGTTGGACTGCTCCGCACGGTTCCGCGCTTTCTGCAATTTAACAGTAGAAACAAGCTTCATGGCTTTTGTGATTTGCTGCGTACTCTGTATGCTGCCTTTTCTTCTTTTAATGTCCCTCATGGACGCCATAATGATTCACCACCTAACCGTCCTCCTGCGCTGGGCAGGAAGCTCTCTATTTCTGCTGCTTCTACTTAAACTGAGCCTTACATTCTTCGATTGCCTTAATCAGCTTCTGCTCCGTTCCTTCCTTGATTTCCTTATCGGTACGGATTGCCTGGGGGATTTCCGGGTACTTCGTGTCCACAAAGTCAAACAGCTCTTCCTCAAAACGAAGGATGTCTGCAACCGGGATATCCAGAAGGTATTTTTTCGTTGCTGCATAAATTATCATAACCTGATATTCCACCGCCATCGGCTTATACTGCGGCTGTTTAAGCATTTCCCGGATTCTCTCTCCCTGTGCAAGCTTCTCCGTAGTGTCTGCGTCCAGCTCAGAACCAAACTGTGCAAATGCAGCAAGCTCGCGGAACTGTGCTAATTCCACACGGATAGGCGCCGCAATCTTCTTCATCGCCTTAATCTGCGCCGCGCCTCCTACACGGGACACGGACAATCCGGCGTTGATTGCCGGGCGGAATCCAGAGTTGAACATTTCTGTCTCTAAGTAAATCTGGCCGTCTGTGATAGAGATAACATTGGTCGGGATGTATGCGGAAACGTCTCCGGCCTGCGTCTCGATAATGGGCAGCGCCGTCAGGGACCCACCGCCTAATTTCTCCGACAGTCTCGCTGCACGCTCCAGAAGCCTGGAATGCAGATAGAAAACATCGCCGGGATATGCCTCACGTCCTGGCGGACGGCGGAGCAGCAGGGAAAGGGTACGGTACGCGGTTGCATGCTTACTTAAGTCATCATAGATAACCAGCACGTCTTCGCCGTTTTCCATCCATTCCTCTCCAATCGCACATCCTGCATACGGCGCGATATACTGCAGCGGCGCAAGCTCGCTGGCCGTAGAAGCCACGACGGTCGTATAATCCATTGCGCCAAACTCTTCAAAGGTCTTAACTATCGTTGCAACAGTAGAGGCTTTCTGTCCGATTGCAACGTAAATACACTTCACTCCCTGGCCTTTCTGGTTGATAATCGTATCAACGGCAATCGCTGTCTTACCTGTCTGGCGGTCGCCGATAATCAGCTCACGCTGGCCCCTGCCAATCGGTATCATGGAGTCAATCGCCTTAATACCTGTCTGCAACGGCGTATCTACGGATTTCCTGGAGATAACACCGGATGCAACTCTTTCAATCTGCCTGAATTTCGTGGTCTCGATAGGCCCCTTTCCGTCAATAGGCTGCCCCAGAGCATTTACTACACGTCCGGTCATGGCATCGCCTACCGGAACCTCAACCACCCTTCCCGTAGTCTTAACGGTATCGCCCTCGTTGATATTCTTATGGTCTCCTAACAATACGGCACCAACGTTATCTTCCTCTAAGTTCAATACCATTCCATATACTTCACCGGGAAATTCCAACAATTCGCCCTGCATGGCGTTTTCCAGACCGTGAATACGCGCAATGCCGTCCGCTACCTGAATAACGGTACCGACATCGGACACTTCCAGCTGCGCGGCATAGCGTTTCACCTGTTCTTTTATGACGGAACTTATTTCTTCTGGTCTTAAATTCATGGAATTATTCACCAACTTTCAACTGTATTTTCGATAATTCCCGGGTCAAAGTCATCAGCCTGCTCTTCACGCTGCTGTCGATTACTCTGTCGCCAATACGAATTACCATGCCGCCTATCAAACTTTCATCCACATCATAGTGCATTTCAAATTCCACATATTTCGTGGTTTCCAGCAATTTTTTCTTCACCTGCTCCTTCTGACTGTCCGAAAGCGGCATGGGGGCAGTCACATAAACGGTGCCGATGTTTTTATATTCTTTTACCTGGTCAATGAAATATGCAAACACAGATTCCATTTCACCGTAATGGCCTTTGGAGACAAGCATACGCATCAGCCCTGTGATTTCATCATGGACCCTGCCCTTGAACACTTGTTCCAAGATGCCTATTTTCTCCTCGTTTACGATTTTGGGGTGATTCATCAGTTTGGAAAGCTCGTTGTCCTCACGGAGAATCTGGCTGATCAGCCTTGCTTCTTCCAACATCCCATCCATCTGACCAGATTCCACAGCAAGCTCAAACAGTGCATCCCCATAAGTTTTGGATACTAGCTTTGCCATGTACTCTCACCTATTTCCTTTAATGTCTCATCCACCAATGTATCTTGGATGGATGTATCGATAGAGGCTGCAACTACTTTTCCTGCCATCATGGAGGCGATTGCAATCATCTCCTGTTTTGCCTCGTCCATCACACGCTTCTTCTCCAACAAAGCTTCTTCGTTGGCGCGCTTGATAATCCTTGCCGCCTCTTCCTTCGCCTCATCCACAATCCTTGCTTCATTCTTTAAGGCTTTCTGGCGGGCCTCACTTAATATTTCCTCCGCTTCCTTCTCTATACCCTTGAGCTTCTGGTCATATTCTTTCTTGACAGCAGCGGCTTCCTCTTTATCCTTGCGCGCCGTATCAATATCATTCTTGATACGCTCCTGCCTGTCCTTGAGCATCTTCTTTGCCGGGTTAAACAGCAGATAAGACATCATCGTAAACAGGAACAGGATGGCAAGCAGGGAAAGCAGGGTATTATGCAATAGCTCGGGATTTAAGCCAAATAATTCTTCCAAGGCCGATCCTCCTTTCCTTGTTATTGCGCTGCTTTTTGCGCATAAAGGTATGCCTTCCGGCTTTCCTTGTTATTGCGCTGCTTTTTGCGCATAAAGGTATGCCTTCCGGCTTTCC
>CAJUFQ010000029.1:22518-45458 GCA_910585625.1 uncultured Lachnospiraceae bacterium
TTGTTATTGCGCTGCTTTTTGCGCATAAAGGTATGCCTTATTTCAATGGCTGTACGAATAATAAGAGGATTGCTACCAGCAAACCATACAAACCTGTCGTCTCTGCTACCGCCTGACCCAAAAGCATCGTGGAAGTAATGTCAGATTTTGCGCCAGGGTTCCTTCCTACTGCTGATGCTGCATGTCCTGCTGCAATACCCTGTCCAATACCAGGTCCGATACCTGCGATAACCGCAAGACCTGCGCCGATTGCTGAACAAGCTCTAATTAATTCTGCTCCTGTAATGTTATCCATAGATAATTCCTCCTTGCATTTTCAAAAAATAAAAGTCATATAATCCCGGATTCTTGTCCGATGGCTTTCCCATAATTTTAACCTGGCTGGGAAATACGCCAGCATTTGTCAGGCAAAGCCTGAGAAATCCTACTCTTCTTCGCCAATAGCGTTGCTGATATAGGTCATAGTCAGCATACAGAACACATAGGTCTGGATGCAGCCGGAAAAAATGTCAAAATATGCATGCAATGCACCCGGCCAGAAGTATGCGATCTTGGACAGCAACGCATAAATCAGCGCCATGATAATCGTTCCTGACAATATATTTGCGAAAAGACGCAATGACAGGGAAACCGGCACTGCAAGCTCGCTGATTACGTTAATGGGGAACCAGATGGGCAGCCATGGCGGCAGCGGTGAACACATATCAACCCAGATTTCTTTCGGCTTCTGGTATTTAAACTGATTGAAATGAATCAGGATAAAACTCAGCAACGCCAGCGGCAATGTCACACCGTAATCCGCAGTAGGCGGACGCAAGCCAAACAGCCCTGAAATATTGGAAAACAAAATAAAAATAAATATGGTCCCAATATAATTAACAAACTTGTCTCCGCTTTTACCCATAACGCCGTGAACCATCTTGTCAAGCATTTCCACAATCAGCTCCACCACATTCTGAAAACCGCTCGGTACTTCCGACGCATGCTTCATAGCCCTGTTTGCCGCAATGGAAAATATAGTCAATACCACCATGACAATCAAAAGGCTTACATGGGTTGTCGTAATCCAAAAGGTCTGTCCGAACAATTCATAGGAAAAAAGTCCTTTTACCATAATATCAATATCCGGACCGGAAGACAATAAAATCGCATCCTGCACTCTCTCACCTCCTTACAATATATTTTATTTATATTCATCAATCTGAATTTACAGATGATTTATCAAGATTACCAGGTGTCTCTGCACCTTCCTTCGGCGGATGCATGATGACTTTTTGGAATATAGGCTGTAGATAAGCCGATATTTTCAATCCCATCACACCCACAAACATGACAAGCGGATCCGCCAGCCCAAAATATCCGGCTCCCGCAAAAACACCGACAACAACCGCATAACGCAGTACCGACCAAAAACCCGTGCGCACTGCCCTCCCTCCAGAGGCCATCATGTCCACGGAATCCAGAATCACCACTGCCATATTGACAGCCATTCCCATTGCCAGCAGAATTCCCATCCACAGCCCTGCCGTGTACCGGAACTTATCATTTACAAACCACATGCCGGTAAGCTGCAGAACTACCCCATATAGCATGATTCCGGCAAGAAGCCCCGGAAGCGCCGGATTAATCCTTTTCAGCATGATTTTCGTCCCTTTCCTTATCGTTATGCATCTGGGCGTCCCCATAAGAGCTTTCCCTATGGCTGGTACTCCCCCTGCGCCTGGAAGGGCTTTCCTGGGAGTAAATTTTCTTTGCCATAATAAAAATATTGCGAAATCCCGCAAGAGCGCCTACAAGAAATAATGGTATTACAATCCACTCAGCTGAGAATCTTTTCCCAAGAAAAATACCTGCAATCGTACATAAAAAAATAGGCACCAGCATGTTAATCCCAAACTGCGTAATCAGGGTCAACGAACGGTATACGCTTTTGTCATATCTCACATGAGGCACCTCCCAGCCAATAATCCACAGGCAAAATATACAAATTTACCCGCTATAAAGAACATTATATCTATTTCTTCCACAAATGTCCATTCATATCAAAAGATTTTTTTGAATGATATCATCTGCACATGCCTCCAAGGACTCACAGATGTATCTCAATTTCGCGCCCCGTATGGCTGTACTGATAATAACGTACTCCGGCAGCGTCCATCATCCGTTTAGAGGCTATGACGGACGGCGTGCCCTTGTATTTGTCACTGTCGTAAACCACCGTCTTAATCCCTGCCTGAATAATCGCTTTGGCGCATTCATTGCAGGGAAACAGCGAAACATAAAGCTTTGCCCCTGCCAAGCTGCCGCCCTGGTAATTCAGAATGGCATTCAGTTCGCTGTGCGTCGTATACAAGTACTTATTTTCCAACGGATCCCCTTCGCCATTCCACGGAAATTCATCATCGGAACACCCCATAGGAAACCCATTATATCCCATCGATAATATTTTGTTGTCCTCGCTGACAATGCAGGCGCCCACCTGAGTATTCGGGTCTTTGGAACGCATTGCCGACAACATTGCGACCCCCATAAAATATTCATCCCATGTAATATAATCCTGCCTCTTACTGCCCATCTCTAGCCCCTTTCCTTATTTCGTGCCAAAAATGCGGTCCCCCGCATCGCCCAGCCCCGGGACGATATAGCCATGGTCATTCAGTTTCTCATCCAGGGCGCCGATATAGATATCCACATCCGGGTGCGCCTGCCTTAAAGTCGCCACGCCTTCTGGCGCAGCTATGATACACATGAAATGTATATTCTTCACGCCTTTGTTTTTCAGCATATGGATTGCTTCTGCCGCAGAACCTCCGGTTGCCAGCATTGGATCCACCACAAACGCTTCGCGCTCTGCGCAGTCTTCCGGCAGCTTACAGTAATATTCTACCGGCTCTAAAGTCTTTGGGTCGCGGTATAAACCGATATGGCCTACCTTTGCCGCAGGGATAATTGTCAGCACGCCGTCCACCATGCCAAGCCCCGCCCGAAGGATGGGGATAACGGCGAGCTTTTTCCCTTTCAGTTCCTTAACTGTAGCCGCACAGATAGGGGTTTCAATTTCTATATCCATAAGCTCTAATTCCCGGGTCGCCTCGTAACACATAAGCATTGCGATCTCACCGATGATATTCCTGAAATCCTTGGAACCTGTTGTCGTCCTTCGTATCCAGCCGATTTTATGCTGGATCAGCGGATGCTCCATAACAGTAATTTTTGCCATGCTATCTCCTCCGTTCCTATTCCGCTTCATTCAGAAGGCTCACTAACTTCTGTACGGTTTTATTCATTGTCTCATAGCACAAGCCATAAGCCTGCAGCGCCCCGCCATAAGGATTCAGAATCTCCAGCTCATCCCCCACCAGCTCTGTCAGCACCTCTACATCTGCCTGGACAGCTTCCTCAAAGTCCTGCAGGATTTTTTCTTTCTGCGCTGCTTCAAAAGTAAGTATCAAATTATCCGGGGACAAATCTTCCCCCTCAAGCTGGCTAGACATCATTTCCGGCATATTGATGCCGTTACTGATTAAGACTGCTTCTGCTTTTTGGTTCAGAGGTTCCGGGAATAGCACTACCAAGCCTCTGCTCTCAATCTGAAGCGGATATTTTACTGTATATTCTTTCATAATGGCTTCCGCCATAGGTGCCCGGCTTGTCCCGCTGTCACACACAAAGATGACTTTTTTATACTGTTTCATTTTGCTGCCTCCATCTTCCTACACTTCAATCACCTGATGCCCGGCCGCCTTCAGCATACGGTTCATGATTGCCGGTCCAATCCTGGGCGTGGAAAAGCTCTCAGAATATATGATATCCACATCTTTCTGGTCAAATTCCCTTAATATTCCATACAAATGCCTTGCTATCGTATCCTCATCGCTTCTGGCACCAATGCTTTTGACGATTCCGTAGCGATAGCTGCTACAGCTTTCATCCGTTCCGATTACCCCCACGGCCTTCCCGGATAAAGCAGCTTCCCTTGCCAGGTCATTAATTGTTTGCTGTACCTTCTCCTGCGCCCCATTTACCAGAATAAGCTCTGCCTTGGGCGCATAATGTTTGTATTTCATCCCCGGCGCTTTCGGACGTGTGCCGGAATTCTCTTCCGCAAGCCCGGGATCGATTTTTATTTCCCCAATTACTTTTTTTATCATATCCGGCGTGATATACCCGGGCCTTAATACCATAGGTATTTTCTCTGAAAAATCCACGATTGTAGATTCTATGCCGATACCCACCGCACCGCTGTCCAAAATCATCGGAATCCGCCCGTTCATATCCTGGGCTACATGCTCTGCCAGCGTAGGGCTTGGCTTTCCCGAAGTATTTGCGCTGGGAGCCGCTATATAACCGCCTGCCGCCTGAATCAGTGACAGCGCAACCGGATGTCCCGGCATACGGACAGCCACGGTCGCAAGTCCCCCGGTTGTCTCCAAGGGGACATTCCCTCGTTTCTCAAATATCATAGTCAGCGGCCCTGGCCAGAATTGCTCCGCCATCTTCCTTGCGCCCGCCGGCACGCGCGCAGCAATTTTCTCCAAATCTTCCATGCATGAGATATGAACGATTAACGGGTTATCGGACGGACGCCCTTTCGCCTGATAGATTTTCGCAGAGGCCGCAGGGTTCAAAGCATCTGCCCCCAGCCCATATACCGTCTCTGTCGGGAACGCCACCAGGCCTCCCTCCCTGAGAATTCGGGCTGCCGCCTCTATCTTCTGCCTGTTTTTGCTGTCTTCGCCTTCTATAATCTTTGCAATAACTGTCTCCATCGCAAGTGTCCTGCTTCCTTTCGCATGGGTGTGTATGCCATTTTTGCCCTAAATTTCAGGAATACATATTCACGCTTTCGCGCAAGGTCTTTCCTCACAGAAAAGGAAACAGCTGCTTCCATGCAAGCATGAGCAACTGTTTCCTTCTGGTCTTGGCACTGCTCGTAGCTATATGTACATTATAACATATTACCAAAAGTTGACAACTACTACATATGGTGGTATACCCGCCTTCCTCACCTACGCGGCAAGGTACGCTGTTGCCATTCCAGACCTCAGTATGAAATTAAATTATTGCTGTTTCACCTCTGTTTTTCCCATTTTCCCGCCTGTGCCAGTCTGTCCAAGGCATTCCAGGACACCGCATTTTACCGCCTCGGCCACCTTCTTTTGGTATTCTTCTGTATTGAGGAGATCCGCTTCCTCTGAATTGCTGAGAAACCCGCATTCTACAATGACAGTGGGAGATGGGGTTTTCTTTAAGAGGTAATAGCTCTCGTTCGCTTTTGCCTGCCGATGGTTCTGGGGATCGAGCTGCTTCACCAAAGTCTGCTGCAGCGTCTCCGCCAATTTTTTCCCTTCCTGGGACTGCCCATAGTAAAAGACCTGCGCTCCTTTTACCGATTCATCCGGATAGCTGTTCTGATGGATGCTGACAGTAAACACCGGATCTGCCTTGGTTATGATTTCACAGCGTTTACGCATATCTTCTACTTTTTTATTATTGGACGATTTATGGTAAAGTCCTCCGTCGTCCTTTCGGGTCATTACCACTTTCACGCCTTCTTTTTCCAGCAGCTTCTCCAGCTCCTTGGCAATTTTTAGGTTGACCTCTTTCTCTTTCACATCATTGATGCCGATTTTGCCGGGATCGTCACCCCCATGTCCTGCATCAATCACGATACACACTTCGCCTTTCTGGGTTTTGAGGCTGTCTACCATGTAAGCCCCCTCCCTTGCAAACAGGCACGCGCCCAAAAGCAGCAAAACTGCCATTACCACCTCTATCCTTTTTTTCATAAGTCCCTACCTGGCTATCTTTCTTTACAGAATATGATGGCAATTTGGACACTAGTACTGCAAAATATAAATTATTTCCAACATGGGCTTTTCCTCTTTCTGCCGTTACCAAACTATTCTATCTCCATCGCCGAGTCCCGCTTATAATCTGTATAGAAGCTTCCGCTTGGTTCCACCATGGTCACAACCTCCAGGCAGGCGTCTGTATCGGTAATGACATCCCCTTCTTCCACAAGCCACTCAAAACGCACTGCATCCGTATCTTTCGAGTAACCATATTCCTCCCTGTCCTGGTTTTCCGGCACACACTTATAATACAGTTTCTTACAGTCTCCCTTGTCTTCCACCACGGAAATGTCATAGACGTCGTGCTTTTTCAGCCAGGTTCCCAAATCTTCTGCAAGGAATGTCCCGTCGCCTTTTAGTTCCGTGACAATTTTCTTTACCCCGAAATTGTCAAAATCAAGGAACAGGCCATTCTTCCGTACATGATACTCCCTCCCGCCTTCCTCTGCATCCGCTGGAACCAAAGACTCTGCCTCATTCGGAGTAACCGATGGTTCCTGCCTTTTTACATCCCCCGAATCTTCTTTCTCCTGCGGCTCGTTCATTTCATTAATCCGCCCAATGTCATTGCCATCGACAGTCGAAAGGATTTCAGCCAGATTGGTAACTTCCTCTGCCGAAATATCATCCTGCAGGATAGATGCATCAAAACCTGAGACGTCACTGTCAGGGGTCAACGGCCAGACGTTATCGCCAAGTACTGCAAAAAATCCGGCATCATTGGCAAGAAAAACCAACGGATTTGCAAGAGAAGTCCTTTCCTTTAATTCATTCAGCTTATGCGCCATCAGATTCTCTTCCAGCCTGGCATTGTATATACCCCCATCGTCACATATCGTCATGACAGCTAAAATATTGCCTGCCTGCATGACCGGGAAATCATAAATATCATTGCCTCCCCCTTCTTCCTGCCATTTTAGGGGATGCCCTAAAGCGTATGTGTTATCATATGCCCCGACGCCGTTCGAGGCAAGATATTCTGCCAAAAAACCTGGAAACTCACTCCGGGCATAATCTAATATTTCCGCAGATGCCCGCCCTGTAACAGCAAAGCATCCTGCTTCCTCCTGCTTTTGGGGGTTCTGGTCAGATAATACTTCTGTAGAAACGTCTGCATCCAGCGATTCTTCCCCTTTTCCAGAAAGCATGATCTCGTTTTCCTTTAAATGTTCCTCTTTTGCAATCCCTGTTGCATCCATGCTTGTACTTGCATAGGATACGATTGCCCCTAGCGCCAAAATGGCTGCTGCCAAGCAGCAAATCTTCACATTATTTTTCATATGACATCCTCCTTGTCTTATCCTCTGCGGCTGATTAGTTGTTCTTTCTCCTCCCTCCCTGAAAAATTTGCCATCTGTAAAGATAGTCGTATTTTTCTTGGACATGTCACGTTTTTTCACTCTTGAAAACGATGATAAGCTATGCTAAAATCTATCTCATCAAATTTGGGACTTCCCTGACACCAGCAGTCCAATCAGCCGCAAATCCAAAACTATGACACGGAAAAAAGCCCAGCCTATTTCTACGAACAGGGAAAGGACGGTAGCACAGATGCCAGAACTGCCAGAAGTTGAGACCATTAAGCGGGTAATTGAGCCGCAGATCAAAGGATGTACCATTGCAAAAGTAACCGTCCGCCGGCCAGAAGTTGTCGCACACCCTACCTCGGAAGAATTCTGCTCCTTGCTGGCCGGGCAGAAAGTAGCTTTCCTGGAGCGGAGGGGAAAATTCCTGAATGTTATATTAGGCAGCGGCGACCGCTTTATGCTCCACTTAAGAATGACCGGAGGGCTTTTGCTAGTTCCGCCCGATTACCCGGAAGAAAAACATACGCACATTATTTTTATGATGGGAAACGGCCTGGAACTTCGCTTTTCTGACACCCGCCGTTTCGGAAGGTTTTGGTTCCTCAAGAAAGAAGAGGAAGATACCTACAGCGGGATTGATAAGTTGGGGCTGGAACCGTTCGACGAGGGCCTGACTGCCGCATATCTCCAAACCCGTCTTGGAAAACGCAGGAAAGCAATCAAGGAATGCCTCTTAGAGCAAAGCGTCATTGCCGGAATCGGAAATATCTATTCTGACGAAATCCTTTTTACCGCGCGGATCCACCCCAAGCGTCCGGCGGAAAGCTTACATGCGGAGGAATGGCAGCGGCTTGCCGCTGTAATTCCCAAGCGCCTGTCCTATTTTATAGAAAAAAACGCAATTTCGCCTGAGGACTATTTAGCGAGCAAGGGCAAAGACTACCGTAACACTCCTTTTCTGCAAGTTTACGGACATGGCGGAGAACCGTGTCCGAACTGTAAGGAGATTTTCCGCCGCACCGTAATCGGAGGGCGAAGCAGCGTATTCTGCCCCTCGTGCCAGCTATGAAGAAAGAGGGAAAGCCCATTTCAGCGTACTTCCCCCTAACCTTGAGGAGACTGGCTTGCCCTCTTTCTTCCATGATATCTATTCTGATTTGTATATTTTCCTTACTTTAAATCTTCACTGCTGCAAAATCCCACATAGGCTTCTCCATCCTGGAAACACTGCACATAATACCATTTTTCCCCGCTCGTTTCGGTATAGTACCCATAGCAATGCACTTCTGCCTCTTCATCCATTTCCAGAATCTCTGCCTCCCCAATTCCCGCATCTACACGAAGCTGCGTTTTCTTGGCGGCAGCATATGTTCCGGCAATGGCGCTGTCCTTGGATGCCGCATAGCCTTTTACAACGGAATCTTTGCTTTGTGTCTTGGAAGACGCCGTCTCTATAGCTGCTGCGGCTGCTGCCTGTACATTGCCACTCTGGCCGTTCACTCCATCCTGCGCTGCTGCTTCTTGCGGCCCGCCCTCATCCTCTGTACCATCGGCCACGCCGCAAACGCCTGCGACTTCTTCCTCACCGCAATCCTCTGCGTCTTCTGTCCCGTCGCTATTATCAGAGCCACCTTCCAATCCACAGATTTGCACATAGCATTCGTCCCAGTATTCCTCATCTATATCCACACAGGTATCTTCTATGTCGACATCTGTAGCATCTCCTCCGTCAGAATCAATCTCCCAGTCATCCGTCTCCTCCTCAGATTCGTCCTCCCGGGAATCTTCCCACTCAGATTCGTCCTCCCAGGAATCTTCCTCCTCAGATTCGTCCTCCCAGGAATCTTCCTCCTCAGATTCGTCCTCCCAGGAATCTTCCCACTCAGATTCATCCTCCCAGGAATCTTCCCACTCAGATTCGTCCTCCCAGGAATCTTCCCACTCAGATTCATCCGCTTCACAGGAATCTTCCGCTTCACACTCCTCCGGGACTGCGCTGCCTGTCCCGGCTGCAAATGCTGTATTCGGTGTAACTGCCAGCCCTAATGCCAACGCGCATGCCAATGCCTTATACCATTTCGTCTTCATATTGTATCCTCCAATCTGGTGTTGCTGAAACTATGTTACAAAACAAAAGAGTCTGGAAATTGGTAAAATGTTGCATTAATATTTATAAGTCGCGGAAATTTCTTCATTTTATCCGATTTCCTAAACACTTCCTGTCGTTATATTCGCATTTCATCTGCATATGTCACGCAGCATTTCAAATTTTTCCTGGCCAGCCATTTGGTCTCCTCACAAACCTCTTCCTTATTCCCTCTCTTTCAGCTTTTCATTCATCCGCTTCGCCTCCTGACTCTGTGAAAAGTAACAAACCAAGTACACTGCCGCATAGACGAATATGATAGCCAGCTCCATCCCCAGCACCTGCCAGCCATTGTGGAAAGAAAACCAGCCATACCAAAAACCACAGCCCAGGACTGCTGCATTTACATAGGCAAAATAAAGGATTGTGCGAATCAGCATCGAATTCCTGGATACTTCTCTCCCTCCCTCCAGAGGGATGATAATGCTGCCCAAAGCGCAGACAGCCGCTAGAAACAATATCTGCCACAGGATATCTGCATGGAGTTCCAAATCCCATCCGTAAAATATAGGAATATATACGGCTGTCACAAACAATATGCCGGCAGCAATCTTTTCAAAAAATGATACCATAGATTCCAGACGTTTCATTTTCACTGCTCCTTTCCTGAATTGAGGCCGCCCTCTATACGCCCAAATTTTCTTTCAGCAATCCCACATACTGTCGGGAGATGATTACCTTCTCCCCATTTTTCAGCAAAGCTTCGTACCGCCCGCCAAATGCCGGCGTCAGGCTCTTTATCTGATTCACATTCAGTATGACGGACTTGGAGACTCTCACAAATATCCACCCCGGCAGCTCGTCCATCAGCTCATAGAGCTTGCTTTTCACCAGATAGACTTCAGATTTGCAATATGCAAAGACCTTCTGATCCACAGATTCAAAATAGAATACTTCCCCCTGATCAATGAAAAACATTCCGCCATCCTTATAAGCCGTCAGCTTACCGCCGCCCTGCTTTAGACGGTTAATCAACTTTACCATATTGTCATCCAGGGAGCGGCATTTCAGGATAACTTCTTCTTCTTCCCCTTCACCGATATCCACGATAGTCACTTTCATGATATAACTCCTGTCTTAGCAATCGCTGACGCTCTTTTGCTTCTGCACGATTATAATGATTATAAATGCCAGTATAGCACATCCTGCCAGAAATAACACCTGAAAGGAAGATGATGCCAACGCTTCCCCCATTTTCACCTTGATTCCCATATATTCTTTATACTCTGACATCACTTGTCCCGGCAGGCCGGAAAATGTCTTTTTCAAAGCCTCTTCACAGCACACCTCACGCATAAGGGATGCCCCGTGGAGGATTGGGATATATTTCAAGACAGTCGCGACCCCTTCCGGCAGAAAGCCCATCGGAAGGTAGATTGCCCCTACAAACCCAACCAGCGTTCCCACTACGGTTGCCAGCCCTGACCATGCGCTGCTGCTTCTGACAAAAAGCGCAAGCAGATACATAATAATCGAAAAAATACATACGTTCAGTATTATGAGCAGGAAAATCTTCCCTAGGGCCTCTGCACCCAATATGGTTCCGCCTGTGGCTGTAATGTAACAGAGAGCAACGCCAAGTGTCAGCACGCACATGAAAATGCCGATAACCACGGCTGACGCCACATAGGAGAGGGCGATGACGCTGCGGCTGACTGGCGCGCAATAAAAGCTGGCCAGCTTTCCCTCCGAGATATCCGCCACCCGGCTGCCGATGACCGACAGCGTGACTGTAACCGCATTTACCACAAGGATTCCCGCCAAAGTCCAATACTGCACCAATTCCCTGGCATGTTCCCGATCCAAGCCGACGTCCCGCATTCCACCATATTGTTCCAGCAATTCTATCACATTTTCTTCATTCATATTTCCAAGAAATACGCCCATCAGCATCAACACGATAAGCATGGCAAGCAGAGAAAAAAATACCGCCGCGCGATCCCTTAAGAATACCAGGCAATTCCGCTTTGTCAGATTAGCAAACTTTTTCATTCCCATCCTCCTTCGTCACATTCAAAAACACGTCGTCCATTGTTCCCTGGATTACTTCAAACCCATGCAGCATCTCCTTCATCTTATCCAGCAACGGCAGGGTTTCCATGGTACTGCCTATTTTGAGCATGATTCCCTCTTCACGAGCATCATATGCAAGCCCGGCATCCGCCAGGAAATTCTGTACCGCCTGCCAGCTTTCCTTCTTAGGGATTAAATATAACTTATCTTTGGCATATGTTTCCTTCAAGGCAAACGGCGTCCCATATTCCACGAAATGCCCATGGCTCATGATGCCGATATGGTCTGCCTTTGCCGCCTCTTCCATGTAATGGGTTGTCAGGAATACGGTCATCCCCATTTCTTTCTGTAAGGTATGCACGGTCTTCCATACGCTCTTTCTTGTCGCCGGGTCAAGGCCCGTTGTCGGCTCATCCAAAAACAGGATATCTGGCGTGTGCATCAGTGCGCGCGCAATCTCGCACCTCCTTTTCTGTCCACCGGATAATTTCCCAAAAGGACGTTTCAGCACATCCCGAAGCTCCAGGATTTCTGTGACGTAAGCAAGATTTTCCTTCAGCTTCTGGCTATTGGGCTCATACAAGCTGCCGCGCAGCATCAGGTTTTCCCTGACCGTCAGCATCTTATCCAGGCAGTTTCCTTGATAGACCACGCCGATATGATTCTTGATCGCTTCATTTTCTTTTCCAAGTTCCTTGCCGTTTATCCACGCTTTGCCGTCCGTGGGTTCCAGCAAGGTACAAAGCATATTGATAGTCGTTGATTTGCCTGCCCCATTGACGCCCAAAAACCCGAAGAATTCGCCCTGTGCCACGGAAAAGCTGATGTCATCCACTGCCTTGACATCCTTATAATACTTTTTCAGATGTTTTACTTTAATTGCCTCATCCATTCATTTCCCTCCCTTAGAAACTGTCCAAAAGTTTCTTAACTGCTCTTTTACACAAAAACAAAATTGCCTTCCATTGACCGGCTTTACCGGCAACGCTTATGCTTACTTTAACAGACTGGGCTGGTTATGCAAGTATCAGGCTGGTGAAATGCACTAGGAAATGGGTAAGATGCTAAAATAAGAATGTAAATATTATCTGTTGTATAAATTCAAATATCGGCAAGTAAAAAAGCATAGGCTTTCACTATAACGCACAAAATAAAACCATTACTTCACGGAAGAAATAAAGAATGCTAAAATGAATCTATCTTTGCCATGCCAGAACTACTTGCATGAAACGCTCCCGATGCAAGTCCGTTCTCCCTGACATTTATATCTGAAGGACATGAAAGGATGTTCTTCTAATGGCGAATATGAAAATACTATTCTACATGAAATCACTTAAGAAATAGTTCCACTGCATCAGATACCAAATCTGCCTGCCGGCCGACGCCCACAGCTCCCTCCACCCTTCCATATCCGACCATTTCCCTGGCAGGAGCCATACCGGAACTTTTCCTGTACCGGGAACAATGAATGCCTCAAGATATAATGTGCAGGCAATTATAGTTAACAGATATGCCCATGTACTTGCCTGCCGTTTCTTATAAAAATAAAAACAAACTGCCAGCAGGCTAAAACAAAGAGCCATTACCACAAGGCAAACTGCCCACTTTAACAGGTTCACGTCCAGTTCCAGTTCGCTGCCTGAGAATATCCTTTGCGCGTCACGGTAATTAAATGCCGTAATTCCCCTGACCGCAACTGCTGCCTTCCGATGCTGCAAGCCGTCCGCACCTTTGCCATTTCCCCAATCCGCGTATCTATTTTCTGCAACCGCACCTTTTTGGCTGCAAACCTCGCGGCTGAACGCATAATTGCCTGCCTCCTCTGCCGCTTCTTTCGCCAGTTCCGCATCCGGGTAAATATATAGGAGGTCTATCCCACACTGTGCCAGCTTCTGATAGCAGGCATAAGCATTAAAATAGCCAGATGCCAGCAGAATCACCAGGACAGACGCTCCTATGCGCCTCCATTGCCCGCCTTTGTTCATTCCTCGATAATCCGTACCCGTTCCCCCTCCCTTATCTCTTTGCCGGCATGAATTACAATCTTATCATGCCCTGATACATTCCCTTTGACAGCCGCATATTCTCCATTCTCTTCAAGCAACGTTACTGGCACATGCCTGGCGACCGACCGCAATCCCAGGATTGTCTGCTCTTCCAGTATCTCAATCACATAATGCCCGGAACGTCCGCTGTAGATTGCAGAAAGCGGAATACATTGCTTATATTTCTGGCTAGTTTGGGAGAAACGTAACACAGCGTTTCCCGTCCGGGTCACAGAAGCAGACGAAATCTTTGCAGTGACCCGGCGACCGCCATCCTCACCATCCGTAACCTTACGGATGGCCACTCCTTCTGTAACAGTCACGCCATCCGGCAATTCCAGGCTGCATTCTGTCCCTTCTTCCGCAAATAAATAATCTTCCTCCTCCAGAAGCCCTTCAAACCAGAAGGGCTGGCTGAAATCCTCCAGAACCATTGCCGGTTCCGGCGTGACAATGCTTCCTACAGACACGCTGCAATCACTGACCCGCCCATCAATTTCTGCATATATTTGCCCTCTTTCATCCTTTAAGGCGTATAATTTCTCTAATAATCTCTGTAGATCTTCCCGATCCATCCGCAACAGGGAGGCAGAATTATCCTTCCTTGGTTCCAAATCCCCCATTTCTGATTCTCCCGCTCCTAAATTCTTTTCTTCCGAATAAGCCAGATTGCCTTGGTCTGCCGTCACTGCCAACACGCCGTCCCCATTTACGCCTTTCCCCGACATCGCTGCATTCCGTTCCCACTGCTTTATTTGCTGCTGATAGGCCCCTTCAATGTCCGCTATCTGTAAATCATATTTGCGGATTTCGCGCTCTGTTTGTCCGATTTTTTCTTCCAAGTCAGCGAGGTCTACAGAAAAGAGCAAGTCCCCTCTCTTCACAATATCATGTTTCTGCACACAGACTTTCCCGACACGAAGGTTCTCCAGGCAGTATACGGCACGCTTCCCTTCTGTAATAATCTGCCCTTCTACCTCTAACGGATATGACAGCTCCATCGGCGCAAAAGCCCCCAGCACAACTTGTGGAACCATCAAAGAATCTGCGGCCCTAGAAATGACTGTCATTACCGCCATGAGAGTCATAAACAGGAAAAAAGCATTATTTTTGCCATTCCAGGCAGCTTGCCCGGCACGTTTTATGAATGAAACCATATCCACCCCCTATTGTTTTAATGCCATTGCCCCGATGCCCTTCTCCATATCTTCCTTTCCTCCCAGAAAAAGCAGCAGCATGGGAATTAAGACCATGACAGAACTCGCAAAAATATACTGGATGCTGCTTTCGCTGATTTCTGGTATGTAGAGGGAAAACGGCCACAAGGACGGCGTCTTTAAAAAAAGCAGCGGCGGCTCCACCATGTTCCAGTATTCTGCCAGGCCCAGCAACGCCGCTGACTTAATCCCTGGCATTGCCAAAGGAACACCCAGATGCCAGAACGTCCGCAGCCTGCTTTTGCTGTCCAGGGAAAACGCCTCATAGAGTTCTTCCGGTATGCCAAGAAAACTGCGGTAGATGAGGAATACCGGGAATGTCGAGAAAACTGCCGGCAAAATAATCGCTGCGTGGGTATCAAGCAGCCCTGCAAAATCTATCACAAGATAATTTGACAGCATCGTGACCTGGAAGGGCAACAGCATCAGCACCGTATAGAGGTAAAACAGCAGACTGCTTACTCTCCCATGCCAACGGGAAAATCCCCATGCCGCAGGGACGGCGAACAACAGCTGCCCACTGACAATGAGTCCTGCTATCTTAACTGAATTCCAGAAAACCACATAAAATTCAGGCCTATCCAGCAAGGCTTCGACAAATCCCCTAAGAGTGGGAAAAGCGGGAAACAGCGCAAGATATGTTTTCCCCTGCCCATTCAGCGCCCCGCCCAAGGCAGCCAGAAGCTCATGCCTGTCCGTGACAGCGCCCACCAATAAGAGAACAACAGGGAAACAAGAAACAATGCCAAAAAGAAAGGCAATCAAAGCAAATATCTTCTTAATTATGGAACGAACCAGAATCGCCACCTCCCTTTTTGCGAAACGGATAGACTATCACCATAAACAGACAGACTGCCATGACCGCACTCGCCGACATCTTATCAACCGCCATCTCCCGGAACCAGTTATGGAACAGATGCTGCATCATATAGATGCTTTGATGCGGGTATTCTCCTGCCAGCAAATAACACTCACGGTATGATTTCAGCGTCCCCGTTACCGCCAGGATAAACGCTGCGGAAAACATAGGTATCAGCCCGGGGAGCGTGATATAACGGAATCTGTCAAACGCCCCCGCCCCATCCACTGCCGCTGCATCATAGTAACTTTGGGGAATTTTCTCAAGCCCCGCCAGCCATAGGACAACATAATACCCGATATTTTTCCACAAGAAACTGGCAACCAGAACCCAAAATGCACAGGACGTATTCAGCCAGTCTGCCGAAAGCCCCAGATAGCTGTTAATAAACCCATTTCTGTGAAACGCCATGTTCCACACAAACACCAGGGAGACTGCCGGCACGGCCATCGGCAGCAGGCATACATATTTGCAGAACTTTGCCATTCCCGACCAGATAATATGCGCCAGCAGCAGGGACAGGCCCAGCAGCAGGGGCACGCATACCAACAGGAAACGCAGGCTGTTGCCTGCTGCCAGGCGGAATGCCTCGTTGGCAAACACAGCCTGATAGCTTTGGAATCCGATAAACCGTTTCCCTGCGACATCGGTAAACGATCTCCTCACCACATCCGCGAAGGGCAGGAATACAAAAAACGAAATCCCTGCCAGACTTGGGATGATAAACATATATTCTTTCAAGCCATGCACATTCTTTCTCATTCTTTCCTCATCAGCTCCAAGGCCTGTGCTATCTCATCTACTGCTGCGTCAACCGTTTTCTCTCCCTCTAAATAAGCACTGCCGCTTTCCAACGCCTTGCCAAGCGTCACGCCGTCTTCCATTGCAAGCGCTGCCAAGCCGTCAATCTCACGCCGCAACCTGGCAAACGCTTCTTCTCCCGGCCACCCATAAGACTTGCCAACCCCTGCTGCTTCTTCTCCATATCGATCTGGCTCATCCGGGGACGGCGGCAAAACCATATCTTCAAACGTTGCCCGGTTTACCGGAAAACCCATAATGATCTCATACATTCCGTCAGGAAATATCTCCTGCTCTTCTTCACTTAAGGCAAACGCCAGCAGTTCTGCCGCCATGTCAGCGTTCTCCGCATCCCTATTGACTCCCATCAGCAACGCGCTGAATACCCCTTCCGAAAGCATCTGGTACGAATAACCATAGTCACATATGACCCTGAAATCCAGCAAGTTGCTTAAATACCCGACATCCATCGCCACATTTTTATACTTTATGCTCCATGCATCCAGGGAATTGTCATTAGCAAAGATATCGTAAGTTTTTTCCGCTTCCTCCTCGCCGTCCCTGTAAAACTGGGTAAATTCATTTTCATGTTCCAACAGCAAATCATCCATTTCTTTAACCTTTTCCAGGAATTCTTTCAGCTTTTCCCTGGAAATGCTTCCATCTTCCTGCTGTAGGTTTTGCCAATAAATGCTTAACATGAAGCGCAAAAGCTTCTGCCCCGACCGCGAAAAAGGCGGCAGGCCGTCCACTGCTTTCACTGCCTGAAGCAGTTCTTCTGACGAGCCGTCCTTTGCTATGGCTGATGCTTCCCCAATCATTACCGGAAACTTAAAACAGATAGGAGCTGCATACTGGACACCGTCTGTCTGGCAGGCCCGGAACAGATTTGCAAACCCTTCCCTGCCATCGATATACGCTTCCAAATCACTGCCCAAATCTTTCAGGATTCCTTTTTCCCCAAAGGATTTCCAGGGAAGCCCATTAAGGATTAACACGTCCGGCCCATTCCCTGCCATAATCTCCGTATTCAGGCTGCTTATGGCGTCCGTTTCCTCCTTTGCGGAAGCACTGTCCATGCCGATTTCGTATTCCACTGACACCTCTGGATGGCTTGACTGGAAATCAGAGATTATTTTTTCTGCCACTTTATTTTCTTTCAGGGAATAGACCGCCAGCTTCTGTTCCGGCTGCATAAGCAATTCCTCATCATACACATATCTCAAGCTCTCCATGCCCACCCCGTTATAGTTCTGGGTAAACAGCAGGAACACTTCTTCGTTTACGGCAAAAAAACCTTTCACGCTGCTCTCCTCACTGGAAAGGCTGCTTAACTTTCCGTCCGCCAGCCGCTCTGTAAGCGCCATGCCATAGTCCGTTCCATAAATCCCACTGTCGTTGCAGTAAAATATCTTTTCCGCCTCGGCATTTACGTCCATGGAACATAAGAAATTATTACCCAATGGAATAGCCAGATCCCCCAACATCTCCCCCGTATCTGCATCCAGGACTTTTAGCTCCCCATTGAACCTATTAAGGTAAAGCCTATCCCCAAACAGCGCAATCTCCGCTATATCCGTATCCATTTCCCACAAAACACTGCCACTGTCCGACGCAAAACAGTACACCTGCAAATATTGTTTATCCTCCTCTCCAGAAGTGAACATGCCGTAAACTTTCCCATCCTCTGCAAGAAAAATCTGCTGAAGCCCATAGCATGACTGCAAATCCTCCTCCCCCGGCTCCGGCAGCTGCAGATGCATGGGACGAGCTTTCGGGCTTTCTCCCAAATCCTCTATCAGGAAATACACATACTCCCCGATTGGATATCGGTCGTCCATCGGGTCTTCCGACATCTTCCCGGCGGACACTGCTATGCACCCCCCTGCCCCGAAAGAAGCCGCAACTGCCCGATACCCTTTGGGCATCCACTCCGTTCCCAGCTCCATCTGCTCCCAGGATACGCCATTATCCTTACTCTCATAAAGCAAAAAACTGCCCGGCTCATCCTCAAATAAGACTTTTGTATTGCCGTCGCCGCATTCCACATCAAAGATATTCCTGACAGCCGCCGGAAAAGCAATCTTCTCCTCACGGTATCTTCCCCTGTCAGGCGTTTCCTTGGCCTTTTCTCCATCCCTCGGTCCGGCTGCTTCTTCCTGCTGCAAATCCGATATGTTTCTCTTTTCCTGCCTGCTGCCCATAGGCGCGCAGGCCGCTGTGAAAACCAGGAAAATGCCAAACACGGCGGCAGCCAGACACAACGATTTCTTTCCCATAAATATCTTCCTCCTTTTCCTGCTTCCTTGTATGTCCAGCATCTTACCATACGTGCCTTCGTAAAGTCCTCTAAAAGTCCTCTAAAACAGCGTCACTTCCAGAGGACTTTTAGAGAACTTTTTGATATAATTGGGCATGAGGAGGGCCCAACTCTGTTGGGAGGATCCCTGATGCCTCCTTTCGGAGCCATTGAAGTTCATTGGGCATGAGGAGGGGCCCAACTCTGTTGGGAGGCGTCCTGATGCCTTATGGCAACGCAAAAACAACGGAGGTATATCATGAGAATCCTGATTATTGAAGATGATGCCAGCCTGGCTCAACTCTTAGTTTACGGACTGGAAGAAGAAGCTTTTTCTGCCGATGTCTGCGCTGACGGACTGGAAGGGCTTACATTAGCCTTGCAGGATATGCATGACCTTATTCTTCTTGACCGTATGCTTCCCGGATTACCCGGTGAAGAAATCCTAACACGCATACGGCGCAATAACATCGCCACACCTGTTATATTTATCACGGCTATCGGTGATTCTGCTGAAAAAATTAACGGTTTGGATCTCGGCGCGGACGATTACCTGGTAAAACCCTTTGATATCGGCGAGCTTCTGGCACGCATACGCAGCGTCATGCGCAGGAGCCTGCATCAGCCCGCAGCCACCGACCTTGCGTTCGGGGATATATACCTCTCGGAAAAAGAATCGAAGCTGACCCACAGAGGCAAAAGCTTCCTAATCCCGAAAAAAGAGTCAGAACTCCTGGCTTACTTCCTGCGGAATCCTGGCCAGGTTCTATCGCGTATGCAGATTATCGGAAATGTCTGGGGCCCGCATACGGAAATCGAAGACGGCAACCTGGACAACTATATTTACTTGTTACGAAAAAAGCTGAACTCTTTAGACACAAACGTACACATCGTAACGAAGCACCGCCAGGGTTACTGCCTGATGATAAAAGGAGATTCCAATGTTCCATAAAGCACAGACAAAACTTTCTTTCATCTGCTGCCTTGCCACCTCATTAATTGTGCTGGTTATTATTTTATGCTGCCTGAAAGTCTCGGAAAAAACGATGTATGGAAAAGAAAAGGCTCTTTTCCTCCTGGAGGCCAACACCATTTCCACCGATCTGCATTTGGGGGACAATATTGACATTGCCTGGTACAACAGGCATCATGCACAAGAGAACATCCTTTATATCGAAACGAATGGCAGACCTTCCACGCTGTCTGCTTTAATTCTCTCAGAACAGGAAATCTCTTATATAAATGAAATTAAAGAATACTTAACAGGCAAACAGCTTACCAAAGCAGCCACGGCAGAAGATGCAGACGTAAGCCGGCATTCGCTGCGATATGACAGCGCCAGCCACCGTTTCCTCGTGATGCATGAACGCTTGACGGAAAAGGATCCGCAAGTATCGTATCTCTATCTATACTGTTTAGACGGCTATTACTCAAATATCCGCATGCAGCGCATCCGCTTTGGCTCTATCTGGCTTGCCTCCATATTGATTTTGTATGTGTTTTCCCATGTATTTACCTCCCATGTATTAAAACCGCTCATCCAAAACGATGAAAGACAGAGGCATTTCGTTGCGGTTGCCTCCCATGAGCTGCGCTCTCCATTAGCCGTTTTTAAAACCGGCCTGTCTATCTTAAAGAGCAAATCCGATTCTGCCAAAACAACCCATATTTTCTCTCTGATGGAAAATGAAATGTCCCGCATGGAACGGTTAATCCAAGACCTCCTATGCCTCTCCAAGGCGGAAAATGCAACATGGAGCTTTCTGAGAGAGCCTGTCGCCCTCGACCATTTATTACAAGGAATATATGAAAAATTCGCAGCCACCGCCGCTGACAAAAACCTTTTCCTGTCTTTGTCAACAGCCGATGGCTGCGATTACAACTGCCTGTGCGACCGCCAGCGGATAGAACAGGCAATCACAATCCTCATAGACAACGCCCTCTCCTATACCCCTGCCGGGGAGCAAATCTCATTAAATTTGTTTTACGCCCACCGAAAATACTATATCCAGGTGGCAGACACCGGAACAGGCATCCCGGATTCTGAAAAAGAAAAAATATTCGGCCGGTTCTACCAAGTCAATTCTTCCCACAGCCACAAAGGACATTTCGGGCTGGGCCTCTCCATAGCCTGGGAAATCTGCCATGCACACGGCGGCAGGCTCTCCGTCAGCGACACCAACGGCGGCGGCAGTACATTTACTATCAAACTGCCAAAATATTAAACCCTACAAATCCCGCAGAAAAAACCTGTCAATTCACATACTTGATAATCGTATCCCAAACAGAGGGACGCTCAAGCCCTAATTTCCAATATGCCGCGCCTGCAAGCTGGCTGTCCTTCATGACTTTGAGCTTCATCTCTATGGATTCCTCATTTTCAATCCACACCTTGTGTTTCTTATCTTCACTGGCATATTCTGCCACATACTGCCCATCTTCCTCCGACCAGACCATCTTTGCGCCATTTGCCGTGCAGATGTCCTCGGTTGTCTGCATACCTTCCTCGGTGCAAGTAAACGTATACGGTACATAATCCTCTGACGCAGATTCCACGTCCTCCCCGGAACCCTCCTTAGGCGTAAGCTCCCAGACTCTGCTGTAGAAGGGGACTCCCAGGATAGTCTGCTCTGCCGGAACTTCTTTCAAGGTGTCTTTGACGCCATTTTCCACAAATCCGATGGACGACACAGACCCGATATCCTCAGAACCGCTGTAATGCTCATCATAGGCCATAATAATGATATAATCCGCAAAGACTGCCTGTTCCGCCCGGTTATAAAATTCTGTATAAGAAGTTGGCACATAATTGTCCACAGACAATACCAAGTCATTATTCTCGCATTTTATTGAAAGCTCCCGGATAAACTGCACATAAGAATCCCCTGCCTCCTGGCTCAATGCCTCAAAATCAAGATTGATGCCATCCAGGTCATATTCAATCGCCGCCGCTATAATCTGGTTTGTGAGGTAATCCCTGGTGGAAGTGTGGGTCATCACATAGGTCGTGTCGACGTCTGGGTTTTCCAGGTTGCTGATAAGCCCCCAGACATCCACGCCCTGCCCATGGCAGTATGTCACATAATCCCTGCTTGCCAGGGAATAGATATTCCCCTCATTGTCGTTCAGGTAGAACCAGGTCGGGGAAATGACATTTATCCCCTTCGTAGCCTGCAGGACATCTGCCACGCGGTCGTTTGCCTCCGGGCTGGTCACCTGATGCCATCCCAGGCTGACTGTCTCTTCCTTCAATAAATGTGCGAACTCCGGCTCCTCAAACGCACGGGAAATCGTCTCCGACGTCACTTCCCCCAGCTTGCTGTTTTTGAGATAGCCAATCATGCCGTCTTCGGTACAGACCCGGCTCCAGTCATCCCCCTGGTCAATCATTGTCACCCTGCTGCCCTTAGGCACATCCGCCACTATCGGGCTCTTGATGCCGCCCTTTAGGCGGATTGCCGTTTTCTTCTTCACATCCGCACGTGAAACCTGCCCCCAGGCTGAGATAATCTGTACACGGTTGGGTTCTGCGTTGACTTTGAAATCCAGGTTCGTATACTTCTGCACAAACTCCAACGCAAGGTAGACTGCCTCGCCGTCCGCCTTTACAACCGTATACTCTGTATTCTCATTTTTTTTCCCGACCATGTAAGCATTCTCTCCAGCGTTCACAGTAATCACATCTGTGTCCGTCGTATAACGCAGGATATTCTCATTGGCATCCCAGTAAAACCTCTGGTTTAAATACTTTCTGACCGCCTGGTAGTCCAGATATACACGGCCATCCCAGAGCTTGGCTTTCTCTTCCACAAGCTTCCGGTCAAGAATCAACGCCATATCGTCTGCCTCCCAGACATTGTAATATTCCTGCAAATCGGCCCTCTCCTTGGTCGGCGTATATTTCTTGACCAGCGTACTGATAAAAGCCGCCAAAAGCACAATAAAGATAAATGCTATGGCAGCAAGTATGGGCGCCTTATTGATTTTAGGCCCCCTGGGTCTTTTCATCCTCTGTCTGTTTACTCTCCCTGATTCCGGCATAATTTCCTCCTATGTACAAATAGGAACAAAGCGGACAAGTCCGCTTCAACTCCCTAAATCCCTCATTCTTGAGGGACTTGGCTGCTTTGCTGCGCCGAGCGCTGATTTGTCCTAAGGGGTACCAGGCTTGCCTGGGGGATTCCTTAGGACGGTCACGTAGCGACGTAGTTCCTCTTGCGCGAGTACGCATAATTGTTTTTGTCTTATAGGGAAAACCCTTTTACGCTTTAGCGTGACAAGGTCTTTCCTAGATCAAAGTGGGCAAGCCCACTTCAACTCCCCTATCCCCTCAATCTTGAGGGGGATTGCACACTTTGCTGCGCCGAGCACAATTGCGAAGCAATATTTTACCTCTTG
>CAJUFQ010000030.1 GCA_910585625.1 uncultured Lachnospiraceae bacterium
TCTACACTATAGCCTACACTCTTTCCCTACACGACGCTCTTCCGATCTCATAATATCCCTGGGACAGATATTCTGGCGGTACATTTCCATTACGGCCATGCCTGCGTGCTTCGCAAGGCGCAGGCGGTCTGAATATACGGCAGGAATCGTGCCGTTCCCTTTAAGGCCCATGCCCAACGCCTCTGTAAGGCAGTTCATAGAATTTGCTGTGTACATGCCAGAGCAGGAACCGCAGGTAGGACATGCCTTCTCCTCAAATCCACAGACATCTTCCTCGCTCATCGTGCCGGCTGCATAAGAGCCGACTGCCTCAAACATAGAGGACAGGCTGGTCTTCCTCCCCTTCACATGCCCGGCAAGCATCGGCCCTCCGGAAACAAATACGGTCGGCACATTGATTCTCGCCGCCGCCATCAAAAGCCCTGGCACGTTCTTATCACAATTAGGTACCATCACCAACGCGTCAAACTGGTGAGCCAACGCCATGCACTCTGTGGAATCGGCAATCAAATCCCTTGTCACCAGAGAATATTTCATCCCTGTATGGCCCATGGCAATTCCATCACAGACAGCAATCGCCGGAAATACCACCGGTACTCCGCCAGCCTCCGCAACGCCCATCTTCACGGCATTCACAATTTTATCCAGGTTCATGTGTCCCGGCACAATCTCATTGTAGGAACTGACAATCCCCACCAAAGGTTTTTCCATCTCTTCCTTTGTAAATCCCAGCGCATTGAACAGGGAACGGTGCGGCGCCTGCTGCATTCCTTTTTTTACATTATCACTTCTCATCCTGCCTCTCTCCTTTTTTCATCTCTGCAAACCTTATCGCTTCTCATCAGCTTCTTTTCTCTGCTGTGGCACTATCATACCACCTATGTTGTCTGCTGTCAATAGTGTTGTCTGCTTTCCATAAGGAAGATATAGCAAAAACAGAGGAAATTTTTTACTTTTTAGACGTCCAGATAATGACAGGGCAGTTTTTTTATGATAAACTTTTCTATATTGAACCAAATATATAATTCCGGGGGAATATTATCATGAACGAACCAATCTTGGATCATAACTTAATAGAGTATGTATTGGCCCTGCTGGAGATTCCTGAACAAACTTCCACGGAAACTGCGCATTCCGGCAAAAACAGCGTGAATGCTGAAGTACAGCCTGATTTGAATCCCTCAGATGTGCAGCGGGCCAGCGAGGTAATTAAATTCATGGATGAGATGCCCGGCGGCTTCTTAATCTACCATGCAGACGGAAATGAAGATATCATCTATGCCAACAAGGCGCTCCTGCGTATATTCCGCTGCGCCAACCTCCGGGAATTTCAGGAATTAACGGGGAATACCTTTAAAGGTATGGTACATCCCCTTGATTTAGACGCTGTAGAGAAAAGCATCAAGGAGCAGATTGCCAGCAGCCAGTATGATTTGGATTACGTGGAATACCGTTCCATACGCAAGGACGGCTCTATCTGCTGGATAGAAGATTTTGGGCATTATTTGGAAATCGAAGGCCTGGGAGGTATTTTTTATGTCTTCCTTACGGATGCAACGGCCAAAAAAAGCCAGTATCTGATTGAGCGCGCCTCTTTGATTGACAAAAAAGAAAAGAAAATGCAGACTTTGATAGAGGCTTACGACAGGGAAAAGAAAATGATCCGTCAGGAGCATCTGCGGCGTCTGGAAGTCATCGAAGGACTCAGCGTTAACTACGAATCTATCTTATACGCGGACTTAGACAGCGACAAGATCTTCCCTTACCGCTTAAGCAGCAGGACCAAGCATCAGTTTGGCAACAAGTACCATATCGTCGGATTCCATTGGTATGTCTCCGACTATGTGGCTGCCTGGGTTCATCCTGAGGACCGCGACATGGTCTCCCGCCTGACAGATCCGGAATATATCCGCGAAAAGCTGTCCTCCAGGAAGACTTACTATATTAATTACCGTGTCATCAATAATGGCGAACTGCAATATCTGCAGCTTCGCATAGTGAATGTGGGGAAAAAAGAAAATATCACGCAGATTGTCATGGGTTACCGCAGGGTGGACGAGGAAGTCCGCCGTGAAATGGAACAGAAGCAGATATTGGAAGAGACCCTGAATAAGGCAAACCTGGCTATCGTGGCCAAGAATACATTCCTCTCCAATATGTCCCATGACATGCGCACCCCCCTGAACGCCGTATTTGGCTTCGCCACGCTTGCCAGGCAGCAGATTACAGACAGCCAGGCCGTCCTTGATTACCTAGATAAGATTGAGGCTGCCGGCGGCCAGCTTTTAAATCTTATTGAGAAAGTGCTGGAAATCTCATGGACAGAATCAAATGACGTAACAATTACCGAAGCTGAATGTAACCTTGGGGACATCATCGAGGACGTACATACCTCCCTGCTGCCGCAGGCATCCGAGAAAGACATCACCTTCTCTTTGGATATCCAAGGCATCGCGCACCACGATATTTTCAGCGACGCAGACAAACTTCGCCAGGTTCTTCTATACCTGGCCAATAATGCTGTGACTTACACCAACTTTGGAGGAAAAGTGGAACTGATTGCCAAGGAATTAGAGTCGCTGCCCAATCACTACAGCGTCTATCAGTTTACGGTATCCGACAACGGCATCGGCATCGGCAAAGATTTTATCGCTCATATCTTCGAGCCATTTGAACGGGAAAATAACACGACGTTCAGCGGCATCCACGGCACCGGCTTAAGCCTTGCCATCGCCAAGAACATCATCACCATGATGGGCGGCAAGATTGAGGTCGACAGTACCGTGGGCAAAGGAAGCGCCTTTACCATCACGCTGCGCCTACGCGTACAAGAAACCCCGGCGCATGCTGAAGCCGAGGATTCAGAAGAGGAACTGACAGATTTAAAAATATTGCTGGTAGAAGATAACATAATTAACTTAAAGATTGAGACAGAAATCCTGCGTGAACTGGGATTTACGGTGGAGACGGCCGAAAATGGCCAGATTGCCGTAGACATTATGGCAAATTCCAAGCCTGGCGACTTCGATCTGATCCTGATGGATATCCAGATGCCAGTGATGGACGGAAGGCAGGCAACCAGGAGTATCCGCAGGCTCGACAACCAGGAGCTTGCAAATATCCCGATTATCGCGCTCTCCGCCAATGCTTTCGAGAGTGACAAACGTATGTCGATAGAAAGCGGCATGAATGCGCACCTGACGAAACCAATGGACATCCCGCTGCTTCTGGAGACGATTAGCAAAACCAGGAACAATCTTCATCTCAGTACCCGTGGATGAGGAAAGTAGCTGACCATCGCTTTGCCGATGATGTCCTCTTTCTCTACAAACGTGTGCTGCCAGTAACGGGAGTCCCAGGAATCGTTGCGGTTGTCCCCCATCATGAAATAGCAATTTTCCGGCACTGTATAAGGACCGAAATCGTCGTAGCTAATTTCCTCGGTAAAGTCCTTCTGCAGTGCCTCTCCATTAATATATATATGGCCGCCCCTTCCCTGGATTTCCTCTCCCGGAAGCCCCATGACACGTTTGAGGTAGAGCGTTTCCCCATCATCCGGGTAGATAAAGGTCACAATGTCACCCCTTTGGGGTTCTGCAAACGCATACGACAGGCGATTCACAAAGATTCTGTCCCCTGCCATCACCGTCGTCTCCATCGAGCTTGACGGCACTTGCGCATTTGCAATCACGTATTTATTGAGAAACAGCCCGATTGCCAGCGCAATTAGTATGATTGCCACATCGCTGATAATTTCCTTACGGATTTTCTCTTTCATCTGTCCATCCCTTCCTTTCACGCAATTTACTCCATAGGCAGCTGATCCATGGCATGAAGAATATGTATGCGCATGGCGTTCCTTGCGCCCTCCGCATTCCTTGCCTGCAAAAAGTCCATAATCATTTTATGATCCATGAGCGTAGCCTGCTCTACTTCCTCCCGCGCCTTCGAAAGCCGTACGCCCTTATTGATTCCTTCATAAATTACCGGCATCAGCCGGTTCATGAACTCATTGTGGGTCGCCCTGGCAATGGATTTGTGAAACGCCTGCTCCACTTTCGTGCGGTCTTCTTTCTGGCATATCCGCTCCTCTATCTCTGCCCCCAGGGCGAGAATCCGCTGAATCTCTTCTTCTGTTCCGCGCTGCGCCGCATAGTATGCAGCTTCCGGCTCAAAAATCAGGCGCATCTCATACAAATCCCGCGCCTTCACTTTTGCCGAAGCAAGGGGGGACAACTCCCTGCCCTGGTTGATTTCAAAATCTTCCCGGACAAACGTGCCACGCCCCCGCCGGATTTCCAATATCCCTCCGGTAGCAAGGATGCGGATTGCCTCACGCAGAGTGGTACGGCTGACATTCAGCTCCTCCGACAATATGTTCTCATTGGGCAGCTTACTGCCTGGGCAGAACCGCTGTTCCACCGTAATCATTGACAGTATGCTGTCCGCTATGCGATCTGATAATCTGCTCCCTGCTTCCATGCCCCATCCTTTCTGTCCGCTTTCCTGATTTAACGTTTCTTCACCCTCACCGTGATATAGGCTTTCTTTTTGTTAAACGTCTTGACTGTAATTTTGGCCGTGCCTGCTTTTTTTGCCGTCACTTTACCTGCAGAAGTGACGGAAGCCACTTTTTTCCTCTTCGAGGTAAATATGAGCTTGCGGCTGGCGCTGCCTGCCGGCAGCTTCACCTTAAGTTTCACACTCTTCCCTTTATTCAAAGTGATAGCTTTCTTAGTGAATGAAACTTTCTTCGGCGCCTTTTTCACCGTTATCTTGCAAGACGCCTTCTTGCCATTGGCAGACGTAACTGTAATCGTGGCTTTTCCTTTCTTCTTCCCCTCTATCTTGCCCTTCTGGCTGACATATACAACCTTCGGGGCAGACGATCTGAAACGGTAAGTGGTCTTTGCCTTGGCAGGCGTTTTCTCCACGGTAAGGCCCAGCGTCTCTCCTACGCCTACCGTCGCTTTCTTCGGAGTCAGCACAAGCTTCTTCACCGCTGCCGGCGGCTTCACCGGCTGTTCAGGGGCTTTTATGACAATTTCCTCCATATCAAGCTCCGCCGACTCCAAGGACTCCTCCCCATATGCGCCCCGGTAAATCTTCACGTTATCCAGGCAGCCCACCATGTTTGCATCCTCAATCGTGAAAGACTGTCCCAGCATCACCGTAAGGCTCTCACCAAGCTTTCTCAGCGGAATCTCTGCCCCCGTACTCTCTGCCAGCATCCTTCCGTCCTGGTACAGCCTTAGGGACGAAGGCGTCACTTCCAGGGCAATGGAAACCCACGCTTCCGTGCAAGGCGCGTCATACTCCTTTTCGGCAGTAATAGGAACTTCATTGCTCAAGATCTGGGCAGAGAGCCGCTTGCTCCCACCAGAAATCCCTAAGAAGCTTTTCTCACTGCTTCCTAAGGAGAACAACCGCCCTCCTTCTGCCGATACTTTCACGTCCATGAACAACGTGAAGCTATCTTCGTTCTGCAGAAGGCTTTCCGGCAATCTGGCATACGTCCCATAAACGCCGTCCAGAGACAGGACGTCCGACTTCTTCTGCTCATCATGGACAATGGCGGCATTGCCGGACAATGCTAACAATTCCGTCCCCATCCCCTTATTACGCAGCTTCTCTTGCTCGCTGTCTCCCTCAAAATCAAACTCATACAATAGGCATTTCAATTCCCCGGCAGCTTTTACCAACGCAGCAGCCTTTTCCATAAATGCCTCTGACGCGCAGGAGCGTTTGCCTTCTTCCAGGGCCTCCCGGTATGCTCTTTTAAACTGTTCCGCTGAAGATTTTTCATAATCCCCGCTGGCAATTCCCTCCACGCATTCTTCCAAGAGCCGATATACTGAGTCATAGACATAAACCCGCCTGCTGCAATAAGATACCGCGCCGTCTTTCTCCGCTGAGAAGCATATGGTAAATTCTTTCCCTGCCTGCCCTTCCTGCGGCGTCCACTGCAAAATCCCGCTGCCAGCGTCAAACTCAGCTCCCTCCGGCAGCCCCAGGACTGCATAGACGATGCCTTCTGTCTGATTGTCAGGCATAATCTCTGCCTGGTACCTGGCGTCCACAGCAGCATACTCCTTCACGACGCCATCCTCCTGCAGTTCGGAAAAAATCTCCGTGTCATGACGGATTTCCCGAATTCCGGGAGCTTCTGCTGACGGTGCGAAATCAAGGTAGTCGATGTCCACCTGCGTGGCGTCCCCGGTGATTGTGTAATATGCCATTTTCCCTTCTGTATTCTTGGACTGCGAAAGGTCGCAGATAACAGACTGCCATTTTCCGCCGGTATCATGAATCTCAAAGACAGCCGCCGGTTCATGCCGGGCTTCCTGGCAGCCCAAACGTATCTTTGCGCTGCCGTTGCTGCGAACCCTCAACGCCGCAAAGTTCTTCTGCGGGAACCCATAGTGGCCGACGACAAATTCCGTGCCTTCCCCAGACGCGTCCGCCCGCACGAAAGACACGTCTCCTTCCTGCATGATTACGGCGTTCCCCCTGCGGAGCGCAGAATAATACTCCGTCTGGCTCACGGTCTCGGTATCCCCGCTGAAATCTTTTTTCAGGGAAATCCCATCTGCCGCTGCTGCCTCCGGTGTAAATAAGAGCGTGGACAGCGCGATGAAGTCCCCGGATGCGCCCTCCGGCATGATGCTCTCATACGCCTGCGCCACATAACGGTATTTTTCCTGGCTCATGTCCGCTTTGGCAATATATTTATAATAATTATAGACAATCCCATAATAATTCGAAAGGTAGCCTTTCCAGGGATAACCGTTGATGGATTTATATATACCGTTGTGTGAAGATGAGCTTATGCCCGTATTGGCCGGAATCCAGGTGACCTCATAGCCCAGATGGTATTTTGCCAGGTAAGACGCGCCTGCTAACAGGCGGTCATCCAGGAACTCAAAGGGATTCACGGCATTTGCTGCCGTGGAAACTGTCCCATGTTCCGGATCCACCCGCGTCCCCTGCGCATAGATGCTCGCCACCAGCTCTGACAGCCCGCCTAGGTTACCATACGCATGTCCCTGGTCGCGCCCCATTTCCATCAGCTGAATATTGGGTTCTTCCAGCAGTTCCCCCGTCAGGTCATTTTTCACCACTTCACGGATTTGGTATTTGACGGAGCCGTTCGCATCTCCGTGCGCCCCTTCCGTATTGACAAGCGTGCGCTCCACCGCTTTCCCATACATGACGGCGTCGTTCGTGAATATAGATTCACCCATCATCCCCAGGACATTGAAGCTGTGCTGATTCATCCAGAACCAAGTCGCATCATAGAACTTATGGACAATGCCCATGAATCTCTCCAGCTTATCCGTATCTTCCTGCGTCCACTGCAAAGACTCATTGTCACATTCCGTGTAACGCAAAATCTCTGCCGCAAAGCAAAGGTTATACACAACATTCCCAAAACGGAAATCGGTATGATCGACTGCCGATTCTACCAGTGCAAAATTATTGAGGATTGCAAACACATTCCTGCGGTACTGCTCATTCCCTGTGATGTACCACATCAGGGCCTGGTGCGCTGCCGTCAGGCTGTCCATCTGACACCGCTGGGAGACAAAGTCCCCGGGATTGCTGTACCCTTCGATTGCCCAAGGGCCAGGGATATGTATGAAAATGTCATTATCCGGCTGGAAGAACAGCCTGGGGTACAAGGCAGCCTTCGAATTGCTCCTGAGCGCCTCATAACCGCTGAGCCACGGCTCATCCCCGGCGCGTACATGCCGCTGCATGGTCTCAAGCTGATCGGCCGACATGCCGATGCCTGGATGAGCGAGCCTGGAAGCCCCATCTGTCTCCCGGCAGATTTTCGGTATGTATTCCGTGATTCCTTCCGGCTCATTCTTTACATCCTCATTCTCCAGGTCATATGGCCCCCTGCAAGCCTCATACTCCGCCCGTACCTGTTCCTGCGTCAACGCCCCGTCATAGATGTCCAAATCCTTCATGGATCCGGTAAATGCCGGATCTCCTGCATACCCGGATCTTCCAAGGTATACGAGAAGGTTCTGCCCAAAGTCCGCCGTCGTCCGTGATTTCGAAGCAGTCCCCACCAGCCTGCCATTGAGGTAAGTCGTGACAGAATCCGCCGACAGCACCAGCACGTACTGCGCCCATTTGCGTTCCAGTCCCGTCGTATCTTCTGCTGTCACGCCGACTTCTGTGCGGAACGGCTCCTTGAGGTTGACGCCATTCGTAAAGACATTCTTTGACAGCCCTTTGGGATTCGAAGGGACAAAAAGCCAGTAATTCGGGGAATTAGACCCATCCTCTGTCGGAGAGCAGAACGACAATGCCGCATAATTCCCTTTCCCCATGCGGTTTTTCAGCCACACAGACACCGTCAGCGTGTCTTTTCCGTCCAGCATCCCCTGAGGCAGCTCTGCGTAATTCGTGCTGCTATCTTCATTTCCCGGGAAAGTAAGCCCATTGTAATAACGGAGTTCTCCCACCGCCTTTCCGTGATATCCATTGCCTGAGACATCCTTGATGTCAGCCAGCAGCGGATAACTCGCCAACAGCTTGGGCATCCCTGCCTGCGCTGCCTGAACCGTGGAACTGCCTTCCCCGGCCAAAGGAGATACCACCGGACACATCATGCAAATACACAACACTGCTGCAAATAACTTCCTCAATCTTCTGTGTTTTCCCATATCCCGCTCCTTTTCCTCACAAGCCCTCCGCCAATCCTACTGCACCTTGATGGAAAACCCCTCAAATATTCCTACCGGCACTTCTTCCCCAAACGCATACTCTTCCCCATCTTCTTTCTCAAAGCGATAGACCACAATCTGCTGCTTGGCAGGATCTACAATCCAATATTCCCGAACTCCCGCGTCCCTGTATTTGAATAGCTTAATATAATAATCCATACGCCTGCTGGATAGGGAGACAATCTCAATGACCCAATCCGGCGCGCCATGGCAGCCCTTCTCGTCGAGTTTTTCTTCCTCACAGATGACCGACACATCCGGCTCCACATAAGTAACCTTATCCTTGTTCAGGAAAACGGCAAAAGGAGCCGGAAGGACATGGCACTTCCCATCATTGCCCTTGATATAATTATATATTTCGTTATTCAGATAATTAAGCGTTCTCTGATGCGTCCAGCCGGGCGGCGCCATGTCATAAATCCTGCCGTCTATCAGTTCCGCCCGTTTCCCATCCGGCAATGCATAAATGTCATCAATCGTGTACAATTCCTCTTCTTCTGACAAATCCAGCTTTAACGCTTCCATAACATCTGCCTCCTCATCCGGCTCTGCTTCCTCCTGCTCACGCAACCCACTGCTTTTCTGCCTACTTCATCCTGCTCACGAAATCCGCCATCGCCTCTGAAATCTTAATCTGCTGCGGGCAGACTGCCTCGCAGCTCCTGCAGCCAATGCAGGCGCCGGGCCTCTTTCCTTCCGGCATTGCCCCAAGCGCCATAGGCGCAATGAACCCGCCTTCCGTATAGCTATGCTCATTATAAAGCCCCAGCAAGGAAGGGATGTCAAGCCCCTGCGGGCAGTGGCTCGTGCAGTAATGGCAGGACGTACAGGGAACGGTCTTCGTCCTCAGCATCTCAGCTGCAATCTGCTGCAATGCGTCAAATTCCGCCCCGGTAAGCGGCTGCTCATCCGCGAATGTCTGGATATTTTCTTTCAGCTGCTTAAAATCTGACATGCCGGAAAGCGTCACTGCCACTTCCGGCAGCGACTGGATGAAACGGAACGCCATGCCGGCCGCTGTCTCGCTGGGACGGAGTGATTTTAACTTCTGCACCTCCTCCTGCTGAAGGTTACACAGCCTTCCGCCACGCAAAGGCTCCATGACCCATACCGGGATATGGTACCCATTGAGCAGCTCCACCTTGGCTTTGGCATCCTGGAATGTCCAGTCCAGCCAGTTCAGCTGAATCTGGCAGAACTCCATATGCGCCCCATAAGCCTCCAGGAAACGTTTCATAACCTCACAGCTTCCATGTGCAGAAAATCCAAGATGATGAATACGTCCATTCTTTTTCTGCTCCATCAGATAAGAAAAAATATGGTATTTCTCATCAAGGTATGCGTCTATGTTCATCTCACAGACATTGTGGAACAAGTAGAAGTCGAAATAACTGACCCCACATTTCTCAAGCTGACGTTCAAAAATTTCCTCCACCTTATCCATATTAGACAAATCATACCCCGGGAACTTGGTAGCAAGATAATAATCCTCTCTCGGGTACTGGTTCAGTACCCTTCCCATGACAATCTCCGAATTCCCTCTGTGGTATCCCCATGCCGTGTCATAATAATTGACGCCCTGTTCCATGGCATATGCGACCATCTCTGCGGTCTTCTCTTCATCAATCTTTGCGTCATCCCCATCGGTGACCGGAAGACGCATAGCCCCCATCCCTAACGCTGATAATTTTATATCCTGAAACTCCTTATATACCATATCCTTACCCTTCCCTTTCTTCACAAAACAGGCAAATCCGTACCATCTCCCTAAATCCTATCCGGGTCAAATATCTCGCAGCAAGCTACGAGGCATCGCCTAAAGCCTCGCGGCATTCGCCAAATATCCGCGCAAGCGCGGCTGCTTGGCTCATTGCTCGCAGAAATAAACATCAGCTGAAATAAACCAGTTCGTCCTCCGGTTTCTCAGCCGGCTGCATATCCAAGGCGTACAAGACCGGCCCTTTCCCCTTGTACTCCAGCGCAAACTCATGCTTCATCTGCGCCGTGACCATCACCCAAGACTTATGCGGAATCTCCGCCGCCTTGCTATACTTACACTTAAAGCCAATAAATGTAATGTCGTCCACGCAGCATGTCATGGCAAAACGGCCGGGGACCAAGACTTCTTTTTTCATCTTCTCCGGACGGTAAACCAAGGCCAGGAAACGCACCTTCTTACCCTCATATTTTTTGGGGTCGTCCAGCGCGTCCATATACCAGATGCCATAATCCATGTCCGTGATTTCTATGATTTCCTGGTTCAGGTCATAGGGCAGCTCTTCCATATCGTTCTCATCAATCATACCGTCCTCACGTTCATAGGCAATCTGGGCCTTACGGTTGACGGCCTTGATTGCGCGGCGGAACTTTCCTTTGGGCGTGTCGTCGCTGCAGCGGTTAATGATTACCACATCTGCCACGAAGAGCTGTTCCATGATCATGGCGCGCATATTTGCCAGATACATCTCAAATGTAGTGGAGTCCACCGTCGCCAATGCCTGTACCAAGACCCAGTCTTTGGGCAGATCCATTTCCAGAAACGTCGCCATCTGCCAGGTCCCATTATACTCGATGAACACTTGGTCAGGCTGGTATGCAAGCTGCAGCTCTTTTAACTTTGCAGGCGTAAATGCTTCCTCCTGCTCAATCATCGCCATACTGGCATTTACCTTCTCAAGCTCTGCTTCCTCAAATTCCACTTCCCCATCTTCACAGAGAATCAGAAGCGTCTTCCCTCCTTCCCCGAAATCGCCCTCTACCAGAGTCTCACGAATCAGGGTACTCTTTCCGCTATCCATGAAACCTGAAAATAAATATACCGGAATTTCCATCTAACCACGACCTTTCTTCTAAATTAATCACACTCCTCCTGCCTGTTACAGGCCGAACAGCTCTTCCAGCCTGCCCTCCTCAATATCCGTGCCGATGACGCAGAGCCTTCCGGTATAATCTGCTTCCCCTGTGCGCAGCTCATACTCACCGTCCACCATGTCAAAATAAATCCATGTCCCGTCCTTACATGGCACGATGCCCTTCGCACGCAGGATGCTTCCATAATCCCTGGTATCGCAGAATGCTTTCAGCGCGTGTTCCACTGTCTCCCGCTCAAAGACATGCGGCGTCTCCTTGCCCCAGCTTGTGAAAACCTCGTCTGCATGATGATGGTGATGCCCATGGCCATGCTCATGGCAGCCACATGTGCAGTCCTCTCCATGCTCGTGATGATGCTCATGCTCGTGGCCATGCTCATGCTCGTGATGATGCTCATGCTCGTGGCCATGGCAGCCGCATGTACAGTCTTCCCCATGCTCGTGATGATGCTCATGCTCGTGGCCATGATGGTGTTCCTGTTCTTCCAGCAGCTCCTCCTCCATGGATTTCTGCTGCTCAATTACCTTATAGATCTGTTTGCCGTCTATGTCGTCCCATGGCGTCGTGATGATTGCCGCTTGCGGATTTTTTTCCCGGATTGCCGCTGCCACAAGCTCCGTCTGCTCCGGCTTCATGTTCTGGGTACGGCTCAGAACCACAACTGTAGCGTATTCAATCTGGTTATTGAAGAACTCCCCAAATGCTTTCATCTGTTTGGTAGCTTTGGGCGTATTGACGACGGTAATCCTTCCGTTCAGCTTTACCTCATTCTCCTGTTCCACTTCCCGCACGGATTTCATGACGTCTGACAGCTTGCCAACGCCGGACGGCTCAATAAGGATACGCTCCGGGCGGAAACGCTCCATCACTTCCCGCAGATTCTTGCCGAAATCCCCCACCAGGGAACAGCAGATGCAGCCGGAATTCAGCTCGCTGATTTCAATTCCTGAATCCTTCAGAAAGCCTCCGTCAATGCCGATTTCCCCAAATTCATTCTCAATCAGCACAATCTTCTCTCCCTGGAAAACGTCCTCCAGCATTTTCTTGATGAACGTCGTCTTCCCTGCGCCTAAAAATCCTGAAATAATGTCAATCTTCGTCATGTCAGATTCCTCCTAATCGAATACTTCTTTAAATTTCCGTAACAATCCCTTTCTCCACCAGAAATGCCGGGCGGTAAGAAAGCTTTGCCTTGCGCAGTCCTTCCGCACCGGTATCTTCTTCGCGGTTCACATACTTATATCCCTGGGCAGCATGTTCCACAAACTGCTGGTTAATCATAGGGTATGCGCCCTGGATTTCGGCAAACGCCTTTTCAATATGCACCACAAATGTATCTGGGTTCAAGGGTTCTCCAACCGTAAATGCAATGACTTCCCCTCCGGGCGTAAGCCTTAGCAGCCCGCCCTGCAGCTGCAGTTCCTCCATGAGGCGGAGGGCATTCAAAGTCACGCACATCTCATCCCGTTTTTCCACATCCTGCTCACACTGCATATCTTCCCGCCATTTCAACGCCATCTGGAAACACGCTTCCACATTGTCCTGGGTAATCGGCTCGTAAACCCAGTCTGGATTGTTCTCCTTAAACCTGTTGATATGGTTACGTTTTCCATGGAGCTTCTTCCCTGCAAGGGTCAGCAGCTTCTCCGTCTCATACACATAATCGGCAGAATCCCGGTTATACGCAATCTGCAGCTTCCCCGGATACCACTGATCCAGCTGCTCAAATTCGCTCTCCTGCACCAGGTACATGCAAAAACCCAGCTGCTGCTGCACAAACCATTCCATCAACGCATCCAGTGCCTTGCGTATCTGCGCCGGCTCCCCTATCGGGAAGCTGACGGATGGATTCCCATTTTCCTGAAAGCCGCAGAATACCAGCGTATCTTCCACGACCGCAAACTCCGTGCGGTATTTCCTGCTCCACAGATAGATGTTGGCAAACACCAGGTCGCAGCTTCTATACGGCTTCTGCTTAAGATACCCGGTAAGCAGCTCCCTGTCCTCCAGTTCAATCTTTCGAAACAATATCTCCATAAATCTCTGTATTCTCCTTCTGTAAAATTAGCAACCCATCCCGCTCCATCCACAAACCTCAGACCGGAACAAATCATCCCGCTCCATTTACAAACTGCAGGCTGTAAAGCTTTGCATAAACGCCGTCCTTCTCAAGCAGCTCCCGGTGCGTGCCTTCTTCCTCAATCCCGGTCTCAGTCAGCACCAGAATTTTCCCTGCATTGCGTATCGTAGATAGCCTATGCGCAATCACAATCGTCGTGCGGTCCTTGGAAAGCTTCTCCAACGACTCCTGCACGACTTTCTCACTCTCGTTATCCAAAGATGAAGTTGCCTCATCAAATATAAGTATGGGCGGATTTTTCAAAAATACCCTGGCGATAGACAATCTCTGCTTCTGCCCGCCGGATAATTTGACGCCGCGCTGCCCGATGTCCGTATCATACCCATCAGGCAATGCCAGGATGAACTCATGGGCATTGGCGTTTTTCGCCGCCTCGATGACTTCTTCCCTTGTAGCGTCCGGCTTGCCGTACCGGATATTGTCAAACACGGTTCCCACAAACAGATAGACGTCCTGCTGCACAATCCCAATCTGGCTGCGCAGGCTCTTTTGCGTGATGCCCCGGACGTCCTTGCCGTCAATCTTGACCGCCCCCTCCGTCACATCATAAAAACGCGGGACCAGATTGCACAACGTACTCTTTCCCGCGCCTGAGGAGCCGACCAAAGCTACATAGTCGCCTGCTTTCACATCAAGATTGATGTGATGCAGCACGGTCTCCGTATTCTCCTCATAATGGAAGGACACATCCTCAAAAGAAATGTCTCCTCTCACTGACTCAAGCTCCGCCGCCCCAGCCATATCTTCAATATCAGGGCAGATTTCCATCATCTCCCGGAAACGCTCATAGCCCGTGTAGCCGTTTTGGAACTGTTCGGTAAAGTTAATCAGCTTCTTCACCGGCTCCGTAAACGTATTGATATAGAGGAGGAACGTGACAAGATCCGCTACATCCGCCCGCCCATGGGCAATCATAGATGCGCCCGCAATCAGCACGGCAATCGTAATCAGCGTCGTCAGCGCGTTCAGCCCCGAATGGTAGCCTGCCATATAGTAATAGCTGTCTTTTTTTGCAGCCAAAAAGCCCCGGTTGCCTTCTGCGAATTTTTTAAGCTCCATATCCTCATTGGCAAAGGACTTCACTACACGGATGCCGGAAAGGTTATCCTCAATCTGGCTGTTGACGTCTGCAATTTTCTCACGGTTGCGCTTGAACGCACGCTTCATCCTGGTATTGAAATAGGCCGCATACACAAGCATTACCGGCACAAACGCAAAGGCAATCATCGTAAGCTTGGCGTCAATATTGATTAAAATAACAAAAGACCCGACGATCTTAATGAGGGAAATCACCAGATCCTCCGGGCCATGGTGCAGAAGCTCGCTGATGTCGAACAAATCGCTCGTAATGCGCGACAAGAGCTGCCCCACCTTCTGGTTATTGAAAAAGGAGAAGGACAGCCGCTGGTAATGGGCAAAGATTTCCGCGCGCATGTCATACTCAATCTTTGCCCCCATCACATGGCCAAAATTCGTGATGAAATAATTACAGAAGCACTCCACGGCAACCAGTACCAGCATCACGACGCCAAGCGACATGATTTTGCCAAGCGCCTGCTGAACATCCAGAGCAAGCGCTTCATTGGTGATATAGCGCACCATCAGAGGAATCACCAGCGTCACGCCCGCTCCGACAATCGCAAAAAACATATCTGCAAGAAACAATGGCATGTACGGCCTATAATACGACGCCAGCTTCTTTAATATCTTTCCCATAATCACAAAATCCCTTCACAGTCCCTAACTTCTTATTTCCGCCAGCTTTTTTTCAAACTCCGTGACCGCCAGCGGCCGGTCAAAATAGAATCCCTGTGCCAGATAGCAGCTGCTCTCCTTTAAAAGCTTAATCTGATCTACGTTTTCCACGCCCTCCACAATGCACTCGATATCCATATCCTGCGCCAGGGCTACCAAATGGCGGAACATTACGCGCTTCTGCCTGTCATCGTCAGATTTGTCCGGCAGGAAGCTCTTGTCAATTTTCAGCACGTTCCAGGGAATCTCCCTGATTAAGTTCATCGAGGAGTATCCAGTACCGAAATCGTCCACGGAAGTGCTGATTCCCTGGCTGCGCAGGCCGGAGACAAGCGTCCTCAGATGCTCAACCCCCACATCCGTCCCCGTCTCTGTCAGCTCAATTTCAATATACTCATGGGGAACCTGGTATTTATCCACAACGGCAAGTATATTATCCAGAAGATCCATATCTCCCATATGGACGCGTGAAAGGTTCACGGAAACTTTCACCACCTCTTTCCCTTCATCGAGCCATCTGCGGATATCCCTGCAGACATGCTCCAGCATATAGAAGTCCAGCTTGCAAATAAGCTTGCTTTTTTCCAAAATCGGTATAAACTCTCCCGGCGCAACTACTTTACCGTTCCGGAACCATCGGCACAACGCTTCTGCTCCCACCAAGTGATAATCTTTTAACTGGATTTTCGGCTGGTAATACACATGGAATTCTTCTTTTTCCAAAGCCTCCGGCATGTTCGCCTCAATCATTTTCCCGATGCGGATTCCCTGCATTAATTCAGCGTCAAAAAATGCGTAGTCGGTCTTGCGCACATTACGCGCCATATTGATGGCAACCCCCAGGCATTCCACAATCGTCGCTGCGCTGTCGCAGTTAGATGGGATCATGTAATAACCGGCGTTGGTCGTGACCCAGACGCGCTTGCCCTCTTTCTCATCATAGACGATGCCCGATCCCCTTAGATAATTCATGACCAAATTCAGTTTGTTCTTTCGAAACAGCGATATGAAATTATCCCCGCTGATCCGGCAGACCAGCTCCTTGTCGCTCAACAGCTCCTGGAACTGACGGATGAACTTCCCAAGTACCCTGCTGCCACGCTCCCGCCCTATCTGCTGGTTGATTACAGAAAAGTGGCGCATATTAAACTGGCAGCCGGCATACTGTCCTATCTCCCTCTGGGAAATAATCTGATTGGCGCTTTTCATAAACCACGCCATATTGTACATGCCAAGCTCCTGATCCCGGAAGTTCAGCCTCTGTACCACTTGCTGCATACGGGTGCGCCCATTAAACGTGAGAAGCGCCTTTAAGAAAACCTGAATCTTCTCCCGTTCCGTCTCGTCCCAGTCCGGTTCTTCCTGGCCGGGCGAGATTGCATATCTCATCAGGTTCCCTTCCTCCGTCCACTCCTCGCAGACAATGCTCCGCTTGGGATCGCACTCGCCATTATGGTAAAAGACGGCGCGGCCGGCCCACTTATCCTCTTCATATCCCAGGTTCTCATAAAAATCAGCCTCAACCCTTGCAATCCGAAGCACCCGGCAAAGGCTGTCCATTGCAACCTGGGTATCCGGGTTGATAATATCCGGGATTTTCTCCATATAAATAATAAATTTGTCCAGTGCCTGTGCGTATTCTTCCACATTAAATCCCATGAGCCGTTCCCCCTTTGACTTCAAGCTGCGGAAGGCTTAAGGTGAATACTGTTCCTCCGCCAGGCTTCTCTTCCACTTCAAAATTCCCGGACATATGCCGTATGAGGAAACTCACGATTGAAAACCCTAACTCTGGCCTTCCTTCCCATTCCATCTCCTGTGAATTGCCATTTTCTATATATTCCTTTACAATCCTTACTTGCTCTTCCGATAGTCCCATCTTGGAATCCTCAATGGAAATGCTCAGCATGACCGCATAGGAAACCCTGCGGCTCGAGGCATGGACTGTAATTTTGCCGCCGCTGGAGCTGCTGATGCAGTTGAACAGCAGCTTACTGACAACCTGACCAATACGCCCCGCGTCCCCGAGCATGAATTCCGGCACATCCTCCTCTATGCGTATCTCAATTTCTTTGTTATTATCTCCATAATGACTTATGACGTCTTCCACGATCTCCTGCAGAAGCATACGGATGCGGTAATTATTCTCACTCAGTTCTACCTTCCCATCCGACATCTTTATGTACTCCACGGCGTCCTCCACCATGGCATAGACTTCCGCCCCCTGTTTGAGCAGCGTCCTCATATTATCTGCTGCCGGACTGTCCACCTGTTCCACAAGGCTTCCCGCATGTTCCATCCACTCTTCCATGTTCCGCTTCATATGAAGGCTTAGGTTCATAACAAAATCAGACTGTGAACGCGCTGCCCGCTCAGCTTTGCGGCAATCCTGCATAGAAAGGAAACTGGAATATGCAATCGCAGACAGGGCTTCCGTCATCATGGAAAGGAACTCTGCCGCTTTCTCCACCTCTTCCCTGGCCATCCTCTTCGTCTTCTGAATCGCCCTGATATAAAGCTCTGAATCTATATCAAGTTCCTGCGCTTTCTGACGCATCTCTTCCACATTTATCTCTGATGTCCGAACCTGTCCTCCGATAAAGCTTCCTATCACTCTATCCCCAACCATGATGGGGGCTGCATAATCGGTAAGCCCGGCATGGCACTGATAGACGGAAAGTTTTCCTGTCTTTAAGACTTTATATGCCCCATCCCGGTCACAAGCTTCGCACCTCCTGCTCCCCGCTTGCGATTTCCGCACCAGCTTCCTGCAAAAATCGGTAAACCCGCTTCCTTTTGTCACCGGAACCCCATCGGCATCCGTTATCAACGCCGCCATCCCCGTATAATCAGAAAACCCATCCTGGATTTTCTGCAGGATTTCCACATCAACTAGCTCCAGTAAATTAGCATTCTCCATCTCTCTACACCCTTCGTATTTTGACAAAACCTATCCTTTGAATCTTTCTGACTGCTCTTCAATCAGCTTGCTGTCCGCGAAATAGTTAATCTTCATAGCGCCGCGTACATCCTCCAACGTCTGTGCCGCCACGCGCCTCGCCTCTTCGCTCCCTTTCTTCAATACCTCATAAATATACGGTATATCTTTCTGCAGTTCCTTCCTGCGGTTTCGGATAGGCTCAAGTTCCTCCTGCAATACATTATTTAAAAATTTCTTGACCTTTACGTCCCCAAGCCCGCCACGCTGGTAATGGGCTTTCAACTCATCCAGGTTCGCGTAATCCGGCAGATAACGCCCGAAATGCTCCTCTTTACAGAAAGCATCCAGGTACGTAAATACTGTGTTCCCCTCCAGGGAACCCGGATCTTCAATTCTCAGGTGGTTCGGATCGGTAAACATGCTCATGACCTTTTTCTTAATTTCGTCTGCCTCCTCCGACAGGTAAATACAGTTCCCCAGGGATTTGCTCATCTTTGCCTTGCCATCAGTCCCCGGAAGCCGCATACAAGCCTGGTTGTCTGGAAGCAGAATCTGCGGCTCTGTCAGGGTTTCCCCATATACAGCATTGAACTTATGCACGATTTCCCTAGTTTGCTCCAACATAGGCATCTGGTCTTCTCCCACCGGTACGGTAGTCGCCTGGAATGCCGTGATATCAGCCGCCTGGCTGATAGGATACGTGAAAAAGCCCACCGGGATGCTCGCCTCAAAATTACGCATTTGGATTTCCGCTTTCACCGTCGGGTTACGCTGCAGCCGGGACACGGTGACCAGATTCATATAATAAAAGGATAGCTCGCACAGTTCGGGAATCTGCGACTGTATAAACAGGACGGACTTCTGCGGGTCAAGCCCGCACGCCATGTAGTCTAACGCCACCTCCACCACGTTCTGGCGCACTTTCTCCGGGTTGTCTGCATTGTCAGTCAAAGCCTGCGCGTCTGCAATCATGATGAATATCCGATCATACTCGCCGGAATTCTGCAGCTCCACCCTGCGCCTTAAAGATCCCACGTAATGCCCCACGTGGAGCCTTCCCGTAGGCCTGTCGCCTGTCAAAATAATTTTACTCATATATTCCACCTGTTTTTCTATAATATGCTTTCTTCCCTGTTTCTGAGTATCCCCATTTTTCTCGTCTGATATTTTAGTGCCAAAAGGTCTTGCTGCCTTAGTCAGCATAGACAGCTTGCTCAAAAAGTATCTGGAAATCTAGCTTCCCAAGATAATTTTTGTGCATGTTGTTTGCATTGCTTTGCAATGTAAACCTTTGGGACAAATCTATACCTTACAATTTATGTTAGTGCGACAGCCCCCTTTTGGTACTTGTGAAATTATACAATGGAGTGACTCAGATTCTTATTTATATTCTTCCTCTCTTACACTATAATATAAACCGCGAATTGATGTCAAGAATATCGCAAAAAAACCAAAACAAATCAGGGAAAATTGCGCTCACGCAAATTTTCCCTGAATCATTTCAGATTTTTAAGTTTTTTAGCCATATTAGTGAATGGCCTTTACCGGGCAGGCTTTCTTGCACTCCCCACAGCGGATGCATTCTGGATGGTTCGCGTTTTTCGCCGGGTCTGCCTGCATCTTGCAGACCTTTGCGCATGCCCCGCAGTCCGTGCATGTTTCTTTATCCACCCGGTAGCGGAATACCGATATCGGATTAAACACCGAGTATACTGCACCCAGCGGGCATATGTATTTGCAGAACGGCCGGTAAATCATCATAGACAGGATTGCCGTAACCACCAGCAGCACATTCTTCCATGCATACAGCCAGCCCAGGGCGTTCCGCATGGATTTATTCAGAAGCGCCAGCGGGATTCCTCCCTCCAGCGTCCCTGCCGGGCAGATAAGCTTGCAGAAATACGGCGCCCCCTGCCCCATGACGTCCACCAAGAACATCGGCAAAAGTATCACAAACACCAGCAAAACCAGGTATTTCAGCTTCCGCAAGAGCCTGTCTCCTTTAAAAGCGCCGATTTTTTGGGGGAAGGGTATCTTATGCAGCAGGTCCTGAATCAGGCCAAAGGGACAAAGCCAGCCGCAGGCAACCCTTCCCATCAAAGCCCCCACGAACACCAGGAACCCTGCCACATAAAAAGCGAACTTAAAATTCCAGCTTCCGATTACCGCCTGCATCGCCCCGATGGGGCAGGCGCCCACTGCTCCCGGGCAGGAATAGCAGTTCAGTCCCGGAACGCAGAGATTCTTTAACTTGCCTCTGTATATCTTCCCCTGGGCAAACCCAATCAGATAACTGTTGGTGAGCAGCGCCCAGAGCGCCTGCACCCCATGGCGTTTCCATTCATTTGCATTTTTGTTCTTATCCAATTCCGATACACTCCATACAGATATTAATTGCTTTCTCAAGCACTACGGGCATCTCTCCCCGGAAGATTCCAAACGCCATCATGGCCAGCCCGACGGCCGCCAGGCAGACGCCGCCCCGGGGGGCGCGCATAATGTTCCTCATTGCGCCGCTCCTTTCCGCTCAGTATCCACGATTTCCTTCCAATCTTCCAGTGGACGGCTTCCGGTATAAGTCTCGCCCACGATGTTCCCATCCTTGTCTACGAAAAATGTCTCCGGGACAGCATTGATTCCGGAAAGCCTGCCGTTCAGATAGGTTTCGTCAGGAATCAGGAACGGATATTCCGCCCCTGTGCGCTCTGCCAGCACCTTTGCCTTCTCTATGGCTTCTTCATCCGCACTCCCGGTCCCGTCGATGCAGTCAAGGACAATGCCCACCACGTTGACGCCCTGGCTTTCCATCTCTTCATACAGTTCCTGCAAATCGGGAATCTCGTTGACACATGGCGTACACCAGGTGGCGAACACATTCACCATCGTCAGGTCATAATCCGCAAACATATCCTGCGTATATGTCTCGCCGGTAATATCCTGCGTGGAAAATTCCCCTAAGCTTTCACCGTCAGTTTCCTGCCCATCTTCCGCCATCTGGTCTCCCTCTTCCATACTCTCCTGAGACGGCAATGCATCCGCAATTTTATCAGAATCAGAATTCTCTTTTGTGCCGCAGCCTCCCAAGGCCGTAAAGCAGCAAAGGCCTGTCAGAAGCAGCACGCATAAATTTCTCTTTTTTATGCCCATACCTTATATCTCCTTTCTGTCTCATGCAGGCATTGTAACATACTGCCTGTGAAATAACTTTGTCCCATTCCTGAAAACTTCCTTAATTATTGGGAACATCTGTCGATTTTGTCCCGTATTTTCTGCATCTGATGATCCAGGTCTTCTATGGAATCCGCACATTCCTTAAGCTGGGCGACAATCTCGTCGGCGTCTTCCCGCTGCCAGGTCTTTTTATATCTCAGCTTATGCTCCAGGCTGGCCCAGAAATCCATGGCAATCGTCCGGAACTGCACTTCCACATTCATGTACTTTTTCTCATGGGACAGGAAAATCGGCACGTCCAGGATATAATGGAGGCTTCGGTAGCCGTTCGGCTTCGGGTTCTTGATATAATCCTTCGCCTGCAGCAGGATGATGTCATCCTGTTTTGTCAGAAGGCCGCCCAGACGGTAAATATCATCCGAAAAAGAACAGATTACCCGTACTCCCGCCACATCTGACAGGTTGTCCCGGATAGCATCCAGGGTAAGCGGGTATCCCTTCCGCCGCAGCTTCTCAAAAATGCTGTCGGGGGATTTCAGCCTGCTTTTAATGGATTCAAACGGGTTCCTGTTATATTCCTGGGAAAATTCCTCATTCAGCACTTGCAGCTTCGTCTCCACTTCCTTAATCGCAGAGCGGTATTCCATCATCAGCCGGTTAAAGGAGCGTTCCTCCTTAAGCTTCTCTGCCTGGATACGAATGATCGCTTCCTGCTCCCGCAACGCCTCCGCCTGCTCCTGCACTGTCCTCTCCAGCTGGTTCCTTGTTGAAAATAATTCCATCGTATTGCGAATCCTGTTACGGACAATGGAACTCTCAAACGGCTTATGTATGAAATCGGATACGCCCAGCTCAAAACATCGGTTCTCTGCCTCTATGGCATACTCCCCGCTGATGACAAGCACAGGGATTTTAGGCATCCAGCCTTTCCGCTTCATCTCCTCAACCACTGCAAACCCATCCATCTTCGGCATCTGCAGATCCAAAAGTATTGCCGCCGTCTCCTCATAATACTCCTGCAGCCATTGTATTGCCTGCTCTCCGTCCTCCGCCGCTTCCACTATATAATCCTTATCCAATATATTGCAGAGCAGCTCACGGTTTACCTCCACGTCGTCTACGACCAGTATCCTTTGCATTCCAAACTACTTCCTTTAATATAAAATAAGGACGTAAGCTATATGATAGACTTGCGCCCTAACTGCTGCTTACTATTCAGTTACTCCCTGATTTTATCAATCTCCGTGATATTAACGCTCGACGCCGCCAGTATAACCTTTAATTCAAGATATCTTTTATGCATCATCCGATACGTATCCATATCGCCATGTTCTTTTGCCGACAGCATCCAATCCTGCAGACGTGAAAATTCTACAATGGAGTCTTTTATAATCTCTGATATACTTGGCATAAAATCACCTCCTGATTATAAAAACGGTTACCCTTGTTTTTTCAGTATATCACGATCTGTACACAAAGTCTATCACGATTTCAGAACAAAACGGCCACGCATAAGCGTGGCCGATAAATTGCACAAAAACCCTACCGGAACTTCTGCATACACTCGCCGAATTTCTGCTTTGCCTCAGCGACTTTCTGGGTCTCTGCTGACGGCGTCGGGTAATATCCCCTGTCGTGCATCATCGTAAATACCTCGTTCTGGATGGTGTGTTCCTTCTCAAGACAGTCGAGGATTGCGTTCCTCACGTTCTCATGGACACACTCATTGGAAAACGTATTGTAAAGCGTTGTGGCTGTTTTTTCTGCGGTCAGCGCATCCGCAAGCATCTCTTTTTCTGAATAGAATGACTGCTGCATGGTTCTCCTCCTAACTTAACTGGGAATACAAGTTGCGGAAATGCTGCTTGTGTTCGTTGGAAATCTCAGTGAATTTTGCTTTCATTTCTGTGTCGGTGCTGTTGTCTGCCAGTACCTGGAATTTCTTAATCAGAAGTTCCTCTCCCGAAAGCAGGTCGTTTAATGCTGACAGCTCTTTTTCTGATATCTGGTTCATGGAAATCTCCTTTCGCTTTGATATTTGTCCCAGATAGTATCTGCTGTTTTTCCAACAATATGTATCCCTCAGTAAAAAAGGATCTACCAGTCGCGCCCACCGATCGCCTGCTCCACCTCCAACTCGATATCAAACCAAATACATGGCGTCCGGCAGCTTATAGCCTTTATCAAATTCCCTCATTTCTTCTTGTCTCCTTTTGTCAGGGTCTCAAAACGGACATGCGGGGCGTATTTTTGCAGGGCTTCCTTAAATTCCAAGAAATCTTTCTCATTTGTCATGGAAACGCCGCCTACCCTCTGGCCATTGCCGCCATATAGGATAACGTCAAATATCCTGCCTGTCGGCCTGATGATAACGCCGCTCTTGCTTATTTCAGAAACCGCCAGGGTAAGATCCGAAAGCCGGAAGATGCCGTAATCAATCTCGCCTCGGTACAAAAAAGCCGCTTTCAGATAGTGTTCCGTAAACACAATCGTGCTGTTAAAATCTTTGCCGTTCTTGATGAATACCGCCGGTTCCGCCATCAATTCCGCATCAAACTGCAAAAGCTCTTCCTCCGGCATATGAAGCTTCTCTATACAATCTACAGCAAACGAAAGCTTCGGCTTATGTTTCGTGAAAAGTGACTTGACACGGAAAAATACAACCGGCAGCGCGTGCCCAGCGTCAGGTTGCCTCCTGCGCTCTTCGATTTTTGCCATTTCTTCCTGCAGCCATACTGACATCTGAAATCCTCCTTTGTGCGTATTTCCTATATCGCCGGCAGACTGGCGATATCCTCAAAAGTTTACAGAGCGGCTTTTCCACTATCCCAATGCCCTACATCTTCTCCGGGGCTTCAAATCCCAGCACGTCTATACAAGTTTCCAACACGCGCTTCGTCAGCTCCAGCAGGCAGATATAGCCCGCCTGCACCATCTCGTCCGGCTCTGCAAGGATTTTCGTCTCATGGTAGAAATGGTTAAAGGCATTGGCCAGGTCATAAATGTAAGCACACACTTTATGGGGCGCCGTATCCGCAAACGCTGCTTCCATCATGGCGTTAAATTTGCTTATCTCCAGCATCAGGGCTTTCTCACTCTCAGAATGCGCGGCAAGGATCTGCGCGGACTCCGGCAGCGTTTTCTGCTCCTGGTATTTCTTTAAGATGGACTTAATACGCACAATCGTATAGAGGATGTAAGGCCCGGTATTCCCTTCAAAGGAGGTAAAACGCTCCACGTCAAAAATGTAATCCTTGGCCGCCTGATTGGAAAGGTCGCCATATTTGATGGCCGAGAGGGCCACCGTCTTGGCAGTCTTCCTCCCCTCTTCCTCATCCACGGTATGGTTATCGGAAATCTTTTTGTACATTTCCTCATTGATTTCATTTACAAGGTACTCCAGGCGCATGACCCCGCCTTCGCGGGTCTTGAACGGCTTGCCGTCCTTGCCGTTCATCGTCCCGAACCCTAAGAACTTCAGCTCGGTCTCAGGCCTCACCAGCCCGGTCTTCCTGGCGCAGCGGAATACCTGGGTGAAATACAACTCCTGCCGCTTGTCCACCACATAAATAATTTCATCCGGGCGGTAATCCTGCATACGCCAGACAATCGTCGCTAAATCCGTGGTGTTATAGAGGGAAGCCCCATCCGATTTGAGAATCATGCACGGCGGGATTTCCTTGGTATCTGCGTCTTCCTTCACGTCCACGACCAAGGCGCCCTCACTGATATAGGCGAATCCGCCGTCTCTCATTTTCTGCACCATGTCCGGGATATAAGGCTGCGCGTCCGACTCCCCTTTCCACAGTTCAAAAGAAACATTGAGATTCTCATAATTACGTTTGAGGTCGCTGACAGACACATCCAGGATATGCGAAAGCAATGCCTGATAGCCTTTCCGCCCATGCTGCAGCTCGTAGGTTGCCTGCATCGCTGCTTCCTTGAAGGCATCGTCCTCCTTCGACTTGGCGCTTGCCGTCGGGTAAATTTCCTCCAGCTCTGCTATCGTAAACGGCGGTTCCTTGGGGTATTCCCCTTCGTAACCCCCCTGGAAATACACAAGCTCGGGCTTACGCTCTTTCAATTCCGTGATGATCAGACCCATCTGCAGGCCCCAGTCCCCCAGATGCACGTCCCCAATCATGGTATGCCCTATAAATCTGCCAATCCGCTTGACGCTCTCCCCGATAATGGCAGAACGCAAATGCCCGACATGAAGAGGCTTGGCCACATTCGGCCCGCCATAATCTATCATGATGGTCTTTGGCTCTTTACATTCCTCACATCCCAGGCGTTCCCGGTCTTCGCTCATCTGCCGTAAATACCCGGCAAGATATTCCTTATCCAGCCTGAGATTTAGGAATCCCGGCTTCACGGAGTCTGCCGATTCAAACAGCTTGTTCCCCTTTAAATGCGCAGCAATCTTATCAGAAATCATGAAAGGCGCGCATTTATATTCTTTCGCCGCCGCCATAGCTCCGTTGCACTGGTATTCACATAAATCCGGGCGGTTAGAAAGCGTCACCCTGCCATATTTCTTCTCATAGCCGTTCGCCGCAAATGCCTCTTCGACTTCCCTGCTGATGAAATCTAGTATCTTTTCCATTTCTTCCTCATTCCTTCCTGCTTGCACTGTTCTTTTTATCATAACAAAAAGAAAGAAAAAAGTCACTTATTTTTTCTGCTGAAATACATCTCGGAAATAAGCCCCCTGGTTGGGAAGGCCTGGATTCGCCTCTTCCCCTTTTTAAAAACTGCCGTATCCAGTCTCTTGCCATCCTCATCTTCCACGAAGAAAGCCACGCCTCCTTTTACCTTGCGGCCCAATTTCCGCTCTGCGTCTTTCAAGGTAATGTCAATCACATTGTCAAGCTGTTCGATTTCTTTTTTCAGCATCCCCCCAGGTTCTTTCTTCTGGTAAAGATAACAGGTATAACCGCCTGACGCCAGCCATTGCACATAGGGCTTGATTTTACCGGCCTTACGCACTTTTTCCAGTATATACTGATGATAATCCCGGTAGCTGTTTTCCCATTCTTCCGCCACCTCTGCCGTGCCTCTGTAATCCGGCAAATCGTAATGTTCCGACAGATAATCTCCGATATATGAGGTTATTTTTTTAGCGCCGAACAGATTCGTATGCCCCCTGTCTCCATAATCCACCCCATAATCCACAATACCCTCGTCCGTCAGGTCTTGGTATTTTACACCGTATTCCTCCGCGAGCCGGGACACAGCGTTCATGACGCTCTGTTCTTCCTCGTCCCTGCAGAAAGGCACGCCGATCAGCAACAGTTCGATTTTCCTTTCTTTACATGCCTCTATGATCTTCCGTAAGTAAAAAAATCCTAACGTATCCATTTCAGATACCTTTTCTGTACGGACGACCTCATAATCCGATCCGTCCATCAGATTGTTATTGAAGTAAAATCCTTTTGAGGCGGACGGCGAAAAGATAAAATCTTTCTTCGACAAATCATCCCAACGGTTATGGTATACAGAAAATTTACAGATATATTCAAACCGCTCTTCCCATGTGTCAAAAATATCACAGATTCCCCTGATTTTAACAGGGGAAAGTGGTATGCTGTCAAACCCGGTATGGACCGTCCCGGTTTCTTCTTCCACCTGACGCCTATCATTGAACCGGGCTTTATGGGGATCCAGCACCATCACTTTTGGCTCTCCGTACTGTAAAGCGCACATCATCGTCCAATACGTTTGCGGCATCAGGCTTCCCGGCGCAGCCAAATCATAAGAACGGATCCCATGCTGCTTCCACAACATCATAGGATCGATAGAATCATAAATATGGCTTGTCCCTATGAACCAGACGTCATAATCTTCCGGATTCTGCCAAAACGCAGAATAACGTTCTTCACTTTCCTTCCTCTCAAACACAAAAGAAACCCTGCTTAAAATAATGCCTAACACAATCATAAAGCAGAGCGAGGCCGCCACTTTCTTTAACTTACACATATTCTGTCCCTCCACGCCCTAAAACTGAAAATACACGAATGCCTGCGCGTCGTAGGCATTTCCCCAAATGCCGAAAATCAGCACGAACAGGATGCCCAGGATGTAAACAGGCCAGCGGCACCAGATATTCTGCTCCAGCAGCTTGTCCATGAAATTAATGTTCTTATATTTCATCCAGTCTGCAATCAGGAGAACCGCCAGAGAAAATACCAGCAGATGGAACTGCTTCTGGGTAAGGCCCAGCTTGTATATGGAATTGTTCAGGAAAATCCAGGGGTTATATACGGTAAAAATGCTCTTAATAATATGCAGCGCGTCACTCATGCTTTCCGCGCGGAAGAATATCCAGGTAAAATCAACAAGCACGAATGTCACTGCCGTCTTGAGGAATTTATGCCCCAGGCTGTCCTCCTTCACATCGAATGCTTTTGCCGCCCTCTCCCGCAGAGGCATCATCAGGCTTCCTACCACCTGGAACAAGCCGTTGAGCCCTCCCCAGACAACATACGTCCACTGCGCCCCATGCCACAGCCCGCTCACCAGAAACACAATCATGATATTAACATATTTCCTCGCAGTACCTTTGCGGTTCCCCCCAAGCGGGATATATAAGTAATCCCGAAACCAGGAAGTCAGGGAAATATGCCACCGCCTCCAGAATTCCGCTACGGATTTGGCAAAATAAGGGCAGTCAAAATTCTCCATCAGACGAAATCCCATGACTTGCGCAGCCCCTACCGCAATCAGGGAATATCCAGAAAAATCACAGTATATCTGTATGGCAAACAGGACGCTCGCCAGCAGATAATATGCCCCTTGATAATCACCCGGGCTGCCATAGACCGTATCCACCAAGATCCCAATGCGGTCGGCAATGACAATCTTCTGGAAATATCCCCAGAGCATGACCAAAAGCCCCCGCCGGAAATCCTCATAGGAAAAAACATGCTCTTTGCCAATCTGCTTTAGCAGATTTTTGGAACGCTCAATCGGCCCAGCCACCAGCTGCGGGAAAAATGAAACGAACAGCGCATATTTCAAGAAATTCCGTTCCACATAAATGTCCTTTCGGTATACATCCATCGTATAACTGAGCGCCTGGAAAATATAGAAAGAAATCCCTACGGGCAGCAGGAGGTCAAACTTCGGCACACTCAGCTGCAGATGGCATCTTGCCAGGATAAAATTGATATTGTCAACAGCAAAATCAAAATATTTGAACAGGAACAGCAAGGAAAGGTTCATGGCAAAACTAAGGCCCACATAGAATTTCTTCCTTTTTTCCGGCTTTCCCTTTCTGTCGCATCCATCAATCAAAAGCCCGCTCGCATAGGTGACCGCCGTAGAATAAAACAGCAGCGCCGCATACTTCGCATTCCAGCACATATAGAAGAAATAACTTGCCAGCAGCAGCCAGAGATGCCTGACTTTCTTAGGGATTGCAAAATAAACCAATGCAACGACCGGAAAAAAAATAATAAAATTTATTGAGTTAAAAAGCATTTCATAAATCCTCCAGATAAAAATACACAATTTACCGTTTGACATTTTAGTACAATTTCCCCAAAAAGTAAATAGAGATTTTTGTTTTACTTTTCTCATGATTCGGGTGTCAAAAGAATTGACGCAACCGGCGAGCTGGCTGTCCCCTCCCGCCGGTTTATTTCCGCGAGCAATGAGCCAAGCAACCGCGCTTGCGCGGATATTTGGCGAATGCCGCGAGGTATTTGACTCATACAAGCTTATTTTTCAGGCTTCCGGCAATTATGAGAAAAAATGCTCCGCCAGCGTAAACGTCCCCACAAGCTCTACGCTGCCTGTCATATAGATTCTCCCTTCCTCATCAAACTCCACGTCCAGGTCTCCCCCCTGCATATGCACGGTGACCTTGCTGCCTACAAGCCCCATACGATTTGCCGCCGCTGCCGCCGCGCAGGCCCCGGTGCCGGAGGCAAGCGTGTAGCCTGCCCCACGCTCATAAATCTCTATCGCTATATTTTCCCTGTCGATAACTTTACACAGCTGCATGTTCATCCTCTCCGGGAAGTAGGAAGCCTTCTCCACATGCGGCCCAAGCAATTTCGCTTTCTGCGGCGTCACCTCCTCCACCATAATCACGCAGTTCGGATTTCCCACAGACAAGCAAGTGGTATTATAGACATTATCCCAAAACCGCAGATGGGCGTTGACGACTTCCCCTTCTAAGCCATTGAGCTTCATCTGCGGGCCTGCGTACATGGGCCTACCCATATTGACCCGCATCATATTCCCGTCCTCCTGCAGGAACTTCACCTCCACCTCGCCCGCAAGCATATCCAACGTAACTTCCCTTTCACGGATGTATCCTTCATCCAGAAGATATTTGGCAAATATACGCACTCCGTTCCCGCTCTGCTCGGCCTCGGAACCATCTGGGTTGAAAATGCGTACCCTGATCCTGCCGTTTTCCCTGAGCGGCCCATACAAGATACCGTCTGCGCCCACCCCGAAATTCCTCCTGCAGAGCATTTCAATATTCCTTCGTTGCAGCGCAATATCATTCTTATTCGGATCCAGCACCAAATAGTCATTGCCCAGCCCATGGTATTTTTTCAATGTGATATGATTCATGTTTTCTGACTTTCCCTCGAAATATCCATCCTCCTTTCATTTTATGCCTGATTGCTGCAACCTATGTTCCATAAGTGCGTACGCAAAAAGGAGGCAGATCCTCTGCCTCCCCATTTCATGATTCCAGCCAGAATCCGTCACTGACGGATATAAATCCCCTGCTGCTCAATGAAGTCTTCCAGTTCGTCCTGGGCGTCCTGGGACCACGTCTCACTGAGCGCGGGTTCTTCTCCCTGCCTCTCTGAGGCAGTATCACGCTTATCTTCCTGCTCACGCATGGCTGCTGCCTCCCTTCTGATATCTTCCTGATGACGCATGTAGCTTTCGGACTTTTTTACGCACGCGCTTCGCCGCCCTACGAGCCATAATCTTCATGTCCCTCCTCTGGGACGGGGAAATCCGCTCCTCCATCAGCCGGTAATGTTTCCTCCATGTCCTGGCTTTTTGGGCTGTCTTCCACACTGTGGGCAGCAATAAGATCCTGCAGCTGCTTACTTTTCTCACTGAGAATCGCCTCCACTCTCTCCTGGGTTATCCCGCTCATGCGGCGCTTGCCGGTAGCATCCATCCCGGTCTCTAACTGCCGCTCCAGCATCTCACGGTCTGCAATCAGCCTCTGGATTTCCATCGCCATTTTGTTATTCTGTTCCTCCTTAAGCTTCCTGACAACTTCTTCCGCCGCCTCCCTGTCTTCCTGCAGCTGCTGGTGCTTCTCCTCATTGGCCCTGCGTTCCAGCTCTTCCCTGCTGGTATAGATGACATTGCTGCGCTTCACAATACTCCTGGCAATCCTTTCGCGCTCATTTCTTTTATCAATCGCATCCTTCATAGTTCCATCTCCTGTTTCCTGCTGTGAAATCCCAGAAGACACTGACGTCCTTCCGGCAGCTTGTTGCTGCAGCCCGTCCATGCTGAAAGCACCGGCCGGACTGTTCCTTGATATAAAGTATAGCACGAAATTTCCATGAATAAAAGTAGTAAATTTCGTGCATCATTTTAATATACAAAACAAAAATCGGGAGGTACCATTATGGCGGCATACAAAGTCGAAATCTGCGGGGTGAACACATCTAAACTCCCTGTGTTAAAAGACGAGGAGAAAGGAGACCTCTTTTCCCGGATCAAGGCTGGGGACATGGAAGCCCGGGAAACTTACATCAAAGGAAACCTCCGCCTCGTCCTGAGCGTCATCAAACGTTTTTCGAACAGCAACGAGAATGTAGACGATCTGTTCCAAATCGGCTGTATCGGCTTAATCAAATCCATCGACAACTTCAACCCGGACATCGGCGTGAAATTTTCTACTTATGCAGTGCCAATGAACATTCCTTGTCGAAAACCTTAGAGAGAGAAATCGATATGCACGTGGGAATCCGTGATTACCACCTTGTTCACCAGCTTCCGCACGATATGCTTTTTCTGCTTCACATCCATGCCATCCCAAAGTTCCTCCACCGTCAGCAGAAGCTCCGCTTTTTCTTTCCTACCTGCAAGGACGGCGTCATTATTTGTGCTTGACTCAAGCTGCTTATTGACCTGCCCCAATTTCTTCTTCAGGTCTTCGATTGTTTCCAGCAGGATATCATTGTCCTCCTCTGCAGCATAGATGTTGTACAATTTCTTTATTTTCTTATTCAGCGCCTTCTGCTGTTCCTGCAGCAAGGATATGGTGTCGCCGGGCGCCAGGGATTCCGTCTCGCTCGGCTTATAATTATTGGCAAATTCGAAGATAGCGCGTATGGCCTCCGCTTCCACTTCCTCTGCCCACACCCGCTCCTGCCCGCAGTCCGGATCCTTGACCAGATAAGGCTTAGACTTCTGCTGGGAATAACAAACCAGCTTAAAGCCCTTGTCTCCCCATTTTTGGTAACGCATCTTCGCCCCACATTTCCCACAGTGCAGCAGCCCGGTCAGAAGATGCTCAGACGTATTCGCCCGCACAAAGCTGCGCTCCACCATGCACCTCATGGCAATGTCATACATTTCCCTGGAGATAATCGGCTCGTGCTGCCCCTGGTACTCTTCCCCATTATACTCGATAATCCCGTAATTGCTTTTACGTGTCAGAATCTGGTAAACCAGCCTGTCGTATTTCAGGCCCAAGAGGTTCGCAATCTCTTGCGGGGCCTTGCCCTCAATGTATAGCTTATAAATCTGCCGCACTTTCTCCGCATCTTTGTTGGGCACAAGGACACCTTGTTCCTTGTCGTAATCATACCCGAAAGGCACGCGTCCTCCGCCCATCCACAGCCCTGACCTGACCCTCTCCTTCATCCCCATACGGGTGCGCAGGCGTATATTCTCACGCTCTAGCTGCGCAAATGCGGAGAGGATTCCCAGCATCAGCCTTCCCATGGGCGTAGACGTATCCATACTCTCGTTGAGCGACACGAAATCAACCCCATGAGGATTGAACACATCTTCAATCAGATATAACGTATCCTTCTGCGAACGGGACAGCCGGTCCAGCTTATATACAATGACATGGGAAACCTTATCTGCATTCACGTCCTCAATCAGCCGCTGCATCTGCGGACGTTCAATGTTGCTGCCGGACCAGCCGCCGTCAATATAGAATTCGTATTTCTTAATCCCTTTTGACACGCAGTATGCGGACAGCTGTTCCTTCTGCGCTTCGATGGAATACCCTTCTTCTGCCTGTGAGTCAGTCGATACTCTTATGTAGATTGCTGCAAACTTCATCCTATGCCCTGTGCCTTCCCAGTCTCATGGGCAACAGGGACGCTGCCCTGTTCCCTATAACGATTCGTGGCATTCTGCTTTATTGCCTCCACGTAATCAATATAATCCTTTTTCGTAATCTCAATTTCCTTTAATTTTTCTGGTGCGATAGACTTTCCATTCACGGAATAACTGGCTGTCATAATTCTTCCCTTACTTTCTTAATTATAATACTCCCATGCTGCTGATGAAAGTATTCCCATTAAAAGGAAAGGTATTCCCAAATCCAGGAAAACGTCCGGGAACTGTCCTGCCAGAAGCAGAAAGGGACACTGACCAAGCCTGCCTATCCCCAGCTCTCCTGACACCCATTCTCAGCCGAGAGCAATATCCAGCACCATCATCAGCGTAAACCCAAGCGCAAATACCACCGTCCCCAGACTAGAATGCTGCCCTGCGGACATCTCCGGAACCAGTTCTTCCACCACGACATAGACCATGGCTCCTGCTGCAAAGCTAAGAAGGTAAGGCAGCACCGGCACGATAATCCCCGATGCCAGGACGGTGACCAGCGCAGCGGCAGGCTCCACTGCCCCTGACAATACGCCGCACAGGAAAGCTTTCTGCTTTTTCATTCCTCCTGCTTTCAGAGGCATGGAAATAATCGCTCCCTCCGGGAAATTCTGGATTGAAATGCCAACGGAAAGCGCCAATGCCTCTGCCAGGCTGATCTGGCTGTTCCCTGACAGGCATCCTGCAAACACTGCCCCCACTGCCATGCCTTCCGGAATGTTATGCAGCGTCACGGCAAGCACCAGCATAGCCGTCCCTTTTTTCGCCACCCATGGCTCATCCGTGCTGCCACTCCTTTTATACAGATAAGGGACTGCCCTGTCCATTACCACCAGGAACAGGACTCCCAGCCAGAACCCGGACACAGCCGGCACAAACGCCCACTGTCCCATGAATGCCGCCTGCTCCACTGCCGGGGTCAGCAGGCTCCAGATGGATGCCGCAACCATGACGCCTGCCGCAAATCCGTTCAGGATCCTCTGCAATGAGATTTTCAGCATATTCTTCATAAACAACACACAAGACGCACCCAACGCCGTCCCTAAAAACGGAATCAGGATACCTTGAACTATTTCTGCCTGCATATTCTTACTCCTCCAAAAGATAAATTTTAAAGCGGTTACATGCTGACTGTAACCGCTTAGTTATAATAAATATATGTTGTTCCTGATTAATTGCTAATGGGGAGCTGTCATACGACTTCTCCCCCTTCTTTCTGCAGATACTGCATATACCGCTTCACGAACCCGCTGTGCCTCTTTTTGGACAGGCAGACCTCTTCCCCGCTGCCAAGGCTTATGCTGTCGGCGCCATAACCGGCGATATGCGCCATATTTACCAGGTATCCCCTATGGCATCGGTAAAAGCCTTCCCCCAGCTTGCGTGTAAGTTCTTCCATCGTAGCATATATCTCTATAATTTCCCCGCTTTCTGCAATGTGGATCTCCACTTTCTTGCCCCGGTTTTCTATATAAAGGATGTCTTCCCTATGAACCGTGAAGTTCTTGCCCTTAGCACGGATAAGGATTTTATCCTGCCTATGCCCTCTGCGCATAGCCGCCTCTTTCACCGCCCTGCCAAACACTTCCATGAATTTCTGTTCCTCTATGGGTTTCAGAAGATAATCAAACGCCGATACGTCGAACGCCTCATAAGCATACTCGCGGGAATCAGCCAGGAACACCAGGACAGCGTCTTCCTGCTGCCTCTGGTAAATCCGGGCCGCTTCAATGCCGTTCATGCCTCCCAGCTGTATATCCAGGAATGCGAGGTCAAACTTATGCCCGGCTGCAAGGAAATCCTCTCCCGTAGCAAACACTTCCGCCTGGCATGCAGGGGCTTTGCTTTTTATGGAACTGCATACCTGTTCCTGGATAAACTCTTCATCACCTACAATGGCTATCTCCATTTTTCCTCACCTTGAATTTACTGCCTCTGTAAAACTGTCATTTATTTTATCGGCAGTTTATCCAATTTCTTTTCACTGTGGGAACGAAATCACCATTTATAGGGTACGAACGGCAGTTGCACTCAGCCGTCACTGAAAGCGCAGCAAAACATCCTCCAGCCACTGCCATTACCTCTCCTCACGCTTTTCCAACATAACATGGGTAATACCCAGCACAGCAGGGGAAAGAACGCCCGCGACAACCCAGATGATCCAGCTATATCCCCAGTTATTTGTTGCGAGACTGTATGCAAGGAAGATTGCCGTAGTAGCTACCCAATACACAGTTGACACCATGGAAACTGCCGTCCGCACCTTCTTGTGGGATTTTGAGTACTCTCCTTCCTGCAGAAGCCTTTCAAAACTTGCCCAAACGATGCCGACGCGGACGAACAGAAAGACACCAATACCTGCTATGAAGATGCCGGCAGAAAGCATGACGATCAGAAGCAGCTCATGCTCTCCCTTGAAAACCATCGTGCCAAAAAGCGGAATCAGAGACAGGATGCACAGGCTCGCACCAATAATGTTATTCTTTGTATGACGATTCTTATATTTTTCTTTCCTGTCCTTCACCATCCCAGTTACTCCATATTCCGTTTCAAAGTCTTCCGTATCCATATAAGAAAATGGAGCTGTCTTACTGCCGGCTGAAATGAAAATACCAACCGCCACTGCCACCAAAGCAAGAAGGGCAATCATGCCGATTCCGCCTGCCGCATACTCTGACAGGCCGGACTTTGTATACTCGCTGACTGCCCCCAGGACCAGCAGGCAGATAGGGGAAATCACGCAGAGGAACACGCCAATGGCAACCTTCCCCGACGTGTCTCTCTTGGCAGAAAGGAAACGGTTCGCCTCTTCCAGGGTCACCTGTCTGCCGCACGGTTTGTCTTGTGGCAGATTCAGTACCTCTGCTTCTTCTACCTCATCTTTGAGCAAATAATCCAGGCTTACCTCAAACAGCTCGGAAAGCCGCAGTATTTTTTCAAGGTCAGGGACAGACTGGGCACTTTCCCATTTTGATACGGATTGCCTGGTGACATCCATCTGGCTTGCCAGTTCTTCCTGCGACCAGCCGCTTTTTTTACGAAGCTGTATTAACTTCTCTGCAAAAATCATTCTAAATTCCTCCTTATTCTGTTTAATAGCATCATCCTACAGCATTCTTCGGTTACTTACAACCAACCGCCGCCATGCAAACTGTCAACCAGCGGTTGCATGTGCCTATTTACAGTCTTTTTGCAAGAGTATGCATTTTATTTTTCTTCAATAAAGATGATGCCGGGGTCAAATAGCCCCAGCATCACCCTTATTGGAAAGGCAAAAATAACCGCCCAGCCTTACAAACTGAGCGGTCACTCTGCAAAAATCAGGATACTCCATAATAGAGGATACAGACAGCAGGCACTATTGCATTCCTCTGCATCTACTTCTTAATTTTGCTGCTCGTTCCCATTTTACTCCACGTGCCATACAATGATTCTTTACTAACCTTCTTATAACTGCGCACCTTTACATAATACTTCTTTCCTGTTTTCAGCTTTGTGAAGGTATGAGAAGTCTTTGACACCTTCTTTGCCTGCACATTTTTCTTAAAGCTCTTATCCGTGCTTATTTGAACCTGATATCCCGATGCCATCTTATCATTTGCCCATTTCACGGTCAGTTTTTTACCTTTTACAGCCTTTATGGATTTTATCGTCTGCTTCTTCGGACTTACCTTGACGGTCACATCCATGGCTGCATTTCGCGCGTAGATAGATATAACAGCAATCCCGGTACTTTTAATTGTTACCTTTCCGGTAGCCTTATCCACAGCGGCAATCTTAGGATTGGAGCTTGTAAAGGTCATACTGCTCCCGGACGATGCTTTAATCTTAAATGGCTTGGAACCGTATGAAACCTCATACAAAGTTTTTTTACAAGTAATCGATGTAGTCGGTTCCTGATCTGCTGCTTTGGTAATTGTAAAGTTAGTTGTTTTGCTGCCAGTATAATTTCCTTTTGCTGTAATAATAACCTTAGCAGTCCCCACTTCGATGTTATTAATGTAAGAAACCGTATAATCTGTATCCAGCGCTAATGTTTTGTCACCCAGCTTGACAGTAACAGATGGGGTTTTGGCTTTTCCATCGTAAACATAACTTGTTTGGGCCAACGTCACGGTCGCTTCAGAAATATTACTCTTAATTTCCGGGTTATCTCCCCCCGGATTGTCTCCCCCCGGGTTATCTCCTCCCGGATTGTCTCCCCCCGGGTTATCTCCTCCTGGGTTATCATCGTTGTTGGGAGTGTAGTTATAATGCATCGTCGCTTTTGACACTGCCGCCGCCGTATCACCTATTTTACTTATGCTTTTCCACTGCGCCTCGGTACCGGTGAAGTATATATCTTTTAGAAAACAAGAAGCGAATGCAGCTATCCCGATTGACCTTACGCTGTCTGGAATTATGACAGTGGTAAATGCGGTGCAGGAAGAAAATGCGTTCTGTTCGATACTTTCCGCACCTTGCGGAATTTCCAAGCCAGCTAGCGTCAAGCAATTCTGGAACATCCCCTCACCAATGCGGTCTATGCTTTTGGGCAGTGTTACCTTCATCAGATAGTAGCATCGTGTAAACATATTGTCGCCCATTTTTACCTGCTTGCTGCCTGGAGCAAATTCCACCTGTGTCAGTGCCTGGCAATCAAAAAACGCAGCGGCGCCAACCTCGCCAATACTGGCTGGCAAGTCTATAGAAGTAAGCCTTGCGCAAGCCCGGAAAGCATTTTGGCTGATTGTTTCCACACCTTCGGAAACAGTTACTGCGCTGAGATTTGGGCATTCGCGAAAAGCACTGTCACCGATGGTTTTCACATTGGCAGGAATGGTCACAGCAATGATTGAAGAACCGCGGAAAGCGCTGTTGCCAATGGTTGCCACACTGGAAGGAATCTCTACGCTGAGAACCCCGCAGTTCCAAAAAGCACAGGAACCGATACTGGTAACGCCATCTTCGATAACTACCTGCCTGATCTGGCTGCTTTTTTCGCTCCACGGCTGATCTCCTGTGCTGCTGAACTCTGGCATAGCTCCCTTTCCAGAGATGGACAGCGTACCAGCTTTCGTCAGGTTCCAGGTAAGCCCTCCGTCAAGGGATCCGGATCCAATCGATACATTGGCTTCCGGATCATCCGGCGGGATATAGCCTTCCGGATAACGAGTAATATAATGGCTGGTGTTACTCATCACCTCTTCCTTAGATATTGCCCGTCCCCAGTGAATCTTGCCTTTGTGGTCGCCGGTACTGATGTTTCCTTCTGCAACAACTACGCCCGCAGCGTTAACCTCAAGCACGATCACGGTATGGGCGTCATTGCTTACCCGCAGTATGTCTCCGACTTTTATATCCTCATAGCTAAATTTACCCGGCTCGTACATCCTGGCTGGCAGGCTGCCAAAGGCCGTATCGCTGAGTATAAAAGCGAAGGCTACGCAGCCCACGGCAACGATATTACTCCCACCAAGAGGACCGCCCTTCCAACGGTAATATCCCTTTGAGTCCGAATAAGGCTCATCGTCGGTCCAGGTCGTTCCCTCCTTATACTCTTCCCGATCCTTTAATGCAATCATTGACTCATAAACTTCTGTCGGGGTAGGCACTGTGCTATCGCTGGCGGCCAAGCCGGAAGCAGATCCTTCTGCAAGAACATCCGCTTGCTGCACAGGATTTTCCTGCCATGCATATGCCACTGAGTGTGATGTCATGCATAGACACAGCGCTAAGACAGCTGAAATAATTCGTTTTTTCAATTTTACATCCTCCTTTTTAGTTTTTGACGGACTTTTAATGAAAAGCACTCTCTCCTATAAATATATTGTCAATTTTCTACTTTGTCAATAGGCATGGTAACGATACAGCAGGCATACCATATCAGCAAAGCGCAGATTTCCTGTTTGCGCCACTACAAAGGGATGGCCACTTGTATGGTTGACCGTCTTTGCAATCTTCTGAAATGCGATATTAGCGATATTATGGAACATAGAGCAGACGATAATCTCTTCTAAACGGTAAATTTCTTAATTTATAATTATGATAGGCGGATAAGCGTTTTAGGGCTTATCCGCTTTGGTTGCTATAACGCAGGCTTCAGCTGTCTGTTCAATTATGTTATATCACATAGGTATTTGATAGAGATTTTTTCTTTATCATATTATCTGACGTTTTCACAAGACATTCTTGAACAGCAATAAATTTTTCTTTGTGATATCTGATAATAAATAAACTTTTTCTTAATCTTTCCATTTTTTATATGTTTTCCGGTCACTTTTTGAAAAGGCGAAAAACCTCTCAAAGTGCCTGAAACTGAGAAGTTCTACGAACTTCCCAGCTCGCGAGCAGTCGTCGAATCCCTCACAAACACTGGCTTTGCAGCCAGTTGTTTCCTCGGAACTCTCCTCGTTGCCTTCGCGTAAATCAAGGATTCTCACGAATCCCGCCGATGTAGTAGACACACAATCTCTATATTTGCCGAAAACGGGAACATGTCCACACAACACATTCTCTCCGCGGTATATCCCCTCGCCTGCAGGATTTCCAAATCTCTTGCCAGACTGGTAGGCTTGCAGGAAACGTATACCATTTTCTCCACGCCATAGCAGACAATCCGCTCAAGAGCCTTCGGGTGCAGGCCATCCCGCGGAGGATCCAACACGATGAAATCCGGTTTCTGCCCGATTCCGTCTAAAACCTTCCATACGTCGCCGGCTATGAACTCACAATTCTGTAATCCATTCAGCCGGGCATTCTCCCTGGCAGCTGTCACTGCCTCTTCCACAATCTCCACGCCAATTACCTTTTTCGCCACCGGAGCAAGAATCTGGGCAATCGTCCCTGTCCCGCTGTAAAGGTCAAAGACAACCTTGCCGTCCCCGGCGTCCGCTACATATTCCCGCACAGTCTCATACAGCACTTCCGCTCCCAGGGTATTCGTCTGGAAAAAAGAAAAGGGGGAAATCTTAAAACGGAACCCTAATATTTCCTCGTAAAAATAATCTAACCCATATAATACCTTGGTTCCTTCATTGATGACCGCATCCGCAAGGCTGTCATTGTGCGTATTTAAGACGCCGACAATCTTTCCGTCCAGCTTGAGCCGCCGCAGGCATTGGCAGAAACCGTCCAACAATCCCTTTTCTATGGCGTTATCCATCTGGCTTGTTGTCACAAGATCCACAAGGATTTCACCTGTCTTTACCGCCTTGCGCACCAGAAGGTGGCGCAGATACCCAATATGGCGCATTTTATGGTAGTAAGGCGTCCCCATCTCCTGAAAATAAGTCAGCGCAGTTGATAAAATTTCTGAATAATCCTCATCTACAATCCTGCAGCCAGCCACCGTCACAATATCGTGAAAGCTGCCACGCTTGTGCATCCCCAGGCACAGAGGCCCATCCTTATAACTGTCCCCAAAGGAAAATTCCATCTTATTGCGGTAAGCAAATTGCCTGGGGCTTTCTTTGATCCCCTCATAAATATCAGAAAAATTTCTGCCTCCCGGGCAAGAACTGCAAACTGGCTTTAAAAGTCCCTGCACTTGCTGTTCTTTCAGCGAAAGCTGCCGCTCATAGCTCAGATTCAGAAATGTGCATCCTCCGCAGATACCGAAATGCCTGCAAGGCGCCTCATCCAATTCTATGGGTGACTTTTCCAGAACCTCCAACAGCCTTCCCTCACATTTTCCTTTCCTGATTTTATTGACAGAAAAAGAAACCTTCTGCCCTGGCAGGGCATTTTTTACGACAGCTTTCTTTCCGTCCTCCAGCGGCACAATGCCCTTATTGGGGAAATCCAACCGCTCTACTATACCTTCACATACTTGTCCTTTTTTCATGTTCCTCTCCTATGCGGCATTTCAAAATGCCAAAGCCTTTCCTACGATAAAAGGCTCCCACATGCCATGCGGGAGCCTTTTTCTCATACAATCTCTTCTTATTCTTTCTCATCCTCATCGTCAAAGAAATCATCTTCAAAGTCGTCTTCGAAGTCATCCTCAAAATCTTCCAGATAATCCGGCGTAAAGAAACGGTAAACCCCATATGCGATTGCTGCGACAGCGACAACTGCCCCTGCAACTGCACAAATCCAGAGTACCTTGGATTTCTTCTTCTCCGTTTCTTCCTGTTTGTGTAACAGCTCATTCAGCTTTACCGAACTCAAAAATTCATCAAACTTTTCTCTATTCATGATTTCCTCCATTCCGTGCGTCTTCGGCACAAGCGGCATTTGGCGAAAGAGTCGCGGAACCTTCCGCCCTGACCATCTTCTATTAAATATTTGGCAGATATTCCCACCCACCGTTCAGTTAAGTATTGATATTATATCATACCTTTTACAATTAGCATACCAGTTTTTTGAAAATTTATACTTTTTTAAGTTTTGCAAAAGAGGCAAACATTTTTTTCTGCCCAACGCGGTCAAAGTCGACGGTTACTTCATAATCCCTGCCGCCCTCCATAATCTGCACGACAGTCCCCACGCCAAATTTGACATGCTTTACCCGATCCCCATTGCCATAATCCAGGGAAATCCTGCTGGTCGCGTTGCTGGCAAATGAAGTACTTTGGGACGGTTTCTTCTGGTACGGCTTGTTCTGTGCCTTCCCGACAGTAAAAATCGGATTTACCTTGGAACCAGCCTGGCGGAAAGACCGCGCCGGCTGCTCCTCACTGTCATTCCCCCTATTTACGTCCGCTAACGCTCCTCCCAGCAAATTCCGCGGAATCTCCTTCACAAAGCGGGATACTTTATTATATTGCGTCTCGCCACGAATCATACGTTGTCTGGCACAGGAAATTGTCAAATCAGCCATCGCACGCGTAATCCCCACATAACAGAGCCGACGTTCCTCTTCAATATCCATGGGGTCGTCCGAAATAATTGTCATATAACTTGGAAACAGCCCATCCTCCATGCCTGCCAGGTATACATTCGGGAACTCCAGTCCCTTGGCGCTATGTAAAGTCATCAGAACCACATAATCATTTCCCTGATGCAGATTGTCAATATCCGCAACAAGCGCAACTTCTTCCAAGAACCCGCTTAAGGAAGGCTCTTCCGCCCCTTCCTCATACGTGACGGCCTTGCTGATAAGCTCGTCGATATTCTCTATGCGCGCCTGGGCTTCGTCTGTCCCCTCTGCTTCAAGCTCCTTCACATATTTCGTCTCATCGATGACTTCCTGAAGCATCTGGGAAACGCTCAGGAATTCCGTTTTGCTGCGCATAGACTGGATAAGCGTGACGAACGGCTTGATTTTCACTGCCGCACGTCCGAGGCTTGGGATATCTTCAGCCATTTTCAGGGCATTGTAAAAACTCATATCGTTGTCTTCGGCATATTCCTGCACACGTCCTAATGTGGTAGCCCCTATCCCGCGTTTCGGCACATTGATGATACGCCGCACAGCGAGGTCGTCCCTGCCGTTGTCAATCGTTTTTAAATATGCAAGGAGATCTTTGATTTCTTTTCTTGCATAGAAATTCACGCCGCCTACGACACGGTAAGGTATGTTGCTTACTACAAACCTTTCTTCAAAGAGACGCGACTGGGCGTTCGTGCGATATAGGATTGCACAGTCCCCATAACTGCATTTCCCTTCCCTGACTTTCTTCTGAATGTCCCTTATCACAAAATCTGCCTCCTCTGGGGCAGAGTCAAGCTGTTGGTAATTTATTTTCTCACCCTCATGATTCTCCGTCCACAATTTCTTCGGCTTCCTGCCCACGTTATTGGCAATCACAAAGTTTGCCGCATTCAAGATATTCTGCGTAGAACGGTAATTCTGCTCCAGCTTAATCACTCTCGCATCCGGGTAAATTTCCTCAAAATTCAGGATATTCTTGATGTTGGCCCCACGAAATTTATAAATCGACTGGTCATCATCCCCCACCACGCACAGATTCCGGTATTTCTCTGCCAACAGGCGGACAAATTCAAATTGCGCCGTATTGGTATCCTGATACTCGTCGACCATTATATATTTGAAACGCTCCTGGTAACTGTCCAGTACTTCTGCATCACGTTTAAATAGCTCCACTGTCTTCACAATCAAATCGTCAAAATCAAGGGCGTTATTCCTGTGCAGCATTGCCTGGTACTCCCGGTAAACCGCTGCCTGCCTTTCCTTCACGAAATCGCCTGCTGCACGTGATGTGAATTCCTCCGGCGAAATCAGCTCATCCTTGGCAGCGGAAATCACGCCCAAAAACATCTTTTCTTTATAAACCTTAGTGTCAATCTGCAGGCTTTTACAGACATCTTTCATGAGAGATTTCTGGTCGTCCGCATCATAAATGGTAAAGTGGTTGTCATAGCCCAGACGGTCGATATAACGCCGCAGAATCCGCACACAGGCAGCATGAAACGTCGAAACCCAGATACTCTCCGATCCAAACCCTACAAGCTTGTCAATCCGCTCCCGCATCTCTTGCGCCGCCTTATTGGTAAACGTGATAGCCAGGATATGGTAAGGGTTGACCCCTCTCTCTTCAATCAGGCAGACAGTCCTATGGGTCAGAACCCTGGTCTTCCCTGACCCTGCCCCTGCCAAGATAAGCAACGGTCCATCTGTACACAATACTGCCTCCCGCTGCATTGCATTCAATTTATCATACATAATTTCATTTCCTCCCTGGTGCGCATTCAAACATATGTTTATTATAGTGTATCTTTTTTTACACCACTTTACAAGTTTTTATAGAAAAAAATGCCGTATGAGACACTTGGGTG
>CAJUFQ010000031.1 GCA_910585625.1 uncultured Lachnospiraceae bacterium
ACGAGATACGAATTCGTGACTGGAGTTCAGACGTGTGCTCTTCCGATCTTCCAACGACACCTCTTCTTTCTCTATCTTGCCAAACCGCGAGCGGATAGGATCGATCTTGTCCTCCCTTTTGCGCATCACAGATTTAAAGATATCGTGGAGGCGTCTCAGGCTGACATCCGCCATCAGTTCCTGCAAATCCACCGGCTCCTCATACTGGCTGACTTCTTTGGGTATTGTCGGCACCTTGAACAGTACTTTCTGGGCGTCAATCTGACGATCCTTAAGCTCGTAAGACATGCATTTGTACATCTTATACTCCAGGAGCTTCTGCACTAGCTCGGCCCTGGGGTCTTCCTCTTCCTCCTGGCTCTCCTCCTTTGGGAGCAGCATACGCGACTTAATATCCAGGAGGGTAGCCGCCATTACCAGAAATTCGCTGACGATATTCAAATCGTGCCGCTTCATCTCACCGATGTATGCCATGTACTGGTTCGTAATCTCCACAATCGGGATATCATAGATATTTACTTTATTTTTCTCCAATAAATGCAAAAGCAGATCCAATGGTCCCTCAAATACCTGCAGCTTCACTTTTAAATCCATTTTCATTTCCCCCGGAAAATCACACTGCCTACCATTTTAACCGCAACTTGGAAAATTTGCAAGGGTATTTTTCATTTGAGTTTCCCCTTTTTAGAGCTAATATTTTTCAACATCTGGAAAAGCCGCGAAAATCTGTCAGCAATTTCCGACAAACACGTTTTTCAGGTATTTTCCAGCTGTTTCCGCGAGGAAGTACACATCCCTGACCGCTGTCGCTTCCGCATCCAGCATATGATAGCGTGGGAAAAAACGGCTGATATGGAGCGGGATTTCGCTTCCTATCGATGCAATCCACTGCGCCTCATGTTCCATGTCCGCAACACTGTCATTCTTGCCTGGAACAACCAATGTGGTCAGTTCCACATGGCAGCCTGCAGACGCGCGGACAATGAAGTCTTTCACGACTTGCAGATCCCCGCCAAGTTCCTGGTAATACGCTTCACAAAAGCCCTTTAGGTCAATATTCATCGCGTCTATATACGGCAGGATTTCGTCAAGAACCGCCAAAAGCGCAGTCCCGTTGGTAACCAGCACATTTTTCATGCCTGACTTCCTGACCAGCTTTGCCGTGTCACGCACATACTCCCAGCCCACCAGGGGTTCATTGTAGGTAAACGCCACGCCAATATTGCCCATCCTTTTTGCCGCGTCCGCCTTGTCCGCCAAGCTCTCCGGGGAAAGATACACCGATTCCGCCATATCCCCTGTTGCCATGGATATCTCATGGTTCTGGCAGAACGGACACCGCAGATTGCAGCCATAACTGCCTGCTGACAGAATCAAGGTTCCCGGGTAAAACATCTTAAGCGGCTTCTTCTCTATGGGATCTAACGCAAGGGAGGTCACTTGCCCATAGTTGGCGCATACCACTGCCCCGCCTTCATTTTTCCTTGCCCTGCATAGCCCATACTGCCCGGATTCCAAATTACAATGATGCATACACACCTGACATACCGCTCCCATAACCAGCTCCTTCCCAACCCATGATATCTTTGCGCAGCCTCTATGCGTCCACACGGCATTCCCCGGTTTAATAGTGCCGCACCACCTCAAACCGCTCCAATTCCGCCTTTTCTCCGCTGCCAATTCCTGCCTTGCGCTTGGCTATCGCAATCTGCTGCTCAACCGTGTCCACACCCTCCAGGTTAGGAAGCAGCAAGCCGCGTTTATTGCCGCTCGTCACAATCACTCCATAACGCAGGACATCAAGATCGTCCGCAGAATTCACAGGCTCTCGCTCTCCTAATATATCCACGCTGATGGTCAGCTTATCCAGCTCTTCTTCCTCAATCGGAGAAAACCTATAATCCCGCGTGGACGCACTGATGGCATTGCCGATAATTTCCTCTGCAATGGAATCCTGGACTGCCTGGATGGTACCGATACAGCCGCGCAGAGAACCATTTTCCTTAATCGAGACAAATGCCCCCGCCCTGCCGCTATACATTTCTTGCGGCAAATCCTCTGGAACCTCCAGAACTTCCCGCTTTCGCACATAAGCCTCTACGGCCTTACGCGCCAGCTGTACATAAGCGTCTTCCTGCGCCCTCTGTTCCATAATCCGCGCCCTTTCCTTCTCCTCAAACTGCTCCTTAAAATTCCTTGCCGTATCATTACCCCGGACTTCATAGGTACAGACACCGTACCCCACGCCAAACGGCCCCTCGTAAGAAAGCATTTCTGACGCCACGGCAGTGCTGTCCAAGGCTCCCGACATCATTGTGAACGAGCGGTGCCCGCATTCTCCTGCTTTTTCACAGAAATCCTCCCTGAATTCCAGCAACTCTCCAAAAGCAGCCTGTCCCATGACGCGCATGACCTGGCTGTCATACGCCGGGCCTTCCTCCTGATACCCATAAGGCCCGTCCTCTTTCAGCTTGTGCGACAAATCCCCGCTGGCAACCAGCGCTGTCCTGCGCCCCAAACACTCTGCCGCCTCCTTAATGCATTGGCCCAGCTCATAATGCTTCGCAAGCGAGAGCCCTGACAGGCCAATCCGTACCAGCCGGTAGTCCCTGAGGCATTGGTTGATAAAATATAACGGCACCATCGTTCCATGGTCGAGCTGTTTCTTCTTCTCTCCCTCCGTGCCGGCAGGCAATCCCTCTGCCGCAGCCAGCTGGCATAATTTTCCTACGAATTCCGTGTCATACGTTGCTTCCACCTTCACTCTTCCAGCGCCAAACTGCCCAAAGTCACCTTTTGCGCCCTTTCCCGGCGCAATGTGAAAATAGTCGGCATACATTACCAAATGGGGGGATATGAGGACAACCGTTTCTGGATGAAGCTTCGCAAGCCTGCGCGCGGCTTCCTGGTATGCATCAATCGTCTGCCGGATATTCCTTTCTTCCCCTTTTCCCACATCCGGTATGATTAATGGCGGATGCGGAACCATCACTGCACCTAAAATTCCCATGATTTCTCTCCTCCTTCTTCTATACGTTCCCGCAATCGGCGTGCCACTCTTTTGCGTCCGCTACTCTGGCAGGAATTCTACCGCCAGCAGCTCGGCACGGTTGAATACCCGCACATGAAAGGTATGAGTGCCAAGCCCTCGGCTGACAATCACATGTTTTCCCTCTATCTCAAACCGCCCGGCATCATATTTAGGGAAAAGCGTCAGCTGCGGGGAAACCAAACTCCCTATGCCAGGAATACGGACAAGCCCGCCATGGTTATGTCCGCAAAAGGTAACATCCGCTCCCCATGCGGCATATTGTTCCGCATAAGCCGGGTTGTGGGCAAGGAGAATCTGGAACATTCCCGGATTCATGAGCGGCAGACGCTCTTGCATATAGGAGCCGTCCATGGGCGCAATGAAACCTTTTTCATAATAATCCAGTTCCAGTTCCAGCGATGACAGCATGACCCGGTTATCTCCCAAGGAAATACTGCGGCTCTCCGTACTAAACACATGCACGCCCAGTGCGCGGACTTTATCCAAATATTGCTCAAACAGCGGGTAACCGGCACATTCCGGCTCTTGCAAGCGGCTCTCGTGGTTACCGTAACTGTAATAGACCGGGGCTATTTTTACAAGCTCCCTTAATACCTCATAGGCAGTCTCATACGTATGCGGATATTTGCTTACCAGCAAATCGCCCGGAATCAGGATTGCCTGGGGGGCAATGTCTGCCACCTCCCGTAAAAGCCTGCTGTTCCCCTCCCCATAAATAAACCCATGGAGGTCTGCAACCACTGCGACGGAGGCCGGTTCTTTGAGCTTATGGGAGCTTACCTGGTATTTCGTGACCTTAAATCTGCTAAGCTCCCATCTCTGCCATACAAGATATACAAGTACCAGCGTTAAAATTGTCATCAAAATTATCATATCGTCCATGCCCTTTGCTTACACTGTAATATATTATCATGAGGGTGTTCGCAACATACAGAATGATTTGCAGCAGCCTCAATTCCGGAGGTTATGCCATGCGTTGTATTTTATCATTCCTGTTATCATTCACCCTGTTGTTTTCCTCTCTTCAGCCTGCCTCTCCTTCCGGTACTGAATCCGGAACCGAAAATGGAACGGAAGCCGGCACAGAAACCGGGGCTCAGCCCCAGACCGGCACAGGAGCCGGAACTGAAAATGGAACCGCGGCCACGGCAGAAATCTCTGTCTTCGCACCCTCCGTCGTGCTGATGGAAGCCTCTACCGGCCAGGTCATTTATGAAAAAGAACCTGACATGTTAAGGCATCCCGCCAGCATCACTAAGATTATGACCATGATACTGATTTTTGATGCGTTGGAGGAAGGCAAGATTTCCTTAGAAGACACGGTGACTGTCTCCGAATACGCTGCCAGCATGGGCGGCTCTCAGGTATTTCTGGAACCAGGAGAGACCCAGACCGTGGACACCATGCTCAAATGCATCTCCGTTGCCAGTGCCAACGACGCCTGTGCTGCATATAGGATAGGGAACGCACGCTTTCCTCTTTCAATGGCAGGAATGCCTCTGCCAGCGTCAGGGAACTTACGGAGCCTTATCCCCGCCGCTGTCTTCCCATGGATTCCTGAACTTATAATAAACCGTCAGCTCCCCATCCGCTCCGACCTCTATCCTGTCGATCAGCTCTGACACAATACGCCTGTCTAGCTTCTCAAGATTGATGCGTCCCTCAAAGCCATCTGCACATTCCGTCCCCTGCTTTGCATCCTTCCTAAGACCTTCGCCCGAGAGTGCAAGGATATGGCGTTCCAGTTCCTGGATCTGGCCGTCATACTGTGCTGCATACTGTTTGTAATCAGCTTCCATTATAACATTATCCAGGTACTTTTCAAAAGCCCCTTTCTTATATTTCTGTACTTTCTCCAGCTGCCCCTGCAATAGCTCCAGCTGCCCGTCTGTCTCTTCCCTTTCCCTGTTTGACAGGCACGCTTCGAACCGCCGCAGTTCCTCCCTGTCGCTTTCGGTAAGTATGTTCGCCATTTCTTCGTTGAGCGAACGAAGCACCGCCTGTTCCAGCTCTCCCTTTAGAATCTTGTGGCTTCCACAGAACCGCTTCCCCTGCTTCTTATATGTCTTGCAGATATAGCCAATCACCCTTCCCTCTCCGTTCCTGGCATATAGCCGTTCCATGGACTTCTTGCAGTCCGCGCAGAACAGCCTGCCGGAAAAAATGCCGTTTGGCGCGCCTTGGACGCTCTTCGTACGCTGCCTTTGCCGCTCCTGCGCCAGTTCAAATATATGCCTGTCAATAATCGGCTCATGGGTATTTTCTGCGATAATCCAGGATTCTTCCGGCATCTTTACCTTTTTCTTGTCTTTGTAAGACACCTTATTATATTTATTTTGGACGAGGATTCCTGTATAAACCGGATTGCCCAGGATAGTATGTACCGTCTGATAAGACCACGCCTTTGTCTGGGGCAGCAACTTGCTGTTACTGTAAGGGACGCCTAGCACTTGCTGCTTGTAACGCGTGGGAATCAGCACGCCTTCTGCCGAGAGCATGGAGGCAATCTTCCCTTTCCCATACCCTTCCAGATATAAGGCAAAGATTTTGCGGACGACGGACGCCGCATAGGCGTCCACCAACAGATGGTTGTGGTTTTCAGGATCTTTGCGGTAACCGTAAGGGCAGGAAGAACCAAGGAATTGCCCTGCCTTCATTTTGGCTTTGAACACGGAACGGATGTTATCGGACAAATCCTCGCAGTACCACTCATTAACCAGGCCATTTATCTGCCTTGCCTTTTTATTGCCCAGGTTCCCGGTATCCGCATAATCCGCCACACCGATAAATCGTATGCCAAGCAGCGGAAAGTCATGGTGCAGATACTTCTCTATATGCTCCATATTCCTGGAAAACCGAGACTGGCTTTTGGCGATTACCAAGTCAAATTTACCAAGCCGGGCGTCTTCCATCATCAGCTCAAAGCCCGGCCTGTTATCGTAAAGCCCGCTCTCATCGTCGTCCGAATATACATCGACTATCTGATATCCTTTTGCCAGCGCATATTCTGTAAGCAACAGGCGTTGGTTTTTGATACTGATACTGTCATCCCCCTCCTTTCTCTTATGCAAATCTTCTTTCGAAAGCCTCAGATATAATACTGCGCGCTTACCGTCCATAGGAATCCTCCCTACCTGAGATTATATTTTCCACGGATTATATGTTTCATGCACTCCGCAAGCATTGCGTCCCCATAAACTACCGTTACCTTCAGGCTGCGTATCTGGCTTCCCTTCCTGCCGCCCGGATGTTTCTCCGTCCCCATGCTCTCGTCCCCTGATTGTTTCTCTCTCTCCATGTTCCCACCCCTTAGAAACGCTTCCTTCCATTCTATGAAATCGATGTCCAAGGTATGCGCAGGCTAACTTACAGAATCAATATTTTTGAGACAATGTTTATCTTGTCTTTCACAAACAAATTACATATAATATTCCATAAGAAACAAAATTTTTACAGCCACTGGCCTCACGTCTGTTATGGATTACCATTTTAACAATAACAGACATTACGCCAAGAAGGGAAGGGTAAGTAAACATGAAAAAATTTATTTTGACGCTATTTCTGGCGGCAGGCGTCTGCTGGGCAGGAACGGCAGCTGAACTCTCTGCTGCTCAGCCTGCAGCGGAAACCGAAGCAGTTGTACCAGAAAATGAAGCAGCTATACCGCAGACACATGAGGATTTGTCAGGCGAAGTAATGCAAGAAGGCGGTTTTCTCTCTGGAAACAGCTTTGCAAGGGAACAGGCACGGATGTCTGTGCAAACAGACGAAACAGCTGCGCTGTCTGATAAGAAAACGCAGCTTCAGAACTTGCTGCTCACAGCTTGGGATTCCTTCGATGAAGCCTGTGACCTGACTTCCTTACAACTCACACCGGATGAATTACATACAGCCTATGCGGAAACACTCAATTACCATCCGAAATATTTTTATGTCAGCGGGGCTTATTCCTATATTACTTCGGGGAGTTTTGTCACACATGTCATCATTGACTACAACATGGAAGATAAAGCTGCGGCAAAAACAATGCGGGATGCCTACGACAGGACTGTGGCCGGCATCGTAAGCAAGGCTGACAAGTCCTGGAGCGATTTGGAGAAAGCACTTTACATCAACGATTATCTGGCACGCAACTGCGAATATGACAAAACGCTCTCAAAACATACGGCATACGACGTGCTGGTCAATGGTACCGCCGTCTGCCAAGGATACGCGCTCGCGTTCCTGGATTTGGCACATGAGCTGGGGCTGTCCTGCGAAATCGTGAGCAGCAAGTCCCTGAACCATGCATGGGATATGGTGAAAATTGGGAATTCTTACTATAACGTGGACGTTACCTGGAATGACCCCGTGAATGACATGCTGGGCAGGGCGCGCCATCTGTTCTTCCTCAAAAGCACTGCTTTTTTCCAGTCAGAATCAGGCGGCCATGCAGGAACGGACTGGATCCTGACCGGGGGAATGTCGAAAGATATTGCGTCTGAGGCCAAATATGACAGTTACTTCTGGAATCTTTCAGATACCGGTTTTGACTGCTTAAATGGTTCCTGGTATGGTTTTGATGGGAAGGGCAGCATCTGCCAATATGCCTGCAATGGGACGGATTTCACATCCGTGAAACCGCTGATAACCATCGATGACGTCTGGAACGTAATCGGCAACGATTCTTCTTACTGGCAGGAAAAATACGTGGGAACAGGCTCTTTCGGCGGAAAGTACTATTACTCCGGAAAATGGGACATCACTGAATGGAATCCGGCAACCGGGGAAAGCGCCGTTGTTTTCTCCCTGCCGGAAGACCAGAAAAAGACTGGCCACATTTTTGGCATCAATGTCTCTGGCTCCGGGCAGCTGAAATACCTCCACTCCCCCAGCCCGAACGAAGCGGGAACTGTCTATCTGGCAAAATCATTTGCCCCCACGCAGACAGATTTGTCGAATTTCCAGGTCGTTCTGGCAAAACAGGAGACTTTTGTCTATAACGGACATGAGAAATGCCCGGAGGTCATCGTGAAAAACGGCTCTATGGTATTGCCGCCGTCTGAATATGAAGTAGCTTACAGCCAGAACGTCCATGCAGGAACTGCCGTCGTCACTGTGACAGGAAAAGGGAATCATACCGGGACTGCTACCGGGACATTTAAAATACAGAAAGCTGAGAATAAAATAATCATCGGCCAAACCGAGTTTTATCGGCTCACAAAGGCATCGGCCCAGTCCTTGAAATTGCCAAAACTCACTGGCCAAGGGCTTATAAAATACCAATCAAACAATAAAAATGTGACTGTCAACCAAAAAGGGACTGCTAAAATCAGCAAGAATTTTGCCGGAAAGGCTGTGATTACAGTAACGGCGGGAAACAGCGATTACAAAACTGTCTCCGAAAAAATCACTCTCACCTTCGTTAAGCTGGCGAACACAAAACTATCCGAGGCAAAAAACCTTCCCGGCAAGAAAATATCCATAAAATGGAAGAAAGTCCCCAAGGCCTCCGGTTACCAAATCCAATATGCGACAAATAGCAAGATGTCCGGTGCAAAATATATGAAAGTAATCGGCTCTTCCAAGACAAAAAAGACAATCGTTGGCTTGAAGAAAGGAAAAACCTATTATGTGAAGATACGTACTTACAAAAACATTGGGGGCGTAGGTCTGTACAACGCATGGTCTTCTGCAAAGAAAGTCAAGATTTTAAAATAAGAATATTCGAAAGAGGCAGCCGCAAATTTCTTCGCGGCTGCCCTTTATACACAAAAACCTTAGATTCAAACAAAAATATCCACAATATACCGTCCGTTTTCCGCTTTGCATTCATAGCTCCCCTTGTATTTTCCTACAACAGCCCGCACGTTCCCGAGGCCAAATCCATGATTTCTGCAATCTTTCTTCGTTGTAGCCGGCATCCCATTGCGGAATCTCAGTTCCCCTTCCATCGTGTTTTCCATATAGATATTCAGGGTTCTCTCCCCTTGCTGCACCTCAAAGACAATTTCTCCCTGGCCACCCTGCAAATTTGCCGTGGCTTCCACAGCGTTCCTCACAAGATTTGAGACAATAATGCATAAATCCCGCTGTGAGACTGCCTGCTCCTCATACATATAGCCTCTCACTGTAACCTTGCATGTTTCACGGACCGGAAGAAAATAATAATTGATAATCGTGTTGACAATGTCGTTGCCTACATCGTACTGCCGCTCGCTGATGCCTGAAATTTCCCCCAGCATTTCCGCCAAGTACTCCTTAAGCTTCCCGTACTCCCCGCTCTCGGAATAACTTTTCAGCTCCAAAAGCTCTGCAATGAGGTCATGCCGGAATTGCCGCGTGTCCTGCTCTTTTTTCAGGAGCTGCGCAAAGTACTCCCGCTGCTGCTCGTTCTGCCGCTCCAGGATTTCCACCTGCATGGAATAATTCTGCGTGCCGTTGAAATAGTAAACCAGGGCAAACAGCAGGACAATGGACGCCACGCTGCCGAACGCGACGAGAAGCCCCAGATATTTCAGTGGCCCGCCAAAAGACAGCTCTATCAAGTACCAGCTGATAACATTCATCAGCAATGCCAGAAGATACACGATGGCTGCGGCAACTGCCTGGATGCGCGCGGACAGGCGAAAAATATCGTGTGTTCCTTTTCTGGCAGTGAAAAAATAATACCCCCACAGCAGAAGGACGATTAACGCTGCATGGGCAACCATTTGCGCCTTGTCCCCAAGTTCAAAAAATACCCTCAGGATGCAGTCGCAGATTCCCTCTATAAGCGTCAAAACAGCAAAGGCTGACAAGAACAGCTTTAGATTCTCCCGGAAAGATAGCGGAAAGGAGAAAAAAAGCACAACACTGCAAACCAGGAACAGCAAAACCCGCCGGTAATCAAACAGCCATTCCTGCCAGTCCAGGCATAACCAAGCCAGCGCCAGCACAGAAACCACCAATCCGGCAGCTTTTGCCGTGGAAACCCGCGGCTTCTTCCCAAAGACCACAACGTAAAAGGAAACATATTCCAGCGCCGTAAGCAGACAGAATGCCGCCGTCCAGATTTTTTCCATACTTCCTCCTTCCTGCCGCTGCCAGCCAGGCAGATTACCCACCTGGCTGATTGCGGGCCGTTATTTGACAAACATATCGGAAATCCTGTGGTCGTCGTCTGTTTCTGCTTCAATTATTGCTTCGCTGAGTTTTCTGCATGACCCATCCTCTGTAAGCTGGTATTTTAAGACCTTGGCCACCGGCTCCTGCTGCAGCATATAGAATGTCCCATCCCGCAGATAGCTTTGCAAAGTGTTTTCTGCAATGTGGTAGGCTGCTTCAATTTCTCCCGTTTCCGGGCAGAAACAATAAATATCCGTCTCGCTGGAATTCACTTCGCAGTCCACGACGTAGACCCGGCCTTGATCGATCAGCACCTGGCACGCTTCCTTTCCCGGCAGTCCTATCTGCCGCATCTCATTCTTATGGGGATTGTAAACACAGAGCTTATCACCATGCGGTATATACATCTCCCCGCCGTGCCACTGTGCATACCCCAACGTGCTTCCCGCCAGTTCTTCCGTGACGTCGAGAAGCTTCTCCTGGCTCCCGTCCTTTATATCAGCACGGCAAAGAACATATTTTTCCTCTTTGGCATCATACCCCTCTGTGTCTGCTGTCTCCTCCGAAATGAAATATACGCCATACCCATCGACACTGATGCAAAGCCCAGGGGATTCCGCTTCAAGCTTAAGGGAAACGTTCTCTCTCTCCTCAAAGGGGCAGTATTCGATACTTGGCTCTGCGCGATTGCTGAATGCAAAAATCCCATGCTCATTTACACGGAAATCCTCTATGATGCCCCCATCAAATGAGTATTCTTTCCATTCCCCAGTCTGCAGATTCATGGCTGCTACTGCGCATTTGTTGGGTTTCATGGTATTCCCAGCCAGCTGCACGTAAAGCACGCCATCCTCAATCTGCACTGGCGTGGAGCCAAAGCTGCCCACCCCATGGTATGGGCATCTTAACGTATCTGTCTCCTGCAAATCCTCATCCAGCAGATAGAGGTAGGTCGTCCCTACATTTGCGCTGTCAATCACGCCAACCGTATAGGGGGCTTCCGGCGTCTTCTTTGCCGGCTTCCCTGCACATCTTGCGAAGACGACTGCCATCATCAGGAAAACGGCACACATCAGTTTCAGCTGCAATTTCATAAGCATCCTCTCCTTCACACCTGATTAGGAAAGTCTGTACTTTCACACGTCGATCCTGAACGGTCTTTCCTAAAAAAATAAACTGCTATGTTCTATCAGCAGTCTATTCCAAAACAAATTGTTTTTCAACCATTCTCCCTGCAAGCGGCCATAAAACTATGTGAACGGCCATACGGCCTATCTCCGCCTCGTGTCGTATACCCTATACGCCTGCTGCAGCCCTGTCCGCTTTCTCCTGGCAACCGGGACTTTCTCCCCGCTTACCAGGATTGCCATATCGCTTCCGATATCGGCAATCTTCCCCAGATTCACGATATAACTCCTGTGGCAGGCAAAAAACATCCGTAAATCCAGCTCTTCCATCCACGCTTTCAGAGGCTTTTCACTTCGGTATTCTTCCTGTTTTGTAAAAATGCGCACGGTATTGCCATCCGCCATAAAATAAAGAATATCGCGCTGTACAATCTTATAAGAGACATTATCCCGGCAAGCCTGGATTTCTCCCATCCCGGTCATGCGTTCCCGTACTTCATCCACCGCTTCATAAAGCTCATCTGCAAAAATCGGTTTTGTAACAAAACGGAACGCACCTATCTGAAATGCCTCCTTAAACCGCTCTGCCTTGCTTGTGAGCATCACGATCTTATAGCTGATCCCTCTTGCATTTAAGACACGCGCCGCCTCTATCCCGTCCATCTTTGGCATATCGATATCCAGCAGCAGGAAATCTATCTCTTTCTCAAAAGCTAAGAGTTCCTGTGCTGAATAGATATGGTACAATTCCAATATAATGCCATGTTTTTCCGCATATTCTTCCAGCAGCCGCCTCACGACGCCATGCACAGAGCGTTCGTCGTCGCAGACTGCCGCCTTTATGCTTCCTTCCATCGTCCTCCCTATTCCTTGCCCTGCCAAACAGCAAAACAGCTCTGTTTCCTATGTCTCGTTCTGCTGCGCCACAAGATGCTCGACGCCGTATTTCTTGCGGAGCGCCGGCTTTTCCAGCTTCCCTGTGGCGTTCCTGGGCACGTCTGCAAAAATAATCTTTTTGGGACGCTTGTACCTGGGCAGCTCCATGCAGAATTCATTAATCTCTTCTTCCGTGCATTCCATTCCCTTCTTAACGGAAATAATAGCGCCGGTAATTTCGCCCAGACGTTCGTCCGGCAGGCCAATGACCGCCACATCCTGCACCTTCTGGTGGGCGCTCAGGAAATTTTCAATCTGCACCGGATAAATATTCTCGCCTCCGCTGACAATCACGTCCTTCTTACGGTCAACCAGGAAATAAAAGCCGTCCTCATCCTGCTTGGCCATGTCCCCGGTATACAGCCAGCCGTCTCTCAGGGTCTCTTCCGTCGCCTTAGGGTCGTTATAGTAACAAGTCATGACGCCCGGGCCCTTCACGCACAATTCCCCTACGTCTCCCTGCGGGACTTCTTTGCCATTTTCATCCACTATCTTGCACTCCCAGCGGTAACCTGGGATGCCGATTGCGCCTACTTTATGGATATTTTCAATTCCAAGATGCACGCAGCCGGGGCCCGTTGACTCCGACAGCCCATAATTGGTGTCATACATATGATCAGGGAAATAGGTCTTCCAGTGTTTGATCAGAGACTGCGGCACTGGCTGCGCCCCGATATGCATCAGCCTCCATTGGCTGAGGTCATAATCTTCTAACTTAACGTCGCCCCTGTCAAGCGCGCTCAAAATATCCTGCGCCCACGGAACCAGAAGCCACACAATCGTGCAATGCTCCTTTGACACGGCATCCAGTATGATTTCCGGCGTCGTCCCTTTTAAGAGGACTGCTTTGCTCCCTGCGCACAGGCTTCCCATCCAATGGAACTTCGCACCCGTATGGTAAAGGGGCGGGATACACAAAAACACATCCTCCCGGTCGGTCAGATGGTGTCTCTGCTCCATCTGCGCCGCCTGCAGCAAACTTTCATGGTTATGCAAGATTGCCTTCGGAAACCCGGTCGTCCCAGATGAGAAATAGATTGCCGCATCGTCCTCATCTTCCAGGCGAACCAATGGAGCCTGGCTTGAACAGTCCGCCACCAGCTCACGGTATCCCTCCGCAAAAGTCGGGCATCCATCCCCCACATAGATGAGAAGCCGTCCTTTGCTCAGTTCTTCCTCAATCGATTCGATACGCCCGATAAACTCTGAGCCGAAAAACAGGACATGAACCTCCGCCAAATCCGCACAATACTGAATTTCTTCCGCTGAAAAACGGAAGTTAAAAGGAACCGCGATTGCTCCGGTCTTTAATATCCCAAAATAAATTGGCAGCCACTCCAGGCAGTTGAACATGAGGATTGCCACACGGTCTCCTTTTTTGATGCCTCTCCCAATCAGCATATTGGCCACACGGTTTGCCTTCTCGTCAAAAATACTCCATGTAATCTCCCTGCGGTACGGCTGTGAGGACGTCTGCTGAACCAGGTTGTACTCTTTCCAGGTAGTCTTCCTCGTATCTTGCAGCAATGGGTTCAGCTCCACCAAAGCCACCTCATCACTATATAATTTGTGGTTTCTCTCCAGTAAATCCGTTACCGGCATAATCCAATACTTCCTTTCTTCTGTTTTTTGTACCAAATATATAGCAAATACTGACGCATAAAACTTGCGCCAGTATCATAATCCATCACTTCTTTACTGATACAGATTCCTCTTATCGATAACACGGACAGCCTTGCCCTCGCTTCTTGCAATACTCTTAGGCTCCACAACCTTCACGTCAGCTTTAATGCCAAGCATGGATTTTAAGCCGCTGGTAATCTTCCTCTCCCGTTCCGGCACGGTCAGGTTGCTGTCTTTTGCCATCTCCGGAGTCAGCTCTACTTGGACTTCCATCGTATCATTATTGCCGATACGGTCGACAATTATCTGATAATTCGCCTGGTATCCCTGGTTCAAGAGGACTGCCTCAATCTGGGAAGGCCATACATTTACGCCCTTGACAACCATCATGTCATCGCTTCTTCCCTTCGGCTTCATCATGCGCACATGGGTACGCCCGCAAGAACAGCGTTTCCTGGTAAGGCGGCACAGATCGCGCGTCCGGTAACGCAGAAGCGGGAATGCCTTCTTGGTGATGCAGGTAAATACAAGCTCGCCAACCTCACCTTCCGGAAGCACTTCGCCAGTGCCAGGGTTGATGATTTCCGCAATGAAATGGTCTTCCTGCACATGCATACCCGCCTGCTCCTCGCATTCAAAAGACACGCCTGGGCCGGAAATCTCTGTCAGCCCATAGATATCATATGCCTTGATGCCAAGGGACTGCTCTATATTACGGCGCATCTGTTCCGTCCACGGCTCCGCACCGAAAATTCCTGCTTTTAAATGTATCTTATCCTTTAACCCTCTCTCGTTCACTGCCTCGCCGAGGTTAGCCGCATAAGACGGCGTACAACAGAGAATTGTGGATTCCAGATCCATCATGAACTGCAGCTGCCGCTCCGTATTACCTGAAGACATGGGCAAAGTCAGGCATCCCACTTTATGTGAGCCCCCGTTCAATCCCGGGCCCCCGGTAAACAGGCCATACCCATAGCAAACATGGCAGACATCCTCCTTGGTACCCCCTGCAGCCACAATCGCCCTTGCGCAGCACTCTTCCCAGACCTCAATGTCCTCCTGGGTATAGAAGGCGACGACACGGCGGCCAGTCGTTCCGCTGGTCGATTGGATGCGTACACATTCCTCCAACGGCACGCCCAGAAGGCCATAAGGGTACTGGTCGCGGAGGTCGTCCTTCGTGATGAAAGGAAGCTTATGCAAATCGTCAATCCCCTTGATGTCCGATGGCTTTACGCCTGCCCGGTTCATCTTATCATGATAGAACTTCACATTGTCATATACAAACCGGACCTGCTCCACCAGCCTTTCGCTCTGGAGTTCCTGAAGCTGATCCAAAGGCATAGTTTCAATTTCTGGTTGGTAATAATTTTTCATTTCTGTCTCCATTCGTATTATTATTCTCCGCGCCCAAGCAGGAACGCTTTCTGGTTCATTGCGGCAAATTTGGCCGGAACGCATGCTTCGATTGCCTGCTGCCATTTCCCAGCCGGGATATCAAAATATTTGGACAGACGCCCCATAAGCACGATATTGACCGCTTTGGCTGAGCCTGCTTCCTCGGCAAGCGACAGGCAGTCCATATCGTCAACCTGAATCCCAAGCGATTTCATCTTCTCAATCAGGTTTTCCGGATAGACGGCCGCCCCGGTGATGACCGGCATCGGATCGATTTCCTGCGTATTGACGACAATCCTTCCGCCTTCTTTCAAATATTCCACATAACGCGCAGCTTCCAGCTTTTCAAAGGAGACAATAAAATCAGCCTCCCCCTTATCAATAATCGGGGAATATACTTTTTCCCCGAACCTCACATACGTGACAACGCTCCCTCCGCGCTGGCTCATCCCATGCACTTCGGACACTTTCACATCATACCCCTCGGAAAGGAGCAGATGCCCTAACAATTTGCTGGCCAGCAAGGAACCTTGCCCTCCCACGCCTACAATCATGATATTCTTCGTCATTTCTGCACCTCCCCCGGCTGTAATGCATCGAATTTACACATCTGCTGGCAAACGCCGCACCCTACGCAGAGCGTATTGTCGATGACCGCTTTGTTATTCTTCATGCTGATTGCCGGACAGCCAAGGCGCATGCAGGACTTACAGCCTACGCATTTATCCTCCACGGCACAGATTGGCGGATTATGCTTGACATATTTCAGCAGCGCGCAAGGACGCCTGCTGATAATCACAGACGGCTCTTTCGCCGCAAGCTCTTCCTTGATGACCCTGTCGCATGCTTCCAGGTCATAGGGATCGATGACAGCCACGCGCGCAAACCCCATTGCATGGCACAGGCTCTCCAAATCTATTTTGCCTGCCGGGTCTCCCTTGATGTTGTATCCTGTCGTAGGATTCTGCTGATGCCCGGTCATGCCCGTGATGGAGTTATCCAGTATAATTACTGTGGAATTGCTCTGGTTATAGGCGATATTGGCAAGTCCGGTCATACCCGAATGCATAAACGTAGAGTCCCCGATGACCGCCACGGTCTTCCCCTCGCCCTCCTCTCCCAAAGCCTTATTAAAACCATGGATGGAACTTATGGAAGCGCCCATGCATAGCGTCATTTCCATGGCACTAAGAGGCGCCACTGCGCCTAGCGTGTAGCACCCGATATCTCCGAGTACTGTACATTTATTTTTTGATAATATGTAGAACAGCCCACGGTGCGGACACCCGGCGCACATAACCGGCGGCCTCCCGGGAAGATTCTCGCCCAGGCTTTGATAGCCGGGGACTTCCTTGCCTAATTTTTCCGCAATCAGGTTCTGGGAATACTCTCCTTCTAAGGGAAGCACCTCCTTGCCTGTCACGGTAAGTCCCAATTTCTTACAGTGGTCTTCCATGACAGGATCCAGCTCTTCGACAATGGCCAGCTTGTCCACCTTCGCCGCAAAATCAAGAATCAGCTTCTCCGGCAATGGATAAGCCATGCCTATCTTTAAGATACTGGCCTGGTCGCCGAACACTTCCTTAACATACTGGTAACTGGTGGAAGAAGTAATGATGCCTAATTTCCCATCCCCCATCTCCACACGGTTAAACGCACAGCTGTCAGCATACTCTGTAAGCTTCCTCATGCGCTCCTCCACGGCCGGATGGCGGCGGATTGCATTGACCGGCATCATCACATATTTGGCAATGTTCTTCTCATAGGGAAGCTGCCTGCCTTCCTTACGCTCTCCCACTTCCACAATGCTCTGGGAATGCGCAACCCTTGTACACATCTTAACGATAACCGGAGTGTCATATTCCTCCGAAAGTTCATATGCTTTCTTTACAAATTCACATGCCTCCGCGGAATCTGAAGGCTCGAGCATCGGTATCTTGGCCGCGGCTGCATAATGGCGGGAATCCTGCTCATTCTGAGAGGAGTGCATACCCGCATCATCTGCAACGCAGATTACCATGCCCGCATTTACGCCTGTATAAGAACAGGTAAACAACGGATCTGCTGCAACATTAAGGCCCACATGCTTCATTCCGCAAAAACTTCTCTTGCCTGCCAAAGACGCGCCAAAGGCCGCCTCCATGGCCACTTTCTCATTGGGAGCCCACTCACAGTATATCTCGTCATACTTGGCAGCCTCCTCCGTAACTTCTGTACTTGGCGTTCCCGGATAACTGGAAACAAACGCGCATCCTGCCTCGTACAGTCCTCTTGCAAATGCCTGATTACCTAACATTAATTGTCTCATGATCCATAGACATCCTTTCCGTAATCTAAATTTCCGTTTACCATCATATCATTTTTTGCCGAATTAGTAAATAGTGTACTTTTGCTATTTCTCCCTTTCCTATATGCCACATGTGTCGCCATGGCAGAACACATTTATGGCAATGAGCAGGAATTTGTAGCAAGGATGAACCAACGCGCCAAAGATCTTGGCATGGCCAACACGACATTCATCAACTGCTGCGGCCTGGATGTTGAGGGGCACATGACCACCGCCAAGGATGTTGCCCTGATGTCCAGGGAACTGATTGTCAAGTACCCGCAAATCCACGATTACTGCACAATCTGGATGGAAAACATCACACATGTGACGAAACGTGGTTCCTCCGAATTCGGGCTGGCCAACACCAATAAGCTGATCAAACAGTATGAGTACGCCACAGGCTTGAAAACAGGCTCCACCGACGATGCAAAATACTGCGTCTCTGCCACCGCTGAAAAAAACGGCCTCAAGCTGATAGCCGTAGTCATGGGCGCGCCAGACCACAAAATCCGCTTCGAAGATGCCAAAACGCTTCTTAACTATGGGTTTGGGAAATGCCAAGTCTACACAGACACAGCCAAAGAACACCTCCCCAGACTAGCCGTGCAGGGAGGCGTTGAAGAACAGACAGCCCTGACCTACGAATCCGACTTTTCCTATCTGGATGTGACTGGAGCTGACTTCTCACAGATTACGAAAGAACTGGAACTTCCTGCGCAGGCCGACGCCCCCATATCCAAAGGGAAAGTTGCTGGCCGGCTGGTCTACAAACTGAACGGGAAAGAAATCGGCTCCGTCAACGTGCTGTTTGGAGCGGATGTGCGCAAAGCATTGTTCAAGGATTATTTCCTCAAGACGCTGGGGGAATTCTGTATGAAACGAGACGCTGCATAGCAGAAAAAACGAAAGCCCCCCAGCTTCGCTGGGTCCCCCCTCATGCCTTCCTGTTTCCCGGCTCCGTTAGGTGGCATCAGGTCTCCCCCCAGTTTCGCTGGGTCCCCCCTCATGCCTTCCTGTTTCTTGGCTCCGGTAGGTGGCATCAGGTCTCCCCCCAGTTTCGCTGGGTCCCCCCTCATGCCAATAGTTACATCAATGGCGCGAATAGGCGTACAACACCAAGGAAGGGGCGGATTGCCTCCGGCCGTTTGCGGCAGAATTCCATATTTATCTCCTCGGATTCTGCCATGGTCTGCAGCATATCTTCCTTTACTTCCTGCACGGCGGAAGACTGGTACATCCAGACGCCGCACTCAAAATGAAGGTATAGGCTGCGGTAGTCCATATTGATGCTGCCTACGGTTGCCACGATGTCGTCACAGACAAAGCATTTCGCATGCAGGAACCCCGGCGCATACTGGTAAATCCGCACGCCGCACTCCATCAACGGCTCGTAATAAGACTGGCTTACCCAGAAAATTATCTTTTTGTCAGGTATCCCAGGCATGACTATGCGCACGTCCACGCCGCTTTTCGCAGCATTCTGCAATGCCTTTATCATCACATTGTCAGGTATCAGGTACGGTGTGAAAATATACACGTAGTCCTTCGCACGGTTTATCATATTCATATAAATGTTTTCGCCCGTGTTCTCAAAGTCCAGTGGGCTGTCAGCGTAGGGCTGCACATAACCGTCGCTGGCAAAAGGCGCAGCCCGGTATTTCTGCGGGCGGAACAGAGAGAGATCCTCCTCCGCCGCGCGGTTGATATAGCACCACATTTCAAGGAACATCACCGTAAAGCTCCAGACGCCTTCGCCCTCCAGGCGCAGCCCTGCATCCTTCCAATATCCAAACCGTTCCACCTTATTGATGTATTCATCCGCAAGGTTAATGCCCCCGGTAAACCCGACTTTGCCGTCCACCACCAGGATTTTTCGGTGGTCACGGTTATTCATCAGTACGGACATCAGGGGATACAAGGGATTGAAACGCACACACTTTATTCCCATCTCCTGCATGGTCTGGTAATACTTAGGCGGGAGGGTGGTCACGCAGCCAAAATCGTCATAGATAAACCTCACGTCCACGCCTTCCCTGGCCTTGCGCTGCAGAATATCGCGAATCTGCCCGAACATCACGCCATCTTCCACGATGAAAAACTCCATGAAAATAAAATGCTGTGCCGCTTCAAGTGCCTCTAACATCTCAGGGAACATTTCTTCTCCCCGGGTATAATATTTTGTCAGCGTATTCTTATAAACCGGAAATTTTGCCCAGTCCCTGACATATTTCGACTGGCGGTAAACTTCCTTATCTTCCCGGCAAAGCTGCTCTAAGATTTCATCATTTGGCGGCAATTCCTGCTCCAGCTGCTGGTTAATCGCTTCCATGCGTATACGCGTGGGACGAACAAGCCCGGAACGGCCAAAAATCGCATAGACTACAAGCCCCACAACCGGAATTGCCAGAATTACCACTGTCCAGGCAATGATATAAGAAGGGTTGCTCCTTTTATTGACTATGACAAGCACGACGAATACGGCAATGATGTCAATCAGCGTGTTGACAAAAGAATAGCGGATGCGGAATCCCTGCAGCAGGGACCAAATCCAATATAACTGAAGCAGGATTGCCATCCCAACGATGGTTGCCCTTCCCAACAAAAACTTTTTAATCTTTTTCATCCCATTCATCCTCTCGTATGTTCTATATGATTCTTCCTAAGTTCAGATTTTATCACAACAACCTTCCGATGTCCACCATCCCCCATCCCTGTTTAGACTGCGGAAGTCCCAGATCCAGAGTTCGCTGATACAGTCTGAGCTTCACATCTGCCGGGGCGATATGCGGGTATTTACCGAGAAGCAGGGCTATGCTGCCACTCACCATCGGCGCTGCCATGGAGGTGCCGCTCTTCCTCGTGTAAAATCCCGGCTGGTTGCTGCAACTTGTCACATTCGTCCCCGGCACCACCAACTCCGGCTTCACAATGCAATGCTCCGTCGGCCCCTGCCCGGAATATTCCGGTTTCAGCAGCGACCTCCCAATCCGCTCTTTCGTATCATCATAACAGCCCACCGTAATCACTTTGCGGCTGATGCCTGGCACTGTGATGCTGCTCTCCCCAGGCCCGTTGTTCCCAGCTGCCGTCACCACGACAAGGTTATGATCCCAGGCGTATTCCACCGCTTTCAGCAGGCGCGCCCGCTCCCGGCTTTCCGCCTGCAATACCATACCGATAGAAATATTGACAATCCGTATGCGGTACTCTTCTTTGCGGCGCACCAGCCATTCGATTGCCTGTACTACATTTTCTGTATTCCCATTCCCTTTCCTGTCCAAAATTTTCAATATGATAAAATGGCAGCGCGGGGCAATCCCCATATATTTCCCATGGGAAGTCATCCCGTCTCCGCCGATAATCCCCGCTATATGGGTTCCATGCCCATTGTCATCATAAGCCCTCCGCCTGCCATTAATGTAATCCTTAAAAAATGCAATTCGGCGTCCGAAGTCAGGATGCGGGAATATCCCGGTGTCAAGTACTGCCACGCCGATATTATCCCCAAAATACCCTTTTCGATATGCCGCCTCTGCATTGATAATCTGCCTTACCCTGTCCATAAGAACTGCATTTTCCTTTTTTGTTAATATATGCAGGAGACCTGTTTTTTTCTATAAAGGATTCGCGTATCAAAAGGTAGCTTTTCAATTTTTTATCCCACCTTTTGACACCTGATTCTATAAATAAAAACAAAGAAGGTACTTTTGCGCTTTTTCACTTTATCATAATAAAGTGTTTTGCGCAGAAAAAACCTATGGAAGCGCCCTCTGGCACTCCCATAGGAATACAAATTTGCCGCTTATTCTGTAGGCAGAATAAATTTACCAATCAATTCATCCAGACAAAGTGCCTGTGCCGACAATTCCTGGCTGGTTGCAGAGGATTCCTCTGCCGTTGCGGAATTGGACTGCACCACTTCCGAAATCTGCCCTACGCCCTGCTCCGCCTGCTTCATCGCGATTGCCTGATCCGCAGCGGTACTGCTTACAGTCTTCGAAGAAGCTGCTATCTGCCCAATTCCGTTTACGACGGTCTCAATCACAGACGCCGCGCGCTCTGCCGCTCTGCTTCCTTCTGAAATCTCTTGTATGGTACCTTCAATTAATTCTCTTGTCTCAACAGCCGCCTTAGAGCTTTGTTCTGCCAGCTGCCTGATCTGGTCTGCCACGACGGCAAACCCACGTCCTGCTTCCCCGGCCCTTGCCGCTTCGATAGAAGCATTTAATGACAGAAGATTTGTCTGGGAGGCAATATCTTCAATCTCAGAAATAATATTTTCAATCTTCTGAGAAGCATCGCTAATCCGATCCATCGCCGCCACCATCGTATTCATCTCTTCGCGGCTGCGGCTGGCCTCATCGGAATATTTCTGCGCCTGCTGATAGGAGTCTTCGGCATGGTCTGCCGCTGTTTCGATATTCTCAGTAATCGACATGATGGTAGCCTGCATTTCCTCAACCGCGCCAGCCTGATCCGTCGCCCCTTCTGCAAGGCTCTGTGCCGCCTCCGACAAGTTTATGGAGCCGGCGGACACCTGGGAAGACGCTTCTTCGATGGACTGTATCGTAGCAACCATCTGTCTCTTTAAATCCCTCATAGACAACAGTATTTCTTCAAAGTCACCTTCATATCTGTCTGCGTCCTGGCTGGTAACTGCATAGTTGGCATCAGCCATTGCCTCGAGAATCTTTTTCTCATCGTCAATGATAAACTGGAGCGTTCCTGCCATGTCCTTCGCCACTTCTATCATGTCTGCCACTTCGTCTTTAGTGGTGACTTCCGGGAAATCAGAGGACAAATCCCCCTTAGAAAAAGTTGCCAGACGATCCTTCAGCCCTCTCAAGGGAATGGAAATGCTGTTTGCAATGCCAACGCCTAAACGGAAAGCCCCAAGCAACGCACCGACAATCACAATCCCTATAATGATGGAAAGCACGGTACACACAACAGAAAGCTGACCGGACAATGCATTTCCCTTGGAAACCTTGATATCCATGACTTCTGACAGCTTATCGTAAATACTGTTATACATAGGCATCAAATCATTCATTGCCATATTCTGGGCCTCTATGCATTTTTCCCGATCTTCGGTAGCACCCTGCTCCAAAATCTTTCCTTCCAGTTCCCAATACGCTTCCAGCTCCTGCTGTAATTCTGCATATATCTGCTTGTTTGCAGCAGTCACCATGGTTTTTTCCATATTTGCAAACTCATTCAGAAAGTTTTCTTTATACTTTTTATGTTCTTCTTCCATAGAATCAATGGCAGACTGTTCTTCGTACCCGATAACCCCACGTAGCGCCGATCTGGCGTCCGCAAAAGACGCCATGGCCTTGCCTGCATCTCCCTGGGCAAACCCATAATTCGTCAACGCGTCTGCGTAAGAACTAGAAACGACAATCATGGTAACTAACCCCATAAGTGCCACTGCTGCCAGAAGACCGGCAATCATAACAAAAGCTTTCACTAACCGTTCCTTAATTTGCATGTTGTTCAGTTTTTCTAACATGACGTTCCTTCTTTCTATATTTATTTATGATTCCGAAAGGCTCCCCGTTTCGGAAGGATGCTATAAAAAGAAAGCTGTCTTATCATCAGGCAATCATGTAAAACACTACATATAACTTCTAATTCAAATAACTTCTTGCTTGAAATGAAAGAAAAACGGAACACATACAAACAAAGATTTTAGATAAATTAATAATTATTTCATAGATATACATTCTCTTGTAAGCGGGCTTTTCTTTTGCACCCTACCTTGATTTTATATCTTTTCCGGCAATCTGTCAATCTCTTTCCCTCTCCTTGCCAGACGCATGATGTTCAAGCGGGTGATATCTGCCTCAAACAAGCGGAAAAAGCCCCTCCCGGCCATAATATCTGTCCGGCCATGGGGCTTCTTCCACTTAACGATACGCTTCCTTTACGGAACCGCCTTACTTTTTATATTTATCATGTTACTATATCTTTCAGGCATCTTTCGGCACGTCTTTGATAGAGAAGCTAATCCTTCCCATCTTATCCTTGCCCAGGCACACAACCTTCACCATATCACCCAGCGTCAGCACATCCTCCACGCGGTTAATCCGCTGCCTGGAAATCTTGGAGATATGAACCATCCCCTCTTTACCTGGCGCAAATTCCAGGAATGCCCCAAACTCCTTAATGCTTATGACCTTCCCGACAAAAATCTGTCCTGCCTCAAAATCCGTGGTGATGATTCCTATCAGCCGGGCTGCCTCGTCCATCATTTTCTTATCTGTCCCGCAGATAGATACCGCGCCCTCATCGTTAATGTCAATCTTCACACCGGTCAGCTCTATGATGGCATTAATAGTCTTGCCTCTCTGACCTACCACATCGCCAATCTTCGCCGGATCGATTTGAATCTGTATAATCTTCGGCGCAAGCTCCCCGACTTCTTTCCTCGGTTCCGCGATTGCTTTAGACATTACCTCATCCATAATGTAAAGCCTTGCTTCCCTGGTTCTGCGGATAGCTTCCTCCACAATCGGCCTCGTCAGGCCATGAATCTTGATGTCCATCTGGATAGCCGTAATGCCGTCATGCGTACCTGTCACCTTAAAGTCCATGTCGCCGAAAAAGTCTTCCAGCCCCTGGATGTCTGTCAGCACGAGGTAATCATCATCCGTATCCCCGGTCACCAGGCCGCAGGAAATTCCGGCAACCATCTTCTTAATCGGTACGCCCGCAGCCATCAGCGACATACAAGATGCACATGTGGATGCCATGGATGTAGAGCCGTTGGACTCAAATGTCTCAGATACGGCGCGGATTGCATAGGGAAATTCCTCCTCGGAAGGAAGCACCGGCAGCAGCGCGCGCTCTGCCAAGGCTCCGTGCCCTATCTCACGCCTTCCCGGGCCCCTGCTGGGCTTTGTCTCTCCCACCGAATAAGACGGGAAGTTATAATGGTGCATATAACGTTTATTTACTTCATTCTCATCTAAACCGTCAATCCTCTGAACCTCAGATAACGGAGCCAAGGTCACGACATCGCAAATCTGGGTCTGTCCACGCGTAAACATCGCCGAGCCATGTACCCTGGGAATGATATCCACTTCCGCTGCCAACGGACGAATCTGGTCTATCGCACGTCCGTCCGGACGTTTGTGGTCTTTTAAAATCATCTTGCGGACAGTCTTTTTCTGGTACTGGTAAATCGCTTCTCCCAATACCTCCAGCCATTCTTCATTCTCCGCAAACGCTTCTTCCAGTTTCTCTGTTATCTTGCGGATATTCTCCTCGCGTATCTGCTTTTCATCGGTAAATACCGCTTCTTCCATCTCTTGCGGCGGAATCAGCTCCCGGATGGTTGCAAACAGTTCTTCCGGTACCGCGCAGCTTGTATACTCATGCTTGGGCCTGCCAACCTCTGCAACAATCTGGTTGATGAAGGCAATGATTTCCTGGTTGACCTCATGCGCCTTGTAAATTGCCTCAATCATCTTGTCCTCAGGAACCTCATTGGCACCCGCTTCAATCATAATGACTTTCTCACTGGTAGAAGCTACTGTCAGGTTAAGGTCGCCGTTCTTCCACTGCTCCTGCGAAGGGTTTATGACAAATTCGCCGTCAATCATCCCCACCTGGGTCGTCGCACAAGGGCCTGCGAACGGAATGTCAGAAATGCTGGTCGCAATCGCAGAGCCCAGCATAGCCACCAGTTCCGGCCGGCACTGGGGATCCACGCTCATGACCAGGTTATTCAAAGTCACATCATTACGGTAATCTTTCGGAAATAACGGACGCATGGGACGGTCAATGACACGTGCGGTCAGAACGGCATTTTCAGAAGCTTTGCCCTCTCTCTTATTAAACCCGCCTGGAATCTTCCCTACGGAATATAGTTTTTCCTCAAACTCTACGCTTAACGGAAAGAAATCAATTCCCTCCCTTGGCTTGTCCGAAGCAGTCGCCGTTGACAATACGACAGTATCGCCATAATGCATAAATGCAGCGCCGTTCGCCTGGGCAGCCACCCTGCCGATATCAATCCGCAGGGTCCTCCCTGCCAGTTCCATGGTAAACTGTTTGTACATATTTTTTCTCCTTCTGAGAAAATAGAGCGGAAAACCGCTCTATTTCCATCATGAAACTATTTCCTGATTCCTAAACGCTCGATTAAAGTACGATATCTCTCAATATCTATCTTCTTCAAATAAGCCAGAAGCCCGCGTCTCTGACCTACCATCTTCAAAAGTCCGCGCCGGGAGTGGTGATCCTTGGAATGCTCTTTCAAGTGTTCCGTTAGCTCCTGGATCCTTGCCGTCAATATTGCAATCTGAACCTCTGGTGAACCTGTGTCGCCCGGTGTCCTTGCGTACTCTGCAATAATCTGCTGTTTCTTTTCCTTTGCTATCATTGTGATAACCTCCTTAAATTATTAATAGTATCGCCCAGCCTGCTGTTTCTATGCGAAACAAAAACTCTCATATGCGCTTTCCTGCGCCTGGAGATATTAAGTAATGGTCGGAGTATCCGGTTACCGAATATGGGCTGTTCCATGCTTCTGGCGAGTGCTTTAAGAACACTCGCCAGAAGCCATTATATCATATGGGATTTTGCTTGTAAAGAAATTATTTCTTAATCTTAGCTTTCTTGGCCGCACCGTATTTCCCATATATTTTTCCATTCTCAGAATCCATCTTGTAAGCGCGTACCCTCACGTAATAGGTCTTCCCTTTTTTCATCCCGCCCAGAGTCAAGGAAGCCTTGCCCATAGTCTTTGATTTCACGCCCTTCTTAAACTTGCTGTTGGCAGCGTACTGCACCTGATATCCCTTGGCGCCTTTTATTTTATTGATAGTCACCGTTACCTTGCCCTTGACATTATTAACCGCCTTCTTAACAGAGGATTTCTTAACGCTTACTTTTTTCCATTTTGCAAAGAGGGTGACATCCTTATTGCTTGTCTTGGCGATGCTTGCGATTTTTTCTTGAATTTGCTGTCGGAATACCAGCCGCCAAAGACGTAACCTTTTCTTACGGGATTCTTCAACGTCACTTTCTGATTGTAGTAGGTGGCCGGATTGCCTTTATGGTTGCTGCCCTTATTGCGCTTATATGTGATTTTTAGGGAACTGTAACCGTACAAGTCGCAACAACTCCACTTCCATCCGTTGCTTTGAGGATAATGGCGGCCTGGCCTTCCGTGTACTTATCCGGGTTGTCTGCATGGTTTGTTCCCCCGTTCAGCACATAACTAATGGATGACTGCCCGGGCGCAACAATAATTTCCTTCCACTTCGCATACAAATCCAGGTCTGATTTTGTCCCTTCTGTAATCTCGGTAACTTTGTTTTGGAACGTTCCTTCCGTATACCATCCTTCAAACGTATATCCAGTACGGCTTGCATCTGCCAGCGCAATGGTTTTCGTACCGTCAAATACCGATGGGTTAGACTCCGCATTTACCCCGCCGTCCAGCCTGCTTTGAATATCTTTGCCATCTATGCCCAGTCTGTCTCTCCGCAGACTGCCGTAGTCGTCTCATTGCCTACTTGTACCATCCCGACATCTGTGCCTGCTGCAATGATTGTATTCAAGATCTCCCTAGTAAAGATCCCCACTGCCGTTGCTTTCTGCTCAGCCGTATAATCTTTCCATGCTTTGGGCTTCACCTGCCTTCCTGGGTCTGCCCAGAAATCGGAATAATGGAAATCAATCATGGCCTTCAGCCCTGCATCGGTCGCCCATTTCCCCATCCGCGCTGCTTTCTCCACATCGCAGTTGCCGGCTCCGTACCCTTGCTTCTTCTCTGCGTCTGCATAAGGATTGTTCCACACGCGGATGCGTACATAATTCACGCCAGCTTCTTTTAACAAGCTGAAAAATCCTGCCTCATCCAACACGTTCCCTTCCCAGCCTCTGAACTTGACTCCGCTGTCAATCAAGCTTACATAAGTTCTGCCTGCAGAACCTCCCAACTCTCTGCCTGGTAATCCGTCTTTGATAAGGCTTTGCACGTTTGCATAATCGTATTCAGCTCCGCTTTTTTCGCATCCACGTCGGATGCGTCAAATGTAATCTTGTTCAGCACCACATTATCCATCCAGAACCACCCGCCGGCTGCAAGGTTCATTTCTATCTGAATTGTAAGTGATGTTTCCTCAACGGCAGCCGTGTTTGTATTCGTTGTCTCCCAGCGGTCATGCCGGGAACATTTATCCCAGCCAGCAGTAATGCCGCAGACAATGCCGCGCTGCAATATTTTTTTCTGCATACAACTCCTCCCTCTCTTTCTTGTGCCCTCCCAGACCTCCTGCCATTTGGAATACTGCCTATAAGGATGGGCAACTCATCACAATAGTTGCGCACTTTTAACTATGTTTCTATTATACAACCTTCCAATTATGTTGCGTAACCGACAATTCGCCCAGCACTTTTATTTTTAATTTATCTATATTGCATAAAATTCCTGCAACCCCACTCAGCCCAAAAGTGCGCAACTTTTCGCGCACTTAATATATACGGACTGACTATAAAACAGAAACCATCCAAATAACAAAAAACATCAGAAAGTCTTCCAATATTTTTGATGTAACAAACAAACCCGGCTGGGATATGCCAGCCGGGCTTGTAGTTATCATTAATATTCAAATGGCTTAATCGTTAATCAACCTAGTCACACAGATTGGCGTGCGGTAAAACGCATTGGAAATCTTAATGCCTGTCCTGGCGGAGCTTGCATGGACAACCTGTCCGTTGCCGATGTACATCGCAACATGATTGATTCCGCCCCCGCTTCCATAAAAGAACAAATCCCCAGGCCTAGCTTCCGAAGCATTGACCCTGGTGCCATAGCCTGCCTGCGCACTGGAAGAATGCGGTAGGTAAATACCGTATTTCTCATATATCCTCATTGTAAACCCAGAACAGTCAACGCCGTTCGTAAGGCTTGTCCCACCCCAAACGTAGCGGTTGCCGACGAACTGGCATGCATACTGCACCATGTCCACGCGAACGTCAGACACACCCTCTCCATAACGGATTTCTGTAATCGTCATCGCTTTCGGCAGCTGCTCGGACACTTCCACAAAATCACTTGCCACATAGCATTCTTCTCCGTCTACATCGACTTTGAGCCACTCGCCCATATCTTCAATCACTGGCAGGGATTCCCCTTCTGCAATCATTGTCCAGATGCTGCAATCCGTATTCGGTTCCACCCGGGCATTCAAAGTCTGCGTTACGGAGGTCGCCATGATAGATTTAACTTCCGCTGCCCGCGCTGCCGCTGCTTCTCCGGTCAACAGGAACTCGCCTTTGACATAACCCGTTACCTTACCGGACTCAATCTTAAACCACTCGCCCTCTTGGGATAATATCTCGCAACCCGCGTCCACAGGAAGCGCACCCACCAGCTCGGTATCTTCCCCGGCTCCTTCACGGATATTCAGATGATTCTCTACCTGGGCAATCCCAAGGTTCGTGTAGCCGCATATCGTAGTCTGCGCCGCTGCAGCCGAAACGCCTGCCTCAGCCTTCACTGTATCGGCATCGCTTACCAGACACTCATTCAATAACGATGAGACGCCTGCGCTCGCATTTGTCGATGCCTCTGCCGTAAATTGGCTCATGCTAAATACTGCCGCGCCTGTCAAACATCCTGCTAAAAATCTTGTCCATTGTATTCTCATTTGTTAACCTCCCGGATAAAAGCTGTTTCATTTTTTGCTATTATATCAAGGAGTTGTTACGTTGTCAATAGACTGCGTAATATTTGCGTAATATTTTGTCACAGTTCTGCGCACTCCATTTGCGAAGACGCCTTATGTTCTGCGATGGCTGAACGGTTACATCAGGTATGTATTCACTGCATGGCCTCCTCGGGATCTCCCTCCAGGATGGAAAATGCAATATTTGTAGCATGATCCGCCACACGCTCCAGCCCTGTCACCAAATCTGTAAAGAGTATCCCAGTCATCGGCAGGCATTTGCCTTTTGCCATACGACGCACATGGTTCTGCTGCAGCTCTCTCTCCATGCTATCGATGCTGTTTTCCAATTCCAGGATATCTGGTACGTTTTTCTTATCTGAAGTGGTGAACATTTCCATGGACTTCTCCAAGATAATCATAGTCTTCTGGTGCATTTCACGGATTTCCTTTTCGCCTTTCTTCGTGAATTTCAGGTTCGCCTCATGGCTCTTGATTGCCGCGTCCGCCATGTTTTCCGCATGATCTCCAATCCGCTCAATATCGCTCACCACGTGGAACAGCGCGCCGATGCGCCTTGCATCCACAACCGGGAGCTGCAGCTGGTTGATTTTCACGAGGTAATCGGTAATCTCACCACTCAGGAAATCAATCTGGTTTTCTACCTCATACACACGGTCAATTTTTTTCTGGTCTCCGTCAAAAAATGCTTCCATAGCCAAGCTCAGGTTCTCCCTGGCCAGCTTTCCCATACGCTCTATTTCCTGCGTCGTCTCTACGACCGCCGTGGACGGCGAGAATATATTCTGTTTTCCGATATAAAGCAGCTGGTACGCCTTTTCTTCCTGATCTTCTCCCGGAATCAGGCGACGGGTCATCGCTATAAATTGAGCAGACAGCGGCAGGAAGATAATCGTCTGGAAAATCTTGTAAAACGTATCTGCATTTGCTACGCAACGTCCGACATCGGATCCGGAAACATGGAGGATGAATGCTTCAAAATAGTTCATGCTGAATGCAAGCAGAAGCCCGATTATCACCATGCCTAGCACATTGAATAATACATGGATAAGGGCTGCCCGTTTGGCGTCCTTTTTGGCATCCAGGCTCGCCAGCACCGCCGGCGTGCAGGAGCCGATGTTACATCCAAGGATTACATAGAAGCAGACAGGCAGATCTATCAGGCCCTGGCTTGCCATCAGGAGCAGAATGCTGACCGTCACGGAAGAACTCTGCACGACAACCGTAATTACTGTCCCAAACAGGATTCCCAAAATCGGGTTATCCATGCTTCCAAGGACATCCATTACCATCTGGTAATCCTTTAAGTCTGCCATGGCGTCTTTCATGAGGCTGATCCCCATGAATAACGCTCCAAATCCCAGCAACACTTCTCCTACTTTTTTGACCATGGGCTTCTTGCCAAACATCACGAACACGGCCCCCACGAATAAGATGAATGGCGCAATGCCTGTCAGGTTAAACGCGACCAGCTGCGACGTTATGGTCGTACCGATATTAGCTCCAAAGATAATACCCACCGACTGTGCCAGGCTCATGATACCCGTGTTTACGAAACTTACCACCATAACCGTAGTAGCTCCTGACGACTGAATGATTGCCGTAAACAATGCACCAAACAGTACTGCTATGATCTTATTCTTCGTCATGGCTTCCAAAATAGAGCGCAGCTTTGCGCCTGCCGCCTTCTGCAGTCCCTGGCTCATAAAGTTCATGCCAAACAAAAACAATCCCAGACCACCTAACAAATCTACTATCAATTCCATGCCATTCACCCTTTAGTTCTTCTGAACTCCTTTTCCCATGTTAAAATAAACTTTGCCGTATTCTATGTCGCTCTCCATCTGCCCCTTTAAGGCTTCCAGCGATGGAAACCTCCGCTCTTTACGCACATGCCCCAGAAAACTAACACGTACTTTCTCCCCGTACAAATCCTCCGACATATCGAACAGATGCGTCTCTACGCCAATGGGATTATCTCCCTCTACCGTAGGTTTACATCCGACATTAGTAATCCCCGGATAACATCTGCCCCGCCACTGCGTCTCTGTAATGTATACGCCAAACGGCGGCAGTAGCTTGTCCTCCGGCGGCAGTAGATTGATGGTGGGAATGCCCAGCACCTCCCGGCCCATTCTCCTGCCATGTACGACCGTCCCTTCGACAAAAAAGGCATAGCCCAGCAGCTGGTTCGCATGCTCAATGTTTCCTGCCACAATCTCCTCGCGCACGAAAGTGCTGCTGATATCCCTTCCATTTTCCCGGATTTTATCAACCACCTTCACCTCATACCCATACTTTGCGGCCAACTGCTCTAACATCCGATAATCCCCGCGCCTCTGATAGCCAAAGCGGAAATCAGTCCCTACCACGATATATTTCACATGGCAGGAAATGGCCAGCTTATGGATGAACGCTTCCGGTTCCATGCACATGACCTGTCTGGTAAACGGGCACTCAATCACATAATCAATCCCAGCTTTCTCAAAAAGCGTCTCCTTTTCCGTTCCCGTAGTGAGTACCTGAGCCTGAATGTCCTGTATCCGTTCCCTCGGAGGGATGTCAAATGTAAAGACAACTGCCTTAAGCCCTTCTTCCTCCTGCTTCTTTTCCGCCATATACGCCAGCAACAGCTCGTGCCCCCGGTGAAGCCCGTCAAATTTGCCAAGGGAAAGCACGGTAGGCCCGCCGATTTCAAATGTCATACTCTGCCTTATGTATTCCATAACCTCAGTCCTATCCAAATCGATTTCCTAATTCATTTATTCCATAAAAAGTTTAACCGGGCGGATGCATCCACGCGCTTCTTCCCACTTGTAAATGCCTGCAAATTCCCGGCCCGCGCCATAGACGCGCAAACTCCCCTCCTTATGCCGCTCTTCCCAGCCTAAAAGCCACTGAGATTTCAAGGGATTGCCGTTGTGCAGCTGTTTGGAAAATTCCTCCCTCACCGATACCTGGGGATACTGCATAAATACGCTGTCTGTATCCGCCACCAAGTCCTTTAATCCTTCCCTTGCCAGCTCTCCTTGCGGATGCTGCGCACGCAAGGCCTGAATAAAAGACTCAATTTCCTGCAGTTTTTTGGCATCTTCCAACCCAAATCCTGCCACACGGGTACGTAAAAGCGATTCCATGCATCCGCCACAGCCTGCCGCTGCCCCGATATCGTGGCACAAAGTGCGAATATATGTTCCCTTGGAACAATGCACACGCATCCTCACCCTCGGCAGATTGATTTCAGAAACCTCTATGGAAAAAATCTCTACCTCCCGTGGCTTACGCTCTATCTCCACGCCTGCCCGCGCCAAATCGCAGAGCTTCTTCCCGCCGACCTTCAATGCGGAATACATAGGCGGAACCTGGGAATATTTCCCCACAAACCCTGCGATGATTTCTTTAATCTCCTCTTGCCTGCAAGACACTGGCAACTCTTCCAGCACGGTTCCGGTAATGTCCTGCGTGTCGGTAATTTTCCCCAAAAGCAACACAGCCTCATACTCTTTGTCTTTGTCAGTAAGCAGGCCGCAGACCTTCGTCGCTTTGCCAAGGCACACAGGAAGCACTCCTTCTGCATCCGGGTCTAAAGTCCCCGTATGGCCGATTTTTTTTTGTCTGAATATCCCACGGAGCTTCGCCACCACATCATGGGACGTGAAGCCCTTTTCTTTGTAAACATTGATGATTCCGTTAATCATGTAGCTGCCTTTCAATTTCACTACAGAGCCTGCCCAATATATCCTCCGGCTTGCCGTCCATCGTCGCGCCTGCGGCCCTCACATGGCCGCCGCCATCATGCTTCATGGCAATTTCCGCAACGTTTGCCTTCCCATTGGAACGCATGCTCACTTTCCAGGTTCCATCCTCGTTCTCATAGAGGAAAATTGCCGCTTCCACTCCTTTTGTCACCCTTAACTGGCTGACAATCCCTTCCAGATGTTTGGGCAGCACCTGAAAACGCTCCATCTCTGCCCGGCTTACTGCCGTGGCAATCACAGACCCCTCCAGGAAGAGCCTGCTGTTTAACAATGCCTGCCCCAATATTTTGTTCTGCGCATATGTTTTCGTATAAAAAGTATCGTCGACAATTTTTGAAAAATCAATGCCTTTTTCCATAAGGACGCCTGCCGCTTGCATGGTCTTGGCGGAAGTGCTGGAATACTGGAACATCCCTGTGTCATGCACCATTCCCACATAAATGCATTCCGCGATTTCCCTTGTGATTTTCTCCTCCCCAATCAGTTCGAAGATTAATTCCGAGGTGGAGCTGGTCTCTGGGAAAATGTAATTCTCATCCGCAAAGCTGGCATTGCTCATATGATGGTCGATACAGATTGTCTTTGCTGCCGTCTCGAAATACTTCACAGCATCCCCAAGCCTTCCAACATCCCCGCAATCCTGCACGATGCACAAATCATATGCTTGGTCATTATCACAGGAACTGCGTATCTTATCTGAATTTTTTAAGAATTTAAATATATTTGGAATGGGTTCTAAATAGATATCCACTTGAATCTGCGGATACCATGTGGCAATGTAATTATAAGTTGCCAGGCATGACCCCACGCAGTCGCCGTCAGGCCTGACATGGCCTGCAATGGCAACTGTCTTTACATGTGCCAGCTGAGATGACAAATCTCTCATTTCAAACACTCCTCACTGACAGCCTGCGCCGTCAATCATTTTTCCATTGGCAGATACGCCAGCCATCAATTATCCTGCTGGCGGTTTACGTCATCAATTAATTTTGACATATTTACGCCATACTCAATGGACTGGTCCAAGATGAACCGGATTTCCGGCGTATTCCTCAGATTAATATTCTGCGCCAGTTTCCTGCGTATATACCCTTCTGCGCTCTTTAGCCCTGCAATGGTGTCCTGCTGGGATTTTTCATCCCCCAGCACGCTGATGTACGCCTTGCAGCTCTTCAAATCCGGCGCAACCTCAACAGAGACTACCGAGGTGAAGGGATTAATCCTGGGATCTTTGATTTCCCCATGGATGATGCTGCTCAGTTCACGCAGCACCTCGCCGTTGATTCTTGTATTTTTAATGCTGTTTTTTCTCATAAAATGCCTTACTCCTTCTCTGCCCCAAGCGATTTGCCAAGCCTTTGCCGGCCGATGGCTCCAGGATTTAACGCGGCACTTCTACCATAGTATATGCCTCCACTACGTCAAGCTCCTGAATATCATTGAAGCCGTCAAATACAAGGCCGCATTCATAGCCTGCCCTTACTTCCTTAACATCATCCTTAAAACGTTTCAATGATGCAAGATCTCCCTCAAAAATCTGCGTGCCTTCCCTGGAAATACGCACCTTGCAGCCTCTCTGGAAAGTACCGTCCAGCACATAAGACCCTGCGATGTTGCCGACGCCGGATGCCTTAAATATCTGGCGGATTTCTGCATGGCCGAGTACCTTTTCTTCAAATATCGGATCGAGCATCCCTTTCATGGCCGCCTGCACGTCTTCAATGGCATTATAGATTACCTTATACAGCCTCATATCCACGCCTTCACGCTCTGCCGTAGCTTTTGCCGTTGCATCCGGGCGCACGTTGAAACCAATGATAATCGCATTGGAAGCAGATGCCAGGCTGACGTCCGACTCGTTGATGGCTCCGACTCCTCCGTGGATGACTTTGACCAAAACTTCCTCGTCAGACAGCTTTACCAGACTCTGCTTGACTGCTTCAACAGAACCTTGTACATCGGCTTTCACGATAATCGGCAGTTCTTTGATGTTTCCTGACTGTATCTGTGAAAACAGGTCGTCCAGGGACATCCTTGCTTTCGTGTCTTCCAGCATCCGCTCGCGTCCCTCAGAAATGAAGGTATCCGCAAAACTCTTGGCTTCTTTTTCCGAATCTGTACATACAAAGATTTCCCCTGCGTTCGGCACGTTATTCAAGCCTAATATTTCCACTGGCGTAGATGGGGAAGCTTCTTTGACACGTCTTCCTTTGTCGTCAATCATTGCCCTTACTTTTCCATAGCAGCTTCCACAGGCAATCGGCTGGCCTACCTTCAAGGTACCTTTCTGCACCAAGACTGTCGCCACGGAGCCGCGCCCTTTGTCAAGCTGTGCCTCAATGACAAGCCCGCGGGCATTGCGCTTGGGATTTGCTTTCAGTTCACATACTTCCGCCGTCAGCAGCACCATCTCCAGCAGGGAATCAATCCCTTCATGTGTATGGGCTGATACTGGTACAAAAATCGTGCTTCCGCCCCAGTCTTCCGGAATCAGCTCATGCTCCGCAAGCTCCTGCTTTACACGTTCGATATTGGCGCTTGGCTTATCAACTTTATTGATTGCCACGATAATTTCCACGCCTGCCGCCTTTGCATGGCTGATTGCCTCCACCGTCTGCGGCATGACGCCGTCGTCGGCAGCGACCACCAGGATGGCAATGTCCGTGGCATTTGCCCCTCGCATACGCATGGCGGTAAACGCCTCATGCCCCGGCGTGTCTAAGAACGTAATCTTCTCTCCATTGCACTCAACCATGTAAGCACCGATATGCTGGGTAATCCCTCCTGCTTCCCGGTCAATGACATGGGTATCGCGGATGGCATCCAGCAGCGATGTCTTACCGTGGTCAACATGGCCCATAACGCAGACAACCGGCGGGCGTTTTACCATAGTTGCCTCGTCTTCGTCTTCTTCTTTCAAAAGTTCCGCAATCACATCCACCTTTTCTTCCATCTCGCAGATACAGTTAAATTCAAGGGCAATCTCTTCTGCAGTAGCGAAATCAATCTCATTGTTCACGGTCACTATGTTACCCTGCAGGAAAAGCTTCTTGATGATTGCAGAAGCCTGCACCTTCATACGGTCTGCAAATTCTTTGATCGTCATCTTCTCCGGCAGTGTAATTGTCTTAATTGTATCTTCTTCTTTCTTTTGCGGCTGCGGCGTCGGATGCTGGTTCTTTTTGCCTCTGGTCTTTTTCTCCAGATTGTCAAACCGTTCTTTTTTCCTGCCCATCATATCTTTCTCATGACGTTGGCTGTTAGCTTTGCGGTTATCGCGGTCACGGCTCTCTTTTCCCCTTGAATCTTCCATGGACGCTGCCGGGCTGTTCTGGTTCATCTTATTGATTTCCTGCTCAAAACGGCTCTTCTGCCCCTGACGCCCATTCTGGTAATTTCTGCCGTTGCGGTCTCCCTGCGGCCTGCCATTGCGGTCTCCCTGCGGCCTGTTGTTTCGTTCTCCCTGCGGCCTGTTGTTCCGGTCTCCCTGTGGCCTTCCGCTGCGGTCTCCCTGCGGCCTGTTGTTCCGGTCTCCCTGCGGCCTTCCGCTGCGGTCTCCCTGCGGCCTGTTGTTTCGGTCTCCCTGCGGCCTTCCGCTGCGGTCTCCCTGCGGCCTTCCGCTGCGGTCTCCTTGCGGCCTGCTGCCTCGGTCTCCCTGTGGCCTTCCGCCGCGGTCTCCTTGTGGCTTCACTGCACTATCCTGCGGACGTGCCGTCTGCTCACTCTGAGCCTTAATCGTCTGTTCTGCCTGCGGCCTGGGCATATTTCCCTGTGGGCGCGCATTACGGTCTCCCTGCGGACGCGCATTACGGTCCCCCTGAGGCCTTGCCGGGCGTTTTTTAGCCGTCTTGCTGTTCTGCGGATTAAACACTGCCGTAATGCTTGATTTCTTTTTGGGGCGTTCCTGGCCCTTCCCCTGATCCTGCGGCGTTGCTTTCACCGAAACTTCCGGCCCTCTTGCCGTCATTTCCTGCGGAGCCTTTTTTACCGCCTCCGCTTGCGGCATCTTTTCTGCTGATTCTTTTTCTCTTACCGGGTTCTGCTGCGCCTGCGGTTTTGCCGGAACTTCCTTTACTTCTTCCCTTCTCCCGGAATCCGCTTTCTGCCCGGAAAACCTTTTCCTTACCATCTCTATGACCTCATCTTCCACTGAACTGCTTGCCACCTTACCCATAATATTTTTTTCTGTAAGGAATTTAATTACTTCCTTAGATTCCATGTTCAATTCATTTGCAAGTGCATATATCCTCATTTTTGCCATATTTACTACCTCCGCTATTCCGTTTTCTCTGCTAATTTCAATTTTTCCTCCAGGCTTTTGGCAAAGCCTTCATCAAGTACCGCAAGGGACGCCCGGAACTGCTTGCCGATTGCGTTTCCCAGCCTCTCCTTTGATGCATACAAATACATAGGAACCTGATAAAAGGAACACATATTTCGAAACATTTTTTTCGTATTTTCCGAGGCTTCCTCAGACACGACTACAAGAAATGCACTGCCGGATTTCACAGCTTTCTCCGTAGAAAATTCTCCGCTTGCAATCCTTCCCGCTTTAGCCGCCAGGCCAAGCATGGATAATATCCTATCCCTTTGCAATAATTTCCATCTCCTTCGTCAAATCCTCAATCACTTCCTGAGGTATTGCAGTTTTTAACGACCGCTCCAGCCCTTTGCTCTTAATTGCCTGCGCAAGACACTCTTTATTCGGACACACATATGCCCCTCTGCCGTTTTTTCTCCCTGTGGCATCAAGAAGAATCTCATTCTCCGCGGTCTTTATTACCCGAAACAATTCTTTCTTACTCTTCATTTCTCTGCACCCGACGCATTGGCGCATAGGGATTTTCTTATTCATAAGACTGTTCCCCTTGTGCCTCCCCAGCCGACTCTGCATAATCATCCGCTTCTTCATAATTGTCCGCGGGCCCTTCTTCATAACCATCCGTTTCCTCATAACCGTCTGCGGGTTCTTCCTCATAACTATCGAAAGTTTCTTCATAACCGCCCGCTTCCTCATAGCCATTCGCTTCCTCATAGCCATCCGCGGGTCCATCTTCATAACCACCTGCTTCCTCATAGCCGTCCGCGGGTTCTTCTTCGTAACTGTCGGAAGTTCCTTCATAACCGCCCGCTTCCTCATAACCGTCTGAGAACTCTTCCTCATAACCGTCTGCATAACCGCCTTCTTCAAACGGTTCCTCTTCATATTCGTCATACTCTTCGTAGTCGTTCTCATAATCCATGAAATCGCCGGCTTCCCTTGCCTGCGTCTCACTCTTAATATCAATTTTGAACCCTGTCAGCCTTGCTGCCAGCCTTGCGTTCTGCCCTTCTTTTCCGATTGCAAGGGACAATTGGTAATCCGGCACGACCACTTTGGCAGTCTTCTCTTCCGCATCGGCAATGACGGAAATGACTTTGGCCGGGCTTAAGGCATTCTCAATCAGCATCGCCGCATTGTCACTCCAGTTGATGATATCTATTTTCTCTCCCCTCAGTTCATTAACGATGGCATTGACCCTGGCACCATTCAGGCCGACACATGCCCCGACCGGATCCACATCCGGGTCATTGCTCCATACGGCAATCTTCGTCCTGCTTCCTGCTTCCCGGGAAATGCTCTTAATCTCCACAATCCCATCTTTTACCTCAGTCACTTCTGATTCAAACAGACGCTTTACCAATTCCGGATGGGTTCTGGACACCAAAACCTTCGGCCCTTTTGAAGTAGCCTTGACCTCCAGGATATATAGTTTTATACGCTCTGTAGGCTGGAACACTTCTCCCCTGATCTGTTCATTCTCACTCAAGATGGCGTCTACCTTCCCAAGGTTGATGCTGATGTTCTTCCCTACATACCGCTGGACAATGCCCGTGACAACATCTTTCTCTTTCTCATAGTACTGGTCATATAAGACCTTGCGTTCCTCTTCACGGATTTTCTGCAAGATTACATTCTTGGCATTCTGGGTCGCAATCCGGCCAAATTCCTTCGACTTCACTTCAATGTTCACAATGTCGCCCACTTCGTATTTGGAATCTATCATCCTGGCATTCCCCAAGCTGATTTCCGTCACCTCATCTTCCACTTCTTCCACCACAGTTTTTTCCGCGTACACATGGTACTCACAAGTCTCAGGATTCATGTCTACTTTAATGTTGTCTGATTTGCCGAAATGATTCTTGCAGGCTGTGAGCAGTGAATTCTCAATCGCTTCCAGCAGCGTCTCCTTGCTGATGTCCTTCTCCTTCTCCAATATATTTAACGCTTCTAATAACTCATTGTTCATTTTTTTATCCTCCTGAATTGTTTTCTGTTATTTGACGCATCTCAAAAATCAAAAGCAAGTCGGATTAAGGCGATGTCAGATTTCACAAATGTCATCTCTGTACCGCCATCCAGCTCTATAGTCACTGTGCTGTCATCAAATGATTTCAAAATCCCATAGAATTCTTTCTCTTTATTAATTGCGCGGTATGTGCGGATTTCCAGCTCTTTGCCCACGCTCCTCACATAATCTTTCTCCTTTTTCAAGGGCCTGCCAAGCCCTGGGGAACTTACTTCAAATATATAAGATTCCTCTATATAATCTTCTTCGTCCAGCAGATCGCTCATCCGTCTGCTCACAAGTTCGCAGTCATCTACCGTAATCCCGCCTTCTTTATCTATATACGCCCGCAGATACCAGTTGCTGCCTTCCTTCACATATTCCACATCAACCAGTTCAAACTGATGCTCTTCCATAATAGGCATTAATAGTTCTTCCGTCTTCTGTTCATAAACTTCTCTTCTCGACATATCACACCTGCCTTTCCGACTGACTTCCTCCATGTGCCCTACACACAAAATTGAGAGTGGACAGCTGCCCACTCTCAAGCTTTGGATTATCTAGTTATCATATATATGATAGCACTTGGTAACGGAAAAAGCAAGAAAAAAAACCGGAATTACCATTTTGCCGGCAATTCCAACCCTTTTGGGGCAGGCTGGCCACCATCTTCCACAGGGATGCCCCAAACAATTCTGTTGCTGCCCGTCCGAAAAACTTACATAGCTACATTGAGACAACTTTCTAGAAGCGGGTTGTCCCCGTTATCTCGGCATCTACCAAATCCATCATCCTTTTAACATTAGCAGCATGGATTGCAGAAACTTCCTTCTCCCACACCGAATTCACTTGTTTTTCGATTCCCGCACGGTAGTTCTACAAAACCTCAAGACGTTCTTGCAAAAGTTCCTGCTGTTCATCAGGGGTAAACGTGTCCAAAAAAAGGCTGCGATAGAAAAGATATTTGTATCATAGCTGAATTGCCGGACAGATGCTCTGAGCGCACCGGAAAACTCCTCCCTCCCCCTATCTGTAAGGCTGTAAACGGTGCGGTCTGGCATATTTCCTACTTTTTCAGTCGCACCTGATATGTACCTTTTTTTCAAGTGCTTTTAATGTAGAATATACCGTTGAATCAGCAATATTAAACCACCATTTTACGTTCATGTAGTTTAATCGCTTGATGATTTCATACGCATTCAGTGGCTTTTCTCTGATAAGACCTAAAAGCATTGTGGCCGGTTTTGACAACATATGACTTCCTCCTTGACATTGCATCATATTTATAGCACTACGCATATAAAGTAGTTGTTTTCTATACTATGATGCTGGGGTCAAAAGCCCACGAAATAGAACCTTGCTACGAAAATAAAACTCGTAGCCAGGAACTGAACCTTGACAACAAA
>CAJUFQ010000032.1 GCA_910585625.1 uncultured Lachnospiraceae bacterium
GGAGTTCAGACGTGTGCTCTTCCGATCTTGAGTTCTAAAACAAAAATCGTTGTTCTTCACTTAAAAGAGCTGGTTTATACGGCAATTTTCGCCATATTGGGAATTCTTCTGATTATACTGCTGGTCTTCATGTTCCTGCCGGATAAGAAAGACAAAGACACAAAGGAGACAATGACTTATACGGCAGGGGTGTATACCTCTTCCATACAGCTCAATGACAACGCCATTGACGTGGAAGTGGTGGTAGATGAGAGCCACATCAATTCTATCAGTCTGGTCAACCTGGATGAAACCACAGCCGCCATGTACCCGCTCATGCAGCCGGCACTGGACAGCCTGAGCCAGCAGATATATGAAAAACAGTCACTGGAAGACCTTTCCTATGAGGACGACAACCAGTACACCTCCATGGTGCTGCTGAACGCCATTGAATCAGCGTTGGAAAAAGCAGCCGCTGCGGAAGACTGATACATAACAGGCCAGTTTCCAGCCGGCTGCCGCCTATCCTTTGGCATACTATATCAAAGAAACCTGCATAACCTCTTTGGTACAGTATGCCTTTACGCAATTTTCAAAAGATGCCTTTACACAACCATGATAATCCCGCCGTCACTTGCATACAAGCTGCTGATTCCTGCCGTATCAATGACAAACACGTCCTTAAAATTCCCGGCCTGTTTCACCTTCTCAGCCGCATCATGGGCGCGTTTTGCCGCATTGCAGTGGGAAATCGCGAATATCTTCTCATGCGGGTTCTTGGTTTTCTCTACCAAATCCTTAATCATTTTATCTATGGCGCGTGCCATGCCCCTGGCCTGCCCAAGCTGACAGATGGTTCCTTCCGGCGTAGCTCCCATCACAGGCTTGATGTTCAATGCCCCTGCCACGAACGCCTTGATATTACTGAGCCTTCCGTTCTTCCGAAGAGCCTCTAAGGATTCCAGAACGAAAGACGTATTCAGATCATCTATGAACCGCTCGGTTGTAGCGACAACTTCCTCAAATGCAAGGCCTGCTTCCTCGCATTCCTGAATCTTCATGGCAATTACCGTCTGCCCCACAGAGGCCGACTTGGAGTCAAACACATGGATTTCCTTATCACCGTTCTCTTCCAGGAAAAGCTTTCTCCCAAGCTGCGCGCTGTTGTAAGAACCGCTGAGCTGTGACGACAGCGTCACGGCATAAATATGCTCAGCCCCACAGTCATACGCTTTCACATACTGCTCTGGGGATGGACATGTTGATTTAGGACAGTTCGGGCTTTCCTTCATACGGCGCAGAAAATCCGCCTGGTCAAAGCTCTCGTCATCCACAATCCGGTAATCATCTACAAAAATCTCTAAGGACACTGTCTCAAAATGTCCGCTTGCTTTCAATTCCCCGGGCAGTTCCCCGCAGCTGTCCACTACAATCTTATAACCCATGTTCTTCCTCCTGAACCTTTCTGCAATATTAAATATTTCTTATGTAGTATCGCTCTTGAGAAGATTTGACTTCAAAAAATCCTTCACAAATCATCTGCCATATTCTAACGTAGTTTTAAATACTACTTAATATTAGCATAAATATCCAGGATTGAAAAGACTTTTTTTAGGATTGGTTAAAACAAAAACTGATTTCCTTCCACATGCTGTCTTCCAGGTAATTGATACGGCTGATTCCGTTACAGTAATCTGCAATATGGCCGTCTTTGATGAAGAACTGGAATGCCTGATCCTTTAGGCTGTCATCCGAAAAACGGAGCGTCAGCACCCTTTGTTCCTCCCATGCCTGGGCAAGCATCGCCCCCATCTGCTCCGGCAGCCATTCCTCTATATAGTTTCCTTCTTTTATATAATAATTATTCAGCACAGCCGTACATTCGGGCAGACTGATTTCCATATCCAGCTCATGGCCCATCTGCATTTCCGCTGTGGTCATCGCCATATAGTTATAGTCGATAAAAGACGTCTCTACGCCCTCTTTGTTGCGGTAACCGTTATTCCCCCAGGTGGCGTCCATATAATAATACTCCCCATCCAGGCAGATCAGGTTCCATGCATGAGGCTCGCCCAGAGCCTTCCCAGAAACAATCGTACTTTGCACCCCCAGCTGCTCCAGCAGATACTGCACGGCGCAAGCATAGCCCTGGCACACCGTCTTACGCCCAAGGAACACGCTGATAATATTCTGGCTGTCCTTGGCGTCCTCCACATACTCTGTATTCAAAGCCAGCAACTCATAGACATATTTTGCTTTCTGATAATCGGTATCATTTACGGAAATCCCTGCAAACCATTCTTCCACGACACGGTCAATCTCCTTCTGGGTCTGCCGGCGTTCTTCCCTGGTCATCGTATACTTCGGGGAGAACTCCAGATTCACCAGTTCACCGCCTTTCGTATACCTGGTAAAAATGTAACCGTTTACCCAGAACAAACCACCGTAATCGCCGCATAACGCCGTATAAGCGCGGTTCATGATATCCGTGCTGGTTGTGGAAAGGGAGATTTTCTCCACCTGGCTCAAGATTGCAGAGAGCATCTCATCATAGACCTTCTTCTCTTCCTCGCTCAGCTGCTCATACGCATATTTGCCTACGGAAATACGCTGCACAGGCTTTATTTCCTTTTGCTCAGCCTGGGGAACCTCCGCCTTCTGCCGGTTCGGCTCGTCTTCCACCTGCTGAGGATCTTCCGCCTGGCCCAGCTGCAGTTCCTCTGGCAGGATTTTTTCCAGTTCTTCCCTGGAACACCCTGTCAGGCTGCCGCACAATAGCACAAACGCCAACACCCAGATTATCTTCCTGCATACTTTCTCCATTTGCTCTGCCTCTCTATCTTTTTATTTCATCATTTCAATCTTATAATATTAATATTTTGAGTTTCCCCATTATTTAGTTTCCCAGTACCAAAAGGGGGCTGTCGCACGAACATAAACTACAAGGTATAGGTTTGTTCAAAAGGTTTACATTGCAAGGCAATGCAAACAACATGTACAAAAAGCATCTTCGGTAGCCAGCTTCCCAGAGTGATTTTCGTGCATTCTGTCTTTGCCGCATAAGCGGCAAGACCTTTCGGTACTAAAATATTAGCTGATATAACAAAGCGGACAAGTCCGCCTCAACTCCCTAAATCCCTCATTCTTGAGGGACTTGGCTGCTTTGCTGCGCCGAGCGCTGATTTGTCCTAAGGGGTACCAGGCTTGCCTGGGGGATTCCTTAGGACGGTCACGTAGCGACGTAGTTCCTCTTGCGCGAGTGCGCATAATTGTTTTTGTCTTATAGGGAAGGCACTTTCACGCGTTAGCGTGACAAGGTCTTTCCTAATAAGATAAAAAATGGGGAAACCCATATATAATATACTGCCCCAAAAACAAGCGCAGATTATGCCCGGCACTGAATGCCCGCCACAGTTTTTCACGCTTCCTTGAAATAAGCGCAAACCAAATCTGTCAGTGAACGCATGTCAGCAGCGCCCATAGTCTCAACCGCAGAGTGCATCGCTAACAACGGAATCCCGATATCCACCGTCCGCACTGGCAGGAAGCCGGATGACACCGCCCCCAGCGTGCCGCCGCCCGGCATATCCGAACGGTTGGCGAATTTCTGGTAAGGAATGCCGCCCTTCCTGCATAGCTGCTCAATAACAGCGACCGCCTCACAGTCCGTAGCGTAGGACTGGGAAGACGCTTCTTTGATGCACAGCCCTTTTCCCAGTACCGGCTTACTGGTCACATCCATCTTTCCCATGTAATTTGGGTGCAGTCCATGCGCCACGTCCACGGACAGCAAGAACGAGTCATACATGCTTGCCGCTATCTGGGCCGGTGTCCGGTTCATTGCCGCAAGCACCCGCTGCAGCAACGAAGCAAGCAGCGTAGAACCCGCCCCTTGCTTCGTACGGCTGCCCACCTCTTCATGGTCAAAAAGCGCAATCACATTGATGCCCTCCTCCCGCTGGTTCTTTGTGATGCCGGTCAGGAGCGCCTGCACAGAAGTCAGGTTATCAAGTCTGGGCGATAGGATCAATTCATCTTTCAGCCCTGCATACTGCGGCTTTTCCCGGCAATACACCCACAGCTCGTAATCCAAAATCTTATCCGGCTCCGTATCCAGCTCCGCTGCCAGGAAACGGAGAAATTCCTTCTCTTTTGCCTCAAGCCCCAGGATAGGCAGGAGTTCCGTCTGCTTATTCAGCTCTTTCCCTTTGTTGACCTCCCGGTTCATATGGATGGCAAGGTTCGGGATGACGCCCAGCGTCCGCTCCACATGAAAAAAGCGCATCAAGGGATGCAGCACATTTTCACTCGCCAATGCCACCCGCCCGGAAATGCCGAGCGGCCGGTCAAGCCAGGTATTCAGGATTGCCCCTCCGTATACCTCTACATTGACTTGCGCATAACCGCCTGCCTCCACATCCGGGTTTGGCTTTATGCGCAGGCAGGGGAAATCTGTATGCGCCGCCCCGATGCGGATAGAATCTTTAAAATCCCCCCGGTAACCTGCCTTCTTACTGACTGTAAATGCAAACAGCGTGGTATCGTGGTGCTTTACATAATATTTCCCGTTTTCTGCCAATCCCCATACCTGTGAAAAAGAAAGTTCTTCAAACCCGGCCTTCTGCAGCCTTTCTTCCGCCTCCCGCACCACCATGGCTGCACTGGCGCCCTTTTCCAGCAACTGAAACAATGATTCCTCTGCGCGCTCCATTCCCTGCCTCCCGATTATATAATGTAAGAATTATCAATATGAAACAATCCCTCAGGGCACATTATACTATAGCTGCAAAGATTTTACCAGCGCCTTTCATTTGCTGTTTCCGGCAATTTGTGGTATATTTTGGCATGAGGAGGGGCCCACCTTGTGGGAGGAGTCCTGATGCCTCCTTGCGGAGCCGATATTTTTTCTGGCATGAGGAGGGGCCCACCTTGTGGGAGGAGTCCTGATGCCCTGTTACTGGGCCGATATTTTTTCTGGCATGAGGAGGAACCATCATGATATCAGTATCCATTCTGGACGTAAAAGAGTTTATGAATATATTACTACGCAGCAACGCATTTGACAGCTTCTTACTGTCAGAAGGCACTATCACTACCTACATGGCTTTCCATCTGGACGGCCATTGCAAGGCAGATTTTTTCAGCCCGGAAGATGAGCCGTATGAACAAATCACGCAGGAACGTTACGTGCCGTTTTCCCTGGTACGCCCCGCCTGCTTCGACTTAATCAAAGGCAGGCGGACGCCATCTTCCTTCCAGTTTGTCCTCCAGCTGTCTTCTGAAAACCAGAGAAAAACCCTGGCCTCGATTGGCAGCAGCATCCCTGCGGAAGACGTCACAGGGATGTACCTGAACCTCAGATACCAAAACCAGCAGCTCATCTGCACCACCGGCATATCCTGCCGGGTATTCTCCCTGGACAAATCTCTGGAACAATCCTGGGATGGAATGGTGAAACGTTTTCTGAAAGCACGCCAGATTGCCTTTGAGGAATTGCTATAAACAACGTTAGGCTGTCCCATCCTCCGTCTGGGGGAAAGAATGCCCAAAAAAGCACGGAAAATTAAGGAATTGTAAAATATTCCTTTACTTTTGAAAAATAATGTGCTATTGTAGAATTATGCTTAAAAAGGGCATATATTATATATTGGAGGTACTGACATGCAAGGTACAGTAAAGTGGTTTAACAACCAAAAAGGATACGGTTTCATCTCTGATGAATCCGGCAACGATGTGTTCGTACACTATTCCGGATTGAACATGGAGGGATTTAAGTCCTTAGAAGAAGGTGCTACTGTTGAATTTGACGTTACCGAAGGTTCCAAGGGACCGCAGGCCGTAAATGTAACCGTAGTACGCTAATTTCATCGAGCTTTTCAATGTGCCTTGTCTGAATATAGAAATTTCGGTTTTTTATTAAGATTAAGATATTGAAAAATAGGTGATTACAAAAAGCTGCCAATGGGATGGCAGCTTTTTGTTATTTCTATTGGGAAAGACCTTGCCACCCCCTACTTTCTGGCAACCGCCACAAGTATGCTACCGACAAAGATACAGAAATCTGAAAGATTGAACACAATCTGGTTCAGCCATTTCCACGGAGTCCTGAAGCTGAAATAATCGACAACGTATCCCTTCGTAATCCTGTCATAGAAATTGCTGCCACCTCCGCCCAGAAGCAGGCTCAGCCCCAAAAGCAGGCCCGGATTGTCCTTCCTGCGCAGCAGGAGGGCCCAGGATATACCCACTGCCAGAAGTAACCCTCCGCATAAGTTCCGTACTGCCCCAGGACATTTTTCCAGGAAATTCAGGGCTGCCCCATGGTTATAGTATCTGTGCAGCAGGATTCTGCCCTTGCAGACCCTCTTTGCCTTCCCCTTGCCCATATGCTCTTGTGCATATTTCTTTAAAACGAAATCCCCGCAAAACACGGCTGCTGCCACAGCTGCAAATATCATATCCCAATCCTCTCCATCCTTAAGTAATTTATTTTGCCGCCCTATTGTATCCGAAAATCCGCAAATGTCTGGTAGACATCCAGCCGTCCCCAGCCAAACGACTTATCCGGATAAGTGCGCTGCGCGTCACGGTCTGCGCTCTGTATCAGAGAATTCTTGATGGCAATGCCGGTAATAGTCGAATAATGCCCTTGGACAATACTCCACTCCAACATGAGCGCAACGCCGCCCGAAGCAACTGCCGTCGCCGCGCTGGTTCCGCTCCTGGTGACAAACATGCCCCCGGGCGCTGCGCCATATACCTCTACACCCGGCGCCACGAAATCCGGCTTTATCAGGCCGCTCGCCGTAAAGCCCCTGCCAGACCTGAGATAAATGCTGTTATCTTTGGCGTCATATGCACCTACAGTCATGGGCGCTGCCGCTGAAGACGGCACGGTAAGCGTCGTATCAGGATTAGAACGGACAAAAAACACCTCTCCGGTGAGAAATTCCTCCAACGGCAGCCATATGTGGAACGTATCGGAAATCTCCGACTGCTGGTAGACCCGGATATTCCAGATGCCCTCGGTAGGCTTGGAAAAACTGATATAAATGACTTGGGAACCATCCAAAATCCCAGCAATCCGATAATCCACCGCTACTTTCGTGTCCTCAAACAGAAAGTTATATTCCCTGCCTCCCGACAAGATAAAATCGCTGGGCATCCTCTCCCCGGTTGGAGAAATGATGTCTACCACAAAACGTTGGGGCGCCCTTGCCCATACTTCCGCATAAAATCCTTTTACATTCTCACCCACATTGATTTCAACATTTTTGTAATACTCATCGCTCTGAATTTCTCCCAGAAAATGATGGCGGGAATTTCCTTCATTCCCTGCTGCAATCACTACGGCACGATCCCTGCGCAGCGCCATACTGTTCAGCATGGTAGAGAGCGGGTTCACGCCGGTATGCCCTCCCATATCCGTCCCCAGCCCCACACAGATGACAAGGGGCATATGGCGTTCCTGGGCCAGCTTGCTCAGATACACGACGCCTGCCATGATATCGTTTTCCTGATACACAACAGCATCGTCATTTATAAAATAAAAATCCCGTAAATACTGCTTGGCAGGCTTAAGTTTGACCATAGCAATTTTACTGTAGGGGGCGGCTCCCACAAAATTCTTCTCAGGAATCTCACTCCCGGCCGCCACGCTTGCCATATAGGTCCCATGCGCCTCTTCGTCCGTCATGGGAACTACCTCATGGGGATTCATACTGTTCAGGGCGCGGTTAATCTGCTCATCCGTATACTCGCTCCCATAAATGAATCCTTCCGGCGGCGTCCCGCTCCTGTCCGTCTGATCCCACATTGCCACGATCCTGGTACTGCCATCACTGTTGCGGAACACCTGATTCTCATAATCAATCCCCGAATCCAGAAAGCCAATCAGCACACCCTGCCCTTTCAATGCCAATGTCGGCTGGTTCTGCAGCCGTAAAATCCCGCTTGCCTCCAACGCGCTCTCGTCCATGGGCGCATAGCATCCGGGAATCGCATTGTAACTGTAATTTCTAATATTAAGCGGCGGATTATCCGCCCGCGATTTATATACAATGTCATAGGTTATATCCAGCCTCTGTACGCAGGGCGGAGTCGGGGTCCTCCGCGTCTCCAGGATATACTCAGCGATAAAATCGTAATACTCATTTGAATATACTGCTTCTTCACAATCCATATGCTGCTCTTTTCTTTTTTACCAGCATATGCCGAAAACCATCCGCTTATGCTCCCGTCGTCCCTGCATTCTCCGGCAAAGCCGGGCAGCCGCGCATACTAATCAGCGGCGCTCCATGGTTATCGATATAATCCTCCGTAATAGTCACCGTGCCGATGCTGTCGTCTTTGGGAATCTCGTACATGATGTCCAGCATGAATTCCTCAATAATGGCACGCAGCGCACGGGCTCCGATATCTTTCTTTTTCGCCTTCCTGGCAATCGCATGCAGAGCGCCCTCATCAAACTCCAGCTTAACCTCATCCAATGCCAGCAGTTTCTGGTACTGTTTGACAATCGCGCTCTTCGGCTCTGTGAGGATGCGCACGAGCATCTCCTCCGTCAATGCGTCCAGTGCGAAGATGACCGGCAGACGTCCCAGAAATTCCGGAATCATCCCATATTTGCGCACATCCTCTACCTCTACCCGTTGCAGGAGATTTTCTTCCCCATCGTATTTATCCTTTAAGTCGGCATGGAAGCCCATGGCTGACTGCTTATTGAGCCGTTCTTTGATGATTTCCTCCAAATCAGGGAACGCTCCCCCGCAGATAAAGAGGATATTCCTGGTATTGACCGTAGCAAGCGGTACCATCGCGTTCTTGCTGTTGGCCCCCACCGGGACTTCAATCTCCGCTCCCTCCAGGAGCTTTAACATCCCCTGCTGCACGCTCTCTCCGCTAACGTCACGCTGGTTCGTGGTCTTCTTCTTGGCAATCTTGTCTATCTCATCTATAAAAATAATGCCATGCTCGGCACGCTGCACGTCATTGTCTGCAGCCGCAAGGAGCTTGGAGACCACGCTTTCAATATCATCCCCGATATAGCCCGCTTCCGTCAGCGAAGTGGCGTCAGCAATGGCAAGCGGCACATCCAAAAGCCTTGCAAGGGTCTTGACCATATAAGTCTTCCCGCTGCCGGTTGGGCCCAGCATCAGCATATTGGACTTCTCAATCTCAATCCCATCCTGCTCGTCACAGCAGACCCGTTTATAATGGTTATACACAGCCACAGCCATGACCTTCTTGGCATGTTCCTGCCCTACGACATATTCATCCAGGCTCGCTTTGATTTTATGGGGCGCAGGGATGGCCCTGATATCCAGCTCGGGCTTTGCCTCCTTGTCCTCCTTTTTCTTTTTCTTCTTTATCTTCTGGCTCTTAGGCACCGCGTTCATATTCTGGAGGTCTGAGAGGTTAATCATGCTGATATTGGGCATGTTCCCAAAATTCCCCATATCCCCAATCGGGAACCCGGCATGGTTCATCGTATCAAATGTCTTTTGCATACAGTCCTGGCAGATACATATGTCGTTGGGAATACGAATCATTTTCCCAGCCTTGCTCTCCGGCCTGTGGCAGATGTAACAGATGGCCTCATATGTTTCTGATTCTTCCGCTTCTGTGCTGTCTATCTTTTCCTTGTCGCTCATCCTGAATTCTCCTTTTCCCCCTCTGGAATATGGTCTTATTATAATTCAAGGCCAGACATTGCACAACCTGTTTTTGCATTTGTATTAATCTTTATCAATAATCTTAAAATGCCATATCAATATTGATAGAAGAAATTGTACCCGCAGAATTTGCGGTTAATCGGATCGAAGTACAGCCCCATCGCAGCATCCCCCTGCACCAAGAGCAGAATCATGTCTTTCAGTTCGACCACCTGGTAGGAATAATCGACCGAATCTTCCTGATTCACATCCTGCACGGAACCATCACCGGCATCCTTATCAGGCTGGAATATCGCTCTCCATTCTTTGTCCCACTGGCTGATTCCTTTGGCCAGCTCTTCATCCTCCCCATTCCCCTGCATAATGTCTTCCAGCCAGCGGAACCCATAGAGATAGGCATTCTCATATACGTCATCCACCAGATAAATCGTGGGATAACCCATATCGTTCAGCTGGGACATATAAGCAAAATACTTTGCAAAACTTTCCTCCGACTCTTCCAGCGCCTCGACCATTTTCTTCTTCCCTTCCTTCCACGCCTTCTGTTCCCTGCGGTCTCCAGATCTATATTCCGCACAGACAAAATTTATGATGTTCCAATCGCTGCAGGCAATCCTCACCTGGAACTTCTTCCCACACAGCTCCAGGATTCCGCGGTAAAAATAAATCGTCCCCACAGATACACTCTCAGTCATAATCATATTCTGCAGAATGTGGCGTCCCTTTTCCTGGAACCAGCCAAATACTTCTTCCATATCCACGCCTGTTTCACAGGAAATCAGTTCACTGAAATAATAATCGGTTGCTATATAACCTTGCACCCGCAGTTCCGGCACACTATCCACCAGCGCATCTCCAGCCACGCTCTCCGCCATGTCCACAGCCGAACCAGGCTGCGTCTCTGTTTCCCCGGCTTCTATTGCACATGCCCCTTCCGGGAAATATTGCTCAACAAAACTTTCCTCTGTCAGGAAAATCGGGGTAACTTCCACCTCTCTCTGCACCCTGTCTTCCGGGAAGTAATTCCAAGGAAAGATTTCGATATCATCCTCGATCTTCCCATAGAAGATTTTGGAACCGGCATTTTCATATCTCGCGCGTTCTGGTACGCTCTCACTCCTTAAAATCTGCTTTCCACGATCCACGATTCCCAGATATCCCATCCCTAGGATGACCATTGCGCACAGAAGCGTCAGTACGATAGATTTCATGTCACGCATGAGCCTTCCCTCCTTTCATGCGGATGAAGACACGCGTCCCCTCTCCCAGCCTGCTCTCAAACTGCATTTTTCCCTGGTGGTGGGAGACGATTTCCGCACATAAGGCCAACCCAAGCCCCGCGCCTCCGCTGGCGCGGCTCCTAACTTTATCTACCATATAAAATGCCTGGGTAATCTTGGCAATCTCTTCCTCCGGGATGCCTACTCCCTCGTCTTCTACTGTAATACAGAACCATCCTTCCTCAAACTTCCCTGCAACCCGGATGCATCCGCCTTCCCGGGATGCTTTGATGGCATTGTCCACCAGGTTATAGAGGAGGGATTTAAATAACTCCCTATCCACGCACAGCAGCCCGGCCTCGGACTCGCAAGACAGATCCATCATATGGTTGTCCGCAATCACTTTCAAAGAAGCCCCGATTTCATGGAACAGGCTTTCCATATCTTCCTGTCCCCACTCCAGCTTTGCCTCTCCTACGGTAATCAGCTCCATCAACTTCCCGGACAGCGTGCGCATACGGCTGGCCTCTTCCTTGATTATCCCTGCATACTCAATCCTGTTCTCTTCTGTTATATCCTTCTTTATCTGCAGAAGATCTGAAAATCCAAGAATTGACGTGAGCGGCGTCTTCATTTCATGTGATAAATTGTCTATGAAATGCTTACGGTCCTCCGCCACGTTCTCCAGCGCACGTACATTGCTCTCCACCGATTCCGCCATAATATTCATGTTCCGCGCAAGTTCTGACAGCTCGTCATGGCCCCGCAGCTGGATGCGCTTTCGGTAATTTCCCAGGGCGATTTCCTCCGTCCCCTCATTTACCTTCTTCAAAGGATGCAGCAGCATCTTTACCACGACAAGCAGGATTAGGGCGATGACAATGGCACAGGACATGCTGATAATCTGGATTTCATAGAGCATATTCTCATGGATTTTCACGACGTCCCGGATATCGTTCTCTGTTATGATATAATAATTTTTCCCTTCGAAGTTTTCCGCAGATACCGTGTAAAGCTGGTATTCCTGTACTTGCATATAGGCCCCTTCCCCCTCTTCTACCGCCTTCACCAGCTCCTGCGGTATCTCCATCTTCTTATTGGCATAGACCGCTTCCTTCTCCCCATCCAGGAATGCCACGCCGTTGCTGCTTTCCCCAAATGTCTCTGCCATGAAGCCCAGAATCGTCTTTTCATCCAGCACGATGGCATTCTTTCTCAGGCGTTCCGTCAGCATCATGCTCTTGAAACTCGTGACCAGGAATTCATGTTCGCTATATACGCTTTGCTTTTTCTGATCCATTGCAAGGGAAAAGCTGTTTTTTAACAACAAAATACTGGTCATGCTCACAGCCAGCATTACCAGTATCAGCGTATATAAAAATATTTTCTGCCAAAGCTTCATGCACTACTCCTTTGCGCTTTCTAAGCGGTATCCAAGCTTAGGGATGGTCACCAGCTTGTCCTTAAGATCCAGCTTCTTACGCAGCTGCTGGATATGGATGTCAATCGTCCGGCTCTCGCCCTCATATTCAAACCCCCAGACAGCTGACAGCAGCCGGTCCCTGGAAATCGCCACATCCTTATGCTGCATGAAAAAAATCAGGACGTCAAACTCTTTGGGCGTGAGATAGACTTCCTCACCATCCGCACGGCAGATATGCTCCTCCACATTGACGGTAATGTTCCCATAATGGTACACCCGCTCAATGCGTTTCACCCGGCGCAGGATTACTTCTATCCGTGCCAGCAGTTCCATGGCCTCGAAAGGCTTGACAATATAATCTTCAGCGCCCAGACGCAGTCCCCGCACCTTGTCCGTCAGCTCCTGTTTCGCCGTGATGAAGATTACCGGCGCATCCATGTTGGTGCGTTTGCGCATGATTTCAAATCCGCTCATGTCAGGGAGCATCACATCCAGCAAAACCAAATCATAATTCCCATTTTCTATCTTCTCGAAAGCCTGCGCCCCATTATCGCATAGCTCACTCTCATAGCCGCCAATAGCGACCGTAGCCTCCATCAGCTTTGCGATATTAGGATCGTCTTCCACAATCAAAATTTTTATCATCTGAACTTAATTCCTCCGGTAACTGCACTCAAGTCATATATTACCCTGACATCTGTAAATTTGTACGCAGAAAAATGTAAAATTAATGTTATGCTTATTACATATACTTCTCAATCATCTCCACGGTCTGCAGCAATTCATCCATCCGCTCCTGCGCCTGCCTTGCCTGCCGGCTTGTATCTTCGCCCAGCTCCACTGCCTGCTGTGTGTTTGCAGAAACCTCCTGGCTTACTGCTGAAATCTGGTTGATGCTGTCCACAATCGCGTTGTTGGACTGCAGGATTTCTTCTATTTTCCCATAGATTTCCCCGACATTCTCATTCAGATCGCCCATTCGCCCGCCAATGCCGGAGAACTGCTCATTCGCGCTCTCAATCAGGACATGCTCTTCCCGCGAGCTATCCATGACATTGTCCACCGTATTCTTGGCCGCATCTGCATTCAGCCGCAGCTGCTGCACGATTTTCTGGATATTTTCAGTGAGCTTCCTGGTCTCGTCTGCCAGCACACGGATTTCCTCTGCCACCACGGCAAAACCACGTCCAGCTTCCCCGGCCCTTGCGCTCTCAATCGATGCATTCAGGGCCAAGAGGTTGGTCTGGCTGGAAATGGCAAAAATCTGCTCGGTAATCTCGTCCACTTCCCTTGCATTTTCAATCAGCTGTTTCACGCAGGAAACAACCTCCCCATTTGCCGTCTGCATCTTCCCGGACTGCTCCTGCAGGGTGTCCATAGTCCTCTGTCCTTCATCCACAGCCACCATCGACTGTTTTGCAAGCTCCAGCATCTGGTCAGACATTTCTTTGGTGCGCGCAATCATGCCATGGATATTTTCTGTCATGACAGTCTGCTTCTCAATGCTCTCCGCATTGTGGGAATTGCCCTCGGATATCCCGCCAAGCGCCTGCGCCGTGGTATCCACGTTCTGGGTGAGGATATTTATGTACTCCTCTGCTTTCGCAGAATTGTCCCTGACTGCCTGCGCCACTTTCAGCACATCGTCAAGAAGCTGGTGGCTTTTCTCTTTTTCTTCATTGATATCGGAAATCTTATCATCATTGTTGTGGTTGGAAATTTTAGTAGTGCCACACAGCACAATCAGGTATACAATGACCGTCGCACCCTGAACCAGGAGCGAGGTGCTGTTCAATTCCGCACCGGAAGCAAGCGTCTGTTTCACGGCCGCCAGATACACGAGATCCACAACCGTAATCAGGCTGTAGACGACCGCAATGCGCAAAATGAGCTTGTAGTCAAAATATAAGATATAAATTACTGTCAACGGGAACACGATTGCGAACACCAAGTCGTTCTGCGCCCCCAAAAGCGCAATCGCATAGACTATCATGTACCCTGTCACAGAGACATGTTTAAAGATTTTACTATCCCTCTGGCGCAGGAACACAACATAGTCGGCAATCATGGAAACCAAAACCGTCAGTTCCACTGCCATCAGAAACCCCAGCCCGATATTCCCCTTGCTATAATCACTGAAATACCCGAAAAACAGGAATAAATCCATAATCGTGATTATGATAAGCAAAAACTGGTTCACAGATCTTTCTCTGTTGTAAGCTTTTTTCCTCTCGTTCATTTCTGTTCTCCTTATTAAATGCAAGTAATTTGTCCCAATTATGCTATCATAGTCTAATTTCTTTTTCAAGGATTGTATCTGGCAATTTTTGCATGTTTCTATGTTATTTTTGGCTCCTTCCACGCCTTATTTTCGATATTTTCAAAATATGCGCCGTGGTTAACAGCCCATCCTTTAGTCCCACCAGAAATACCAGACGTCCGATTCCGCAAGCCCGGCTGCCAGTTCTGAGATTTTACAAGTGCTTGTTCCCTGATCCACCCTATCTGGGCAGAACGCATAATGCTCCTTGGCCGCCTCCATGCTGTCGGCCCCATTCAATTTAAAGGGCGCATAGAACTCCATCACATCATGGGTAAACAACGCCGGCACTGCCTGGTATTTCTGATACCAATACTTGCAGACAGCAATCATTTCCTCTGCCGCCGGGCACTCATTCCAGCCGCCCATAGGCAGATAGGCAACGATTTCCCATGGGTTTTTCACCGGGATTTCCAAAAGCAAAGTATCTGCCTCCAGCATCCCATCGCGGAAAGACTGATACCCAATAAACTGGTGCAGCTCTTCCCCTTCGGTCTCCTCTCCCAGCAGCTCCTCAACTTCCTCCGCTTCATACTCCTCCGTATACTCTGCAAAACGTTCCTTTAAGATTTCTTTGCCGTTGTCCCCACAGCCAGCGATAATTTTTTCCCTGTCATAATTTTGTTTCATGACTTCCTCCAGCCACTCCACAGCACACGCATCCATGCAGAGGAATACGGGCCAGAAGCCCCCTGTTTTCCCCTCCTCATATGCCTTCCGGTATGCCTGCTCCGCAAGTTCTGGTTCAGTTCCTTTCTCAAACACCGTGTATTTGCACTGGAAACTCTCTGCTATTTTCCTTGCCTGTTCCTCCATGTCTCTTTCCTCCGTCTTTCCCTCATGCTAAATCAATATGCCAAACATACTCCGGTTCTCAGGCGGCTTCTCTATTAATACCACTTAACAGCAGTCCCAAGAATACAGCACGTCCCGAAAATCCTCATTTGCCAAACCTTCCTCGCTGATAAAGAAGTTCGCTACTCCGGCGTCCCCCCACATAATGAAGTCGCCATTCTCGCCGTAATCCGAATCCATCTGGAAGAGCTGGACAGGATACTGTTTCGCCCCGTCGTTCTGTTCCCTGGGATCGTACTGGGTAAAGTAAGGGTAGCCCAGCATCCAGTGTCCGGAAGGTTCCAACTCGTCAAACAGGGCATCCCTGCCTTCCTCAGAGAAACAGTTATAATAGCCTTCGCTCCGCTCAGATTCCTCCCAGCCTACGGCCTCCGCCGCCCGGCGGAAATACTCTTCGAACCGATAGTCATCCATCCCTATATAGGTCTCTTTCTTCTCCATGGCCAGGCCATACTCTCCCCAGATAGGAGATTCCTCTGACTCCTCCGATGCGCAATCCGGTATGCCCAGCGACTTAATTTCTTCTCTGGATGCCGCATAATTTACTGTCTTGTGGTACACCACCCGGAAATTGCCCTGCACAAGCCTGCCCTCACTGTCCGTAGCGCCGTCAAAATCCATGCCATACACATCGTCCTGGGCAATGAAAAACTGCAGCATGCCGCTCCCGGGCAGCTTGTCTCCCGGATTGTTTCCCTCTTTATTCAGCTCATCCAGGTTAATCTGCGCCAGCAGCATCAGTAACTTGCCATCGTTTGCTTTCGGATAATCCATGCCCATGTCCCAATATGGCACGCCGCCGAATTTGCTGTCCGTAATTTTGGGCTTCTTCTCCGGATCGATGCGGATGCTGACCGCCTCTCTCGCAGAGAGACGCTTAATCTCTTGAATCGTCTTCCTTTCTAATTCAGGTATATCTCCCATGTTCTCCCATCCTTTCTTTGACGTGCTGAATATGTTGGCTCCGTCCTATAATTTCTGGTCGCTTCGGCTATCATTTCTTTTACAATATTCTACATTACCTCCTGGGGAAATGCAACAATAACCCTGCAAAACGGATAAACGCATAACGGATTTCCAACAATGCTTGGCCTGGGAGATTTCTCCCAGGCCAAACATTATCCTCACAATCCTCCCGGAACTTGGGGACGCATTCCTGTCCGGCTTTAAAAGGAAGTTCCTATAGCATTTCCTTCAGCAGCTGGTTCACCATACCAGGGTTGGCCTTGCCTTTCATGGCTTTCATGGTCTGTCCTACCAAAAAACCGATAGCCTTCTCCTTGCCGTTTCGGTAATCCTCCACCGATTTGGGGTTATCCGCAATGACTTTGGCAACCGTCTCCCGGAGGGCTCCCTCGTCATTGACGACTTTCAGCCCATGCTCCTTTACATATGCCTCCACGTCAATATCTTTGTCAAACACCTGTTCAAATACTTCCTTTGCCACCGTTCCGTTGATAGTCCCATCCTCTGTAAGGGCTATGAGCGTGGCAAGGTTCGCCGGAGAAAAAGAGATGTCCTCCGCATCCATCCCGCGCTCTTTTAAGAGGCGCATCGTCTCACCCATCAGCCAGTTTGAAACCTTCTTCGGCTTCTGGCACAAAGCCGTAGTCTCTTCAAAAAGATCGGCAAGTTTTTTCACAGATGTGAGAATCCTGGCGTCATACTCTGGCAAGCCGAACGTTTCCATATAGCGTTTCCTTTTCTCGTCACGAAGCTCCGGCTGGCTGTCTTTGATTGCCTGAATCCATTCATCGCTGACAATGACAGGCACGAGATCCGGCTCTGGGAAATAACGGTAATCCTGTGCATCCTCCTTGGAACGCATGGCGTAGGAATAGCCTTCCTCGTCATTCCATCGCCGCGTCTCTTGTACGACTGGCTCTCCTGACTCAATCAGATCAATCTGGCGTGCCGTTTCCGCTTCAATCGCCCGGGCAATGGCCTTAAATGAACCGATGTTCTTCATCTCTGTGCGCGTTCCAAACTGAGACGCTCCCTTTTCACGGACAGACAGGTTCACGTCCGCACGCATGGAACCTTCCTGCATCTTACAATCAGAAGCCCCAAGGTACTGGATAATCATCTTCAGTTTGTCAAGATACGCAATGACTTCTTCGGCAGAGCGCATATCCGGCTCAGAGACAATCTCAATCAGCGGCACGCCAGAGCGGTTGTAATCTACCAGCGATACCTCCTCCCAGTCGTCATGCACCAGCTTGCCCGCGTCCTCTTCCATATGGATTTCATGGATACCGATGATCTTGACGCCCGCTTCCGTCTCAATCTCAATGCCGCCGTCATGGCAGATAGGCAGATAGAGCTGGGAAATCTGGTAATTCTGCGGATTGTCCGGATAGAAATAATTCTTACGGTCAAATTTGCTGTACTGGTTAATCTGGCAGTTTGTCGCCACACCCACTGCCATGGCATATTCCACGACTTTCTTATTAAGAACCGGCAGCGATCCCGGCATTCCGGTGCAGACCGGGCAAGTATGGGTATTGGGGGCGCTTCCGAACGCCGTGGAACAAGCACAGAAGATTTTCGTTTTCGTCGCCAGCTCCACATGGACTTCCAGCCCGATGACAGTTTCATATTCTTTGCTCATGCTCTTCTCTCCTCTCTACCGGGCCGATAATGGACTGTGGCGATAGGGCCTGGTCTGTTCATAGGCAAATGCCGCGCTTATGATTTTCTTTTCCTGGAAACAGTCCCCAATGAGCTGCAGCCCAATGGGCAACCCCTTACTGTCAAGGCCGCAAGGCAGGCTGATGCCCGGAAGCCCGGCAAGATTCACGGAGACCGTGTAAATGTCTCCCAGGTACATTTTCAGGGGATCGCAAAGGGACTCCCCCAGCCTGGGCGCCGTAGAAGGAGCCACTGGCCCCAGGATTACATCGTATTTCGCGAAAGCTTTGTCAAATTCCTGCTTTATCAAGGCTTTTGTACGCAACGCTTTGAGATAGTAAGCGTCATAGTAACCGGAACTTAGTACAAAAGAGCCTAACATAATCCGGCGTTTCACCTCTGCTCCGAACCCTTCGGAGCGTGATTTTTTATACATATCATGCAGTCCCTCATACGCTTTGGCGCGGTAGCCATATTTCACGCCGTCAAACCGCTCCAGGTTGGAGCTTGCCTCGGCGGCGGCAATCACGTAATATGCCGGGATTGCGTAATCCGTCAGGCTTAAGCCAAATTCCTCTACGACAGCCCCTTGTTCTTCCAGGATCTTTGCCGCATTCCGCACAGCGTCCTTCACCTCGCCGTCCAGGCCGCTGCCCAGATAATCCTTAGGAATGCCAATCTTCATCCCGCTTACGCCGTCAGCAAGCGCGGATGTGAAATCCGTATCTTTCCGCTTTATGGATGTAGCGTCCTTGCAGTCATGGGCGGCAATGATTTCCAGGATCGTGGCACAGTCCGTCACGTCTTTGGCCACCGGCCCAATCTGGTCGAGGGAAGATCCGTAGGCAATCAGCCCGTAACGGGATACCGTGCCATAAGTAGGCTTGATGCCGGTAACGCCGCAGAAGGAACTCGGCTGGCGGATAGACCCCCCGGTATCAGACCCTAGCGCAAAGCTTACCTCCTCTGCCGCTACTGCCGCACAGCTGCCCCCGGAAGACCCTCCGGGGACATGCCCCGTATTCCAGGGATTCTTTGTCACCCCATAAGCAGAGGTCTCGGTGGTGCTGCCCATTGCAAATTCATCCATATTCGTCTTGCCAACTATCACCGCCCCTGCCTGCTCCAGGTTCCGCACCGCCTCCGCTGTGTAAGTAGGTACAAAATTAGATAAAATCTTAGAACTGCATGTCGTCAGCACTCCTTTGGTGCAGAGATTGTCTTTGATTGCTACCGGAACCCCGGCAAGCGGCCCTGACAAATCCCCCGCCTCAATCTTCTTTTGCACTTCCTCAGCCCGCCTTAAGGCATTCTCCCTATCAATGGTCACAAAGCTGTGTACCTGAGGTTCTTTTTCCTCTATTGCGGCCAAGGACACTTCCACGGCCTCCTGTGCCGTCACTTCCCCTGCCCTGATTTTCTTTCCCAGCTCTACGGCTGTTAATGATAAAAGGTTCATCCCATGCCTCCTTACTGCTCTACAGTCTTGGGTACTACAAAGGCCCGATTCCTCGACTCTGGCGCATTCGCCAGCGTGTCTTCCCCGCCGTCCCTATGTTCCACGACATCTTCGCGGAACACATTTCCCAGCGCAAAGACATGGGACATCGGCTCGATCCCTGATGTGTCTAGCCCGTTCAATGTATCGATATAGTCAAGCATCGTCTCCATATCCTTCTTAGCCGCCTGTTTTTCTTCCTCCGACAGCTCCAGCTTAGCGAGAATGCCCACATATTCCATAGTTTCGTCGGAAATTACATGTTTCCCTGTCTTTTTCGTTTCCATCTGCGCCTCCTTCTTCCTATACCCTACTAAAAACGACGACCCTTTTCCATACCACGCGCTCTTTTAATCACGTACTCTGATATGCACCTCCCGAAGCTGCTGCTCGGTCACTTCATTCGGCGCCCCGCACATGAGGTCTTGCGCATTACCGTTCATGGGGAATGCAATGACCTCCCGGATATTCTCCTCGCCTTTCAGCAGCATCAGCATACGGTCTACGCCCGGAGCCATGCCTGCATGGGGCGGAGCCCCGAACTTAAATGCATGGTATAATGCCCCGAATTTATTTTTGAGGGTTTCCTTGTCATAGCCCGCAATCTCAAAGGCCTTTTCCATAATCTGCAGATCGTGGTTACGGACTGCGCCTGAGGAAAGCTCTACTCCGTTACAGACAATATCGTACTGATAAGCCAAGACTTCCAGCGGATCTTTCTCCTGCAACGCCAAGAGGCCTCCCTGAGGCATGGAGAATGGGTTGTGTGTAAAGCCAATCTGTTTCGTCGTTGTGTCCTGTTCGAACATCGGAAAATCATTGACATAACAGAATCGGAACGCATTCTTCTCCAGCAGATCCAGCCTCTCCCCAAGCTCTGTGCGGATCATTCCTGCATAATACGCGGCGCGCGCTTCCTTGTCGGCCATGAAGAAAATTGTATCGCCTGTCTGAAGCCCGGCAATCTCCCGGAACGCTTCTTTGAGCTGTGCCGGGATAAATTTGTCTATCGGGCCTTTATAGCTGCCATCCTCCATGACTTCCAGGTAACCCAGCCCGCCCATGCCGATTCCGGTCGCAAATTTCAGCAGTTTCTCGTGGAAGCTTTTGGACATATCCGCATGTACCCGGATAGCGCGGACTGTCTTTCCCAGGAACGGCTTGAAGCTACACTTCTGAAAAATTTCGGTGACGTCCAGGATACGCAGCGGGTTCCTCAAGTCCGGCTTATCCGTGCCAAACTCCAGCATTGCCTGCTGATAGCTGATGACCGGGAACGGAGCCTGCGTCACGGCACTCCCTTCCGGCGCGAATTTCTCAAATACCGCCGCCAGCACATCTTCTCCGACTTGAAAGACATCCTCCTGAGTAGCAAAGCTCATTTCAAAATCAAGCTGGTAAAACTCTCCCGGGGAACGGTCTGCACGCGCATCCTCATCCCGGAAACAGGGGGCAATCTGGAAATATTTATCAAACCCAGACGCCATCAAAAGCTGCTTATACTGCTGCGGCGCCTGGGGCAGCGCATAGAACTTGCCTTTGTATTTGCGGGAAGGAACGATGTAATCCCTTGCCCCCTCCGGCGAAGATGCGCAGAGAATCGGGGTCTGGATTTCCACAAATCCCAGTTCCGTCATCTTCTGGCGCAGGAAAGCAATCACCTGGGAACGGAAAAGGATGTTCTCCTTCACTTTCTGGTTGCGTAAGTCAAGGTAACGGTATTTCAGCCTCACGTCTTCCCGCACTTCCTTGCTGGTCATGACCTCAAAGGGCAGCGTCTCATAGACTTCCCCCAGGATGTCAATTTCTGCTGCACACAGCTCAATCGTCCCCGTGGGAATTTTCGGGTTGTAAGTCTCCTCGTCCCTCTTCTCTATCAGCCCCCGGATGGAAACAGCCTGCTCCTTGCGTATCCCTTCTAACAATTTTCCGTCCCGAATTACCACCTGCATCACCGCGTACATATCTCTGAGATCCACGAAGGAGACGCCGCCATGGTCGCGGATATTTTCTACCCAGCCCGCTACGCGGACAGTCTTCCCGATATCTCCTTCGCCTACTTTACCCAATGTGATGTCTCTGTAAATGTTACTCATAATGGTCACTCCTTTTCTGATATGGCATCCCGGGGCGCAAAAAACCCCGGGATACAATTTTAAGTATCCCGGGGCGAATAAACTGATTATCCGCGGTACCACCCGCTTTGAGAAAGAACGCCTCTCCAGGCAACGCCTGAAAACCTTTCCCCACTCTTATGCGTAACGTGCATGGACGTACTGACCTACTTTCTTCCAATTCGGACGCCACAGCCATCTCACTGCCAGACAGCCTTGGGGTTCAGCCAGTCTGCTCCAGAGTGTTCCCTTTATTTCCTCTTCCAAACGGCGCTCTCAGTCGGTGGCGCCATATTCCTGTCGGCCTCTGAAAACAAGAGTCTCCTTCAACGCTTTAACTTGCTAATGTTTAATTTTGATTATCATAGCACTCTTTTCCATATTTCGCAAGCATTTTTTATTTTTTCTTCACCACCACGCTTTTCGGCTTGCTATAACTGCCGCATATCTTGGACTTGCCAGACTTCTTGAACGAGCATACCTTGACGTAATATCTCTTTCCTGCTTTCAGGTTCTTTGTCACCTTCTGCTTCGTAGTGCTGTTCTTACTGACGTCCAGGGTTTTTGCCCCCTTAAAATTCTTGTTGGCAGAATACAAAATCCGATAACCGTCTGCCTTTTTGTCTTTCTGCCATGTGACCGTAAGCGTATTCCCGGCTTGGGATTTCAGGCTCTTTATCGTCTGCTGTTTAGGAACGACTGTCAGCGTCACTTTCTTCGACGCCGGTTTATAGCTGCTGTTGCCAGCAGCCTTGATTGTGATTACGGTTTTCCCGCATCCCTCAATCGTCACCTTGCCGTTTGTCTTCCCGACCTTTGCTACTTTCTTATCGCCAGAGACATAAGTAACCGTACCTTTGGCCTTGACTTTCAGCGTAAACGGCTTGTTCCCAAATACTTTCTTGATGTTTCCGGAAACGCCCGTGATCTTATTGTCCTTCTTTGCCGGCGGATATGCCGCGCCTGCGGCTTTTGCAGGGGCGACCACGAATTTATCCAGTCTCGGTGTGAAATCATCCTGCAGCTCGCTGAACTTATAGGAGTTGTCATTGGTAAAAGTAATCGTATTTTCACCCTTTTTCAGCTTCACGTCTACAACCGTGTTCTTAAACGTATCCCAACAGAATGTGTTCCTGAAATACACGGTCTGCGACGTCCCATTGTTAATGGAAATCTGCATATAACGCTCCACAAGATCTGTGTTGTAGGGATGCACGTAATTGGAACCGTCCTGCTTCTTCATCACCGGGGCCGGCTCGTCATTGGCATAGAATACCGAGAGCTTATAATCCCCTGCTTCCACTTTGAGCGTCAGCTTGTTGTCACTTCCGCCCCGGAACCCTTCGATTGCCTTCTTGCCAGACGCATATTCGTTGGAGATTACGGTCGGAACCGCCTTACTGCCCGGAAGGTAATTATAAGCCGACTCGTCGTTGAATTTGCCGCTTCCAAAACGCGCGCAGTCCTCTGCCTCTATGGTATAGGAGTTCTTCTCTGTAAGCTCCGGCTCCTCGGTGAAAGTCAGAAAATCCAGCACAAGCCCATTGCCTTTGATACAGAAATGGTTCATTCCGGCAGTGAGGTAAATTTTCCCAGCATTCTTATTCCCCATCGTGACGTTAAAAAGTTCCATCCAGTCCACGCTAACTGCAGATTCTGCCTTGGCGTCGCCCGCATAATTGACGCGGCTCTTGCATAAAACGCCGCTCCCGCTTCCTGCCGTGCCCAGCGTGTAATAACCGTCCCTGGGGGCGCAGACATAGAAATCAAATGTCCCGCTCCCAGACGCGCTGCCAGCCCCTGAGTAGCTGCCTTTTTGGGACAACGCGAAACCATCCTGGGTTCCCACAAGTTCCTCCGGCTCTATTTCTATGGATGCCGGGGCTTCCGGTGCATATGTCAGGTCAATCTTATCCAACATCGCACACAGTATGGAATTTACGTCCTTGCCTTTCTGGCCTCCCCTTTATACATCAGCTGGATTGTATGGCTCCCTGCCGACAAATCCACGTATACCGTCTTATAGTTGTAATATCCCCACTTAACGGTAGAGTCATAGACAATCTCCTGCGGCTGCCCGCCGTCAACGGTCAGCGTATGCCGGGAAAGCGCGCCAATTGCGCGGTTCTGGCCGCCGGACGCCACGTATTCCAATGTCTGTGCGTCTACCTGCGGCGCCTGGCTGGTATAATAGATATTCAGGCGGTACCTTCCCTCCTTCGGCACGTTCACATTGAACCGCACGCCATCCGCCTCGGTGTCCAGGCTGCCCACCTCCGCGCGGTTGGAACGCGCCAGGTCGCTGCCGCCTGTCTTCGTATAGGCTTTTGCCCCGCCAAGCAACTCAGCGTCTTCAGCCTCGTATGTCTGCGCCCATTTCCTTCCGTAAGCCGGGATGGCGCTTACTTCCTCGTCCGTGGCTGGCGTAATCACTGCATAATATGCGTCCATCAGCTCCGCGTCCGGGATTGTGAATACCAGGTTGTCCCCGGAAAACGCAAGGTTTCCTTCAAATTCTACCGGGATATCGTCTGCAAACCCATGGTGTCCGGTAAATTTAGTGCTGTACAATTTCACATGCGCCTTATCTGCGCCTGCAAATGTCTTGGTCGATCTGATATTCTCAAGGCTGACCGTCTGCTTGCCCGCCTGGCCTCCAAACAAGCTGTAAGCCATGCCTGCCTCCTCGTCCACGCTTGCCAGCCCATACAGCCTTCCATACGGCCCTGGGTTCCCTATATTCTCTAACGTCAGCGGCATCTTCCTTCCTGTCATCTGGGCATACCACTTGTACACCCACCATGCGCCGTTCGGCTTACTCACATCCGCCGCCAGCTCATTGAGGGAATTGGCCAGCCCCCAATAGGGGAGCGAAGCATACACGTCCTCCTCGTCAAAGACAGAAAGCCAGTTCACCAGCGCGCCAGGATTCCCCACATCATCAAAATTCACGGTCTCATTGACAAAAAGGACTGGGTCTATGCCAGAATTGGCATAGTAAGTTTTCACATAGCCTTTTACCTCATCACAGTGTGACTGGAATGTGGAAAGCTTATCCTTCTGCAGCTCATGCCAGGTTATGTACTCCGGCAGGCAATGGTTTTTCTGGCAAAATTCAAAAAAAGTCTTATACGCGCCGCTGTCATATACGGAAAAGTTCGGGCCAGCTACCTTGATGGCTGGGTTAATATCCTTGACAGTATGGTAAATCGTCAGCCAATCATTGCAGAACCGCGTCCAGTCCCTGTCATTATACCAGATTCCATCCGGCTCATTGAACAATACGAAACTGTATCCTGCCAGTTCCTCGTCTGTCTTGCCCGCCGTCATCTTCCTGACGATGGCGTCCACTTTCTGCTGGTAATCGTCAATCCCATTATACTCATACGGCCACTCCAAATAATAATCCTGAAGATAGCCCTGGACATTTTCCACGCCGCATTCTTTTAAATAATTTGCCAGACGGTAGCCATCGCCGGATGGATGCTGCTTTCCGTCTGCTACCTTCTGTATCAGGACTTTGGGCCTGATTGCGCTTATCAGATCCGCGTAAGGCACGCCTGTCTCGCTGACCCCATAGAGGAATCCGGTAGACCCATGCAGAACCTCATTCCTGGCATTTGCCGGGTCTGCATCAAAATGCAGCGTCGCGCCATAAGAAATATCTCCCACTGCTTCCCGCAAAGCAATCAGGGCTTCATCCACTGCCTGCTGATTCTTGCCTTCCAACGCCTGCTTTGCCTGGCTGGCCGCTCTCTTTATCTGCTGCTCGCTCTCTGCAGACAGCCCTCCCTGGGAGAGGATGATATCTGCTTCCCCTGCTTCCTTGGCCAGCTGCGCATTGGAAAATGTTGTTTCTTCTGTCACGCCTTCATAGAATACAAGACCCTCGATTGCCGTATCCAGATTACCGGCAAGACGGTTGACATTTGCCTCCGTCACCGGATTCTGCACGCCTGCCTGCCCCTCGCTGACCGCATCCTGCAGCTTCTCATAGCTGTCCCTCGTGTAGAAGCTGACGCTCTTTTCGCTTGCTTCTGAAAGCTTGCTTTTCAGCCCCTCTATCACCGTATCCCGCACAGCATAGCTGTCATATGCGGCTTTGGCCTGCTCTGCGGTAAGCGCCGTATTGTAAAAACGGAATTCGTCCATTTTCGCCTTGAGGTCAGCATCCGTGCTGTAGACGGAACGCCCGATTGCATTGTGCGTATATTCTTTGAGCGCTGCCGCATTGTCCGCAAAGAGTGACGCCAGGAATGCTCTCTTGTTATTTTTCCTGTCATACTTCATGCCCACTTGCTGCCCATCAAGAAAGACCGCATAATCTGCCGGGGATACGCTGACCGTCACATGCTGCCACGCCCCTTTGGTAAACTGCTTTTCCCATACCAGCTTAAGCTGGGCGCTGCGGTCGCTGAGCATGACGGATGAATTATACCCGCTGCCCCCTTCTCCCATGTCGGGGTTCGTGTCCGAACCTACCACAAACGTAAATTCCGGCGCGTTCCAGGCCCCGCCGTCCCCGTCATTGGAATTCAGGTCAAAAGGCGTCGCCGAAAAAATGCGGCTATACTGTTCAGCCTGTGCGTCGATATTTATCCAGAATGAAAAGGCGAAGCCATCGTTTGTCACATCATCAAACATATTGTCCGGCAAGATAAGGCTTCCTTTGTTCAGCCCGCCGCCTGGCAAATTCAGCACCTTGTTGCCTCGCTGTGCGTCCTCCTCCACACCGAGCCCTGCTCCTTCCCCGGAAATCGTTGCCGTTATCCCGGTCTTCGTCCCCTCGTTCTCTACTGTCCCATCCTTCACCTCGCCGTCAAACGTAAATTCATAATACGGCTGCGGTACCGACGCACGTGCGGCACCCCGGACATACCCTTCCTGCAACCCTGCCGCCCATGCGGGCATTGCGGGAACTGCCATGGCCAGAGCCAACGCCGCTGCCAAAATCTTCTTTGCCATCCCTGCTTTCATTAAAAATCCTCCTTCCATTCCTCTCGTTCCGCATCCCGCACATAAATGCGCGTCCCATGCACCTCTATTTTATCATGGAACGTCTCTCTTGTAACTAACTCATTGATGATTCGTCAAACTCACTTGCCTATTCGTGCATCAGAAGCCGTATTACATAGATCTTCTCAGGATTTCACCGCACGGAAGGATTCTTCCAAATCCTCAATGATGTCGTCAATATGCTCCAGGCCGATAGACAGGCGGATGGTATTCGGCGCAATGCCCTGCTCTTTGCATTCCTGCTCGTTCAGCTGCGAATGGGTTGTGGACGCCGGATGGATGGCAAGGGATTTGGCGTCCGCAACATTCGCCAATAAGGAAAAGACCTCCAGATTGTCAATAAAATCCTTTGCCGTGCGCTCGTCGCCTTTTATCTCAAATGTGAAGATGGAACCGCCGCCTTGGGGGAAGTATCTGCGGTATAATTCCTGCTGCTTTGCGTCCATGCTGAGCGAGGGATGATGCACTTTCTCCACCTGAGGATGCTTACTCAGATAGTCCACGACTTTAAGGGCGTTTTCCACATGACGCTCCACCCTCAAGGACAGCGTCTCCAAGCCCTGCAGGAACATAAAGGCATGGAACGGCGACAGGGTCGCTCCGGTATCCCGCAGGAGGATGGCTCGGATTTTCGTGACAAAGGCCGCCGCTCCCGCCGCTTTAGTGAAACTCACGCCGTGATAGCTGGGATTTGGCTCTGTAAGTGACGGAAACTTGCCGGACGCCTCCCAGTCAAACTTGCCGCTGTCCACAATCACGCCGCCGATGGCCGTCCCATGCCCGCCAATAAATTTGGTGGCAGAATGCACCACGATGTCTGCGCCATACGCAATCGGCCTCACCAGAAATGGGGTCGCAAAGGTACTGTCCACAACCAACGGTATCTTATGCGCGTGGGCAACCTGTGCAATAGCCTCAATATCGCTGACATCCGAATGAGGGTTGCCCAGCGTCTCAATATACAAGGCTTTCGTGTTCTTCCGGATGGCACGCTCAAAGCTGCTCACATCTGACGGATTCACAAAAGTCGTGGAAATCCCATATTCAGGAAGCGTATGTTCCAGCAAATTGTAACTGCCGCCGTAAATATTATTCGCCGCCACAATATGCTCCCCGCTCTTGGCCAGGTTCTGAATCGTATACGTAACAGCGGCCGCCCCGGAAGCCACGGCAAGCGCTGCCACGCCCCCTTCTAACGCCGCAATCCTCTGCTCAAAGATTTCCTGCGTGGGATTCGTGAGCCTCCCATAAATATTCCCTGCATCCTGCAGCCCGAACCTGGCAGCCGCATGGTCGGAATTATGGAACACATAGGAAGACGTCGCATAAATAGGCACTGCCCTGGCGTCAGTGGCCGGATCGGGGTTTTCCTGCCCGACATGAAGCTGCAACGTCTCAAATTTAAAGTTTCTGTTCCCATGCTCTTTTTTTCTCATATTTCTTTCCTCCGCTTCTTTCATCCTATCGTCTAAGTAGGTTTAATGTTTTGATATACTATACCTCATTTATCCTAGTACGTCAATAGGTTTATGTGGTTAATCATGGAAACTACTTTTCACTTTCCCCGCACCCAGGAGCATCAATACCGGAAACACGACTGCCGCCAGAATGCCCTTATGTAAATCTCCCCCTGCCGCGGAAGAGACCATGCCGGCAAACGTGGGCCCGCCAGAGCATCCAATGTCCCCGCCAAGCGCCAATAGGGCAAACAGAACCGTCCCTCCCCTAGGGATTACCCGGGAGGCAATACTGAAAGAACCTGGCCAAAGGATGCCCACCGACAGGCCGCAGACGCCGCATCCCAAAAGGCTCAGAGCCGGAACCGGGGAGAGCGATATCAGAAGATAGCTAAAAATGCACAGCACACAGCTTGCTTTCATGAACTTATTCAGGTCTATCCGCTCCCCATATTTCCCATAAAAGAAACGCGAAGCCCCCATCAGGACGGCAAAGAACATCGGCCCTGCCAGATCCCCGACTGCCTTTGACACTTTCAGGCTGGATTCCGCAAACGTAGACGCCCACTGGCTTACCGCCTGTTCGCTCGCTCCCGCACAGACCATCAAAAGCATCGCGACCCAGAACATTTTATCTGCAAACAACGCCTTCATGGACAGCCCGCTGTCGCCCTCCTCCAAAAGCGTGTAAATGGGCACTTTCAGAAACAGGATGCAATTCAGCGCAGGGACTGACGCCCACAAAAGCGCAAGGATTTTCCAGTGTCCTGTGCCAAAAGCCGTAAAAAATAACGTAGATACTAAGACAACCCCTACATGCCCCCAGCAGTAGAAAGAATGCAGCATGCTCATTGCCGTTTCTTTGTTGTCAGTGGGACATGCCTCCACAATCGGGCTGACCAGCACCTCCAGAAGCCCGCCTCCCACCGCATAGACCATGACGGCAAGCAGCAGCCCGCCAAACGCATCCGGCAAAAGCTCCGGCAATATGGCTAGCAGTATAAGCCCCAGAGCAGACATGACATGCGCCAGGACAATGGACACACGGTAACCAATTTTGTCGACGAATCCTGCGCTCAGTGTGTCCACGGTCAACTGAATAACAAAATTAAAAGTAATCAGGAGGGTAATTTGGGACAGCGGAATCTGGTACGTTTTCTGAAAAATCAGAAACAACAACGGCACAAAGTTGTTGACAATCGCCTGGACAATGTAACCTATGAAACAGGCTTTGATGGTATGGCTATAAGTAAAAATATGATCTTTCTTGCTCTGCATAAGGTTCACCTCGTTCATTTTTTGTATCATTTTATCTTCGAAACCCTCCACTTGCAATAGCCTTTCTTGCCAAATTATGATACAATCTTCCCCAAAAGCAGAAGAAAGGATTTCTCTCTCATGTAACTAGTGTCTTGTATCGTTGATATTTGATAAAATCACGCAGGATATTCGTTCATTTGCAAGGCGAATTTTCGACGGCGTAGCGGTGGCGGTTATCACAAGGAGGGACCCGCTTGCGGGAGGATACCTTATGATGTACGGCTAGAAAATTCAACGAAGCAGATGCGCGAATAGGCAAGTGAGTTTGACTAATCATCAATGATACAAGACACTAGGCGTTTTTCCCTTAAACCAAGATATGCAGGAACTGACCAGGCACGGTTCCCCATCCTTCCCAATCCAATATTATGTGGACAATCCATCTCATTTTTCAAATAATACAATCCCTCTGCACTGGCATCCTGAACTGGAATTCTGGGTTGCAAACGGCGGGAGCGCCGCCATTCAGGTGGGAAAACTCCCTCCTGCTGGCAGACGGTTCTGGGATTTTCATCAACGCGAACGCCCTCCACAGCTTCTCCCAGCCAAACCTTGCGCATACGCTTCAATGTCCAAATATCGTATTCTTAGATGAGCTGATTGCTCCCATCACCAGCAAAATTTACCAGGATTGCATCCTGCCAATCACCACTAACCGTCAATATCCTTATATTATCCTGAATCCCGAATGCGCATGGCAAAAAGAAATCCTCACGCACCCGGATTATATTTTTTCTTTATTCCAGAAATATGATTCCAAGAAAAATGAAACAGAAATGCCGGAACTTTCTTTCAGCTACTCTGAAATTTACAGCATTTGTTATGAAACGGAAGTGCAGAATAATCTCTGCCAGCTCTGGCAGAGATTGCCGCGTCTGTCGGCGTCAGCAAAAGCGAGGCCGCCCGTTTTTTCCGGTCATACTTGCACACGACGCCTGTCAGCTACCTACTGTCTTATCGGATTGACCAAGCAAAGCGGAAATTTCAAAACAGCCTGGAAACCATAGGACAGATTAGCCAGGACTGCGGATTTCAATACACAAGCTATTTCTGCAGGGTATTCCGCAGCCAGACCGGGATGACGCCCAGCCAATATCGGAAACAGCAGGCCTGACCAGGCGCCGCTTATGCTCGCCTCTCTGTCAAAACAACTTTTCCCGGGCTCCTATGCGGACATCTGCCCACAAATCGGACATGCCGGCACATGCCTGGAAAACTCCACGGTACGGAATTCCATTTTCAGCGCGTCATATGTCAGCAGCTTCCCCGTGAGAAGCTCTCCTGCTCCCAGCAGATACTTGATGGCTTCCATCGCCTGCAGGCTCCCGATGACGCCCGCCATGGCCCCTCTCCCGGCACATAAGTACATGACCCGTTGGGGGCGGACTATCTCCAAGTGGGAAACGCAATGGAGATTTTCCGCAGAAACAACGTGCGCTTTATCGCGGCCAACAACGGCAGAGACAGCGAGAACACCGAGCCGCCCACCCTTGCCGACATCTATTTCAAGCACAAGGGGAAGAAGCCGGGAAAATCCGAAAGAGCGTTTACAGTATCTTGCGCAGGAACAGCAACCGAGCAGGGCGCAGGATATGGAAGGATAACAGACAAAGCGGCGGGATTATCAACACCTGTCACCGCCGCCCTGTTTTGGACTTTTATTAGACCGATAAATCGGAAAAAGTATCATAATAAATAGCATTATTATTTTTTATTATCTGATAATTCATTATGACTGTAGCGGATGGAATAAACCAGAAACATGATAAATGTAATAAATAACGCTAGGCTTTGTTGTCCCCAAGCAAAAATACCATTTATGACTTTATTTGCAGGCAAAATTTTTGACAAAATGATTAACACCAACATTATCAATAAAGGGTTAAAAATTGACAACCATTTTTTATCGTTAAATTTTCCAGTAATGGTTACAAAAAACAAATATACAGACAAACCAGCAAAGGCAACGGCAGCTAATGATGCAACAGCAATAAAAACAAAAAACAGTTGTTCCGAAATTAGCTTTGCTTCCAATACTTGTAAATTATAAAGTTTGTTATAAATGTAAGCAGTCATGGCAAAAACGCAATGATATAAAGTGCCGACTGAAACAAAAACAAAAGCACAGATAATAAACAATTTTGAATATTTACATTTTTTTGTAATCATTTCTCGATATATAGCATAAAAACCACAAAACATTAGAAGCAAGGCAATTAGCCCGAATAATCCACCAACGACAAACCTATACGGACTTGAATTTGCCCAATCATCTGAAAATGGCGGAAATATAATTGAGTTTCCAAATTCTTTTGACGGCGTAAAACAACCTAAAAGCATATCACCCGCAAAACATAAAACAGAGCCTATAATGCCTACTATAAATAATTTTTTGTTTAAGTTCATAAATATCCCCTTCAAATCCCGATTTATCGGTTTGCACTACTGCGGCGGCTGTCGGTAGGTTTTGCAGTGTCTCTGCCCCGCGCCCCGACCTCTCCCAAAGAACAGAATGGAATGTTACGCAATAGGGCCTGAAAATTTTAGTCAGATATCCGCGCAAGCGCGGCTGCTTGGCTCATTGCTCGCGGGAATAAAAATCAAGGAAGTGTCGCCGCTGCCCCTGCTCCTTATAGGCAATGATTGTGCTTAAATTCACATTTTCGACGCTCTTGAAAATATTTGCCTCCACAAACGGATTCGTTTGCTTCATCCTGGCAATCAGCTGCTTCACCTCCAAACGCTTTGACTCGCCGCTGCCATCCTGCCCATTGGCTGCACAATTTTCCGTGAACCGGCAGGCGCATTGCAGGAAATGCAATCCATTGTAATCCCGCCAATGCCTGATATCGTCCTCCCGGATGTAATACATTGGGCGTATCAGCTCCATCCCGGCAAAATTCGTGCTGTGCAGCTTGGGCATCATGGTCTGCACCTGCCCCCCATACAACATCCCCATAAGGATTGTCTCTATCACATCATCGTAATGATGCCCAAGGGCAATCTTATTGCAGCCCATTTCTTTCGCCTGATGGTAAAGATGCCCCCTGCGCATCCGTGCGCAGAGATAACAGGGGGATTTCTCAACTTCATATACCGCGTCAAATATTTCCGTCTCAAAAATCTTCACGGGAATCCCCATCCCCCCGGCATTTTCCTCAATCAGCCGGAGGTTCCTGGGAAGGTAGCCTGGGTCCATTACCAAAAATTCCAGGGCAAAAGATACCTTCTTATGCTTCTGCAGTTCCTGGAATAATTTTGCCATCAGCATGGAATCCTTGCCGCCGGAAATGCAGACGGCAATCTTATCTCCCTCCTGGACGAGCTGGTAATCGCGGACTGCTTTCGCAAACCGTGAAAATAGCTGCTTGTGGAATTTCTTGCGGATACTTTTTTCAATTTCTTCTGCTGTCTGCCTGTTCTCTTCTTCTATCTGCCTCATCTTAGTTCTCCTCTGCCATACTTGTATCATTCCGCGCTACTTCCGGGCCATTCTTGATTGATACAATAACACAATAAAATCCGGGTGTCAAAGATGGTTTTATCACCTCTCTTTGACACCCGGCCCCTCCTGCTATTTTGTTATCTATTGAACAAGCTGTTTTTCCAGGCCGCAGCCCCTACTTCCCATAACGATACACGCGCAGGAGCATCTTGCCATCCGCTTTGAGCGTATACGTCTCAATATACGCGGTCTGCGCATCGCCTCCAGTAACAGTACGGGCCTTTGCCATATTTCCCTCATCCCGGTCAGCAAACTGTCCCTCCCCCAACATTCCCTTGGCGCCTAATCCGGTCCCGCCAATCTCATATTCGTACTCATAATCCCCTTCTCCGTCCGGGGCTATTTCCAGTTCTTTTACCCGCTCCGTATTCTGCTCAAAATCCTCCTGTTTCCAGTCTGCGGTTTCTTCGGATGCTATCTCAGTGATATCCTTTTCATCTTCCGCACTCTCCCCCATTCCTTTTCCAAATCTCTCACATATTCCTCCGCTGCCGCTCTCCTCACTATAATTGTACGCATCATTACTGTAGAAAACGCCGTCGTTGACACAGAGATATACCTGTTGGTCTGCAAACTTCTCCACATTGTCACACTCCGTAATCCGATATTGGACGCCGTTCTCCAACATTTCGAAATATCCTCCTCCCATGCTCACGATATTATAGATACCTCTATTCAGCCCTTCCATCAGCGGCGACACGAAAAACGAATCTTCGCCGTTACTGTCCTCACTGGTATCCGGACTTGGCGTGCCGTCAGCAATCTCGATTGCGGCGACCACATAAGTGCGGTCATCTGAGATATTTCCTGCATCATCCGTGACGGCATACTTGCTTAAATTTTTCCCGGACACGATACCCAACAATGTAATCCGAGGATTACTTAACTTAAAGATAACATATGTATACAGCCTGCTGATACATTGCTTGCAGATACCCCGCAGAAATCAAACCATACAGAAAAAGAGTTTTTGCAGATGAAATCATTATTTGAACAGTTAGGAGGCACATACCACGGGGAAATGGTTATTTAATCCCCAATTTACGATTACCCGACGGAGAAGAACAACCAATAGGCATATGGGGACAGCGGCATCTGGATTATCTGGAGCAGTACCGCAGGGTTACATACACCAATCTTCTCACAAACGGCAAGCTGAATACATACCTTTCCTACATCGACAGGCAGGCACAGGAACGCTTTGAAAGGCCCATAGAGTGCATGAAACAGGCACAGGGCATAACGGAACAGTTAAAGGCTGAAAACGCCTTAGAATGTATTAGGAAGAATGAATAACATAAGCGCATGTGCGAGGGAGATTGTAGAGGAAGAAATTTTTTCTAAAAATTTGACTTTGAATATATTTTTTGATATAATCAAAAAATATATTGTTGCTATCACACTATCACCGGATAGTGTGTATTTCAAGGCATTCAAAAGTTAGCCGTAGGTACGGTGCAGTTTGCACTATAAGGCTGGCTTTTGGATGCCTTTTGTTTTTAGGAGGAAAAAATGGAGATTAAACTTTATAGTACATTACCATCAGAATCGGTAAAAATCCGCAAATTAGTTTTTGTTGAAGAACAGGGATTCAAGAATGAATTTGATGAAATTGATGCTTATGCAAGCCATCTTGTTATGTATAAAAATAATATAGCAATAGCTACTTGCCGCTTTTACAAGAAACAAAATGCTTCGTGCTATGTGATTGGGCGTATTGCTGTACTAAAAGAATATCGCGGTCAAAAAATAGGTGCGGAATTACTAAAGAAAGCAGAGGAAATTGTGTACCAATATAAAGGAGAGTATATTATGCTTCACGCACAAATACAAGCACAACAATTTTATGAGAAGCATGGGTATTTGTCATATGGAGGAATAGAGTATGACGAAAATTGTCCTCATATTTGGATGTTAAAGAAAATAATATGAGAAGAAAAATGAACAATATAATAAATATTTTGCAGCTTATTTGTCGCTTAAATTCATTAGCTGTCGCTTGACGATACTCAACGATAAGCGACAAATAAGGAAGCCCGGAAAAGCGGCGTTTATTTTCCAGGCTTCCTTTTTCAGATATTCAATTGGCCATGCTTTCTGCAACTTTGCTTTCAGGCAGGTTTTCTGCAAAGTTGCCATAATCAACTATCACTTCATCCGCCCACGTAATGGTAAGCTTTCCACCCTCGCATTTTACAGTAATGGGTGTCCCCATATCAAAGCCGCATTCTTTCAGCCATTGCCCTTTCAGCATAATAGCCGGGGTTGCCTTATAGTGGTAGCCACTTTGTTCATAAACTTTCATATTCCGATATTCTTTGAATGCCATAGATAAGTTTCTCCTTTCGCTTAAAAATACCGACTTAAAGTCAATAATAAAATTCTATTTTTGATGGTTTAATGAACCACTATCAAGAGAAAATTTGAATAAGTGGTTATTTACATATATGATTCACTGATGTATAATCTGGTATGAGGTGATGAACTTATGGCAACTGATAAACCACGTTATACTGTATCTGTGAATAAAGAATTATTTCAGCAAATTGAAGATTTCCGTTTTGAACACCGTTTCCAAACACGCTCTCAAGCAACTGTAGAACTAATAAAACTAGGTCTAGGGAAACGCTGATTAATTAGCCTTACACTCAGCATTATCCCCGTTTGCTAA
>CAJUFQ010000033.1 GCA_910585625.1 uncultured Lachnospiraceae bacterium
AATGTCTTTTCCATAGTCTTAATCCTCCATAATTTTATTTTTGGGTTAGTTGTTGGCTGCCGCTCCCCGACCTCTCCATCTGGATTAGTTTTACGGCTGTTAAACAGCAATCTTCTTGACCTGTCGGTCAAGAAGCAGCGCAGGCAGAAGCCTGCTTAATTCAGATTGGAGGTACTTACGGTGAAATATGCACCAAGAAAAGTATATATCAAAGAAAGCGGTAATTATGTAGAACTGTCCTATATGGACTTTTGCCGCCGCAGGCAAGCCGGCCAGAGTTACATGGACAAGCTGCTTTCATTGGATGGATTTACAGACAGTGAGGGAAATGTGATTGACTTCATTGTTGACGAAGCGGTGGACGTTGTGGAAACCGTTGTCCATGCGGTAATGGTGGACAGGCTGAAAGCCGCCCTGCCCTTATTGTCGGACGGTGAGCAGGCATTGATAAAAGCAATCTTCTTTGAGGAACTATCCGAGCGGGAAGTCGGGCTGCGGTTAGGCATAACGCAGAGCGTTGTCAATAAACGCAAAGCCAGAATCCTTGCGAAGCTGAGAAAGATAATGGAAAACAAAATTTAAGGCGTTCAGCCCCCTTGTTTTTTCCTTTGGGAAAATGAGGGGGCTTTTCCTGCCCTCTCAATCAATTTCGATTGGAGGAAATAAGGATGCATACAACCACGGACGGGAGGACAGGAAATGGCGTATCTGGAAAGAAGCCGAGGAAAAACTACTGCGTGAGTGCGGCGTTGATGAAGCAACCACCCCGCAAATCCGCACAGACGACGGGGCAGATTTCAATTCAAACAGGCGGTTTTACCGATGGGCAAGCGATTTTGGGGAACACCTTGAGGAAATGGCGGGCAGGGAGAAACAGGCAGAGATAAGGACGGTAATGGATTTACTGGATGAGATTGAGAGCGAAACGCTGTATCTTGCGTTAGTCAAAGTGGACAGGCGTACATTACAAATCGTCCTGCTGAAAATGCAGGGTTACTCCACAAAATAAATTGTCCCGCTTGTGCATTTGACGACAGGGGCTGTCTATGCAAGATTGGCTCATTTGCGTAAGAAGCTGCGGAAAATTTTATAATGATATAGTCTGGTTTTCTATGAGATGTTGGGTGAGAGGCCAAAGGCTTCTCACGCATTCTTTATATGTAGTATGGGCGCAGGGGGATTATGGGCGTTCTGCCGGTTCTGTCCTCTGCATTGGTACTGTGGATGAGAAAGAGCCGTGGAAGCTTACAAGCGACCCGGTAATCATTTCCCATCGGGATTATGGCTGGGACAACAACGACAACACGCCGGTGGACGAAGGGCCGTATGCAATTATCCGTGATGATAAGGTGTTCATTACGTTCTCAGAATCTTCCGGATTACAAATTTTGTAAAAAAAGTGTTGACAAATCTTTTATTACCGTGTAGAATGATATCGTTGTAAAGATGTAGCAAATGCCCAGTTAGCTCAGTTGGTAGAGCAGAGGACTGAAAATCCTCGTGTCTCTGGTTCGATTCCGGAACTGGGCACTGTACAAGAAATTGTATTTTTGCGGGTGTAGTTCAATGGTAGAACACTAGCCTTCCAAGCTAGATACGTGGGTTCGATTCCCATCACCCGCTTATGCGATAGTGGCGTAGTTGGTAACGCGCGACCTTGCCAAGGTCGAGACCGCGGGTTCGAGCCCCGTCTATCGCTCTTAGGATAGAAGTTGTAAGTCCGGCGGAATCAGGACTTACAGCTTTTTTTATCTTATAGGAAAGAACTTGTCACGCTAAAGCGCGAGAGTAACTTCCCTATAAGACAAAAAATAATATGCGTACTCGTGCAAGATGAGAGCCTTCCGGGCAGAACGCACACACTCAGCCGGATGTCAGGCCGATTGTTTTAGGCGTGTTGGCAAAAATATGCAAAATGCGTAGCGGATTGGTACAGATAGTAATGTAATACATGCCGAATGATACCTTTTTCTTTACTGCTGAACATCCTATACTTTTGCTTAGGATTATCAAAGTTTTTTGGTAAGCTTTTACAAAAGAGAAGAGGTGTATAATAATTATGAGTGATTTTGGTGCAAGAGTAAGGAAGGTTAGGAAGGAACGGAATATGACGCTCGTGAAGTTGGCGGAGCTGTGCGATTCTTCCGAAAATGTGATTAGGAATTATGAGAAGTCAAGACGCCTGCCACAGGTAGATATGCTGATACGCATCTGCAATGCCTTGAAAGTATCCCCGGATTATCTGCTGCAGGATGGGCTGGTTTACCAGGCGCGTTATGCGAACGAGGAGCTTCTTTTGAAGATAAGCAGGCTTTCGCCTAAAAATGTATCTGTCCTGATAGATATGGCGGATACTTTGGGGAAATATGATGAGATAAAATAAAATTGATAAACAGTCATATAGAGGCGTCCTGCCGGCATTCCATGCCAGGCAGGATGTTTTGCGTTCGGACGGCAGTCGGTTCCCAGGAATACATAATCGTTCATCCTTTTATTTTGTGAGGGAAAATTGTTTTATTTTATATGAAAATATGGTAAAATAGAAAAAGTAGCATATAGAGAAGGAGAGAGTGAAAGGAGACAATCATTGAAAATTCTCAAAATGCACTTGGCAGAAGCCATGTTGGCAGTTCTGGCCGTGTTGCTTGTGTTGCTTCTCTATCAAGGAGACGGGGAAACGGGCATTGAGGATGTGTCATATGACCGGGACTGGATTCTTTCAGCCGGCGGGGAGGTACGGGCATATGATGTTCTTCCGGAGGTGGTGAGCGTGCCGGAGGGCGAGGAAGAGATTATAATAAGGAAAGTACTGCCAGAGGATTTTGGAGCGGCAGATTCTGTTGGATACTATACATCGCACCAGCTGTCAGAAGTTTATGTGGGCGGTGAAAAGGTTTACGAGCGGAAGGTTCCTGAGTGTGCAAGGAGTAAGACGCCAGGGAATTGCTGGAATTTTTTCAGGCTTTATAGCAGATATGAAGGGAAGGCGGTGGAAATACATATCAGGAACAGCTATCGTTCTTCCAGCATGAAGATGCCGGCTGTTTATTATGGCTCGCAGTCTTCTATCATACTCAGGCAGATTAAAAACCGTTTTCCATCTGTAGTCATCAGTTTTATCATGTTTACCATGGGCGTGCTGCTGGTGGCGTTGTGGTTTACGGTAGGAAAGAAAATGTATTTCCACAAAGGCGTCCCATGGCTGGGACTGTTTTCCATACATTTTGCAGTGTGGTCAGCATTTGAGACTAAAATTCCGGTACTCATGTTTGGCAGGCCTCTTTTGTTCAGCATAGTCACGTTCATGAGCCTGAAGCTGATGCTGCTCCCGTTTGTCTTTTTCATCCGCACTATCTATAATGCGAAAGGAAGCAAATTGCTGAATGTGTTTGCCGCAGCTTGCGTCATTGAGTTTGCGTTCTGTTTTGTGGCGCAGATTGTCGGATGGGCGGATTTTCGGGAAACGCTTTGGATTACCCATGTATTGGGCCTTGGGGCTTCTGTTACGGTTCTCGTGTTGGGAGCGCGCATGTTGGTTAAGAAAAAGCAACGGGTCTCGCTGGTTAAGCGTGACAGGAAGTTCTGGGTAAATGCGGCGTGCGTCTGCATTATCTGTGTGTGCGCAGTATTCGATGCGATAAATTATTATTTTGGTTTTTACGGGGACGTGGCGTTTTTTTCCAGGATTGGCTGCCTGATATACTTATTCATACTGAGCAAACAGTTTCTGGATGAATCCATTAAGCTGATTCAAGCGGGCAGGCACGCAGAAGAAATTCTGGAAGAGGCAGGGCTGGACGGCCTGACTTGCCTGAAAAACCGCAGAAGCTTTGAGACGGATTTGTATGGGATTCCGCCGGTGCAATTCCCACAGTACGGTGTGGTGATGTTTGACCTTAATAACCTGAAAATGATGAATGACCGCTATGGCCATGCAGTCGGGGATTGTTACATAATCAACGGAAGTGAGATTATCCGTGACGTGTTCGGGGATTTGGGTGAGATTTACCGGATTGGCGGTGATGAATTCTGCCTGATTTCCGATATGATTACAGAAGAGGTATTTGAGGAAAAGAGAAAAAGGATGGGGGACTGGATGCAAAGCCTGCAGGGTTCTTACATCAAAGGAGCCATGCAGATTGCTTCCGGTTTTGCAAAATATAACCGCAGCAAGGATTTGAACTTGCAGGACACAATCCGGCGTGCAGACGAGCGGATGTATCGGTGTAAGCGGAAACAGAAGACGATGAAAAATAACAGCGAGTTAGCATAAATTAGGAGGTGGCTGATTATGCGTTACATGCCGATGGCAAGGGTAGAGGCAGGAATGGCGTTAGGGCAGGATATTTATAATGGGGAAGGACAGCTGATTCTGGGCAGGCATCTGGTTTTGAATGATGACTATCTGCAGCAGCTTCTGCAGCTGGGATTCCCAGGCATTTACATCGATGATGAATTTACGGAGGATTTGCGGATAGAGCAGGTAATCCGTCCGCAATTAAAGAGCGAAGCTTTAAAGATGGTGCATGACCTGTTTTTGGATAATAAGAATATTCCTATGGAGCAGCATAACCTCCAGGAAGTTGTCATGAATGTGATGGACGATGTGCTGAACAGCCAGGATGTGATGTGTAATATGCTCGATATCAAGACATATGACGATTATGTTTATTTCCATTCTGTAAATGTAGCCGTGTTGTCTACCATGATAGGAGCGGCCTGCAATATGAACCGTGAGGAATTACATACGCTTACTACCTCGGCGTTGCTCCATGACGTGGGCAAGCGGTTTGTGGAAGACGACGTGCTGAATGTGCGGCGTGCGCTGACCGAAGAAGAAAGGATTATGATTGTGCAGCATCCAAAGCTGGGCTATGAGTTCTTAAAGGAGAACTTTGACTTCCTGCCGGAGGTCTATAACAGCGTTCTGGAACATCATGAGTGGTACAATGGATGCGGATATCCTATGCGTAAGTCCGGCTCTGAGATTCCGATTTATGCCAGGATCATTAAGCTGGCGGATGTGTATGATGCGCTGACGTCGAAGCTTCCCTATCATGAGGCTGTTTCGCCCTCTGAGGCAGTGGAGTATATCATGGCAAATGCAGGAGCCGAATTTGACCCGGAACTGGTGGACATATTCCTGAGACGGATTGCCGTATACCCGGTAGGTTGTGAGGTTAGTCTTTCTGACGGAAGGACGGCAGTGGTTATGGAGAATTATAAGGAATTTGTGCTGAGGCCAAAGGTAAAAGTAATACCGACAGGAGAGATCATCGACCTCAAATCAGATGACGATGTCAGGAATCTGACAATCCTTGAGTTAAATGTGTAATGGGAATGAGGGGGATCCAACGAAGCTGGGAGGATGCCCTTAGGTGTTGCAGGGGGACCAGGAAAGAAAAGGGAAGTTGGGGTGAGACCTGATGCCTCGTGCCGGAACCAATAAAGCGGGCAGGGAATAAGACAGTGCTAGGACAGAAGGAAACGATAGACTTGCTGCTGGCGGAAAGCTTCAAGGAGCTTGCCTGTCAGCAGCCCATTGAAAAGATTACAATTAAAGCAATTACAGATAAGGCGGGTGTAATCCGCCCCACATTTTACAATCATTTCCAGGACAAATACGAATTACTGGAATGGATTATCCGTACCCAGATTTTAGAGCCTATCAAGCCGTTGATCCATGCGGGGATGATTGACGAGGCATTAATGCTGATTTTCACTTCGGTCAAGGCGGACGGGGAATTCTATCAGAAAGCAGTGCGCTTGGAAGGACAGAACTCATTTGAGGAAATCACTAAGAAATGCATCGGGGATGCGCTGCTGGAGGTAATCCAAGGCAAGGGGCAGATGAGGAAGGTGCGCCATCCGTGGCTGACGCCGGAGCATATTGCCCAGTATTATGCCCAGTCCATGTGTTTTGTGGTCGTGAACTGGATTAAGGGCGGCATGTCGGTGGAACCCCGGGAAATTACGGATATTTACAATTATATCATAACGCGTTCCATGATGGATGTCATCGAAGAGCTATGACAGATGCAGGGAAATGTATAAGTAAAACTACATATTTGCTAAAATGTATATCTATGGTATACATGGAAAAAGGATTGAATATTTATTTTTTCAATTCTTTTTTTTATACTCTTCTTGAAAACAAAAACATAGCAAGAGGAGCGAGAAGAATGAAAAAGTTTGGAAAAGGAGTTGTAAAGCTGCGGATACTGATTTTGATTATCAGCTTCCTGCTTTTGATCCCAGCAGTTTTCGGGATTGTGAAGACCAGGATTAACTACGACATATTGTCTTATCTGCCCAAGGACATTGAGACGATGGAGGGCCAGGATATCCTGATGGATGAATTCAATACCGGAGCGTTCTCTATCTGTGTGGTGGAAGGGATGGACAATAAAGGCGTGTCTGCCCTGCGTGAGCAGATTGAGGAGGTTCCGCATGTCAAGACGGTTATCTGGTATGATTCCATTGCGGATCTGTCCGTGCCGATGCAGATTCTCCCGGATGACGTGCAGGCAAAATTTGTAGATGGGGAAGATACCATGATGGCGGTCATGTATGATACGTCAATGTCGTCGGATGAGACAATGGAGGCAGTAAAGCAGATACGTGCCATAGCTGACAAACAATGTTTTGTCAGCGGGATGTCGGCGGTGGTTACAGACATCAAGGACATCTGCCGGGAAGAAATGTTTGCCTATGTTGCCATTGCAGCCGTGCTTTCCTGCCTCATCCTTGCGTTGACGATGGATTCATTTTTGGCGCCGGTGTTCTTCCTTCTGAGCATTGGGATGGCGATCTTATACAATCTGGGAAGCAACATGATTTCCGGTGAAATCTGCTATATCACCCAGGCTTTGGCGGCTGTACTGCAGCTGGGCGTGACCATGGACTATTCTATTTTCCTCTGGCACAGCTACGAGGAAAACCAGCTGAGGTTCCCGGATGACAAGAAGCGGGCTATGTCCCATGCAATCTCGAATACGCTTGGCTCTGTTCTCAGCAGTTCCACGACGACTGTGGCGGGGTTCGTGGCGCTCTGCTTCATGACATTTACGCTGGGAATGGATTTGGGAATCGTTATGGCGAAAGGGGTTTTGTTGGGCGTTGTGTGCTGCGTGACGGTGCTGCCTTCCATGCTGCTGGTATTTGATAAGCCGATTTCAAAGACTAAGCATAAACCTATTATCCCGGATTTAGGAAAGATAGCTCCCTTTGTGGTGAAGCATTATAAGATATTTGTGGCAATATTCCTGATTGTGCTGGGGCCGGCATTGTATGGATATACACATACCGGCGTATATTATGATTTGGCCGGAACTCTTCCCAAAGACCTTCCCAGCATCCAGGCAAATGACAAGATGGACGAGACGTTCCAGATGAACGCCACGCATATCCTGCTCTTTGGCAGCGAAATGTCCCAGAAAGACGTAGGAAAAATGATGGATGAGATGGAAGCGGTGGACGGTGTTTCCACAGTCCTGGGACTGGAGTCCGTGATTGGCCCTTCCGTCCCTTTGGAAATGATACCCGAGGAAGCCAAGGCAAAATTCATGAGCGATAATTACCAAATGATGATGATAAGCTCAGAATATAAGACGGCGTCGGATGAAGTCAACAGCCAGATAACGGAGCTGAACAGCATACTGAAAAAATACGATTCCCAGGGGATGCTGATTGGCGAGGCACCCTGCACGAAGGATCTGATTACGATTACGGATAAGGATTTTAAGGTGGTGAGCGTGGTCTCCATTGTGGCAGTATTCCTGATTATCCTGCTTACTTTTAAATCGGTTTCCATACCGATAATCTTGGTAGCAGTCATAGAGTTTGCCATCTTCATCAACATGGGCATTCCGGCGTATACCGGGACCGTACTTCCGTTCATCGCATCCGTGGTGATTGGGACCATCCAGCTGGGAGCGACTGTGGACTATGCAATCCTCATGACTACCCGCTATAAGAAAGAAAGAAACCGTGGGGCAGATAAGCAAGAAGCCGTGACAATCGCGCTTTCAACATCCATTTCCTCTATCGTGGGAAGTGCGCTGAGCTTCTTTGCAGCGACAGTCGGCGTGGCGTTTTATTCCAGGATTGATATGATTGGTTCATTATGTACCTTGATGTCCAGAGGGGCGCTTATCAGTATGTTTGTGGCCATCTTCATCCTCCCGGCAATGTTCATGGTATTTGACCGGCTGATTTGCGCAACGAGCATAGGATTTGGCCCAGGCAAGGAAAAGAAAGCGAAGGCCAAAGAGGCGAATGCGGTCTGAGCATCTGTGTGGAAGGCATATGGCAGAAATATCCGATGTAGTTTTAATTTACAAATGGGTCAGCACGCTGGAAGCTGAGATAATGAAAACTGAAATAATGGAAACCTGAGATTATGGATTGAAATGATTAATATAGAAATTACAGAATAAACGGAGGTCGTAATCATGAAAAATTTAGAATTAAGGAAAAAATTCAGGAGCAGATATATGATTCAGGTAGTGGCAGGAGCCGTTACAGTCGCAATGCTTGGCGGCAGCGCAGGCATGGCCTATACCGTATACGCAGAAAAAGGCGATGGGATGGCTGAGCAATCTGATAAGAAAAGCAAGGCCGAGGAAAAAGACATCAAACACGCGCTTGAAACTGTAATTTCCGCTTCCCAGGAGACTGAGGATGCAGGGAAAGAAGAGACGGTTTATGTGGTGGCTAATGCCAATGGTTCTGCTGACAGCGTCATTGTCAGCGAGTGGCTGAAAAATAAGGATGGGAAAGCCACATTGGAAGATGCGTCAGACTTGCAGGAGATTGAGAACGTGAAGGGCGATGAAGGTTTTACACAGAACGGCGACAAACTCACCTGGCAGGCAGACGGCAAAGATATTTATTATCAGGGAACGACGGCCAAAGAGCTGCCGATTACCCAGAAGATCACCTATTTCCTGGATGGTAAGGAAGTAACCCCAGAGGAGATAGCCGGAAAGAGCGGCGAGGTCAAGATACATTTTGACTATACGAACCATCAGAAGACGACGGAAATTGTAGATGGGGAAGAATATGAGGTATATGTGCCTTTCACCGTTATGACGGGCATGATTTTGCCAGAGGGTTACTCTAATGTGGAAATTACAAATGGAAAGGTGATTTCAGACGGAAACAGGAAGATTGCCGTAGGCATGGCAATGCCAGGGCTGAAAGAGAGCCTGGATATTGAGGACGAGGATTTGGATGAAGACGTGCAGATTCCGGAATACGTGGAAATCACTGCTGATGTGGAGGATTTCTCCTTGGAAATGACGATGACAATCGCCATGAACGATTTGCTGGGGGGCAGTGATTTAAGCGAGGCATTTGACCTCAGCGGCTTGGAGGAAAATGTGGATACGTTGTCGGAGGCTTCGGAGAAGTTAGTGGACGGCACGACGGAGCTTTCGGAAGGGCTGGATACCTTGGCTGGCAGCATGAAAGAGTTTGCGTCAGGAATCGATACGCTGAAAAACGGCATCCAGAGCTATACGGACGGCGCGTCTCAGCTGAATGCGGGAATCAGCACCCTCTCTGCGTCATCGGGAACTTTGGTCAGCGGCGTGGCAACTTTGAATGGCAGTGCGGCAACCTTGAACAGCGGCGTGGCGCAGTTGGATGAGACTTTGAAGTCGAAGATGACGGAGGACGAGAAAGCCTCGCTGATTAAACAGGCGGATGACGCCATTGACAGTACCTTCCGGGATAAGAAGCAAGGTACGGAAGCCATCAAGAAGCAGGCGTCCCAGACGTTCTATGACAGCCTTGCAGGAAATCAGAGCGCGAAAGACCAGGTGTCTGCAGGACTGGGGACGTATACACAAGGCGTGCTGAATTCGGCATTGGCTCCGGCATATTCCCAGGTGGCGACTGAAACGGCAAGAGCGCAGAAAATGGCAGAATATAAACCGCAGGTAGTCCAGGGCGTTACGCAGGAGGTCGTGAAGCAAGTGACCAGACAGGTAACCTCTGGCGTGACAGCTACGGTAATCGCACAGCAGACCGCCCAGGCGGCGGAAGCGGCTGCCCAAACAGGCGGAACGCTGAGCGCGGAGGCTGTGGCACAGATTTGTGAGGCTGTGAATGCGTCCGTCAATACGGACGGTTCGGAAGCCCAGCAGCAGATTAATTCGTTAGTTGCCGGACAGCAGGAGACCATCAACAGCCTGGTGGCGTCAAATGTGGACGCCAAGATGCAGGAGGTGGAAAGCCAGGTAAATGAGGGAATCAATTCTGCGGAAGGCCAAGCGCAGATCAAAGCTACGGTGGACGCATTGGTCAGCCAGACGGTAAGCGCCGTGATGGCAGACAAAAACTTAAAGGCGACAATGGGGCAGGTGGCAAATCAGATTGTGGCAGGGATTGCGGAGGGCGCAAAGGACACCGTGGGAGCTGCCGTGGCAGATACGGCAAAGACGGCTGCGAAGACCGCTGCAGAATCAGCGACGATTACTGCAGTGGATGCGACAAAGGCGCAGATTTCAGAAGCGATTAACGCCGAGGATGCAGGGAGCGGTTACAGCCTGGTAAGCGGTATGCAGGCGTTGAGCCAGGGTACGCAGACGATGAGCGACAGCATGCCCACGCTGACGGACGGAATCAGCCAACTGACCAATGGAGCGGCTGCACTCGTGTCAAATAATGGTGCGTTGATAGACGGTGCATCGAAGCTTTCCGGTGCAACCTCACTGGTGCAGGAAGGCATTGGCAAGCTGGACGACGGTTCCAAGGAGCTGATGGACGGCATGGTGGAGTTTGACGAGGAAGGAATACAGAAATTGGCCGATGCCTATGACGGAGATGTCGTGGAAATGCTGAACAGGCTGAAAGCAGTCGTGAACGCAGGAAAAGATTACCAGACCTTTACAAAAGTAGCTGACGGAACGAAGGGTTCTGTGAAATTTATTTTCCGAACAGATGCCGTAAAGACAGAGGACGAGTAAGGGTAAGGGCAGAGGCTGATGAGCATGTTGGAAGAGACAATGGTTGTATTAGGGATATCACTGGAAATTTTTGGCGCAATGGAATGCCAGGGTTCCCTGGTAGCGAAAGTAGAGAAAAAACAATTATCTGTGTTCTGCGCAGTGTTGGCGGTCGGCCAGGCGTTGGCTCTGGGAATGGGGGATATGCTTTCCCTCTTCCTGGCCAGCCATGGCACGCAGGACAAGAAGGATTTCCTGGGACAGGTCGTTGCCGCGTCTATCCTTCTGATACTGGGCATACGCTTGCTGTTCAAAGCGTGGAGGAATGAAGGGATTGTGGAACGTCGGGAAGAGAAATTTGAAATCAGGAAATTTTTTCGGGTTTACTTAAGGAGCATTTTGTTTACGTTCCTTGCCGGGGTGTCCCTGGGGTTTCTGGGCAGCAGCATTGCCATCCTTCTGCTCCTGACGTTGTTCCTGACAGTCCTGGTCACGATTGTGGGCATGTACACTGGCTACCGATTGGGGTTTGAACATAAGATGAAAGCTTATGTACTGGGAGGAATCCTGCTGGTTGCCGGTAGCGTGGATGTGATGGTCCGCTATATGCAGACTTAAAAGGGGGCGCTGCAGATTGCAGCGTCCCTTTTGGCTGCAAACGGTTGATATCCGTGGTTTGATGCGGTTGTCTCTTTACATGGATTACCGAGTATGGTAAAGTAAACGAAAGCAAGATTTCTAAAAGCATATCTAACAGGCATAGGTCTGATCAGCGCGGTGTTCCCGTGAGAATCTTAGCTTACAGAAAATTTTAAAACATGGGAGGAATGTCTATGGACAAAAAGCGATTAAAAGAGATTATCCCGGAAGGATACCAGCCGAATCTAAGTGATTTCGCGCTGTTTCTGTCTGTCATGCAAGATAAGCGTGCATATGAGTGTACGCTTAGCATCATTTTGGGAGAACCGGAACTGGAATTGCAGGAAGTGAAAGTAGAACGAGTGATCTTGAATCAGGAGGGGAGGCGGGCTATTCGCCTGGACGCCTGGGCAAAGAGCCCGGACGGCCGGGTATTTGATATGGAGATGCAGAATGACAGCAGTGGTGACGATATAAAAAAGAGGTCTAGGTTTTATCAGTCGCTTTTAGACGCCCCTATCCTTAAGTCTGGAAAGGATACAAAATATCGGTGGCTGCCTTCTGCAGCAATCATATTTATTACCCAGGATGATTTTTTCCAAAAGGGTTTGGCGAAGTACACGTTTACAGAACAGTGTGAAGAAATCCAGGGACTGCGTCTGGAGGATGGCACGGCTAAGATGTTTTTAAATATGGCAAGCAAAAATGGTTCCAAAGAGCTGATAAGTCTGCTACAATATATGAAGGATAGCAGGTTGGGCAATCCGGAAATATTAACTATGGATGAAAGGATTGTGGAGTTAGATAGAATCGTAAGAGAAGTCAAAGAAAGTGAAGAATGGGAGGCGGTGCAGATGAATATTATGGAAATCGCAATGGAAAGAGGAATCGAACAGGGAATGGAAAGAGGAATCGAACAGGGGATGGAAAGAGGTGAAGAGAGGCTGAATCTTTTGTATGAGAAGCTTCTTTTTGACAAGCGGATGGACGACATCCGGCGAAGCATGAAAGACAGAGAATACCGTAAGAGGCTATATACGGAGTACCGTATCTGAGGATAAGAGGGGGCGTCACAGATTGTGGCGCCCCTCAAAATTACTATTTTTTAACCTTAATGCTGCTTACCTTACTGAATTTGGAGTAAACCTTTTTGCCTGCGGAGTCTTTCTTGTAGGCTTTTACTTTTACGTAATAGGTCTTATCTTTTTTCAGTTTCGTCAGGGTCAGCGTGTTCTTTTTGCTGTCAGCGGTTTTGGTAGCTTTCTTGCCGAATTTCTTGTCAGTGGAGTAAGTAACCTGGTAGCCGGCCGCGCCAGATACCTTCTTGATGGTAACAGCTATCTTCTTGCCTTTGTTATTCTTTAAAGTAGGCTTTGAAGGCGTCTTGACGGTCACTTTGGTCCATTTAGCTGTCAGTGTGAGATTCTTGGTCACTGCAGTGTTGAAGTTGTATGCTTTGCTTCCGTTGAGCCATCCTGCGAATGTGTAGCCTTTCTTGGTAGGATTCTTGGGCTTAACAGCTTTCTGGCCATCGGTCACGGTCTGCTTCTTGACTGCGGAACCGCCTTTGCTGTTGAAGGTTACGGTAAACACATCCTGATCCCGTTTTTCAACTGTGATTTCAAAGCTCTTTCTTCTGATCTGGTCGCGTATTGCTTTGTCGCTGGACTTGGCAGTGATGGTTGCCGTCAGCGTTACAACTGCATCGCCCTCTTTATAGCTTGGGCGGTTAACTTTTCCGTTGGGAGCAATGATTGCCTCATTGGAAGATTCCCAGGTGATTTCTGCACCGTTGGACGTCGTGCTGGGAAGCGTCATGTCTGAGGAAACCTTTGTTGCCGGCAGGCTCAGTTCTGCTTCGGCAGCGTCTGCCTGTTTCACATATGTGTCTGCTGCGGTTTTGTACTGTGTATCCCATTTAAGACGTAAATTGTTGTACTCTTCAGAGGTAATCGGCATAATCGTGCCATGGCTGGCAATCGGTTCCGGCATAGAATAAATGCTGGTTCCGTTTACTTCTGCTGATTTATTATCGCCAAGCCTGCTGAATTTTCCGGTGGTAATGTCATCAGAAACTCCTGGGAAAATATAATTGCCGTTGCGGTCTGCAATCAGGCCGTAAATATCTTTGGTGTCATCTAATGTGATGTCTTTCAGTGCGGCAAGCGTTTTGGCGTTTGTTCTGTCGTCATCATTGAATTTGTAAATGCAAGGTCCTTCAATAGCCCAGTCTGTGCCTTCTGCCAGAGAGTCCTTGTATACGAATTCCCATTCGGTCGCTGTCAGGGATTTGCTGCGCTCACAGTAAACATGCTTGCTGGGCGTGCCGTGTTTGTTTGCTTTTCCGTCTTCGTTTTTCGTATATCGGTAATAGTATTCGCCAACTTTGAGGACGGTTGTATCAATGACAGAGCCTGCTTCCTCAATCCATACCTGAGGTTCTGAGAATTGATAAAAGTCTCTGGTGGTTGCATAATACAGACGTTGCCTGCCATAGTCGTCGTCGCCGGTTTTAGACGCCCAAAATACGACGTACTGCTCTGTCTCATCATCCCAGTATGCTTCCGGCGCCCAGGTGCAGCCGGCGTTGTCTTTCGCTACTTTACATTCCCTCTGCTCGGACCAGTTTACCAAATCGGTGGATTCCCATACCATGATTTTCTGGCTTCCCTTAACTTGGTTCTCATTCCAGTCCTGGCCCGGATAGTGTGTGCCGTCCTGGTCGAGGCCGGCTACCGTAAGGTCAGTAGCAATGAGGAAGAAGCGGTCGCCTTCATGGGAGCGGATGATGAAGGGGTCGCGTAAGCCATGGGTTCCATATTTGGATTCCAGTATAAACTTCTTGTCATTCAGTGCGGAGAAGTTCAAGCCGTCCTCACTTATTCCGAAATAAATACGTTCGTCTCTGCCGCCTGCACTCGTGTATGGGAAATAAGCAAAAATATAATCGGTAGTTTCCGGGGTCGTATAAGCTTTTTTCACGGTACATTCATATGTTTTTGTTGCAGTTGAGCTGTTCAGGACTGCTGTGGCAGTAAGCGTGACTTTGCTGTCTTTATCGGCTGCCCTGTTTACTTTGCCCGCAGAAATCTTGCCGTCATCCTTCGTGCTGATAATGCTTTCATCAGAGGATTCCCAGCTAATCTGGCTTCCGTTTTCGCCGGTGGTATTCAGGTAAATATTGCCGCGGATATCATCTTTAATCTTGTTGAGGTAAAGCGCATCAAGATCCATCTGAGCCGCTTCTTCTTCAGTAAGCGTCTTCAATACCTTGAAAGTGAGAGTTTTGTCAACCTTAATGCCGTTGCGCTCAACGGTAGCGGTCAGTGTCACCGTCTTGTCGGAAGTGGAACGGGTGACGGTTCCGTCTTCTTTGATAGCGGTAGGATCGCTGCTGGTCCATTTTGTGATGGTTGCGGCTTTTGCAGGGTCGGTATCGCCCTTGATAGTGGTCTTACTTGGTAAAACCAGATTTGTCTCAATAGCGTCCTTGGAAGCGTTGGTTCCCAAGCAGTCTTCTTCTTTCAGATCGATATCAGAAGGCCCGAAGTCATTGTCGGCAAGGCCTTTTAGCATGGTGTCAATATCACCATACAGTTCGGTTACTTCTTCTTGCGACATCGCTTTGTCATAAATGCGGAAATCAGCCACTTTGCCCTGGAATTCCGGATCGTTATAATTGTCGACAGTATAGAAAGAATGCCCCATGTAACCGTCCAGGCCGTCTGCGGCGGTCATCAGGTCCTTAAGCTGGAATTCACCGGCATTTCCAGTGGAAAGGTCGGTTTCGGCCTGCTTTATTCCGTTTTTATAAAAAATAAATTTGCCGCCGTCTTTGTAGGTAACGGTTATGTTCTGCCATTGGTTTACAGTCAGGGCTTCTTCTCCATCGATGGAAGATTCATGGCTATAACCGGGATTTCCGTTTCCTGCTCCGCCGCGTAAGAATCCCTTCTGGCTTGAGCAGGCGGTAAGATATAGATATTTAGTGTTGGAAGAGCCAAGGCAGAACATCCAGGAGGATTTTACGCTTTGGGTGATGTTTACCAGCATATTAACGGTAATCTCAGTCATATCATTGCCGATGGTTCCGTCCGGAATGATTACGTGTCCGGGATCGTTTTTATCTTTCCCTTTTAGTTCTGCGACGTCAATGCCGTCAATTTTGCTGAATTCAACCTTTCCGACAGATGTCCCGTTATGTCCTTTGCTGCTCAGATCCTTCAGCGTGCCGTCCTCGTTGAGCGTCATATCCCAATGAAGGATCATGTTGCCGTCGGTGGAGGCAGCCTTCACGCTGCCAAGGCTGCTTGCCGGCATCATTGTGGCAGCCATTGCAAAAGCAGTAAATCCTGCGATTGCAGATTTCAGAAACGTCTTAAATTTCATATGTTTCCCTCCTTGTAATAAATTTTGTAAATTTACTAAAATACTTCCGTTCAATTATACCATAATAAACTAATATAGTAAAAGGAATTTTGGCTAAATGCTATAATTTTTGTTGATTTTTACTGAATAATTTAGTAAAATAGGTATACCCAAATGCTGGTGAGATGAGGCGTTATGGGTAGTTGCTATTATGTTTAAAAAAGGAGGGCATATGATTAAGAAGAACATTTTCAAACGGTGCCTGGCAGGGGCGTTATCTTTTGCCATGGCAGTCACGCTGTATCCGGCGAATGCGCTGGGGACAGCAAAGGCGGCGGACGACGCGCCGACGCCGGCTCTGCATTACGACATGAGCCATGCGGATGGGAAACTGACGGACGTCAGCGGGAACTCCCATCACGGGACGCTGAAGAATTTTGCGGACGCAGATTTTTCAGCAGGCAATGAAGGCAATATGCTGAATTTTGACGGGAGCGAGAAATATGTGGAGATTCCGTCAGGGGTCATCAAGGGAGAAGGCAAGGAATCATTTACCCTTGAGGCTACTTACATGAACAACACCCAGTCGGCGGCCTGGCTGCTGACGCTGGGAACCACGGTAGGGGAATACCCCAAGGTAAACAATTACCTTTTCGTGGCGCCAAGCACCGGCGATTATTCCGGCAAGATGATGGGGGCCATCAAAGATGGTGAAAAAGAGCTGCGTTCTGATAAGGAGACGGCTATTGCCGGCGAGAATGAGGGGAAGAACATTGTCACAGTCGTATTTGACAAGGGTAATGTCACGTACTATCTGAATGGACTGAAAGCAAAGACAACGGAGTCCGGGTACAAGATCCAGGATATGCTGAATGCCAACAGCACGGACGCTTGTATTGGCTATATCGGCAAGTCGCTTTATAAGCCGGATCCTTATTTCAAAGGGGCGCTGCTTGATTTTAAGGTTTACGAATCTGCCCTGACGGAGGAACAGGTCGCAGGCAGCCACCAGGAAATCGCATCTGCCCTGGAAGCCCCGGCAGCGGCAAAAGTAAATGAAGTGAAAGACAAGATACTGCCGCTTATGCTGAATGGGAACGCAGATAAAGATCATGTCGTTTCAGACCTTTCTTTCCCAGCGGAACTGGAAGGGGTTGTCCTGAACTGGACGTCTTCTGACGCAAGCGTGGTTGATGCGAAGGGCAAAGTCACGCCGAAAGACGCGGAAACGGCGGTAACAGTGACTGTGGAAGCATCCTATAACCGTAGGGGAACGCAGACGGAGACTTACCAGGTTAAGGTACTGGGCAAGTCAGAAGTGGAATATGAGTCGCTCAGAATTCCCAATATGGATGATATCAGGGGAAATATCACGCTCCCGTCTGTCGGCAAAGGAGGATCCGCCATCACCTGGACGTCTGACAATGAGGCGGTGATCAGCGCTGCCCCGCAGGGCGATAAGCCAGCCGGAGTAGTGACCAGGCAGGATACGGACACGAAAGTAAAGCTGACGGCAACGATTAAAGAAACTGCCGGGGACAGGACGAAGGAATTTGACGTCACTGTCAAGAAAAAAGCAGAAGTGGACGCGATGACAGATTATGTGTTCGCATATTTCGCAGGGGACGGAGCAGGAGAGCAGATTTTTCTGGCGGCAAGCCGTGATGGGATGCATTGGGAAGAGCTGAACGATGGCGAGCCGGTACTTAAGTCAGAAATGGGAACTACGGGGCTGCGCGACCCATATATCCTGCGTTCGCCGGAAGGAGACAAATTTTATCTGGTAGCGACCGACTTAAGCATTGCCTTGGCAAATTGGAATTGGGACGGCGTGCAGAAAGAAGGCAGCCAGGCGCTTATGGTCTGGGAGTCCGACGACCTGATTAACTGGACGAATCAGCGTATGGCTGTAGTCAGCGCGCAGATTGAGGCGGGATGTACCTGGGCGCCGGAAGTATTCTATGATGATACTACCGGGGAATATATGCTTTTCTGGTCTTCTAAAGTGAAGGAAGATAATTACGGAAAACAGAGGGTATACTACTGCAAGACCAGGGATTTCTATACTTTTACAGAGCCTAAAATCTGGATTGAGAATAGTTTCAGCACCATTGACACCACCGTAATCAAAGGTGAGGACAATCGGTATTACCGTTTTTCCAAGAATGAGGCCGGCGATGCGAAATACATCTATGAAGAGGTGGCAGATACCCTGCTCGGAGAGTGGGAAGGCGTAGGCTGGACAAAGTCAGAGACGGGCATCAATTCCGTATATCCCAAGAAAATTGGCGGCGGCGAGGGTCCCTGCTGTTTCAGGATTAACGATGACGACAGGGAAAAAGTAGGGGCAAATTATTGCCTGCTGATTGACGATTTCGGAGGAGTCAGGTATTACCCGATGCTTACCGATGACCTGGCGTCTGGAGAGTTTACGGATGCAAAGGCGAAGGCGAACCTTCCGAAAAAGCCGTGCCATGGGACGGTCATGAACATAACAGAAGCTGAATATAAAGCGTTGACGACAAAATGGGGAACCCCATCTCTGGCGGAGGGCAGCCTCCCGACGGTGGTGGAGACCGGGTATACGCTCCCTGCGGAAGCCGATGTGGTATTTGCCGGGGAGACGAAGAAAGTAGCGGTTACCTGGGATAAAACGGCAGATGACTTTAAGGCTCCGGGAACGGTCACTGTGAAGGGGACGTTTACGGTAGACGGCAAAACAGGGACGTCGGAAAAGACGATTGAGGTAATAAGCGTATCAGAAGACCTGATTTATTATATTGACTCCGGCGTCGGAAACTGGAACAGCAATCTGTCTAAGTCCGCATATTATGAGCTTGTAGGAAAAAAGGCAGACTTGCGCAACGCATTGCCGGACCAGATATATACAGAGGGAAGTTGGGGGATTGTAAACCCGGAAGATAGCAGCAAAGAAGGTTATGCAAATGCAGGAAACCGGACTTCGTCAGAAAATTCCATCTATGCAAACGGCTGGTGGGCGAAGGATGGGAAAGTATGCGAATACATTATCCCCTTAGAGAACGGCACGTATGAAGCAGCCGGCTATTTTGCAGAATGGTGGAGCGCATCGAGGCCCATTAAATTCTACGTGCAATATACGGATGATTCCGGGAAGGCTGTGAAAAGTGAGGAAACCGTTATTACGCTTTCCGGATCGGACGCCAAGCAGACGGCGAAAGCCGCATTTACCGTCGCGGGCGTGGCAGATAAGGCCGAAGTCCACTTCTATGCAGAAAATGCCGAGGGGAAGGCAGCGCCGGCCCCGGTTATCGCAGGGCTTGCGGTTGAGTGGAAAGGGACAGCGGACGAGAAAGCCCAGCTGGAAGCAGACAAAGCAGCAGCAAAGGCTTCCCTGGAAAATGTGGCGGTTTCGCCTGCCGGGGATTCGGCGGCAGAGATGTATGTCGGCGATACACAGGACATGAAAGTAACTTACCCGGACGATTTGGCGGAGAAAGCAAAGGCTGCAAAGCTGCAAGTCGTTACTTCTTTTGAGAGCAGCAGCCCGCAAGTAGCAAGCGTCAGCCAGGAGGGTAAGATAACCGCAGTAGCAGCCGGAGAGGCTGAAATCACCACGACGGTTTCTCTCAGCAGCAAGATTGGCAAGACTTTTGTCACGAAGGTGTCGGTGAAAGAGGGAGAAGCTATTATTCCGGTAAGCAGCGTGAATTTAAGCCCTGACAAGAAAGCCTTGACCCTTGCCATAGGCAAGAAAGCTTCATTTAAAGCAGTTGTGGCTCCTTCTGACGCCACGGAACAGAAGGTGACCTGGGAGACAAGCGCGCCGAAAGTCGTATCCATTTCGCAGCCGGATAAGGCAGGAAAAGTAACCGTGACGGCCAAGAAAGCAGGGACTGCGAAGATTACGGCAAAAGCAGGGGGCAAGACGGCCGCTTGTACAGTGACTGTGGTCAGCCTGAACCAGACAAAACTGACGTTAGGTAAAGGCGAAGAATTCAGCCTCAAAGTAAATGGCACGAAGAAGAATGTAAGCTGGAACAGCAGCAATAAGAAGGCTGTGTCTGTCAAGAAGGGCAAGGTGAAAGCCCTGAAAACCGGCAAGAAAGCAGTCAATATCACGGCTAAGGTTGATGGGGTGACGCTTACGTGTAAAGTGACAGTCAAGGCGGCGCCGAAGAACATTGTCCTCAATGCGAAGAAGAAAGACCTGGAAAAGGGCAAGACCTTCCAGATTAAGGTGAAGCTGCCGAAGAACACAGCGAGCAGTAAGATAACTTACAAAAACAGCAATAAGAAAATTGTTTCGGTAGACGCCAAGGGCAAGGTAAAGGCGCTGAAGAAAGGAAAAGCGACTATTACCGTTGTTACCTTTAACAATAAGAAAGCGTCTGTTACATTTAATGTGAAATAAGGATGGCGTAAGCCAATCGAATGGGGCATAGATTATGCCCCATTCTGGTTTGCCGTCATTCGCGGATGTGGTAGAGGCCCTGGGCAATAATCGTCATCACATGAGAGTCCAGGAGGGAGTAATAGATGGTCTTCCCTTCCCTGCGGTTTTTGACCAGGCGGTTCTGCTTGAGGATGCTCAGCTGATGGGAAATGGCGCTTTGGGACATTCCCAGCTCTTTCGCAATGTCGTAGACGCATTTTTCCTGATCGATTAATGCGTATAAGATTTGGAGACGTGTCGGGGTTCCGAATATTTTAAATAGTTCCGCTAATCGTTCAAATTCATTCTGGTTCATGTATGTCCCTTCTTTGCAAGATAAAATGTCAATAGTTACAAAATACCACAGAAAGGAAAAACTGTCAAAAGGTTTCAGAAAGGCATGAAAATTCTGTTAGTTGCAATTAATGCAAAATACATTCATTCAAACCTTGCGGTATATAGCCTGAAAGCTTATGCCGCGGATTATCAGGAGCATGTAAGTTTGGTGGAGTACACCATTAACCACCGTACCGAATACATTTTGCAGGATATTTATAAGCAGAAGCCGGATGTGCTTTGCTTTTCCTGCTATATCTGGAATTATCGTTATGTGATGGAGATAGCGGCTGAGTTCCATAAAGTCGCGCCAGACGTGCCAATCTGGGCAGGCGGGCCGGAAGTTTCCTATGACGCTCCGGAGTTTCTTGCAGGCTGCCCCATGACCAAAGGCGTGATGGTTGGGGAAGGGGAGGCAACGTTCCGGGAGCTGTGCGGTCATTATGTGAATGGCGTGTCAGGGCTTTCTCAGATTTCAGGATTGGTGTTTCGCGACGCCCAGGGGGAGATTGTAAGGACGCCTGCGCGTGAGACGCTTTCCATGGACGAACTGCCTTTTTGTTATAGCGATTTAGAGAGATTTGAAAACAGGATTATTTATTATGAGAGCAGCCGTGGCTGCCCGTTTTCCTGCAGTTATTGTCTGTCTTCGGTCGGGCATGGGCTGCGTTTCCGCTCCCTGGGCCTTGTGGAAAAGGAACTGCAGTTTTTCCTGGATCATCGGGCGCCTCAGGTCAAATTTGTGGACAGGACGTTCAACTGCAGCCACGAACATGCCCTGGGTATCTGGAGATACCTCAGAGAGCATGACAATGGCGTGACCAATTTCCATTTTGAAATTTCGGCCGATTTGCTGACGGAAGAAGAATTAGATTTGATTGCATCTTTAAGGCCGGGACTGATTCAGCTTGAAATCGGGGTGCAGTCCACCCATGGGCCGACAATCCGGGAAATCGGAAGGACGATGGATCTTGTGCGTCTGGAACAGGCCGTTGCCCGGGTGCGGCAGGCAGGGAATGTCCATCAGCATCTTGACTTAATTGCAGGGCTTCCGGGGGAAGGGTTTGCTACGTTTGCCGAATCCTTCCGGCGGGTGTATGCCATGAAACCCCAGCAACTTCAGCTCGGATTCCTGAAAGTCCTCAAAGGTTCCTATATCCATGAGCATCGGGCGGAATATGGCTTGGTCTGCCGGGAGTATCCGCCCTATGAGGTGATGCGTACCAACTGGCTGTCTTATGAAGAAATCCTCAAAATAAAGCTGGCGGAGGAAATGCTGGAGGTATATTATAACAGTGGGCAGTTTGGCATGACGGTAAAAGTATTGGAGCTGACGGAGAACAATCCTTTCCATCTGTTCTTAAAGCTGGGAGAATTTTACGAACGTCAGGGGCTGCTGGCTATGAGCCATTCAAGGCTGCGACGCTGTGAAATTCTCTTGGATTATTTAGGGGAAGAAGACCCCCTTCATCTGGGATTGTACCGGGAGACGCTGACATTCGACCTATATCACAGGGAACGCATGAAGAGCCGGCCGTCCTGGGCGCCGCCGCTGGCTGAGTTCAGAGAACAGGCCAGACAGTATTGTGAAAAGGGCAGGCCCATGCACCTGGAAGCGTTCTGGCATGACATGGAAAGCCTCCAAAAGGCCGGGACGCTGACCGATTACCCGCAGAGACTGAGGAGCCGGCAATTTTTCCTGTTCTCGTACGAAGAGCGAGACCCTCTGAGCGGGCAGGCCAAAGCAACGCGCATAGAGGAGGCTCGAGATGGGCAGAGGAGTTAAGGGCGGCGTAAGCCAGCCGGGGGAGGACGTAAGGGGATTTTCAGAGGAGGGGAATCATGCAATGGATGCATATGTGGTGGTGGATTTGGAGATGACGGGGCTGAATCCCAAGAGAGACCGTATCCTGGAAATTGGTGCGGTCAAGGTAAAGCAAGGATTGGCCTGCGGCACATTCCAGCAGATGGTCAACCCCAGGATGGATCTGCCGGAGGAGATCGCAAAGCTCACGGGCATAACCAGCGAGATGGCACAGGAGGGATGCGGCTGCGCGGAGGCAGTCAGGGGGTTTCTGGAGTTTGCGGAAGGCTTCCCATTGGCTGGGCATAACCTGATTTATGATTTTAGCTTCCTCAAGCAGGCGGCGGTAAATCAGGGCATTGAGCTGCACAAAGAGGGGATTGATACTTTAAAGCTGGCGCGTAAGTTCCTGCCTGACGCAGAAAGGAAATCTCTGGATTATCTTTGTGAAATCCTGCATATTGACCATGGCAGGAAACACCGTGCCTTGGATGACGCCGAGGCCACCGCCAGGCTGTTATGGTATCTTTGGGAGACGTTTGGCGACAAAGAACCGCAGGAATTTGAGGCGAAACCGCTGCATTATAAGGTGAAAAAGCAGCAGCCGGCGAGCGAAAGGCAAAAAAGGCGCTTGAAAGAATTGGCGGAATATCATAGAATTGATATTGGCCGGGAGCTTGACAGCCTGACGAGGAGCGAAGCCTCCCGGATGACAGATAAGATTATTTTTTCTTGCGGGAGAATCACGAAGTAAGTATCTGGCCGTGTCCGCAGCAAAACTTATGTGATGTTGTATTGGGACAGATAGCCCTCCAGCATAGCGAGTATAGGTTCTTTCATCAGCGAATTCAGCTTGGAGGCGGAAACTTCTAATGCCTGGATCTGCCTGACGTCGCCCCGTTCTGCATAGAGCCTGGCCAGGAGGCTCCAAGTTGCCTTAATGTCGCTGCCGATGGAGGCGGAAAAGGCCAGCACGCAGATGGCTTCCTCGGTGTGGGACAGCTCGTCCAGGCGTTTGCCCCAGGTGTTAAGGGTACGGACTAAGAGCGTGAAATTCTGGTCGTATTGGGTCAGGAGAGGCAGGTTGGCAGGTCCATATTTTAATTTAAGGTCGGTGTTGCTCAGGCCGGTGAGGTTTAAGATTTTCTTGTCCTTCAATGTGCGGACTTGTTCTTCGCAATCCTTTAGGAGGCTGTCCTCGAACAGGGCAAACGGAAGCGATACGCCGGAGAAATCCACATAATCCAGCTGGGAAATGTCCTGTCTGCGCGTGTTGTTGGCCATGTTTTCCCGGTTCCAGAACTTTCTTTCTGACTCCTCGTTCTTGAGGTTGGCTTTGTAACGTTTGTAGGATACGACTACGATGAAAATGAGGGTCCACCCAAGGAGGACGTAATAAAATGTATGGAACATAATATGCTGAAATCCTTTCTATAATAATTTGTTATTGAATTAATCTGATATTGAGCAGCCGGCAAATGAAAGCGATGCTTAACCTATTTAGTTAGAAGGTGAAAGCGATGCTGAATCTATATGGTCAGGAGGTGAAAGCGATGCTGAATTTTAACAACCCTAAGACGAAGAAAACTTTTGCAGCAGTAATCGCGCTGATTCTGGTAGCGTCTATGGTAATTTCTGTATTCCTCTCCGCTTTTGTATAATGGAAGGGCCTTCGCCTGTTCATAATATACAGAAAGATGCACGTTATGTCAACGAAATTCGTGCTTTGTGTATCTTGAAAAATTGGTTTTTTGTGTTAGAATTAGGGAAGTAAAGTGTAAACGAAGCAGGATAGTAGGAGAATAGATTATGAAGAAGTGGAGAAAAGGCCTGTCGGCTGCAGGGATTCTTTTGGTACTTGCAGTGGCGGCAATTATTATGATTCCGGTGAATGCCAAAACAGATGAGACGTCTACCATTCCGCAGCGTGTATATTTTGGAGACATTGCCGTCGGAGGGATGACGCAGGAGGAGGCCGCAAATGCCGTTGAGGCTTACCTCAATGGGCTGCAGTCCCAGACCGTGACGCTGCGTGCGGGAGAGAATGCCGTGGACATCCCGGTTTCTGAGATTGGGCTTTCCTGGGGTAACCCGGAGATAGCAGAAGAGGCAGCGGGGCTTGGCAAGAGCGGAAATCTGATCGTCCGTTATAAAGCAATGAAGGACTTGGAAAACCAGGACAAAGTTTATGAGCTTTCTTATAAAGCAGACAGCCAGAAAATCAGCCAGATGTTGGAAAAATATGCAGAGACGCTGAACACCGAGGCAAAGGACGGCGGACTTACCAGGGAAAATGGCGGTTTTACCGTTGTTCCCGGCAGCCAGGGGGTGAGCGTCAATATAGAAGAGTCCACAAAAATCCTTGAGGAATATTTTACGAAAGAGTGGAAAGGCGGGACGGGATCCATTGAAATCGCAGCGGATGTGGTAGAACCCAGGGGGTCAGAGGCGGAGCTTTCCAAGGTCAAAGATTTACTGGGGGGATTCCATACTTCCTATGGGACTTCCGGTGCGGGACGTGCCAAGAACGTACAGAACGGCGCATCTAAGATTAATGGTTCCGTCGTGTATCCGGGGGACACGTTTTCCGTATATGAAGCGGTAAGCCCCTTTGATGCCGAGAACGGATATGAGCTTGCAGGGTCTTATGAGAATGGGACTACCGTGGAGACTTACGGCGGAGGGATCTGCCAGGTGTCCACGACATTATATAACGCCGTAATCCGGGCGGAACTTGAAGTTGCCGAGCGTTTCAACCACTCGATGATTGTAAGCTATGTGGATCCCTCTGCGGACGCTGCGATTGCAGGGACTTACAAAGATTTGAAATTTGTAAATAACACAGACGCGCCCATCTATATTGAGGGTTACACGCAGGATATGGTAATTTACTTCAATATTTTCGGGCAGGAGAGCAGGCCTTCGAACCGTGAGGTTATCTTTGAGAGCGAGACTTTGAGTACGACAGACCCTGGCGTGCAGTTCCAGGCATCCGGGGATCCCATCGGCCATATCAGCCAGAAACAGTCTTCCCATGTGGGGTATACGGCACAGCTTTGGAAAATTGTGAAGGTTGACGGCGTAGAGCAGAGCCGGGAGGTCTTTAACAAGAGTACTTATAAAGCGTCGCCCAGGATCGTCGTGGTAGGCACCGCATCCGCCAATCCGGAAGCCGTGGCAGCTATGAACGCAGCGGTAGCGACGCAGAACCAGGGAGCGATTGAGGCAGCAGCGGCGCAATGGAATGATGCGGCGCTGGCGGCACAGCAGGCGGCGCAGCAGGCGGCGCAGCAGCCGCAGCCAGAGCCTAATCCCAACCCGGAGCCGAACCCAAATCCAGAACCGAATCCGGGGGACGATGACCCGGAAGATGGGCCTGAGGATAAGCCCGAGGAAGGGAAGCCTGGAGATGGTGAGGGCGATGATAAAAAAGATGATAAGAAGAACGGCGATGAGTAATCGGATGTATGCAAGGCTGTTTCCATGTTGAAACAGCCTTGTAATTGCATTTGGTGGGAAAATATTCCGAAACGTTCAGATTCATAAGAGCGTGAAAGATAAAGGTGGGTTTGCCCTCGTTAGTCAAATCAGGCAGGAGAAAATTTAGTGATGAAAGTCGGAAAGATACCAGAGAGCGTTTTAAAACGTTCGGTGTTCAAACAAATACATACAAAACGCAGCGAGGTTCTCTTAGGGGCCGGCGTGGGGGAGGACTGCGCGGCAGTCGGGCTGGCAGATGACGAGGTTTTTGTAGTCTCTGCGGATCCAATCACAGGAACCGCTACAGATATCGGGCATCTTGCCATCCACATTACGATGAACGACCTTGCAAGCGCAGGGGCGGAGCCAATCGGGGTCATGCTGACGATTCTTCTTCCGGAACATGCGCAGGAAGCAGAGTTAAAGAAGATGATGGGACAGATAGAACGTGTCTGTGCAGAGGTAAATGTGCAGATTATGGGCGGACACACAGAGGTAACGAAAGCGGTAACCCAGCCATTGATTAATGTCTGCGGGATTGGCAAGGCGAAAGCCGGCAAACTGGTCACTACTGCTGGGGCAAAGCCTGGGGACGACATCCTTGCCAGTAAATGGATTGGGCTGGAGGGGACCTCGATTATTGCCAAAGAGAAAGAAAAGGAGCTGTGGCAGCGGTATCCGGCAGAACTTGTGAAAGCGGCGCAAGGGTTTGATAAGTACCTGTCGGTTCTGCCAGAGGCCGCCGTCGCCGTCCGGTTCGGCGTGAGCGCCATGCATGATGTGACTGAGGGAGGTATATATGGAGCCCTGTGGGAAATGGCAGAGAGTTCTGGCGTCGGACTTGAAATCGAATTAAAAAAGATACCGGTGAAGCAGGAGACGATTGAAATATGCGAATATTTCAATGTCAACCCTTATGGACTGATTTCCAGCGGGTGTATGCTGATGGCTTCACGGGACGGCAATGCGCTGGCGCGTGAGCTTGAAAAGGCAGGCATCCATGCCGCTGTCATAGGCAAGGCGACGTGTGGCAATGACCGTGTGCTTCTGAATGGGGAAGAAAGGCGTTTCCTGGAGCCGCCGAAAACAGATGAACTGTACAAAGTCGTGTAGATGGAGGGAATAGGATTATGCAGATGCGAGAAAAAATATTAACGTATATAGAGAAGAACAGCCGCGTGGATCTGAAAGACCTTGCAGTCATGCTGGGCGTGGACGAATCTATGGTCGCAAATGAGATGGCGGCTATGGAAGAAGAACACATCATCTGCGGCTACCATACGCTGATTGACTGGGAAAAGACGAGTATGGAGAAAGTGAACGCGCTGATTGAGGTACGCGTTACGCCGCAGCGTGGCCGGGGCTTCGACAGCGTGGCCGAGAGAGTATATAATTACCCGGAAGTCAACGCGGTCTATCTGATTTCCGGCGGCTACGATTTGCTGGTGACCCTGGAGGGGAAGACGCTGCGCGAGGTTGCGCAGTTCGTGTCGGATAAGCTTTCCACGCTGGACTCCGTGCTGAGTACCAAGACGAATTTCATCCTCAAGAAATATAAGGATCATGGCACGGTGATTGCCAAACCTCAGGATGACGAAAGGATGCTGGTGAGCTTATGAGAAGTCCATTGTCAGAACGCATTACAGATATTCCTTTTTCAGGAATTCGCAAATTCTTCGATATCGCGGCAGAGATGAAGGACGTCATATCGCTGGGCGTTGGCGAGCCGGATTTTGACACCCCCTGGCATATCCGGGACGAGGGCATTTACTCACTGGAGAAAGGCAGGACTGCGTATACCTCCAATGCCGGGCTGAAAGAGCTGAAAATAGAGATTGCCAAATATCTGCAGCGTAGGTTTCAGGTATCATATGATTATAATAAGGAAATGATGATTACGGTAGGAGGCAGCGAGGCTATCGATATGGCAATGCGCGCCATGCTCGATCCAGGGGATGAAGTGCTGGTTCCCCAGCCAAGCTATGTCTCCTATGTACCTTGTGCCGTCCTGGCAAATGGGAAGCCGGTGATTATCAACCTTAAGGAAGAAAATGATTTCCGCCTCACGGCAGAGGAACTGGAGGCGGCGATCACGCCCAGGACAAAAATCCTTGTGCTGCCGTTTCCCAATAACCCTACCGGGGCGATTATGGAGCGGAAAGATTTAGAGGCTGTCGCCCAAGTCGTCATAGAACACGATTTGTATGTAATCAGCGATGAGATTTATGCGGAGCTTACATATCTGGACAGCCATGTGACGATAGCTTCCTTGCCGGGGATGCGTGAGAGGACTGTGCTGATCAATGGGTTTTCCAAGGCCTACTCCATGACGGGGTGGCGGCTGGGTTATGCTTGTGCCCCGGAGGATATCCTGGAGCAGATGCTGAAAATCCATCAATATGCAATCATGTGCGCTCCGACCACCAGCCAATATGCGGCGGTGGAGGCTGTACGCAATGGCGACGCAGATGTGGAGGCGATGCGGGACGAGTATAACGGCAGGCGGCGTTACCTTGTGAAACGTCTGCGGGAGATGGGGCTGACATGTTTTGAGCCTTACGGCGCGTTCTATGCATTTCCTTGTATCAGGAAATTTGGCATGACGTCGGACGAGTTTGCGACCAGGATGCTGCAAGAGGAAAAAGTGGTGGTCGTGCCAGGCACGGCGTTTGGTGAATGCGGCGAAGGTTTCCTGAGGATTTCTTATGCATATTCCCTGCATAAGCTGAAAGAAGCGCTAGATCGGATGGAAGGGTTTATTGAGAAATTATGATGGCGAAGCTTAATATTGTTCTTTTTGAGCCGGAGATTCCGGCAAATACAGGAAATATCGGGCGCACTTGTGTCGCTACCGGGACAAGGCTGCACCTCATTGAGCCTTTGGGCTTCCAGCTGAATGAAAAAGCAATCCGCCGTGCCGGCATGGACTATTGGCAGGAACTTGACGTGACACGCTACGTCAACTGGCAGGATTTCCTGGTTAGGAACCCGAGAGCCAAGGTTTACATGGCGACGACCAAGGCACGCCAGGTCTATACGGATGTGAGTTATGAACCGGATTGCTACCTTATGTTCGGTAAGGAAAGCGGCGGGATTCCCGAGGAGCTGCTCAAGCAGAACCCAGACAGCTGTGTACGTATTCCGATGGTTGGTGAGACGCGTTCTCTCAATTTATCCAATTCCGCGGCAATCCTGCTCTACGAAGCATTGCGGCAGAACCGGTTTGAGCATATGAAGCTGGAAGGGGAGCTGCACCGTCTGAGCTGGGACGAGACATGAATGAATCTTAAGGAAGCAGGAAGACAGAGGAAACCATGAATTTTATTGAAGCGAGAAAATTAGTGCATGAATTTATCAGGCGGGATGAAGACGACAATGTAGAAAGCATCCTCACGGCCCTGGATGGGGTTGACTTGGATGTGAAGCAGGGGGAGTTCGTGGCTGTTCTTGGGCATAACGGCTCCGGAAAGTCTACCCTTGCCAAACATCTGAACGTGCTTCTTACACCGGGCAGCGGGACCTTGTGGGTAGACGGCAAGGATGCGGGGGACGCGGACAACCTCTGGGACATCCGCCAGAGTACGGGAATGGTGTTCCAGAACCCGGACAACCAGATCATCGCCAGCGTCGTGGAAGAGGACGTGGCTTTCGGGCCAGAGAATATCGGCGTGCCTACGCAGGAAATCTGGAAGCGTGTGGAAAAGAGCTTAAGGTCTGTGGGCATGATACAGTATCGCGAGCATTCCCCCAACAAGCTCAGCGGCGGGCAGAAGCAGAGGATTGCCATTGCAGGGGTAATGGCGATGGAGCCTAAATGCATTGTGTTAGACGAGCCTACGGCGATGCTGGATCCCAATGGACGCAAAGAAGTCCTGGACGCGGTGGAACAGCTGAACCGGGAAAAAGGCATGACGGTAATCCTGATTACGCATTACATGGAAGAAGTCGTGCGGGCCGACCGGGTCTATGTGATGGACGATGGCAAGGTTGTAATGCAGGGGACGCCCCGTGAAATCTTTTCCCAGGTGGACAAGCTGAAATCTTACCGGCTGGACGTACCCCAGGTTACGCTGCTGGCGCATGAGCTTCGCAAGTCTGGGCTGCAGATTCCGCAGGGCATACTGACCAGGCAGGAATTGGTGGAGGCGCTATGTCAATTATATTAGATAAGGTCAACTATTTTTACAGTGAGAAAACAGCATATGAGGCCCATGCCCTCAAGGACGTCAGCCTGAAAATCGGGGATGGGGAATTTATCGGCATCATCGGGCATACTGGTTCCGGGAAGTCTACGCTTATCCAGCACTTGAATGGCCTGGTTAAGGCCAGTTCCGGCGGCATTTATTATAATGGGCAGGACATTTATGACGCGGATTTTGATAAGAAAGAGCTGCGTGGCAAAGTGGGGCTGGTGTTCCAATACCCGGAGCATCAGCTGTTTGAGACGAATGTTTTTGCGGATGTGTGTTATGGGCCGAAAAACCGGGGGTTTTCCAGGAAGCAGTCGGAGCTGAAAGCATTTGCGGCATTGCGCAGCGTAGGGCTGCCGGAAGGCTACTGGTACCGCTCTCCTTTTGAGCTGAGCGGGGGGCAGAAACGCCGTGCGGCTATCGCCGGCGTCCTTGCCATGGAACCAGAGGTGCTGGTGCTGGATGAGCCTACGGCAGGGCTTGACCCTAAAGGGCGTGATGAGATTTTAGACCAGGTAGCAAAGCTGCACAGAGAACGGCGCATGACGGTTATCCTGGTTTCGCACAGCATGGAGGATGTGGCAAAATATGTAAGCCGCCTGATTGTGATGAACCGGGGAAGCGTTCTTTATGACGGAATGCCGAAAGAGGTATTTGCCCATTACCATGAGCTGGAAGAGGTCGGGCTTGCCGCACCTCAGGTAACGTATCTGGTGCATGAATTACGGCGGCGGGGCATCCCGGCCGAGGGCGTCGCGACCACCTTAGAGGAAGCGAAGCAGTCCATCCTGCGGGCTTTTTCAGAGAAGCATGGGAATGGGAAACTGTCAGGCGCGGCAGGGATGTTCAGATAAGAGGCAAAGTAGGGAACGATATGTTAAGAGATATTACGATAGGACAATATTATCCGGCAGACTCTGTCCTCCATAAATTGGATCCCAGGACGAAACTGATGGCGACAATGATTTATATCTTGTCGTTGTTCGTGTTTCGGAACCTGGCAGGGTTTGCGGCAGTGACGGCAGGGCTGCTGGCGGTCATCCTGCTTTCCAAAGTCCCGGTAGGCTATATGGTAAAAGGGCTGCGGGCGATAATTGTGATTTTGGTTATTACGGCAGTGTTTAATTTATTCCTGACTCCCGGGGAACCGCTGGCAGCATTCTGGGTTTTTAAGATTACCGAAGAGGGTCTTAAAAATGCATGTTTGATGACGGTGCGCCTGATATACCTGATTCTGGGCAGTTCCGTGCTGACGCTGACAACTACCCCCAATCAGCTTACGGACGGGCTGGAGAAAGCATTAAAGCCCCTCAATAAAATTGGCGTCCCGGTTCATGAAGTGTCAATGATGATGTCCATTGCGCTGCGTTTCATCCCAATCCTCATCGAGGAGACAGACAAAATCATGAAGGCGCAGCTTGCCAGAGGCGCGGATTTTGAGAGCGGGAACCTCGTGAAGAAAGCGAAATCCATGGTGCCGTTGCTGGTACCGCTGTTTATTTCTGCTTTCCGTCGGGCCAACGATCTGGCCCTGGCCATGGAGGCGCGTTGTTACCATGGCGGGCAGGGAAGGACGAAGATGAAACCCTTAAAGTACAAGAAGGCAGACGGGATAGCATATCTGGCAGCCCTGGGGTATTTTGCAGCGGTCATCCTGCTGCGCAGATTTTTGTGATATGCGGCTGAGCGATATGTTTTGTGCTATTTCAGTCTTTGTGGTGAGCGATAATTTGCTATGTACTTTTAGGAGGGTGTTTGATAGAGAAGGCTGGTGATGACGGATGGTGAAAGAGGAAGGCGGCTATGCAAGTGTCAGGAAGAGGATAAAATTAGTTGTTGCTTATGATGGGACGGCCTACTGCGGCTGGCAGCTCCAGCCCAGCGGGATTACTATAGAAGAAGTGCTGAACCGGGAGCTGTCCCATTTGCTGGGAGAGGACATCCGGGTTATAGGCGCGAGCCGTACAGATTCCGGGGTGCATTCCCTGGGAAATGTGGCTGTGTTTGATACAAGTACCCGCATTCCGCCAGAGAAGCTTTGTTACGCACTGAACCAACGGCTGCCGGAGGATATTGTGGCACAGTCTTCCTGTGAGGTGGCAGGGGACTTCCATCCCAGGCGTTGTTATAGCGAAAAGACATATGAGTATAGGATTCTCAACCGTAAGATTCCGATACCAACACTTCGGAAGTACACGTATTTTTATTACCGTGACCTTGATGTGGCAAAGATGCAGGAAGCTGCTTCCTGTCTGGTAGGAAAGCATGACTTCAAGAGTTTCTGCTCGGTGAGGACAGCTGTGGAGGATACCGTGCGTACCATACGTTTCTGCTCGGCAGAACGGACGCCGGAGGACGTGGTCATTATCCGCGTCACCGGGACAGGGTTCTTATACAATATGGTACGCATCATTGCAGGGACATTGATTCAGGTGGGGATTGGGGAACGTTCCCCGGAGGACATTCCTCGTATCCTGGCAAGGCGTGAGCGCGGCGCGGCAGGGCCGACAGCCCCGGCGCATGGGCTGACGATGCTGGGGATTGCCTATGGGGATGAAACGGACCGGTGACGGATGGTGAAAAGCCGTCGTCGGACATTTTACATGCAAATCACGGTTGTAGGCAATGTCGTCTGCTTAGTGCGAACAATAATGGCATTACAAAATAATGCCGCAAGGCTAAAATATTAGCTGATATAAAAAATGGGGAAACTCAAATAAAATAATTGTTGACAGGGCAGGGAACTTATAATAGAATATACAAGTATGGCACATGCAGAGCGTGCGCCAGGCCTCGCGAAGCGTTTTTGCTTTGAGGTATAAGTTAAAAATGTAAATGGTGTGAAAATGATAGAACGGATGGAATCTTGGAATCATTCGGCTGCCCGGGACAAGGCATAGTACCCTGGCCAGCAGCCATAGGACGGCATACGGATATCAGAGTAACATCGTAAAATTCAAGGAGGTAACATTCAATGAATACTTTTATGGCCAGCCCGGCAACAATCGAAAGAAAGTGGTATGTAGTTGATGCTGAAGGGAAGACCTTAGGTCGTTTGGCATCTGAAATCGCAAAGGTATTGCGAGGAAAGAACAAGCCGATTTTTACCCCTCATATGGACACCGGCGATTATGTAATCGTTGTCAATGCCGCTAAAGTGAAAGTGACCGGCAAGAAACTGAAACAGAAGATTTATTACCATCACTCCGGGTATGTGGGCGGAATGAAAGAGACCACATTAAAAGAAATGTTGACAAAGAAACCTGAGAGAGTCATGGAGCTTGCTGTGAAGGGAATGCTCCCGAAAGGGCCTCTGGGAAGGCAGATGTATAAGAAACTGTTTGTCTATGCAGGACCGGAACACAAACATGAAGCTCAGAAACCAGAAGTCTTAACATTTTAATCAGGAGGAAATGAAAGATGGCTAATGCAAGATATTATGGAACCGGAAGAAGGAAGAAATCTATTGCCAGGGTATATCTTATGCCCGGAACAGGCAAGATTACGATTAATAAAAGAGACATCGACGATTATTTGGGAATGGAGACCCTTAAGGTTATCGTACGCCAGCCGTTGGCGGCAACGGAGACCGTTGATAAATTCGACGTCTTGGTAAATGTCCGCGGAGGCGGATATACTGGTCAGGCAGGGGCAATCCGTCATGGTATCGCCAGGGCTCTGCTGCAGGCAGACCCGGACTATAGGCCGGTATTGAAAGCGGCAGGTTATCTGACGCGTGACCCGAGAATGAAGGAGAGGAAGAAGTACGGCCTCAAAGCCGCCCGCCGCGCGCCCCAGTTCAGCAAGCGATAATCGGCTGTTCAAACCGTATCAAAATTGCTCAAAAACCCCGGAAAATCAAATGTTTACGGTTAGAAGGAAGTAATTTCAGATTAGGCGGTATAGCCCCGATTACAAGGGCTGTACCGTCTTTTCAAGTTTCTATACGCCTTGCCGTTTCGGTTGCGTGGCAGAAAGAAAATTGATTTCCCCTACAAAGTTGAAAACAATATCCACTTTCTGTACCCGTTTCC